>CANQCL010000005.1 GCA_947589215.1 uncultured Clostridia bacterium
CAATTTTTGAGTTGCTGATATAACTCAAATGGCATTTCTCAGAAATGTCTTATGGTCGGTGACGATAGCGATGAGGTTCCACCTGTTCCCATGCCGAACACAGTAGTTAAGCTCATCTACGCCAAAGATACTTGGCTGGCAACGGTCCGGAAAAATAGGTAGTTGCCGACATTTATGCACCATTAGCTCAGTTGGTAGAGCAACTGACTCTTAATCAGTGGGTCCACGGTTCGAGTCCGTGATGGTGTACCAAAAGGCCCGTTGGTCAAGTGGTTAAGACTCCGGCCTCTCACGCCGGCAACACGAGTTCGAATCTCGTACGGGTCACCACCTTAACCCTTGATTGTCGGATAATTTAATATTTAACAATGTCAAGCACGTCTGTTTTGGATTTTGCTTGCTCTTTTTATTTCCAACATATGGGCCATTAGCTCAGTTGGTCAGAGCAACCGGCTCATAACCGGTTGGTCCGGGGTTCGAGTCCCTGATGGCCCACCATATTTAGGGGTATAGCTCAGTTGGTAGAGCAGCGGTCTCCAAAACCGCGTGCCGAGGGTTCAAATCCTTCTGCCCCTGCCAACTATAAAACGGCTTAAACATTGCGTTTAAGCCGTTTTTCTGTGCCTTTATGCTTATGGCACGCGGTTCGTTTAACCGATTTTGACGCTCATAAATAGCGTCAATTTTCGTATCTAGTCACAAGCATTTGTAATGATTCCGTCTGGTACATCATCAAAATAGCATCAGTTTATCGCAGTATTTCTCCTTTTTGAGGCTTTTCTTTGTTTACTGTGACGCAATTTTTGATTGCTAAGTTTAAGATTGTGCCCTTTTTGTTAGATTGTATAAATACTAACAGAAAGGGTACAATTTTATGCTAAAAACATAGGAAGATTTTGATAAAATTTAGATTTTATTCACTAATTTATTATTTATTTATAGCAAAATTATATAAAATAGAAAAGTCATTAAGTAAGATTAGAACTATAAATATAAAGGACAAATTATACATAAAGGATTTATTAACGCAAGTTGCTGAATGACAGAATGTTTGAATAAAGTGTGATTAATTAAATGTATCAAAATAATAGATAATGCGCTTTTAATAAAATAAAAAAAGAATTAAGGTGAGAATTTTTGATAAATGATAAACTTCTAAGCGAAAAAATAGATTCCTCCATGTCCACCAAAAAAATAATGGATTGTTGTGAAAAATATCGAAATCAACTTATACAGTATTGTTCACAATATTTTGATTGTGAATATGAGTATGCAGAAGATTGTGTGCAGGATGCATATCTTGCTTTATTCGAAAGCTTGAAAAATGGTGTAGAAATAAAGAATTATAAATCATGGTTATATACGGTTGTTCTTAATTATAAAAATAAAGCAATTAAGGATAAAATCAAGCGAAATGAATATGAGTTCGACAGTAATGAGAAAAAGGATAAAATAATTAATAATTCGTTATTATACAATCCTGATTATATAGATAATATGATTACCGACAAAACGATTGAGGAAAGAGCATTACATATTATTTCACAACTCAATGATGAGGAGAGAAAATTATATATATCTTATTACTGGAAACATAAAAATTAAAGGATATAGCAATTGAATTAAATGTTACGTATAATACAATACGAAAACGGCATGAAATACTTAAGAAAAAGTTATATAAAAAAATAAAATATTATGAAAAAGATTAAAATATTTGTTCACATTTTTAGATAAATTAACACAATAATTATAGGAGGTTCCAAAGTGAAGAAGGTGTTAAGTAAAAAGAAATTGAAAAGAATGATTTCTACTGACTTTACAAAGTTATCCGTACAAGAAATAAAATCACTTATACAAAAGGAAACAGAAAAAGGAGTTGATAATTTAGATACAAATTATATTGATTTATGCTTTAAGTTGTTGGAAATTAAAAATAATAAATTAGAAATTAAACAACCTAAGTTTACTAAATCTACTAAGATAGTATTAGTTGCAGCAGCAGTAATGGTTGTCTTTTTATCAGTATTTACTGTTTCAGCACAATTAAATTTTGATATACCTGAGAAGATAGCACAATTAATAGGTGATAATGCAGAAATTGATCCGAATTATCATTTTGCTAATACGACTGCTGACGGTTACTCCTTATCAGATAAAGAACTAGTTAAAGAAATTTCAAACTATGGAATTTTTCCTGTTACCATACCAGAGGAGATGACAAAAGAGGATTGTAAAATAAAAAAGATTAATGATTTGACTACCGATAGTACCATATCGAAAGACTTAGAAATTGAGTTTGAATATCTGGGTAATCAAGGTAATATTACAATACAACAATTTGAAAAGAACTATGAATTAATAGGAAATGATACAGCAAGAGATGTTATTTCAGGCCAAATGATTAGTGCTAACGGAATGGATATTTTAGTTTTTGAAAGAGAAGATAACTGTACAATTAGATATAAGGATAATTGTACAGAATACAATATTTATTTAGAATGTGATTTGAAAACATCAATTAATTTTGCTAAATCAATTAAATAGAGGGAGAGATGAATTTAATGAAAAAGCTTATATCACTATTATGCATGGTATTAATTTCTGTTATTTGCCTAGCACCTTTTACGGCTTTTGCAAATGAAGTAAATACTGATGATACATACTTTAATTGGGAACGTTTTGAAGCACTTGAACACTCCTATTCATTAGGAGTAACTCCATATGCAACTGGACTTATTGTTGACACTAAATTAGGAATTGCAAAAGATAAGTCTACATTAGTTATTATTGGTTATACCAAAGGTAATAATAAGGTAATTAAAAGTGGATTTACAAAGGTAATTGTTCAAAGAAAAAAATCTAATTCAAAATCTTGGTCTAATTATAAAAAATATACTGATTTATACTCTAATAGTTCACGATATAATTTAAATAAATCTATTCATGTAGAAAAGGGATATCAGTACAGAGTAACAGCAACACATTACGCAAAAAAATCATTATTTTCTACTCAAAAAATAAATGCAACGACAGGATATTTAACATTCTAATTGTCACTTTCAAAATAAATAATTTCAGTAATTGTATAACTTTAATTGTTTAATATTATTTATGACAAAGAGAATTATTTTGATCAAAACCAGTAATGATTTACTATATTAAAAAGAGGGTGATTCCGTTGGTTTAAGTAATTTTATAAGTTATTTATAATCATAATCAAACAATTAGTAAATTTATATTATGGTTATAGATATAATTGATAATATTTAATTTAATTACAAAGTTATCTTTTAACAAAGGAGGTTATAGTATGAATATACATAAAATATTAAATAAAACTATTGCAACAATTTTATTTGCCGTTTGTTTTGTAACTTCAGCAGTTTCTGCAAGTGCTAGTACAAATAAAATTTCGCCTAAAGGAGATTCTGATGTTGTTTCAGAAGATCTTACAATTGAGAAACAATTTGATGAACTATTAAAGAATAGTTCATCATTACTAGAGCGTCAAATTATTTTAAAAAAGGCACATGAAATGAATATTAGTTCGGAGAGTTTTAATGAGAATGTACTTTCTAAAACAGATTTGGATATTCTTAATGGAATTGTAGATATACAAACTTCAAAAAATAACGACAAAAAAATAATAACTAATAAATCTACTAAATTAAGTAATGAGATAAGAATTCAACAGAAGGTGACAGTTGCTGGTGTTTCAATGCCTGATTATGCTTTATGGCCCAAAATATACAAACAAGCTACTAACACTTCCTGTAGTGCAGGTACAATATATACAGTAGCAAAATATATTGGAGCAAAGCCACCTAAACAAGCTAATATAATGAAATTTTGGAAAAGTAAATGGGGGGTTACTTATCCAGACTTACCATTGGTTAGAAATTATATGAACAGTTATCTTCCAGGAAAACCATCAGATTATGTACCATACGTTTACAAAAAATATGGTGGAAGTCAAAAAACATTTAATAAGGATTTAAAAAGTAATGTTTTACATTATCAACCCATGATTTTGAATATTAAGAATTCATCAGGAAAAACAAACTGGCCTTACACAACCAATGGACATTTTTGTATGTGCAATGGACTGTTGACGTGGGAAAGTAATAAATACTTTATTGGCGATCCTTTTTACTTTTCCTCTTACGTATCTGGTGCAAAAGCCAATAATGGAGAACTTAAAAGAACATGGACTCAATTAAACAATGTTATTACCAATAAATTTGGTTCAGGTTCTCAGCATTATCTTACTTAATAAATTATTTCTATTAAGTCTAATCGAACTCGCTGTATGTATACAGCGAGTTCATTGTGAAAGGTGTTGAATATTATGAAAAGAATATTTTGTGTTCTTGTGATTTCAGTATTGTGCCTTTGTAGCTGTACAAATAAGACACAAGATAATAATTCATCATCATCTGAAATAGAACAAAAAAGTATTATAGGTAAAAGTTCCGACGACATAGTTTTACCCAATGCTCAATTATCAACTGTCAATTTAAAAACAAGTTTAGATTTTATCTCATTTACCGACTTTAGAATACTTGAAGCTTTAGGTGATAACTATTATGGATATAAATCCACAAAATTAGGCGATGAAATTTCTGAGGAATATTGTTTGACTAATCAAAATACTAATGTTCAAACGCCGTTAAACTATCAATCAAATACCAAAGACTGGGTTGTTAGTTCAGATTCTAAAATAGTTATGCAAAACAGGTATCTTTACGAGTGGAAAAGCTACACTCAGCAAATAACAGACGAAACCATACATGATGTTAAGCTGATAAGAGTAGATGGAAAAACCGGAGATGTCAAAATTATTGACGAAATAAAGCAAAGCTCTCCGTTTGTATACATGTGTAAAATTAATGATAAGCAGTTTCTTTCTTATAGTATATCCAAAGCACCTTCCGACAAAACCGGTTATTCGGTAATATCTGCAGCTACAATATATGATATTGAAGGAAAGAAACAAAATATTATCTGCGAGAAATATGAAAACGATGAAAGCTGGTCTGACAGTCAAGGAACATTAATAGAACAGTTTGCTGTAAATAACGGTGAAATCTATGGATACGGACGCAGATTGATAAATAATCAATATAAACATTTTTTATATCACTATGGACTTGACGGACAGCTTATAGACAAAGAAGTGCTTAATGGATTTGAAAACATCATCGGCTCAGAACAGCCCATAGAGTTTTCGTATCTCGGGAATTATATCAGTTTTCGTACATATGAAAGTGTAAGCAATTATATATGTAAAAAGGACAAAAACGGAATTAAATTAATTATGAAAGGTATAAACGGACAAGTTCAATATGCTGTAGTCGGCAAATATATATTATTTATGGAGAATAATGTTGACGTTAATACTGGTGAGATTAAAACTGGCGATTATCCTATATACATTATTGATTCTAATTCCGATGTCATTAAAGCAGCAAATTTCCAAGTTCCTATTTATAATCCGTATTTCAATGAAATGTTATCTTTATCTAACAACAAAATGCTTTTATCATATTGTGAAAATACATATGACCCATTAAAGGTACACCAATTTCTAATCGACTATAATACAATTGATAAAGCATTTACTAATAACAAATAATATATACACTATGTATTTATATTTACTGGTAGAATACTGAAAAAAGAGGATTATAAATGAATATAAGTAGATGTATTAAAATAAGTGTTTCACTTATACTGATTATGTTATTTGTTGGTAGGCTGCAAAAATAAAGAAAGCAAAGAAAAATATATAACCATAACAAATACTTATTCAACTGATAAAGAAGAACTTGTTATGGATGTATTAACGTACAATTTTTCTAGTCAATCATTATTAAAGATAGCATCAATCCCATACACATCACAATATCCTTTAGCAATGTATAATGCAGTAGAAAATAAAGTATATTATACAGCTTTATCAGAGGATAAAAAGGTGATGAATTATTTGTTATGAATTGTCATAGCAAAGACGTTCAACAGTTAACAAATAAATTTTTTGCAATCAATAACATATATTCTTTAAATGACGGCATTTTTATTGCCGGGGTAAAGCGAAGTGATGATACAGCTGTTAAACCATATATTTATGATAAAGAAACAAAAACAGTAAAAGAAATTCCGATTATGAATGATTTTTACATTGCTTGCGCTCATTATGATCCTGTAAAACAAGATTTATATGTTTCAGGATATTTAGAAAAGGAAGATAGAAAGGCTTTTGATGAGCAGGAAGATGGAGATATAAAAGGAATTACAAATTATATATATAAATTTGATGGCAATAAATTTAAACTTATTTATAGTAAAAAGAATTGTTATATAAAAAGCATAACATCTTGCGAAAATGATTTGCTCATAAAATGGGGAACGACATATTTTGATGAAGATATGAATTTGTCAAAAATATGTGTAGAAGATGAAAAAGAAGAAGCTTTTGAGTTTGACAAGTCTGAGATAAAAAACATTGTAGATGATGGTTTGGTATATGCTGATATGGGCAATGTTTTGTATATAAGACAAATTGAAAAGAAAAATGATTATGTGTATCAATTATGTAGTTATGAAAATGATAACAGGCAAATAAATGTTTTATATGAGGCTTCTGCAGAGTCAGCTATTAATAATGCACAAGTGCTCATAAAATAGTTGGTAAACGTTATAATTTATACGTTATATCTCAAACCCATTCGTAATTCCATTCAACCTCGCCGTGTCCTTCTTTACATAGTACATTTCAGTAATCTGCGAAGTCGAGTGCCCGAGCAAATCAGCAACTTGTCTTGGCGTAAGAGATTTAATTGTTCCATCTGCTTGTTTCTGTCCATTAACAAGGTTTGTGGCAAATGTATGCCGTAGGCTGTGTAAGCCTTTTGTTTCAATGCTTGCCGCTTTGAGAATTCGATAATATCTCTTGCGAAAGTTAACAGGTCGTGTGTAATTGCCGTTTTCGTCGCACACAAGGGGTGTATTTTCGCCGAAGTATCTTTCTTGGTGTAAATCCTTTATCATCTCTATAGCCGTGTTATTCAGCGGAATATCCCGCTTACTGGATGCACTTTTTAACTTGCCGACTTTTACTTCTCTACCTCTTTCGGCAGTTATGCCGTTACGCTTAGCGATCTCTTTAACACCACGCTGTAGATGCATCACTCGGTTATCAAGGTCGATGTCGCTGTTGAGAAGTCCAAGCAATTCACCTGTGCGAAGCCCTGTGTTAAGCATAAGAATATATGCAGCCGCTTGTTGATAAATTCTTTTACCGTTACCCCAGCATCGGAAGCACTCTTTTTTGAATATTTCAATCTCCTTTGGAGTGAATACCGTTATGGTTTCGTTTGCGGGAAGATTTTCTTTTTCTTGAGCTGCATAAAAGTTTGACTTTTTAATCATAGGAGCACTTTGCATAGGATTCTTTACTATGATTTCTTGTTGTGTGAGATAACGAAAGTATTCACCGAGTACCACATATACTTTTTTGACGGTTGTGTAGGCATAGCCGTCGTTCATCTTTTGGTTAAGTAAATCTTTTATGTCAGCGGCAGAAATATCGCTAACAATCTTGTCTCCCAATACAGGATAAATCTGATGTTTTGCCGTGCATTCATATCTGTCATAAGTGCTTCTTTCTACAGAGGGGAACTTAAACACTTCAAGCCATTTTTGCATACTCTCACGAAGTGTTTTCTTTGTTTCCTGCGACTCAATTATTGATTCTTTAAAATCTGCAATATAGTCGGTTATTTTCTTATTGACCGCTTGCTTAGTTGTACCTGAAAAGCTCTTGCGTTTTCTGTCTCCACGTTCGTCCATATACCAGACTACACCACACCATCTACCGTCTGTTCTTTTAAATGTATTACCGTTTGTCAATAATCTTTTTTGTGACATACAAATCATACCTTTCTTTAGAACAACACAATACCACAACTAATTGTAAAAGTCTAGCACAAATTAATTTTTCTTTGATTGTTGAATCAAGTTTCTAAGTGGTTTACATTGACATATCTTGTTCATCATCTTCGCTATACTCAATAACAGAATAATCTGTTTTTAAACCATGAGCCGCTTTCTTTTGTTCGATTTTGGATTTTAGTTTGCTGTCTATCTGTTTGTTAAGCTTAGAGAGCTTTTTCGTATAGCTTTGCGAAATCAATAGACACAATGCTTTCGCTAGATTTCTGATGGCGGTGGTGATTGTTTGGTGTGTATAATTTTCATCGGCACTGGATTGGATTATTTCTACCGCCGCCTTGATAATCATATTTTTTATACTTCGAAATTCTTTGTTATCTTCAAGTGGAATGTCCGGTTTTTTCTTATCATAGTACAAAGACAGCTTTTCTTTGTTGACTCTGTTCCATTCAGAATACAGTTTGGCGATATCATCATTCTTTGCAAGTTCAATAACGATTTTATTGACAGTATCCTTTACTTCCAGCGGTAAATAACCGTATTGCTTTCTACCTGTATAACTTTCAAGATGTGAAATCAGTATTTGAAATAGTTCCAAGACCTTAGGTGTAGGTTCATAGGAATTATCAATACCGGCAATCAATTCGTATAGAGTATATTTTGCATCTTCTTTTAGCTTATTACGAAGTTCTGTTTCCATTCTGAACAGCTTGTACTGTTCGTTGCGGAAGATATCATTGCCGAAGGTACTACGTAATTCATCTATTCCTTTCTTGGTCAGCCAACCCTGTTTGGCATCTTTTGCATATATGAGTAGGTGCATATGCGGATGATGTGTGGTGTTATGGAATGCTCCGTACCATTGCATATTATCTAAATTGATATTTTGAGCATCTGCTATCTCTGTGATATTTCTTCTGACTAGATCTTTCCACGCTTGTGCATTGTTATATCCAAGTCGTTCTGCATCCTCTCGACGCAGACTGATAACGTGTGTCCATATAATCCCCTTGTGATGACCGATTTCATCCGCAACTGAGTCCAAATCAATTTTGTCATCGGTTTGTGAAAACAATCCGTGCGAACCCAGCTTTTCAACTCCGGGACGTTTTGCTATATATGAAACTAATTTATCCATATCACCAATGCGATCCGCATTACGTTCTATAAAAGCGTCAATAAATTCTGTGGCGTTGGCTTTTGAAGATTCCTTAAGGTAATCTTCGTACTCCAAATACTTTTCAGCATCGGAATCATATTTTAAAATATCTTTTATGAGACGTTGCTGACGAACAGTAGATGGTGAATAATTAGTTCCTGTCGGTAATTTTTCAACACCCTCTCGTGTACCCATGTACTTCACAAGATTTGTAGCGGTAAGCTTTGGTGTGTTTCTCATATATCTGCTTGTGACAATAATCTTCGGCATAGTTACTTACCTTTCTGCCAGTCATAAGCATCTTCAAATGTTATGAGACCATTCGTTTCCGCTACTGCTTTTGCACAAGAATCACGAAGTTCATCTAGTAAATTTGAATCAATATCATACTCCGCAGCAATCAGATTACTGTTTATCGCCTGTTCTACAGCAAGCTTGAATAGCATTTCACAAATATTTTTTTCAACGCTACGTACTTCGTTTTTGATTGATCTTGCCAGAACTGGCGCAAGGTAATTGATATTCTTTTGCTGTTTTAGATAGCCAATATAGAAATCCACTGCTTTGCAGACAAAATCACTTTTAGATGCAGCATTTGCATCCGGTATCATTTTTTCTATTTCAGCGACCATAGTAGGACGCATCCAGTAGGCATATTTCTTTTTGTTTTCTGTCATTTTTGCTCCTTTCTGTCAGACCCCTAAAAAGGGATATTGTAATTCCTTTGAAAACCTCTAACGGTCGGCTCTGCCGTCCGATGTGATTTGTGCGGGTAGACCCCGCACTTTAACCTGCTTACTTTTATGACCGTTTTAAAACTGCTTTTTTGGGGTGTCTTAGGGAATGATCTTTAAGTTTATTTTGTATTCTTTTTTGTTGTATATCTTCTTCTAACTTTATCATTTGCTTCTCGTAATAATAATTTAAAGCCTCCTCTATTGGCAGAATAGTATAGAGTAGACTGCCGTTTTGTTTATGTCCATCTTTTTTAATAATAGTTGTGGTTGAGTTGAAATAAGCTGCTTATCATCAAGTGATTTTACATATTTTCTAACAGTGTTTTTGCTCATACCAATGGCATTTCCAATAGTTTTATAGCTTGGATAGCATTTAAAGGTTTTTCTGTTCTCACAATACATCAGGTAACAATAAACTGCAAGTTCTCCATATGTCAAACCCAAACAGAAAACTTCATTTGGAAGAGGGAAGTAATTTTTTATAGCATCTCTTTTAATATATTTCAATGGTTACCTCCTGAATTTTTATCAACCCATTCCTTAAACTTATCTTTTGGAACGACCATACGATTACCAACTCTAAGGACAGAGAAATCTTTTTGATGCATCAGTTCATATACTGTTGTTAATGATATTCCAAGTAGTCCTGAGATGGTTTCTGCGTTTAAGAATAACGGAAGCTCGTCATAACTTTTGTAAATAGATTCTTTCATATTGATCTCCTTATTAAATTTTAGATTTTAATAGATTCAATTTGTTATATATCAAACTTTCATATTTTTCACCAGCACCTTTTATCTGTTTATGTATGAAGAGACTTTCAAATAAACTTGCAAAATAAAAAGGCTCTTACACATAAGGCACAACAAATCACCCGAAAGATTTATGCAACTTTCGGTGTAATTGTTAGCCTTGATATGTAAGAGTCTAAAATTCAAAATGAATATTCAACTTTTTATTAATGAAGAAGTTTAACTTCACAATTTAATATCTGCTGTTGGCAGTTATCAAATTTTTAAAGGCGTTTTATTAAATTGTCTTTACATCTGTTTTTCTAATGTAATTATATGATAACATTAGAATGCAAAATTTGTCAAGTCTTTTTTGAATAAAAATTACTTGGATTGGGAATAATTATACTTTTATAAGTATAAAAAAATAAAAGTTTGTCCTTGATTCTATATAAAAAAGAGAATTAAGAAAAATATTTTATTAAAAATGCACCCTATTCATACTCTGAAACGTGTATAATATGAATAGAGTTTTCAGCGAAATATGAATTTAACGGATTGTTAAAGTAAAAAAGGAGTACAGATATGCAGAAAAAATATGCCGGAATGGATTATGAGAAAGTCGTGCGGCTTTTTTCTGATTACATCACAAGAATGTGCGTTGTGTGGACGCAGAATTCAGAGGCAGCAAAGGATTGTTTTCAAAATACGTTTCTGAAACTATATCAAACTTCAAAGGAGTTTTATGACACAGAGCATATTAAGGCTTGGTTGCTTACTGTTGCCCGAAATGAGTGTCGTGATTACCATAGGACATTTTGGAACAAAAATGTGGATAAAGGATATTTCTTTCAAGAAGAATCAATAAATCTATTGACATACGATGAGGAAACATCAGATCTGGTGGAGAAGTTGCATAGCTTGCCTATAAAATACCGTGAAGTACTGATGCTATATTATTATCAAGGATATGACGTAAAGGAAACGGCTGAAATTCTCCATATCAATGTCAATACTGTGAAGTCAAGATTACGTCGGGGCAGGGAAAAGCTTGCAAAAATCTTTCAGCATACAGATGAAACAAATGGAGGTTAATGATGGATTATAAAAAATTAGATAAGATAAAGACACCTGAGAAATGGCTAGATTTATTGGATACAGCAGTGAAATTTGAAAAAGATGGTCAAAATAGCAGCGAAATTCCCGTCGTAAAGAAAAAAAGACAAGGTATGCGGACGGCAGCAATATTGATTTGTATACTGGTGTGCGTAACAGGAATCACAGCGGCAGCTACGAGTTCCGATGTGTTCAAAGAATTTCTATCAGGTATTTTCGGACAACATAAAGTGGCGGAGATTGACCGTGAGCAAAAGAAGGATTTCCAGTCTTCAAATCTGCAAACACCGGATATTTTGGCTGAATCTAATGATACCATTGATTTGAAAGATAATATGTTGGTTGTAGGAAAACAGGAGAGCTTTGTCAGTGAATATCATTATGACAAAGAGGATAATGAAGTTGTGGATCGTGTGTATGAGGTTGTGAAAGGCGGTCTTAGAAAACTGAAACCAGTACAATTTCAGGGGAATTATGATGGGAAGCAGTTTTCATTCGAGTATGCGACAGTAGGAAGTGAGATATATGGATTCAATTATTCAGATGACATAGCTGAGATATTTCACTATTTGAACGGCGATACGGTGTATGCGGCTTTATATCAGATGAATTCTGATAATGAGATAAAAAAAGAATGTATCGCAGCCTTGAACCTAAAGACAGGGGAGATTACAAAGCTTTCCGGGGACAAGATGATCTGCAATTTTGTTATGTCTCCGGGTGGAAAAGTGATCCTCTGCAATCATAGGTCAGACGGTTACTGGTCTGTATTTGACCTTGCGGAAAAAACCGAGAAACGGGTGGATAAGATAGATGGCTATGCGCACACAGATGAAATAGAATTTGTTGATGATTATCACATTCTAACACTAGGAGAACCCTATTTCAAAGATAACACAGAATACTACACCACCCAGCTTATCAACCTGTACACAGGAGAGGTTGATAAAGAATATAAAGGATACGGTGAAATAAATATGCAGTGGTCTTACACGCTAAAAGACAAAACGTTGAATCTTGTCTGTATTACAAATAATAAGACCTTTTCTGTAGAAAATGTAGACGCTGATGTCCAGCCGGTGTCTTCGGCAGGCGACTATGTGTTGTTCGGGAACTGGGAAGAGGACGATACGCCGCTCTATTTAATAAATCTTCAAAATCAGACCTCTTTAAAATTAGATATTCCAAAAGCGATGAAGTCCAATTTGGAGATACATTTGGTCAAAAATAAAAAAATGATGTTATTGGCAAACGATGAGAAAGCTTATTTGGTGGATATCAGTTCCTTATAATACTTTTAAAGATATTTATAAAATAAGAAATTAAAAGGAAAAAGTCAAAATGAAAAAGATATTTTGTATTCTTATAATTATAGTGTTTTCTCTTTGCAGCTGCACAAGCAAGACACAAAATAATAACAATAATAATCAATCTTCATCTGAAATAGAACAAAAAAGTATTATAGGTAAAAGTTCCGACGACATTGTTTTACCCAATGCTCAATTATCAACTGTCAATTTAAAAACAAGTTTAGATTTTATCTCATTTATCGACTTAAGAATACTTGAAGCTTTAGGTGATAACTATTATGGATATAAATCCACAAAATTAGGCGATGAAATTTCTGAGGAATATTGTTTGACTAATCAAACAACTAATGTTGAAACACCTTTAAAATATCAAGCAAATACCAAAGACTGGGTTGTTAGTTCAGATTCTAAAATTGTTATGCAAAACAGGTATCTTTACGAGTGGAAAAGTTATACTCAGCAAATATCAGACGAAACCATACATGATATAAAGCTGATAAGAGTAGATGGAAAAACAGGCGAAGTTAAGATTATTGACGAAATAAAGCAAAGCTCTCCGTTTGTATATATGTGTAAAATTAATGATAAACAGTTTCTTTCTTATAGCATATCTAAAGCGCCTTCCGACAAAATCGGTTATTCAGTAATATCAGCAGCTTCAATATACGATATTGAAGGAAAGAAACAAAATATTATCTGCGAAAAATACGAAAACGACGAAAGCTGGTCTGACAGTCATGGAACATTAATAGAACAGTTTGCTGTAAATAACGGCGAAATATATGGATATGGACGCAGATTGATAAATAATCAATATAAGCATTTTTTATATCACTATGGGCTTGACGGACAGCTTTTAGACAAAGAAGTGCTTAATGGATTTGAAAATATCATCGGTTCAGAACAGCCTATTGAGTTTTCGTATCTCGGAAATTATATTAGATTTCGTACATATGAAAGTGTAAGCAATTATATATGTAAAAAGGACGAAAACGGAATTAAATTAATTATGAAAGGTATAAACGGACAAGTTCAATATGCTATAGTTGGTAAATATATATTATTTATAGAAAATAATGTTGACGTTAATACTGGTGAGATTAAAACCGGCGATTATCCTATATACATTATTGATTCTGATTCCGATATTATTAAGGCAGCAAATTTCCTAGTTCCTATTTATAATCCGTATTTTAATGAAATGTTATCTTTATCTAACAACAAATTGCTTTTATCATATTGTGAAAACACATACGACCCATTAAAGGTTCACCAATTTCTAATTGATTATAATGAAATTGATAAAGCATTTGTGTTTTAGTGTTAAAGGGTCTTTTAAAGAACTTCACGATATTGAATTGAAGTGAATAAAATGGAAATGTGATATGCCTAACCATAGTCGATAAACCATAAATCAAGATTTAAAAATGAACGTATACAAAGATTATTTAAAATATTTTAACATTGCGTTTTAAGCGTATTCTTTGTTTACAGCATCGCAAATTTTGATCAATAAATATTTGAGAAGGGAATAGCATCAATAAAGCATCAATTTACATACAGTTTTGTATTAGGGTTTGCACAAAAGGCTAAAACTCGATGACTATTTTACAAGTTTACAAATTCTAACAGTCGCTCCAAAACCGCGTGCCGAGGGTTCAAATCCTTCTGCCCCTGCCACCGGCGAGCCGCCGGAGCCTGTTCGCGTTTCACATTTTGTGGAACGTGAATTTTTTTGTATCTCGCATTAGTGGTGCATCTTTTTTGCTAAGTATTTACAACTATAAAACGGCTTAAACATTGCGTTTAAGCCGTTTTTCTGTGCCTTTATGCTTATGGCACGCGGTTCGTTTAACCGATTTTGACGCTCATAAATAGCGTCAATTTTCGTATCTAGTCACAAGCATTTGTAATGATTCCGTCTGGTACATCATCAAAATAGCATCAATTAATCGTGGTGTTTTTGTGCTTTTTTCTTTGTTTACTACGATACAAATTTTGACCGCCCGAGCAATTGCTTGGGCGGTCGTTTTGTCATATCTCAAACCCATCCGTAATTCCACTCAATCTCGCCGTGTCCTTTTTCACATAATACATCTCAGTTATCTGTGAAGTAGAGTGCCCGAGCAAATCAGCAACTTGTCTTGGTGTTAAAGATTTGATACTACCGTCAGGCTGTTTCTGTCCGTTAACAAGGTTGGTCGCAAAAGTATGTCGCAGGCTGTGTAAGCCTTTCATTTCAATACCTGCAGCCTTGAGAATTCGATAATATCTCTTACGAAAGTTAACAGGACGTGTGTAATTGCCGTTTTCGTCGCATACAAGGGGTGTATTTTCGCCGAAATATCTTTCTTGGTGTAAATCCTTTATCATCTCTATAGCCGTGTTATTCAGCGGAATATCCCGCTTACTGGATGCACTTTTTAACTTGCCGACTTTTACTTCTCTACCTCTTTCGGCAGTTATGCCGTTACGCTTAGCGATCTCTTTAACACCACGCTGTAGATGCATCACTCGGTTATCAAGGTCGATGTCACTGTTTAGAAGTCCAAGCAATTCACCTGTGCGAAGCCCTGTGTTCAGCATAAGAATATATGCAGCAGCTTGTTGATAAATTCGTTTACCGTTACTCCAACATCTAAAACATTCTTTTTTGAATATTTCAATCTCTTCTGGAGCGAACACCGTTATGGTTTCGTTTGCAGGGAGATTTTCCTTTTCTTGAGCTGCAAAGAAATTGCTTTTCTTTATCATTGGTACACTTTGCATAGGATTCTTTGCTAAGATTTCTTGCTGTGTGAGATAACGAAAGTATTCTCCAAGTACCACATATACTTTTTTGACAGTTGTGTATGCATAACCTTCGTTCATCTTTTGGTTAAGTAAATCCTTGATATCAGCCGAAGATATATCTCCAACAACCTTATCTCCCAATATAGGATATATCTGATTTTTTGCCGTGCATTCGTATCTGTCATAAGTACTTCTTTCTACAGAGGGGAACTTAAATACCTCAAGCCATTTTTGCATACTCTCACGAAGTGTTTTCTTTGTTTCCTGCGACTCAATTATTGACTCGTTAAAATATGCAATGTAATCAGTGATTTTCTTATTGACCGCTTGCTTGGTTGTACCCGAAAAACTCTTTCTTTTTCTAACTCCATGCTCGTCCATATACCAGACAACACCACACCATCTGCCATCTGTTCTTTTGAATGCATTGCCGTTTGTTAATAATCTTTTTTGCGACATACAAATCACACCTTTCTTTAGCACAACACAATACCACAACTCATTGTAAAAGTCTAGTGTAAATTATTTTTATTTGATTATAGCAGCTTATTGTTTAATACACTTAAAAAGAGTCGCATGGTGCGACTCTCATATTTTAAAATATTACATTGTTACGCCGAAGTTTATTTTTTCAGTTTTCTGATTCATATTTAAATCATACGTAAGGGCTGTTTTCAACATATTTATGCGGCTTTTAAGCACCATATGTCTATCATGATTTGCTATAATATAATCTAATGTTAGCATTTCATCTAGACTTTTCTGCCAATAGGGTATATTCAAATATTTAATGAAACAAATGGGCATAGTCTGTAAGGTACGAATGAAGAAATACCATTCATATAAAGTTGTGGTTGGAAAGATAGCACCTAATTTACTAGAAAGGAACTTCAAAGCAGAAAAACTGGATGAAAAGTGGGTTACTGATGTTACAGAATTCACCTTATTCGGTCAAAACTTTACCTTTCGCCAGTATTGGACTTGCACAGTGAAAACATTGTTTCTTATACAATCTATGAGCGACCATGTCTTTTTATGGTAACAGATACGCTTAACATGGCTTTTAAAACAATACCAGATAACACAGATCTTATTCTACATTCAGATTAGGGTTGGCAATACCAAAATAAGCAATACCAACGAATGTTGAAAGAAAAGGGTATTAGACAGAGTATGAGCCGAAAAGGAAATTGTCTTGATAACGCTGTAATCGAAAATTTCTTTGGACTGCTTAAAAGGATTTTCGCCCTTTTACAAAAAAATCAAATTACAAGATGGTATAATACATTACAAAAGTCTTAAAATGAAGACCAAAACATTGCGTTTGCAGTTATAATGTGCTATAATACATCCATCATTTCAGCGAAGGGACGCAAATGAAAGTTAGCTATAATAAGTTGTGGAAACTGCTTATAGACAAAGGAATGAAAAAGGTCAATTACGAGAGGTAGTGGGCACAAGTAAAAGCACCTTTACAAAACTCGGAAAAAACGAAAATGTCACGCTTCCTGTTTTACTGGATATATGTGAATATCTGAAATGTGATTTCGGAGATATAATGGAAGCTGTGCCGGAAAACAAGGAGCAAGAAAAATGAGCGAAAATATTTTGGTCGTAGACGATGAAAAGGAAATCGCTGATCTGATTGAAGTCTACTTAAAAAATGACGGATACTCGGTATATAAATTTTACAATGGTGTAGAAGCCTTGAAGTGTATTGAGGAAACCGATTTAGATTTAGCTATATTAGACGTTATGCTGCCCGATGTGAACGGGTTTCATATTTGTCAGAAGATCAGAGAAAAGTTCTATTATCCCGTCATTATGCTTACTGCAAAGGTTGAGGACGGTGATAAGATCATGGGGCTTACCATCGGTGCCGATGATTATATCACAAAGCCGTTTAATCCGCTTGAGGTCGTCGCCAGAGTAAAAACACAATTACGGCGGTATATGAGATATAATAACCCTGCTCAAAAGCAAGAAGAAATTGTACATGAATATGATATCAGGGGTCTTGTGATCAATAAAGACAATCACAAATGCCTTTTGTTCGGAAAAGAATTACAGCTAACGCCGATTGAATTTTCAATACTTTGGTATTTGTGCGAACATCAGGGTGTTGTTGTCCCATCGGAAGAATTGTTTGAAGCTGTTTGGGGAGAAAAATACCTAAACAATAATAATACGGTTATGGCACACATCGGCAGACTGCGAGAAAAGATGAACGAACCGGCCAAAAAGCCGAAATTTATTAAAACAGTATGGGGAGTTGGATATACCATTGAAAAATAGAGAAAATCGCAGAGTATCGCAGCTATCTAAGTCTATCATTAACCGATATATCCGTTTCTATTTGATTTTAATGTTTATTCTGATAGGCGGTTTTTTCCTTGCAAGGTTTATTTTCACACGGCATATCTGGCAACACGACGATCCTTTATATCGTATGTTGAGTACACTGGAAATACTCTACCTGATTATCATCGTCCTTGCCCTCCTTATTGGTCCGTTTGTTTTAGCCACCGTTTTAACCAGAAGAGCCATGCGGTATCTAAACATTATCGTTGATGCCGCAAAAAATCTTTCCCATCCGGACGATAATTTAATTGAACTGCCGGAAGAATTGAGCGACATACAAAACGAGTTGAATTTGGCAAGAGAACAAGCGTTACGGAATATCCACAACGCCAATGACGCTGTTCAGCGAAAGAATGATTTGATCATGTATCTCGCGCACGATTTGAAAACTCCGCTTGCCTCTGTGATCGGATACTTAAATCTGCTGCATGATGAAGGACAAATATCAGAAGAACTGCGGGAAAAATATCTGTCTATTACATTGGACAAGGCGGACCGCTTGGAGGATTTAATCAACGAATTCTTTGAGATCGCAAGGTTTAATCTTTCTACCATTACGCTCCAATACAGCAGAATAAATCTGACACGATTGCTTGAGCAGCTGATATATGAATTCAAGCCGATGATGAAGGAAAAAAATCTTAACTGCAATCTAAGTATTGTCGAGGATGTCATGCTGCGGTGCGATGCTGACAAAATTCAGCGGGTATTTGACAATCTATTGCGTAATGCCGTTATTTACAGCTTTGAAAACACGGTTATAGATATTGTTGTTACCGCGCAAGCCGATAATATGAAAATCAAATTTATCAATCAAGGCGATACCATTCCAGAAGAAAAGTTAGAGCGGCTCTTTGAACAGTTCTACAGACTTGATGCGGCTCGGAGTACGAAAAGCGGTGGAGCAGGATTGGGACTGGCGATTGCGAAACAGATCGTTGAACTGCACGGAGGCGTAATATCTGCAAAAAGCGAACGGGACACGATAGAATTTGAAGTGATTCTTCCCATGTCGTAGGAAAATCGTAAGAATTTCCGCAGTGAATCTATAGGAAACCTTGTGTATAAACAAATAAACAACACTCTTGTTTTTGGTACACTTATTGTGCCAAAGCAAGAGTTTTTTGTTTTGTGCAGATAATTTCTCTCAAAGGAGTAAAGGACATTCTATAAAACTGAAACGGAGCTATACTGCAACAGATGATAAATTGCTTATGAATTACATGAAAATATCTATGTAGAAGAAAGAGGTGCGTAGAATGAAAAAGAAAAAAATTGCCGTTATTTTTGGCGGTAAGTCCACAGAGTATGAGGTATCCCTGCAATCGGCGTTCTCTGTTTTGGAAAATGTTGATCCGGCTAAGTACGACATTGTTCCCATAGGTATCACACGAGACGGAAACTGGTATCATTACAAAGGCCGGTACGAGAACATAGCAGACAATACATGGACTCGGGATTGGAATCATCTTTATCCCGTGACTGTATCGGTAAGCCGTTCCCAAAAGGGACTTTTAGAGCTTTCCGAGAGCCGATACACCTTTGTTCCTGTAGATTTGGTGTTTCCAATCCTGCACGGTAAGAACGGCGAGGACGGCACCTTGCAGGGGTTGTTTGAATTGGCGGGCATACCGCTGATCGGGTGCGGCACGCTTTCATCCGCGCTCTGTATGGATAAAGACAGGGCGCACAAGCTCGTGAGCCTTGCTGGAATATCCGTACCCAAATCAATCACTTTCAATCGCTCCCATATGGACGCTGCATTATCAACTGCGGATCTGACTTATCCGCAGTTTGTAAAACCCGTCCGTGCAGGATCATCTTTTGGAATAACCAAAGTTTCGGCGCAGCAAGAATTGAACAAAGCCATAGAACTGGCATTTGAACACGATACAGAAGTCATCGTGGAAGAAGCTATCGACGGCTTTGAAGTAGGGTGTGCCGTACTGGGGACTGATACGCTGACCGTCGGGCGTGTGGACGAAATAGAACTGTCAAACAGATTCTTTGATTATACCGAGAAATATACACTGAAAACCTCAAAAATCCATATGCCAGCAAGAATCAGTCCGGAAACAGAAAAGCGTATTCAAAATGCCGCCGTAACCATATATAAGGCACTAGGCTGCTCCGGTTTTTCGAGGGTGGATATGTTTCTTACGCCATCCGGCGAAATTGTTTTCAACGAGGTCAATACTATCCCCGGCTTTACTTCCCATAGCCGCTATCCCAATATGATGAAAGGAATCGGTCTGTCGTTTGCGGATATGCTGGACAAGCTGATTGGGTGTTACATAGAACAATGAAATCTATTATTCTCAAGAAAGAAAAGATATATTCGGGAAATTTGTCGCTTATAAATGCTCACTATCCTCTGCATAACACTTCGCCAAACAGTCTGACGCCGGCGGATCCACGATTTCCTGATATTCTGATACAGCGTGACGCCGCCAATGCGTTGCAGCTTATCTTGGATAAAATATCGGCTAAGAATTCTATCGTTCCCGTAAGCGGATACCGTTCCTCAGCAGAACAGAGATCAATATTTTACGATTCGCTGAAAGACAACGGTGAGAAATTTACGAGAAAGTATGTGGCTTTACCGGATCACAGCGAACATCAAACAGGGCTTGCCATTGATTTGGGACTGAATCAGGCGGACATTGATTTTATTCGTCCCGATTTTCCCTATCATGGTATTTGTGATGAATTCCGAAAGACAGCTCCCTATTACGGGTTTATTGAGAGATACGCAAAGAGCAAGGAGAAAATTACGGGCATATCCCATGAGCCGTGGCACTTTCGGTATGTCGGATATCCTCATTCGAAAATCATAGAGGAAAACGGACTTTCGCTTGAAGAATATATAACATTTATCAAATCCTTTGGAGAACAAAACCGGTACATTTATCACGGAAAAGACAGCACCGCAACCGAAGTATATTATGTTCCTGCCGCAGATGCAGAAACAGAGATTGCCTTGCCTGACGAGTCAATATATCAAGTTTCCGGCAACAACATAGACGGCTTTATCGTTACAGTTTGGAGAAAACCATGAACAAGAATAAGAGTTACGCAGGCATCGACTATTTTCGGATGATTGCCGCTTTATTGGTTATTACGATTCATACCTCGCCTTTGCTGTCCTTCAGTGAAACGGGCAATTTTATCCTGACGCGGGTGGTCGCCCGAATTGCGGTACCGTTCTTCTTTACGACCTCCGGATTCTTTTTGATTTCGAGATACACCCGCAACACCGAAAAATTAAAGGCCTTCGTGAAAAGCACGCTGCAAATTTACGGAATTGCTATTCTCATTTACATCCCGATCAATATATACAATGGCTATTTTTCGGGGAATAATCTTCTGCCGAATATTCTAAAAGACATTATTTTTGACGGTACGCTGTATCACCTGTGGTATCTTCCTGCCGCTGCCTTGGGTGGGTCAATTGCTTGGTATCTGGTCAAGAAAGTAGACTATACGAGGACAATCATTATTGTCTTCGGATTGTACCTTATCGGTTTATTTGGTGACAGCTATTTCGGAATTGCCGAAACGATTCCCGGCATATATAGCTTTTACGATCTCATTTTTCAGGTGACAGACTATACGAGGAACGGCATTTTTTATGCACCGATTTTCTTCGTGCTAGGCGGATATATTGCAGAACATCCAAAAAAGCTATCGTCTGTTCAAAGCGTTGGAGGATTTGCTGTCAGCCTTGGACTCATGCTCGGAGAAGCGTTGACATTGCATTATTACGATTTGCAGCGTCACGACAGTATGTATCTGTTTTTACTGCCCTGTATGTTTTTCCTGTTTCACGCGCTTTTACATTGTCAAGGGAAACGTTCTCGATTACTCAGAACATCCGCTCTGGTCATTTACATCATGCATCCGATGGTGATTGTCGGGGTAAGGCTGATTGCCAAAATCCTTCATATGCAAAATCTGCTTGTGAATAACAGTTTGATACACTTTTTTGTTGTCAGTTTGGCGTCGGCAGTTATTGGGATCACAGCCGCAGAAATATGGAATAGGTATGATCTTGGGAAAAGGAGGCACGTTCCCGATACAGATCGGGCATGGATTGAAATTGATTTGAACAACTTGGAGCATAATGCAAGAGAATTGCAAAAGGCGATGCCTCCGAAATGCAGCCTTATGGCGGTTGTGAAGGCCGAGGCATACGGTCATAACGCATTTACGGTTTCCGCTCATCTTAATAAAATCGGAGTAAAATCATTTGCCGTTGCTACAATTGACGAGGGAATCGCCTTGCGTAAGTACGGGATACGGGGAGAAATTCTGATTCTAGGCTATACCGATGTTCATCGGGTAAGAGATTTGAAAAAATACGGCTTAATGCAAACTGTAGTCAGTTTTGAATATGCCCAAGCGCTTAATCAGCAAAATATTCCCGTAAAAATTCATATCAAGATTGACACGGGTATGCACAGGCTGGGAATTCCCTACGATAATTTCTCAGAAGTAAAAAAAGTCTTTGCAATGAGAAATCTCAATGTGTGCGGAATCTATACCCATTTGTGCTGTTCGGATAATCTGCTGCCTGATGATATCGCGTTTACCGAAGAACAAGTCAATCGATTTTACCGGTTGATCGAGCTTATGAAACACAATAATATTCCTGTTCCGAAGCTGCATATGCAGAGCAGCTATGGTCTGTTGAATTATCCTAATCTCCAATGCGATTATGCAAGAATCGGTATCGCTTTATATGGTGTCCTCGCTACGCCGGATTACAATACTGCTCTAAAACTCGATCTGCGACCGGTGCTTTCTTTGAAAACAAGGGTAGTTCATATACAAAATATTTGCAAAGGCGAAAGTATCGGCTACGGCAGAGCATTTACAGCGGAAAGAGACAGCAGGATTGCTATCCTGCCGATTGGATATGCCGATGGTTTTCCAAGAAATCTTTCCTGCGGTAAAGGCTATGCACAGATAGGAAATCAACTTGCTCCAATCGTTGGCCGTATCTGTATGGATCAGCTTGCAGTTGACATTACGGGAATTGAAAGCATTGCTATTGGCGATACCGCAATCATGATTGGATCCGACGCTGCGGAGGAATTATCCGCTCCTATTGTTGCAGATAACTCTGATAGTATCAGCAATGAGCTGCTGTGCAGAATGGGAGCAAGATTGCCGGTAATTGAACGGCTTGTGCCGTAAAAGTATGACGGATTCTTTACTATGATTTCTTGCTGTGTGAGATATCGAAAGTATTCACCAAGCACCACATATACTTTTTTAACAGTCGTGTATGCATAACCTTCGCTCATCTTTTGATTAAGTAAATCTTTTATATCAGTGGCAGAAATATCGCTAACAACCTTATCTCCCAATATAGGATATATCTGATGTTTTGATGTGCATTCGTATCTGTCATAAGTACTTCTTTCTACGGAAGGAAACTTAAATACCTCAAGCCATTTGTGCATACTCTCACGAAGTGTTTTCTTTGTTTCCTGTGACTCAATTATTGACTCGTTGAAATCAGTAATGTAATCTGTGATTTTCTTATTAACTGCTTGCTTTGTAGTACCCGAAAAACTCTTGCGTTTTCTAACTCCATGCTCGTCCATATACCAGACTACACCACACCATCTGCCATCTGTTCTTTTGAATACATTACCGTTTGTTAATAATCTTTTTTGTGCCATACAAATCATACCTTTCTTTAGCACAACACAATACCACAACTCATTTTGAATATCCAGAGTGAAAAGAATGTTTATCATAAAGTTAACAATTCTTTATAATTTTGTGTCCTTATAAAAGACGTTGAAAAAATGAGGATATTGTGTTATACTGTATTTAATATAAATATGAGGGAGGAAACGCTGTGACGGATAGAATTTATTCTATTGATGAAATAAAAAGTATTGTTGCACCGATTGCTAAGCAGTACGGTGTTGATAGAGTATATCTTTTTGGATCCTATGCACGTGGTGAGGCTACTGCAGCAAGTGATCTTGATTTTAGAGTCGATAGAGGAGCTCTGCGCGGGCTGTTTGCTCTAGGCGGATTATATGCCGATCTAGAAGAAGTATTTGACAAAGAATTAGATTTGCTCACTACCGGCAGTCTTGATCAAAAGTTTTTAAACCGTATCTCAAAGGAGGAAATTTTAATTTATGACAATCAGTGAACGGGATATTAGCATTATTGAAAAAATGCAACAATATTGTTTTGAAATAGAAGAAGCACACGAAAGCTTTGATAGATCTTTTGATAATTTTCGAAGCATCTCATATTATAAAAACGCCGTCTGCCTTTGTATTATGCAGATTGGAGAGCTTTCGGTACATCTGTCTGATACATTTAAAAGCGAACATGACAATATTCCTTGGAAACAGATTCGTGGTATGCGCAATGTCGTAGCACACGAATACGGCAATATTGAAGACGAGATTGTATGGGAGACAGCAACCGAGAATATTTTAGAAATTGAACAATTTTGCCAAGATATTTTAGACCAGGATCAAGGTCAAGGTATGAATATGACTTTTTAATTCTTTTAGCAGACCGATTATGGTCTGCTTTTTACATATGCATTTTAACTCCTTGTTCATCATCTTTGCTATACTCAATAACAGAATAATCTGTTTTTAAACCATGAGCTGATTTCTTCTGCTCAATTTTTGATTTAAGTTTACTGTCTATCTGTTTGTTAAGTTGTGAGAGCTTTTTCGTATAGCTTTGCGAAATCAACAGACACAATGCTTTCGCTAGACTTCTGACGGAGGTGGTGATTGTTTGCCGTGTATAATTTTCAGCGGCATTAGCTTGGATTATTTCTACTGCCGCCTTGATAATCACATTTTTGATACTTCGAAATTCTTTGTTATCTTCAAGCGGGATATCTGGCTTTTTCTTATCATAGTACAAAGACAGCTTTTCTTGGTTGACCCTGTTCCATTCGGAATACAACTTGGAGATATCATCATTTTTTGAAAGTTCAATAACGATTTTATTGATAGTATCTTTTACTTTCGGCGGTAAATAACCGTATTGTTTTTTGCCTGTATAACTTTCAAGATGTGAAATTAGTTTTCGGAATAGTTCCAAGACCTGAGGTGTAGGTTCATAGGAATTATCAATACTAGCAATCAATTCATAGAGAGTATATTTTGTTTTCTCTTTCAGCTTGTTTCTAAGTTCTGTTTCCATTTTGAACAGCTTGTACTGTTCGTTGCGAAATATATCATTGCCGAAGGTGCTGCGTAGTTCATCTATTCCTTTCTTGGTAAGCCATCCCTGTTTGGCATCCTTCGAATATATTAGTAGATGCATATGTGGATGATGTGTGATGTTATGGAATGCTCCGTACCATTGCAGATTATCTAAATTGATATTCTGAGCATCTGCTATCTCTGTAATATTTCTTTTGACTAAATCTTTCCACGCTTGTGCATTGTTATATCCTAGTCGTTCCGCATCTTCACGTCTCAAGCTGATAACATGTGTCCATATAATTCCCTTGTGATGACCAACTTCATTTGCAACCGAATCCAAATCAATTTTATCATCGGTTTGTGAAAACAATCCATGCGAACCCAGCTTTTCAACTCCGGGACGTTTTGCTATATATGAAACTAATTTATCCATATCACCAATACGGTCAGCATTTCGTTCGATAAAAGCGTTGATAAATTCTGTAGCATTGGATTTTGAAGTTTCTTTCATATAATCTTCATACTCCAAATACTTTTGTGCATCGGAATCAAATTTTATAATATCTTTTATGAGTCGTTGTTGGCGAACAGTAGAAGTCGAATGATCAACACCTGTCGGTAATTTTTCAACACCCTCTCGTGTACCCATATACTTCACAAGATTTTTAGCGGTACGCTTTGGTGTGTTTCTCATATATCTGCTTGTGACAATAATCTTCGGCATAGTTACTCACCCTTCTGCCAGTCATAGGCGTCTTCAAATGTTATGAGACCATTCGTTTCTGCTACTGCTCTTGCACAAGAATCACGAAGTTCATACAGCAAATTTGAATCAATATCATACTCTGCAGAAATCAGATTACTGTTTATTGCTTGCTCTACAGCAACCTTGAAAAGCATTTCACAAATATTTTTTTCAACGTTACGGACTTCAATTTTGATTGATCTTGCCAGAACTGGCGCAAGGTAATTGATATTCTTTTGCTGTCTAAGGTAGCCAATATAGAAATCAACTGCTTTGCAGACAAAATCACTTTTAGATTTAGCATTAGCTTCAGGCATCATTTCTTTGATTTCAGCAACCATAGAAGGCCGCATCCAATAGGCGTATTTCTTTTTGTTTTCGCTCATGTTTGACTCCTTTCTGTCAGACCCCTAAAAAGGGGATTTTGTAATTCTTTTGAAAACCTCTAACGGTCGGCTCTGCCGTCCGATGTGATTTGTGCGGGTAGACCCCGCACTTTAACCTGCTTACTTTTATGACCGTTTTCAAACTGCTTTTTTGGGGCGTTTTTGGTCATAATTTTCAAGTTTATTTTGTATTCTTTTTTGTTGTATATCTTATTTTAACTGAGAATAAGCAAAAGCGTATTTTCTAGAATTGAAGATGTCTTCGGACGAGAAGAACACGACTGAGCATAGTGAGTTTATACTCAGCTTTTGTACGAGTTTGTGTTTCAACGAGAGCGAATAAAAGAAGCCGGAAACTTTGCTATAATGGTAAAGTTCCCGGTTTCTTTTTGAAATTTATATATTAATGAAAAAGATGTATTAAAAGACTTCATTCTCTGCCATTTTTCTCTCATGTTCAGATTCATTAAAGAATCTCCTGCTTATGATGCTAAATATCTTTGAGGTTTTAGGATAACGAATTGAAAACTTTCTGCTTGTTTCTCCATATTTTTGTCCCAGTTTATATTCGTCCTTTCCACCAGTAACATTGTGCATTCCTCGCCCATATATAACAGCTGAAGCAAAAGAATTAATTAGTTCCTCGTTGCCAATCTCTTCGATTTTTTCTCTGATTGTTTCGTGCGGAAAAGCACCGTCAGAACCCGTGGGTGAACAAGCAAACAATTTACCAAGTTTCCTGTAAAAGAGAGATATCTGACCTTGATATTCTAATCGAAACTTAAATTCTCTTATCCACTTATTCAAAACATCTCTATTGATAGAACCGTTTTCTTCACCTGGGCAGAATTTAATATCCCTTTCTAATGAGAAAAAGTATCTTTGCTTCTCCAAATCTATTTTTTCATCATAGCTACCATCATCTTTTTTATAAACCAATGATAGTATTTCTGCAAATAGATTAGCGTTACGTTTAAACAAATACTGACAACACTTCATATTATCCCATCCAATAATACTGGACAATCTCATTTCGAGTTCAAATAATATAGGATAACCCTCAAAGTCATTTCCGATTCTTTGGTAAACAGTAGAGAACAATTGTTCAATCAAATATTTCTCATTATTCCCGATTTGAGATTTTTCAGCGATCAATTTTTGCGTGGATTCTGAAATTATAGTAAGGATTTCCTCAGTGTTTAACATTTCTTTTTGATAGTGCATAATAAAGTAAAGTTTATGCCAGTTATTATACTTTAAGAGGTTTTCAATAACCTCGATAAGTAAATCTTTGCTTTCAATTTTGAATTGTGTAAATTTACTCCAATAGTTCTTTGTAGCTTCATCTGACAATTCGTTAATGAGTAGTATTAATTTTTCATTAAACGGTAGGGTAGATATAAAAGCTACATAGAATTCATCAGAAAAATGGTCCTTTCGTAAATATTCTATCGCCTCATATACTTCTGACAAGTCAGAATCTGAACAGCTATAAACGTAATCAACTGCTATTTGAGTGCAATTAGTGGAACGAATAATTATGTCAAGTATACCTTGATCATATTTTGAATCACAATAGTATTTTGCAATAGTAGATCCTATATTACAATAAGATTTTATCTTTCTTAACCCTAAAAAATGACCTAAGTCTATACCTGCTTCTTTAAATCTCATTATTTCAGAAGCAACGACTGCTTTTATCGCATTTTCGTTTTTTTGATAGTAATCTTCTTGAGAGTCATATGCAACAGGATTTAAAATAGGCACATCTCTAGATTCTGTCAAATACAAGAAATCATATGCCTGATCATCAAAAGCAATTTCTAAGCATATTTCTTCAATTCTTGAGATTCTTTCAGGTGATGCTGCCCATTCTGAATTTGCAAAGCGTCTATGATGATATATGGTTTTTCTTAATGTAGTTTTTATTTGTTCTTTATAAGGATCACTTAATTCAGTAATAAAAGTTGTCAGCTCGTTTTGAATAGCTATGAATAATTCATCGGTACACTTAGGCAACAAATCTAACAGTTTAACAATTTTTTTAAGATCATTCTCTACACTGGAAATAAGAATTTGAGTATATGAAACATATAAACGGAACAAATCGCCATTTGTATATGGAACAATTTTATCAGTCTCTCTGTATGTGAAACTTGAATTACAGAAAATAGCAGTATTCTTACCAATCTCATTATAAAGAATATCCCAAAAGAACGAGTACTTCTCTACGCCTATTTTTGCAAGCTTGATTTTATCTTCAATCTCCAATGCAGATACATTATACCAAGTGCAAAAAACTTTAGATATATCATCTCGTGGATTATTGCCTGTCGAACATTTGTCGATTTTATTTCCAAGTTCAAATAGTATTCTTACTACTCTGATGGCATAATCCTTACATGGCAACAGTTGCTCTAAGCACCATAAGATGTTAGTGTAATAGTGCCGTCCCATTAAAATATCTGACTTTTCTGCAGTAAATAAATCAAGTAACCCTGTATGATTATTAATATTATTTTCAAGACAATCAATTACCGCGTCAGGAGCTGCTTCACATAGAGATTCAATAAACTGAGATATATAAGCCCAGTCCTTAATAGACTGAATCATTTTTAGTATATCTCTTACAAAATAAGAGATATTGCTTTGATAATCAGCGTATAACGCAAGAAGAATCAATGTGCGTGTCATTCCTGATTTAATTGAGTGGCTATACTTGGGCTTTTTGAATGAGGATAAAAAATAATGCTTGTCAAATGGTTCATCAAATATGGGATCACGTTCAGAAACGACTGCTTTTGTAACATCAAGAAATGCTTTGATTATTGGCAAATTAACTACATTTCCATGAGAATTTATAGCTAACAAAGGATCGGCTAATTCATATATTACATTGTAGGACATATCACGCTTACGTACAATAAATGCGTCCTCAACACCAATGTATTGAGTTAAGTATGAAATGAATTGATCGTAGCTATTGCCATAAAGATTTTCAATTATGGTTTTGTCCCCATCAGATTCAGTCCATTTTCCTAATAATAATGCCACATTAATAGCCTTATCATTATCTTTTTCCCAGCCTGGGTGGCTAATTTTGCCAGTAAATAATTCGATTTTTATATAGTAGTATAATCCGTGCGTCTTCTGTAACAATTTGTATGGATCTTCATATCCACTTTCTCGCAGTTTATTTGAAAGGAAACTGATTGTGCGTTGCGGTATCCTGAGGGTATTTGGGCTATTATCCTCATTTTGTATAAATAGTGTCGTATTATCTTCAATCACTGGAATCTCATCAGATTGAAAATCAGCTATCAAAATACAGTTTGAAAGGTACTTACCCGCTTTATCCCAATTGTCTTTTGATTTGATGACATATACCATCTTGTTGGGGCAAATTTTATGAAGCAGATTAAGTATACAATACTTTCCTTCTTCAACAGATAAAGAGGATATATGTATGACATCTGATGTATCTAGCTTTTCCTGAAAATCCAAAATGAACCTCTCACTATCTATTTCAAAATAAGATTCATTCAGTATATTATTCGTGTTTTTGCTGATATAAATAAAACTTTGCTCGATGGTTGAAACTTTTGTTTCGTCAAGTAAAGTATCAAGCTGATACTCAAGATATCCCATGATATTCACTATTTTTTCTATGCTTAAAGCTGAAATAGCTTTTATCAATGATCTTGGAAAAGGTAAATTTCCCATCTATATCATTAGTAAAATCGGCTCTATAAGAATGAGAACGAACAATCACTACAAAAATCAAACGCTGATACTTTTCATAAAGTTTGTTCTTACGATACTTTTTGAGCGTAGTACGGATTTTTTCAGCCGAAGAATTTGAAGTAATTCGAACAGCTATTTTCCTATTAACGTCATATAAATCAATAGCCGCAGCATTCTTTTTTTCAGTATTTAGATTTTTAAGATTGCAATTAAACACTTGGTTGAGGAGTGGTATAAAAAAGTATTCGCTTGAAATATTAACGTCGTAATAGTTAAGAGTGTTTCTTGATTCCACTAAATCACACAACTTATATAGTAGATCACTGCACGCCTTGATTAATTCTTCCTGTTTCATACTACTCCTCCTTATGGTTGCTTATTTTGTAACTACAAATTTCTTTGCAATCATCATAAATGTCGAGTTAAGATGTATTTGATTTGCAGGGATAAACAGATATTTTCACGCCTTATAGCTATTAGATTTGTTCCAATGTGTTACAGTTTAACAATAGAGGATACCACGTTTCTTCTTAGCGATTACATCAGGATCATTCAAATTCTTTTCAGCCTTGACCTCAACAAGATAATTGTGTCCTCTGTCTCGACCACATAGTCAGGCTCATAATTCTTGCCGTGATTATAATGTCTCGTTTTTTTCTCTGGTATATAGATTAGGATCTTCCGCATGTGTAAATTCATTTACATAATTTATACCACAAGGAGAGAATTGTTTTTTCTTTTTCACACTGATTTAAGTCTACTTGTTTCCATATGAGAATATTCTCAGTCGGAACAACTGTTTCAATTCAATCAGCTATTGACTTAAGTTAAGCTAAATTCAGGGAACATAAGCCATTACAAGCGTGAGAACTTTTTATAGATAGACAATTTCCATTAGGCTCAATAACTTGTGCTGAAACTCCAATGATTGGTTTTATGTAAGATATAAATAGGCATAAAAAAATTGAATTTTTTACTATCAACACAAACCATAAATAAGTGCAATTTTATTCTAATATTTTACATTATTATATCACATTTTTAGCATTGGTTCAACCCTTTTTTATAAAAAATTGTAATTAAGCATTTTTGACTATATTATAAATCTTATTCTTTGTCTATAGCATATCAAATTTTGAGCGGTAAAAATATTTTACATACATCTTTAAGTATGGTACTATACAACCCAAAAAGGCTGATGCTCTAGCTAGAACACTAGCCTTGAAAATTTTTTAATCATCAAAATAGCAGTAGGTTATATTATGAAGTAAAAGAAGGGAATAGCATCAATAAAGCATCAAAAGTAAATATTTTTATTATACTGTCCTCTAAAACTCCGCAATAAAGTCAATATACAAAACGCCTTACAACTTTCAACAGCCGCTCCAAAACCGCGTGCCGAGGGTTCAAATCCTTCTGCCCCTGCCATAAAAGGCGAACAAAAAAGATGCAAAGCCGGAAGCCCCGATTTTTCGGGGCTTTCTTGCGTTAAAAAATCAATAAAAATGAATAGTTTTTTATAGATACATTTTGCTGAATTTGCGGAACTGTAAGGACTCGAACTATCACTAACCAAATATTAAAAAAATCAGGCACATAGAAATAAAAAATCTATGTGTCTTTTTTTATACATAAAGCCAATCGTTTTGAAAATAAGCGGTTGGCTTTTTTTATTTAACATACATTTATAAAATCAAAAATTGAAAGGATGATAAGCAATGATTAAAGTAAAAGTTAAGTATTTAAACAACAGCATAGAAATTGAATTTCCCATTGATGAAAGTAATTTGCTTTCACAGCTTCAAACATTATTTAAGAATGAAATTGACAAGCAATTAATAGCTTCAAAAAGGATAAAATTTTTAATAGATGAAGTTATTGAACCAAAGGATTTGTCTGCAATAGAATATAGTGTTGTCAATTTAGATGAGCTTAACTATCTTGCGAAAAGAATGGACAGCTTTGTGGATAAAGAGTTTAAACAATTTTATGCGGCAGCAAATTATTTTGGAATGAATAAAATGAAGGAGTTAATTAACCTAACTTTTAATCTACAGCATTATACATTGATTCAAGACTTCAGCAGTAAGGAGAATATCGGTAAAACTCATTTAATGAACAAGCTCGGAGGTATGAGCGAAGAAGAAATGGAAAAAACCGATTTTGCTTCAGTTGGCAGAGAATTAATTAATTCAGGAACAGGAAAAATAACCGAATATGGGTTATTGTTTGAAAATACAGATGTTCCGCTTGAAGATGTATATGACGGACAAGTCTTCCCTTTGTATGTATATAAAGACTGCGTTGCAATCGTTGGTATCAAGTTTAAAGAAAAAACGGAATATGCATATCTGCCATGTGATAATATAGAATTTGATAATGCAGTAAAAAGACTGGGAGCATATACATTGGATCAATGTGAGATTGGTTTGGCGGAAATAAATATTACAGATAAAAGATGCTGCGATTGTTTTAAAGAGGTTTTTATGAATGAAGATATATATTCAGTTAACCTACTAGCGGCTGCATTAGATGGTGTAAATAATTATGATAAGTTGTCCGCTGCGTTTCAATTAGCCGATGTAAATGACAGTAAATCTCTTTCCACTATAGCACAAGAGCTTGATTCTTTCATTTATCTACCCGAAGTAAGTGATCATGATGATTTAGCAAGACACTGGATAGAGGTCAATAAATACGAATTGGAATACGATTTAGAAGATTATTTCTTATTTGACCAATACGGAGAAGAAGTTGAAAGTGAAACGCAAGGTATGTTCATATCAGGCGGAGGCTATATCTACATTGAAAATAATCAAACACTGCAAGATATTCTGGATACAAACGAGGGAGAATCTATTGTGAGGGGAGTGATGTAATATGATAGTAGTCAATAAAATATGAAAAAATAATTTAAGAAGGAGAAATATTCAATGAACGAATGGGATCGCCTGCATAGACAGGCAGAAAGGTATAAAGCAGAGTATCCGCCCGGAACACGCATTATGCTTCTAAGTATGGGCAGAGATATTAATCGAGTTGAGGATAACACAAGAGGAACAGTCAAGGCAGTTGATGATGTAGGAACACTGCATTGTGCTTTTGACAATGGCAGATCACTTGGTGTTATTCCCGGCGAGGACTCATTCAGAAAACTAACAGATCAGGAAATTGCCGAAGATAACGGAGAAAGCATCAATATGAAAAAAGCATTATTATGCATTGATAAAGATGTAACCTTTGTAGGATATATTAAAGGCGAGCGTTGGAATGGCTATGAATGTCCTCTCTTTACAAAAGATGAGGCAGAGCGTATCTGTCAGGAGTTTTCTGACGGTAAAACAATTGATCTATCATACGATGAAGAACGTGATCGCTATATTGCAGAATATATTGAAGAAGGAATAACCGATGAGTTTGAAGGTAAAGATTTTGAAATCAATGGCGAAATCAAACACCTTTATCCAATCGGTTCAGGTGAATGGACTTGGAGTAAAGTTGATGATCCTGTAGAAGAAGATCAATCTGAAAGTGAGGACGAGGACAACGCTCTCGTCTTGGGAATGTGAGGTAATTATGAATTCTATAATGGTAAAAGCACAATTTAATCAGGAAGCGTATATCAACCCTGCTGATGTTATTGCTGGAATTAAAGATATTTTGGGATTTAGTACCACATATGACAGTTTTTTAACTGTAAATGACGGTCAATTAGTGAAAGGCGAAGATATCAGCTATCACGGTTCTCCTATGTATGAATACGAAACAATTTCCAATAACCCAAAATTGATTGAATTGTTTAACAGTATTCAATGTATAGAGGACTATTTAAATCATTATAATGAACCGCAATGGAACAAAATCATTGAACAGGATTTTGAACAAGATTTTGATGAGGACGAGGACAACGCTCCCGTTATGGGAATGTGAGGTGAGCAAGAAAAAATAAATAACTAGAAACGGTCGGATGTCATATGGCAATCCGATTTTTTGATATGTTCTCAGGGATAGGCGGTTTCAGGTACGGACTTGAAAAAGCAGGAGGCTTTAAATGTGTAGGATATTGTGAGATAGATAAGTATGCAAAAATGGCATATGAAGCTATGTATGATACGGAAGGAGAGATGTATTATGAAGACGCAGCCAAAATCAACCCGTATGAGTTACCCGATTTCGACCTTATTTGCGGAGGATTCCCTTGCCAGGCATTTTCAATTGCTGGAAAAAGGGGAGGTTTTAATGACGCAAGAGGAACTCTTTTCTTTGAAATTGCCCGAATCGCTGCCGTTAAAAAACCTAAATATCTGTTACTTGAGAATGTTCCCGGACTCTTGTCGCATGACAAAGGCAGGACGTTTGCGACGATCCTCAGTACGCTGGATGAGTTGGGGTACGATGTCGCATGGCAAGTGCTTAACAGCGCAGATTTTAATGTCGCCCAGTCAAGAAAAAGAGTGTATATTATCGGATTTCTTAGAGAAAGATGTGCCGGAAAAGTATTGTCTTTCACAGAGTCAAATCCAAAAACTATTGTCAGGCGCATACCCGGAAGTGAAGGGAACAGAGTCTACTCAGTCGAAGGGTTAGGTATAACTTTAACAGGATCGGCAGGAGGTTTCGGCGGTAAAACAGGAATGTATGAGATCATGGGTTTACCTATTAAGGTGAAAACAAAAAGCGGATATCAAATAGCATTGCCCGGTGACAGTATTGATCTTGCATATCCTAACCTAAATTCAAGGCGAGGTCGGGTAGGAAGCGAAATAGCCCATACTGTAACGCCAAGCTGTACACAAGGGTATTACGCATTATTTATAGATATGAATCCGAATCCCGAAATAACCGAAATGGCAAGGTGTATAACCGCAAGGCAAAACAACGGAATAGGCAATTACAAGGGAGAAAAGTCAGGAGTAATTGTGGTTTCAGAACCTATAGCAGTCATCAATCCTGAAAAGGAAAAGGTAAGACAGCAAGGCAGGCGTTTTAAACTTCCGAACGAGCCTATGTTTACAATCACAGTCTGTGATAAACACGGAGTAATCTATTGCGGTTATATCAGAAAGCTGCTGCCGATAGAATGCTGGAGGCTTCAGGGTCAGACAGATGAGAACTTCTTTAAAGCGTTTTTCCTTGATAAAGAGTTAGGTATCAGATTCAACCGCATATATCAAAAACACAAGAATAACCGAGTTAGGTTAATGGAGTGGGCTTTTGAACATCAGAAGCTCTCCGACTGTCAGTTATATAAGCAGGCAGGAAATTCAGTTACTACTAACGTCATAACAGAAATTGCTGAAAATATCAAATTGATTGAAAATGAAGGAAGTGATAATAGTGCCAAATCATGTTGAAAATTTAATCAGAATAAGCGGTGACGAGCAAAAAATCCGTGAAATACTTGAAACAATTAAAAATGATGAATACGGTATAGGTACGGTAGATTTTAATAAAATTATTCCAATGCCGAAATCTCTGGATATTGAATGCGGAAGTAGAACAGATAAAGGGTTAAAAGCATATACGGATTTTGCTTCATCTTATGCTAAAGGTGAAAACATACCCATAAGAAGTGAACAAGCATACCTTAAAAAAAGAAAAGATATCAGTTCAGAAGAATGGGAGTTAGGAAAAACTGCCTATCAAAATATTAAGAAGTACGGTTATTCAACTTGGTATGATTGGAGAGTTAATAACTGGGGAACAAAATGGAACGCTTACGGATATGAAGAAGATCATCAATACGAAAATGATAATATTCTTAGGTTTCAAACTGCGTGGTCAGCACCTGAGCCTATACTAGAAAAGCTCAGTAAAATGTATCCTGATATAACTTTTTATCATGCATGGGCTGATGAGGATCTAGGTTACAACTGCGGTCTTAGAGAATATCTAGGCGGCAAAAAATCAGGAGAATATATAACTGATGATCAAAAAGAAGCGTTAAAGTTTGCTACACTTGTTTGGAATCTCGAATCTGAAGAAATAGACGAATTATTTAGTAAAGATAAAATATTGTCTATTGAAGAACAAAACAAAGAGATAAAGACACAATCACTTACAGATGAAAAGCTGGAAGTGGTAGAGATTCTAGGGCAAACAGCCCTGTTTACAAACGGCAGGGTTACAGATGAAGAACTGCCTGACGGTTTATATAAATACGACCTTCGGGAAGGAGAAAATATCAGCTTTGCAACTATAGAGAAATCGGTAACAGTTAATCATTCGGGAACTATACTTGTTAAATCTCCGCTGGATTTTTACGGTCAGAGATATTTAGTTTTAGATGATGATACTTCTCCAAATTTTCTCGGCTATAGCCTAACGCCTGAAGAATTTATGGAAACAGACTTTACACAATCAGAAGAACAGGATGAAGAAGATACACAAACAATCGGAGGTATGATTTTATGAGTGTAAAAATGATAACAACAGACGAACTTCGTCATATGAAAGGTGACGAGGGGCTGATTCTGCAAGGGTGCGGCGGCAACCTTGATGAATGGGTGGAGGGCATCAATGATATGTTTACTGACGAAGGCATATTAAAGGAAGGCAGTAAATTTGAAAATTGCTTAGCATTTGAAAATAACGGCGTTACCTGTCTTCTATTTCCGTTTAAGAATGTCAAAATTGAAACTGGCAAGTTAGCTATCTGGAGATTGAAAACCCATGAAACCTTCGGCGGTAAGTGGCTGTCTGATTATGTTCCAAATGTGCTAGGTGGGTTTGTTGAATATCAGGAACAGAAAAAGCCTGATTGTCCGCTGATAGGCCAGGACGGCAATATATATAATCTCATGGGGATTGCCTCACGAACGCTTAGAGAAAACGGAATGGGAGATCAGGCAACGGAAATGTGTAATCGTATTCATAAATCAGGCAGCTATAACGAGGCACTGTGTATTTTGGATGAATATGTGAACATAACTTCCGTTGACGATACGGAAGATGAAGAATATGACGAAGGGATGGTGATGTTATGATTGTAGGATAAATATAAAATAAAAAAATAAAACTGATATCAATCGCTCTGAAAACGATTGATATCTAGGGCGATTGGTATTCACCAAAAGGAGGTGGTGATTATCAAAACCCCTGTAAGCTGGGTAGGAAATAAAACTCCTATCCTTCATATACTGTATGCTCTGTTTCCGATAAACTATGAAAGGTATATAGAACCGTTCGGCGGCTCCGGCGCTGTTCTTTTAGGCAAGGCAAAGCCTGATAAATTTGAAGTATACAACGACTATAACCGAAATCTTGTAAATCTATTTCGCTGTATGAGAGACCGTCCGCTTGCCTTTATTAAAGAACTGGGATTCCTCACTCTGAATTCAAGAGATGACTTTTTTGCAATAAAAAAGTTCTTTAAGAAAGAGGAATTTGAGGATAACTTTTTAAATGAGGAGTTAGAACTCACCAATATCATACTTCCCGATATTCAGGCAAAAGAAATAAGGGAGTTATATAAGGCTTCAAAACAAGACTACGACTTAAGACGTGCAGTAATGTTTTTAAAACTGCTAAGATATAGCTATTCAAGTGGCGGAAAAAGCTATGCGTGTCAGCCGTTCTCAGTTTGGAGCCTTTTTGAGTTGGTACAGAATTTAAGCAAAAGGCTTGCAAACGCCATTATTGAAAATCAGGATTTCGAGGTGCTGATAAAGCATTATGACAGAGATGATGCATTTATCTATTCAGACCCTCCGTATTACACAAGCGAGTATATGTATGAATGCGGTTTCACATGGGAAGATCATGTCCGACTGCGTGATACACTTGCTGATGCAAAAGGAAAATGGCTTGTGTCATATAATGACTGTGATGAAATCAGAGAACTGTATAAAGGATATGAGTTTTTCGATTTCAAGAGAATTCATTCAATGGTACAGAAGTATGAGGCAGGAAAGGAGTTTCCCGAACTGTTGATAGGAAACTACGATTTGTTTGAAAGAGAACGGTCAAAGCCAAGACAACTGACCCTGATGGATCTTCAAGACGGTTATCATCAGGATATTGAAAAAATGCTAAAGGAGAAAATACAGTATGGTAAACACTATTAAAGAAACAGAATATGTACTTCTACCTGTTCCGACAGAGATAATGACAGAAGCAAATTTAAAGGAAAGCAACAATCTGCAATTTAGCGTAAACAACGGAAAAATTGAAATAGAAGCCGTCAGAGATATAGAAGGACTGATTTGTAACGGTGATTGCAGAAACTGTCCATGCAGTGATGATTGCGATGAATGTGAATAAAAAAGCAAAACTCAGAAAGGAGTGAGTTAATATGCAAATGTTTAGAATTTTAGGTAAGCGAGGGAGAGTAACGATCCCCTTAGAGATACGTCAGGCTGTAGGTTTTAAAACCAATGATGTTATCAGCTTTACAGCGGATGATAACAATACCGTAACCTTAAAAAGAGAAAAAATATGTGATAACTGCAAAGGAACTCAGTCTGCCAAAGATGATGAGTTCCTTAATTTTTTGGATAAACTCTCTGAAGAACAGCAGAGGGAAGCACTTATCCATTTGTCAGTAAAATGGGCAGAGAGGAAAGGAGATAAATAGTTGCAGATAAAGATTTTTCAGATAAATCCCGAAAGGGATAAAAACAAAGTGATGTTCGCATCACTTGATGATACAGAAACCCGTCAGGAATCCTCTAAACTTGATCCTTCGATCTATGACCGTGTCTTTACAGGTGATGTGGATTGTGAGGATCTAGAGGAAGTATATAAATTATTTAATACAGACGGACACAGGTTGAACAGAGGACATTCGCTTTCAGTATCAGACATTATTGAGGTTGAGTCAGAAAAAGGCTCTGAATTCTATTTCTGCGACAGTATAGGCTTTAAGCCAGTTAGCTTTAAGCCTGAAAAAGCACAGGCTTCGGATGATCTAATTAGAGTGCTGGTAGTTGAACCGAATCGTGTTCCGTATGAGTCTGAAATCGTTAATACGCTTGAAGGACAGCAAAAGGCTGTTGAAGGCTTAATAGAGTATTTGTATAACGATGACGATACGATAATTGTTCTTAATGAGGAAAGCAAGCTGAATGGAATGGAAGGAAACCGCAGGATAGAAGGAGATGTTCTTGCAGGACCTTTCTTTATAGCCGGAGATGACGGAGAGAAGCTGTGTTCACTAACAGATGAGCAGTTAGAAAAATATGCGGATGTATTCGCAGAGCCGGAGGATATATCTCCAGATGAAATAGAGTCTCATACTGGGTATATATTAATGTAACCTATTATTTGTAATTTTTAAAAAAATATTGTATAATAAAGGAGAAAAAGAAAATGGCAGTTAAGAAATCAAAAACAAATACAGCGAAGAAAGCTGAACAAAAAGTTAGACAAGTACCAATAATCAGTGCAAGAATTGACAAGCTGTATAATTATGAGGACAGCAATTTAAAAGCAGTTGCAAGCGTAAATATCGGCGGTGCATTTGCAGTACACGGAATAAGGATAATTGAATCACAAAAGGGTATGTTTGTGGCTATGCCGTAAACACGCTATACAGATTCAAACGGAGAAACTAAGTATAGGGATATTACTCATCCTGTAACATCTGCTGCAAGAAAAGAACTGATCGACAAGGTAACAGAAGCATATGATAAGGCTCTTGAAGAACAGCAGAATGAAACGGAATCAGAGGATGAAACAGAAGATGAGTCCGAATCTCAGGAATTAGTGCCTCAAATGTAACTTTTTTGTGTTGCAGCTAGACATTTTGAAATTAGTCGGTATACTGTGTGGTAAAGGAGTGATTTAGATGAAAAGAAATATACTTCTAATCATTATTTCAGGCTTAATAATAATGAGCCTTTCAGGCTGCGAGAAAAATACTGCAAAAAATACGGAAAAGGCTGAAACGCAAAGTACATCCGTTACAAGCAGTATGACAACAGAAACAGCCGAGTCGAGTTCAATAACAATTTCTACAAAGCAAACAGAAAGTACAAAAAGCACGGTACAGTCAGAAAAGAAAACAACAGTTACAAAGGAAAGCACTTCTGTAACTTCAACTCAAACCGAAACTCGTACAAGTCAAAGCTCATTAAAGAAAGCAGTTAAGCCTACAGCAGTCAAGAAAACCACACCGAAAACCACAACGACAGTTCAAAAAACAAAGAAGAAAACCACTACTACAATTAAAAAAGTAAAAAAGAGGACCACAACTACAGTTAAGAAAACAAAGAGAAAAGTTACAACCACAAAGCGAAAAACAACAACCACAAAGAAGAAAGTGAAAACAACTACGGCAGCGATAAATATCTCATACTATGTACAATTCGCTAAAGATTACGGACTAAGCATAGGCTTGTCCTATGACTCAACAGCTACAGCGTGTTGGGATAATCCGATAATAGTCAGCAGTACAAATGGCGCTGCGGTTGAAAGAGATGTAAAAGACTTGTTAAAAAGATACAAGAATGTAGAAAAATTCACATACTTCTGCGTATGGTCACAAAAGCGATCTGATGGAAAATATGATCTATATGTCGGATACGCTTAAATCAAACTAAATAGTAATAAATATCAGGCGCATCAAAATGATGCGTCTTTTTTTATTGCAGAAAGGACAATATTATGAAGAAAATATTTAAAAAATTAACGGCAGTATTACTCGCCGTATCAACAGGTATTTCCGCAATATCAGGGTTCTCAATGAATGTAACAGCCGCAACTAAACAGGATATATATATCATTGATCTGCCTCGTGGAAATGATTCCAATCAAAGCGGTTGGGGACATCCTGCACTAAACTTTATGAACGGCTGGTCAGTATTACAAACGAATTTCAGCGAAGCTATTGCAGTTGATAGCTTTGAAGGCAAGAGCTGTTACTGTATTGAACCCGGAGTTCCGCTTTTTTCAGGCAATGTTCTGTCAAAAGAAGCTGAAAGCTTTTGGGATAGCTATCCGTCTAAGTATAACAAGAGTATAACTCCCGATGAAATCAAGTTATTTATAGGCAGAATAATGCAGTACGGTTGGACAGGAAATAACAGTTACAACTGGGTATCACAGAATTCAGCAAAATCAGATGAGTGTGCAGAATATCTTGCAACTCAGTTACTTGTATGGGAAACAGTTGTAGGAGAGCGTGATGAGAATTTTAATAAAATAAGTGCTGCTGATTATGGTAAGAAGAATATCAAGGCAATGATACAAAGCAATCATCCTCTGTATACAAAAATTTTTAACTATTATGATGATATTGTAAAAAAGGTCAAGAATCATACTAAAATACCGAGCTTCACAAATAAAAGTGCGTCACAAGCAGATACTGTTGAACTTAAATGGAACGGTTCTAAGTACACAGTTACCCTGACAGACAGTAATAAGGTGCTGTCAGACTACAGCTTCAGCGGAAACGGTCTTAAGTTTTCTAAGGACGGCAATAAGCTGACGATTACAGCAGATGAAGCTCCAAGCGGTACTGTAAAGGTTACAGCAGATAAAAAAGAGTCAAAGCGTAAGTCGATTATCACATGGACCGATGAAATTTACGATCCTGATTCTGAGGATATTCAGGATGTAGTTACCTATGGTGAAAGCGTAAACGATCCTGTTAAGGCGTTTTTGAATGTAAAGGTAAGCTATGGCTCTATAAAAATTCAGAAGTCATCTGAGGACAGCAAGGTTTCAGGAATCTCCTTCACAATTTCGGGAAACGGAGTAAACAAGACGGTGCAGACAAACAGCAGCGGTGTTGTTCAAGTAGACAATCTTCCTCCCGGAACATATACAATTACAGAGCAATTGTATGATAAATATGTGCCGCAGGAAGCTCATAAGGTTACCGTTGTTGGCGGTCAGGTGTCAACAGTATCGTTTAATAATAAGCTGAAGCGAGGAAAGCTGACTGTAACTAAAAATTCAGAGGACGGTCTTAATCAAGGGGTTAAATTTCATTTGTACGGTACATCTTTATCAGGAATAAAGGTAGATGAGTATGCAGTTACAAATGCAAACGGAATAGCAACTTTTAATGATATTCTGATAGGCACAGGCTTTACCCTTGAAGAAGTTGATACAGCAATACGCTATGTTATTCCAAAAAGCCAAACATCAGCCGTTGAGTGGAATAAGGTAACGAATAAGACAGTAGTAAATATTCTGAAAAAGTTCTGTGTTACAGTAACTAAATCAGATGCAGAAACAAAATCTCCTCAGGGTGACGCATCTCTAGCAGGGGCAAAGTACGGAATATATAAAGGGGATAAGCTGATAGATACCTATACCACAGACGCAAACGGTCAGTTCACAACAAAGTATTATGTTTGCGGTGATGACTGGTCAATAAAAGAAATCTCACCAAGTGAGGGATATCTGCTTGACGAAAAGTCTTACCATGTAGGTGCAGAGGCAAAGCTGTATACAGTTGAGTATAACAAGACGAAAAATGATGTAACAGAACAGGTCATTAAGGGCAATATTTCAATTATCAAGCATACGGATGACGGCAAAACTCAGATAGAAACACCTGAAAAAGGTGCAGAATTTGAAGTGTATCTGAAATCTTCCGGCAGCTATGAGAAGGCAAAGGACACAGAAAAAGATCATCTCATTTGCGATGAAAACGGCTATGCTCAGACAAAGGATATGCCATATGGCATATATACAGTTCATCAGGTAAGCGGATGGGAAGGCAGAGAGAAAATTAAAGATTTTGACGTATATATAGCAAAAGACGGTCAGACCTACAGATACCTCATAAATAACGCTAACTTTGAGTCGTATATAAAGATAGTAAAGACAGACTCTGAAACAGGAAAAACTATTCCGTATGCAGGGGCAGGATTTAAACTCTACAAACCTGACGGAAGTCTTATCACTCAGACCTTTACCTATCCAACGCCCACAACTATAGATACCTTCTATACAAACAGCGAGGGTTATCTTGTAACTCCTGAAAAGCTGGAATACGGCAGCGGATATTATCTTATCGAGGTTCAGGCTCCTTACGGATATGTGTTAAACAGCGATCCTGTGTATTTTGATGTAACTGAAGAAAACTCTCATGATGAAAACGGCTTGACTATTGTAGTTGCAAAAAAGCCTAATAAGCCTCAAAAGGGAGTAATAAAAATATCAAAGAACGGAGAAGTATTCTCATCAGTTACTGAAACAGACGGTATATATCAGCCGATATATGAAGTCAAAGGTCTTGAGGGTGCAGTATATGAAATAACTGCCGCTGAAGATATTGTAACTCTTGACGGAACGGTTCGTGCTAAAAAAGGCAATGTCGTTGATACCGTTACTACAGACAAAGAGGGTAAGACAGTCAGCAAAGAACTTTATCTCGGGAAATATGAGGTAAAGGAAATTACTGCTCCTTATGGTATGGTATTAAATGATAAAACAAATAAGGTAGAGCTCACCTATGCAGGGCAGGAGGTTGAGATAACAGAAACAGAAACAAGCTTTTACAATGAAAGACAGCGTGTTCAAATTGATCTGAACAAGGTTATGGAACAGGACGATAAGTTCAATATAGGCAAAAACGGAGAGATAACAGCAGTATCATTCGGCATTTACGCAAGCGAGGATATAACTGCCGCAGACGGAACTGTTATTCCAAAGGACGGTTTGATAGAAATAGTATCCTGCAATAAAGACGGTCAGGCTGTATTTGAAACGGATTTTCCTGTAGACTCAAAACTGTATGTAAAGGAATACAGTACAGATGAGCAATATGTGATCTCAGATGAGATATATCCCGTAGAGTTTAAGTATGAAGGACAGGATGTAGAAACTGTATATATCTTAGTCAGCGGTGATGATCCTATTGAGAACAAAATTATTAGAGGAAATATTAAGGGTCTAAAAGTCGATCGTGAAACAAATCAAGTAATTAAGGGTGCTATATTCGGTTTATTCAAATCAGATGAAACTGATTATACAGAAGAATCTGCTCTGCTTACTGCTGAAACAGATGTAAGCGGTGTATTCATATTCGAGAATATACCATACGGAAACTGGATAGTAAGAGAATTAAAGCCTGCTGAGGGTTATCTGTCTAACAATGAAAATTATGTAGTAAGCGTAGTATCTAACGAACAGGTTATTGAGTTTACAGTAGTAAACGACAGAATCCCTGAACTGGGTACAACAGCAACGGTAGACGGTGAAAAGGAGATCAATGCTACAGAGGTATTCACTCTTGATGATGTTGTTTCATATAAGCATCTCATACCCGGTAAAGAATACACAGTAAAAGGCATACTGATGGACAAGTCAACAAACAAGCCCCTTATTGTAAACGGCGAAACAGTTGTTTCAAGTGTTACGTTTATTCCACAGACACCGTCAGGAGAAATAACAGTCAAGTTTACTTTTGATTCAAAGTATATCAAGCAAAATACTAAAATAGTTGTATTTGAATCAATATACAGAAATAACACAGAATTGGCAGTACACGCTGATATTAACGACAAGGGTCAGACGGTCAAGGTAAAGACTCCTAAGATCGGAACTAAGGCAACAGCTAACGGCAAAAAGGAAATAACGGCAAAAGGTACTGTTAAAATCAAGGATATAGTATCGTACAAAAATCTGACGCCGGGTAAGAAGTACACAATAAAAGGCGTTTTGATGAATAAGAAAACTAATAAGCCGCTTATTGTTGACGGAAAACAAATTCATACTAAAGCTGTTTTTGAGCCTAAAAAAGAAAACGGAAAAACAACAGTTACCTTTGAATTCGATGCAAAGTACCTTAAAACGGATACAGAAATAGTTGTCTTTGAAAGTCTGTACCGAAAGGGTGTAGAAATAGCAGTACACGAAAACATCAAGGATAAAGGACAGACTGTAAAGATCAACCTTCCTGCTCCTGATATTCCGCAGACAGGGGATAGTTCATTAACAGGATTTTTGATAGGTCTTGGCGCAATAGCGTTAGGCGGTTTGGCGTCTATAGGTATAATTCATTTTAAAAGACGTAAAGATGATGACAAATGATGAAGAAGGTATATATCTGTTCGCCTTTAGGCGGAAACATTGAATTAAATATCGATAAAGTAAAAAGATATACAAAATATGCGCTTGAATGCGGTACTGCTCCTGTAGTACCGCATTTTTATGCTATGTGTATAGATGACAGCATTCCCAAAAATCGTGAGATAGGCATATGCGCAGGGTTAAGCCTGTTATGGTTCTGCGATGAGATGTGGGTATTCGGAGATGAGATTACTGAGGGAATGCAGAGGGAGATCAATTTTTGCAAAAACCTTAATATCCGAGTGGTATATATATCGGATGAAACAGTGAATAAAAAGATCGGAGGAAAAAGCATATGAAAAGAAAACCTATAAAAATACTTCTGTGCGTTGCCGTACTGACAGTTTTAGCTGCGCTTTGTGCTATACCGTCTTTTGCGGCGGGCAATGTATCATCAGCAATAGAAAGCACATGGAAATCAGCACAGTCACAGGTTAAAAGCGTTGTAAACAATGTTGTGTTTCCTGTGATTGATATGGTACTGGCAATACTGTTCTTTGTTAAACTCGGAACAGTGTATTTTGACTATCGCCGTCACGGACAATTTGAATTTACGGCTCCTGCAATTTTATTTGCCTGTCTGGTATTTACTCTAACAGCACCGCTGTATATTTGGTCTGTTCTATAACTTGAAAAAAGCTGTTTTAACAGACTTTTGGGGGTGATAACAATATTTGATTGGTTAGGAGATATAATCGGTGGGATAGGTGACGCTATCGGCGGTACGTTTGACTATCTCGGCGGACAAATATCAAATATGATATGGGACGCTATGCTTCAATGGTTTTACAATGCGATTTACGATGCTGTTGCTAACTTCATTCTGCTTATACAAATATCAGTAGGGGCGCTGTATATGTTCAGTGTACCACGAGGATACACAGACGGTTTTAATCAATGGCTAAAGCAGATCATTGCACTTTGCCTTACTGCCTTTATGCAGACAACTCTGCTGTTTCTTGGATTGCTTACCTTTAATGACAGTATGCTGCTGGGGCTTGGTATTATGCTTGCTGCAAACGAAGTGCCGAGAATAGCACAGCAGTTCGGATTAGATTCAAGTGTAAGAGTAAATATGATGAGCGTTGTTCATGCAACTTCTACTGCGGTCAACCTTACAAAGAAATTAGTTAGTTAGGAAAGCTAATAATACTTGATAAATTCAGTAAGATGTGATATAATTTGTTTAAAATAGTAAGTAGTATATGGAGGTGAGCGTTTATGTATGTTTTTCCAAAAAAATGTGAGGGCGATGATACTTTGAAATTTATTTTTCCGTCAAAGCAGAAAGCTGTACAAAAAGCAATTGATATTGCAAGAGATGACGAAAGAATAAATAGGTTGATTATCTTTGGAAGTGCTGTAACACTTGATTGCGGTATGACTAGCGATGTAGATATAGCCATAGACGCTCCGAACCTTGATTTTGATACGTTTGCAAATCTAGCACGTCCTTTTTATAGAGATATACCATCAGAGGTCGATATAATTCATTATAATGAGATACACAGTGAGTTGTTTAAACAACAGGTAAATAAAGGAGTGTGTGTATATGTTAAGTAGTAAAGATTGTTTAATACTTGCCAATAGAGATTACAAGACTTGTATTCTCGTCGAGCAGAAGTTTCCTGATGAATATGCTGTAACTGCAGCGACCTATCACATACAACAGGCAATAGAAAAAACTTTAAAAGGTTTAATTCTTATAAACGGGGGACAGCCTGAGTTCACACATAATATTAATAAACTAATACAGCATTGCAATAATTTAGGGATAGAGATCACTGATGAATTAGATGATATATCAGAGACGCTTACCATTTGGGAAACAAGCAGTAGATATGATCCGTTTATCAATTTTTCTCAAAAAAAATATGACAAGGCTAAGAATGTATTTAAAGAATTGTACAATCAGCTATATGAAGAAATAGACGCCATAGTGCAGTATGAGGATAATGATAACCCCAATTTTGGTATGACACTTTAAAAAACAGAATAAGAATACACAAAAGGGCTTGCAAAACTGCAAGTCCTTTTTGTATATATGAAGGGGGAATTATATGACAACCTATCTATATCCGCAGAATCTTAAAGCTACAGCAAATTTATGGCTGTGGGGATTAAAGGATTTTGCGATTTTATGTATTGCCGCACTTTTGTCATTACTGATATTAGTGCAGCTTAGATTTTTTATCCCGGCGGTCGTAACTCTGTGTTACGGATTTTTAACGATACGTCTGGACGATACAACCGTTCTTGACTTTATAAAATACGCAGTGCGATACTTTATTTCCACACAACAGCATTTTGAATGGAGGATTTAGATGAAATTAACTAAAGAAAAACAGCATAAAAGAAAAAAGGGGAACTCTGTACAGAACCTTATCGGTATTAAAACCTTTACAAATTACGGTCTTGCAGTTAACAAGTATGAACTCTTGTTTTTCCTTGTATCACCGACAAATATATCGGTTCTGTCAAGTGCTAATATTGAAATCAAGATTCGTCACATTATGATGGTATTGTCATCTATCCCGAATATTGAGATAACCTGTACGGATTCTTGTGAATGCTTTGATGACAACAAGAACTATCTGCAAAGCAGGCTAAGTGAGGAACATAATCCAAAGGTGAAAAAGATTTTGCAAAATGACATTGATATGCTTGATAATGTGCAGACGGAAATGGCTACAGCAAGACAGTTTTTGTTTATTGCACGATGTAAGAATATGAAGCCGGAACAGGTGTTTCAGACTGCCAACCGTACAGAAAAGGTAATATCAGAGCAAGGTTTTGAAGTACAGAGAATGAAGAAAAACGATATAAAGCGTTTTCTCGCTATATACTTTGAGGCATCAATGAACGGAGAGCAGATGCCTGATTCAGACGGCGAGCAATTCTTTGAGGTATAAGTTTGAAAGATAAATCTTTCAAACTGCGAGTTTTGTGCTTTTCGGACAATGTCCGAAATTTTGTTTACACAAAAACGCCCAAAACATCGAAAGGAGGAATGCTCCTTGCGGAGCATACTATAAAAAATGAAGAAAAAGAAGAATAACTCAAAAACATATATTCTTCTGCTGTCGGCGGTTGCACTTTTGTGTGCGCTATTATCGGTAAAGCATATAGTTAGTGAGAAAAGGGAACAAAAAAAGTTTAATGATCTTTCAAAGATAATTACCTTAGATGATATTCATTCAATTGAAACCGCTGAAAGTCAGACCAATAGCAGTAAAACGGTAGAATCAGATACAAAACAGAAAAGGAAACGAAATTTATCTGAATTAATCAATAAGAACAATGACTGCATAGGCTGGATAAGCATACCTGATACTGCCGTTGATTATCCCGTAATGCATACGCCAAACAATCCTAAAGAGTATCTATATAAGAATTTCTATGGCTATTACAGTCAATGGGGAGTGCCGTTCCTTGACTCACGATGTGATTTGGAATGCGACAACCTTATTGTCTACGGTCATAATATGCATGACGGTACTATGTTCTCAAGTCTTTGCTATTATGCAAATTATTCGTATTGCTTAGCACATCCTGTTATTGAGTTTGAAACGGAGAACGGATGTGAAAAGTATAATATATTTGCAGTAATTCCTACAACTACAAATGATGAAATATATAAATTTGTTTCTGTTTATACAGAGCAAGATTATGATAAGGTCATAAAAACCATAAAGAAAAAGTCAAAATTTGATTTTGGGATAACTCCCGAATATGGCGATCGTTTATTAACGCTGTCCACTTGCTATGGCAGTAATAATAACGGTCGCATTTTAATTATAGCTAGAATGGAGGCTGATTAGATTGTCAGTTTTTAAACGAAAACCAAAGGTGCAGACGCCTGAAGAAATAGAAGAAATACAAACCAAAGACTTCTTTGATATGATCCTGCCCGGCACAATCAAATTTTTATCAGATCATTATATAATCGGTGACAGCTATCGCTGTGTATGGGTAATAAGGGAGTATCCGCCTTCAACTGAGGCACAAGCTATACTTTCTCAGCTTGCTGACAGAAACGGTGTAACACTCCGTATTTATCACAGGCTGGTGGAGTCTATTGAGCAGAGAAAGATACTTCAAAATGCTGCAAGGAAAAACAAGCTGATGTCAACGGGTAACAATGTAAATGAAACCATAGAGGCAGAAGGAAATTTGCAGGATGTAGTTGAGCTCCTCGCAAATCTTAGAAAGAATAAAGAACCGCTGCTGCATTGCTCTGTATTTATTGAACTGAAGGCAAAGAATATGGACGCACTAAAAGAATTGCAAAGCGAGATAGCTATGGAACTGACACGTTCCAAGATGTCGGTAGACAGGCTTACACTTAGACAGAAAGAAGGATTTTTATCTGTTCTGCCAGTGGGCGCAAATCAGTTTGGTGCTCAGTATGAAAGAGTGCTGCCTGCAAGCTCGGTTGCAAATCTGTATCCGTTTAACTTCTCAGGCAAGACCGATCCTCAGGGGCTATATATAGGTCGAGATAAGTTCGGAACAAATATCCTAGTAGACTTTGACAGGAGAAGTGAGGACAAAACCACAAGCAACATTTTAATTCTTGGAAACAGCGGTCAGGGAAAAAGCTATCTTTTAAAACTGATACTGACAAATATCCGTGAATCGGGTAAAACAGTGATCTGTCTTGACCCTGAAGCCGAATATGAGGAAATAACTGAAGCTCTCGGCGGTTGTTATATTGATTTTATGTCAGGGGAATACACAATCAACCCGTTAGAACCGAAAGCGTGGACAGACGGTGTTGATGATATTGATGAAAATATTCCTGAGGCTTTCAAGAAGGTAACAAGGTTATCTCAGCATATAGCTTTTCTTAAAGATTTTTTCAGAGCGTACAAGGATTTCAGCGATGCACAGGTGGATACTATAGAGATTCTGTTAATGAAGCTTTATGCAAGGTTCGGTATCACAGACAGCACTGACTACAGCACCAAAAAGCCGTCTGACTTCCCTATAATGGGGGATTTCTATAAGCTGTGCGAAGAAGAATATATGACTTATGATAAAACGCAAAAGCACCTATACACTGAGGAAATGCTTCAAGAGGTATGTTTAGGAATACACTCTATGTGTGTAGGCACAGAAAGCAAATACTTCAACGGACACACAAATATCAAAGATGATAAGTTCCTTTGCTTTGGAGTTAAGGGACTGATGGATACAAACAAGAGGCTTAAGGACGCTATGCTATTCAATATTCTTTCGTATATGTCAAACGAGTTGCTTGGCAAGGGAAATACTGCTGCATCAATAGATGAGCTATATTTATTCCTTACCAATATGACGGCAATTGAATATATCAGAAACGCAATGAAGCGTGTGCGTAAAAAGGACTCCTCTATAATTCTGGCAAGTCAGAATATTGAGGATTTTCTCATTCCATCAATAAGGGAGTTTACAAAGCCGTTGTTTTCAATACCTACACATCAATTCTTATTTAACGCAGGACAGATAAATCCTAAAGATTTTATGGACGCTTTACAGGTAGAACCGAGCGAGTTTGAACTCATAAAATATCCTGAAAGGGGAACTTGTCTATATCGATGCGGTAATGAGCGTTATTTTTTCTCGGCCTCTGAATCTACAATTAAATTTTGTTGAGTATTGGCAGTACCCGCTACATTTATTTTTCTTTTTTTAAATCTTCCGATAAAGAAAGGTATGGCTAACAACACACAGTAGATAGCAACAATAGTTATTACATTATCGGTATGCACTCTAGTAAACCAAGATCTTGTTGCGGTGCTGTAGCATACGTCCTTAATTGGGACTTCATACCATTTAATACTTTCGAGACAAATATCACTATTAAGCGTAACAAGTGCATAATGAGATAAATACGGCGGATTAACCAGAGTTGGTATAAATCCATAAACGAATGTCAATAAAACAAGCACTATGTATATAACAACTATGATTTTTCTTTTTCTACTCCATCGCATTTTATCATCAAGTTTTTTGCCGCAATTTGGGCAAAACTTGCTGCCATTCTCTAATTCTCGTCCGCAGTGTTTGCAAAAAGCCATAAATAAGCCTCCCTGTCATAAAAATTTTAATCTTAAAAACCGTTGGAAAAACCGTTGAAAATAATATATGCAAATATCAGAGCTGCTGCAAGTCCTCCTATAATTTTTAAAATGATTATACCAAGACTGTCTCCTGCTTTGCTTTGTTGATTTTCCTGTTCCAGTTGATCGATTTGTCGATGTAACGCACGGATTTGTTCTTCCGTTTGTTGGCTCTTATCAATGTCCTGCTTTTGTTCATTTTCGCAAACGACTTATTTGCCGCAAGAGGAACAAAACACGGAATTTTCCGACAACTGACTGCCGCAATATTTGCAAAATGCCATAAATATCCTCCTTACAAGTGAGCGCCACACGCTAATTATGTTGACAAAATTATATCATATTTTCAGCCATAAGTCAAACTAATAGTAATAGCCTAGTTGTAGCATGGCGAAATATTTCTATAATTGTAATAGTATTTGACGAGGTTTTTTAATATGGATTATGCAATCATAGAAAATAGAATAAAGCGTGTTCGCAGAGCCGCTGGTTTAACACAGGAAAAATTTTCTGAAAAGATATAGGTTTCCTCCAATTACCTAAGTAAAATTGAGGGTGGACACGAAAAGCCCAATCTTGAAATGCTGAATAATATTAAGCAAGAAGAAAGTATAAAAGACAGATTTGATTCTAAAATTAAAGACTGCTACAGCGAATATGAAAAGCAATGGATGCAGTTGGGTATAAAAGAATTACTTGACAAGGCAGAAGAAATAGCAACAGTTCAGCACATGGCATCTGAGCTTCCTGCTTATGCGTCAGATAAAGAAAAGGAATATCTGTTGAAGTTTAAAAATCCATTAGAAGTGGTCAGTGACTTTTGGATAGAGAACGGATATGAAACATTAGTCATAGATGATCTTCAACTTGTACTTAATCGAATTGTCTATGACAAAGACGCAGAAGCTGATTATGAAATGGAAGATGAAGCTGAGTCAGAATCTGAAACAGAAACTTATACTGCTATGCAGATCTGAATAAAATTAGCTTTATTCAGATATTGAAATTTGGTTGATTTTTTCTGTATATGATGATATAATGTGCATGAAAAATGCGATAAAAAAAGTTAAAGAAGGTGCATAAATGAAGCCAAAATTCTCAATGACAATAAAAGAAAATATATTTATTGCTAAACGAAATCTAGTTGATTATATATACAACAGTGCAAAGCTCGAAGGCTGTAATGTTACTTTTCCTGAAACTAAGACAATCATTGACGGCGTTAATGTTGGTGATGTATCACTAAGTGATGTACAAACAATTTTGAATATGAGGGATGCATGGAAGTTCGTTCTTTCCAATATAGAAAAGCCGTTTGACTTGGATTTTATCTGCCGTGTCAATGATTTTGTATCGAGAAGTGAGAGTCTGCAATGGGGTGTTCTTAGAACAGGAAAAGTAGGAATTTCGGGAACAGATTACACACCTGACATTCCGATAAAAGAGGATGTTATAAATAAGCTGTCAGAACTTTCAAAGGATAAAAGTGCAACTGAGTATGCAATAGATTTTTTCCTCTGGGCGTGTCGCTCACAACTATTTTGGGATGGAAACAAACGAACAAGCACAATATGTGCAAATAAAATTCTTATATCAGCAGGCGAGGGTATTCTGACTGTCAGAGATGAAGATATTCTTGAGTTCAACAAGCTGCTTCTTGAATACTACAACACAAATGACGCATCATCTATAAAGTTTTGGCTGTATAAAAATTGTATTGACGGTATTGATTTACGACAAGTGGAAGATGAAGCGGAGAGTGAAAATGAAGATAATAATCCCCAATTGACAATGTAAAAACAAAAAGTATATTAACCACACTGTTAAAACAGCAGTGTGGTTTTTTAATTTCAGGAGGATATTTATATGAAAAAAGTAACAATTAATATTTCTTATGATGAGGAAAAACTATCTGCACTAAAGCTATATCTTGATAAAAAAGATGTGAATGTCGAGGACGAATTAAAAAACTATATAGATAAATTATATATAAAATCTGTTCCGATAGGTGTGCGTGAATATATTGAAATACGTTCAGGAAAGGCAACAGATGAATCAAAGATAAAAAAGCAAAACACATCAAAAATAAATTCGGAGGTGGCTAACAGTGGCTAATACTAAACGCTTTTCTGTTTATCATTTTCATAATGCCGATGATGATTTTTTCTTTACAACAGAACTGCGTGACACTTTTTATAGCGCAGCATATAGTTACAGAAAATTAATTCAGGATGGCAATGATAATTTAACTCTAGACAGTATTGCTTCTATTTACTACAGTGACTATAATCCTATTGATGAATTGAATTATTCTGTTCTTTGTGATGCTATGCCGAATGACTTTCGTATATCTATGCTGATTGAGTTTGATTTTGAAAACGGAACAGTAGATATATGTGATAGCAGTGATAATACTTGGCGAGTTTATAATCTCGATGATGTTATAGAGGCAGTCAGTCGGGCAGAAAGAAAACCAGGTCTTCATTTGGAAACAAGGCGTGAAATATTTGAAGAAGCACTGACAGGGAAAGAAATCTATTATGATGAGAATGAAATAGTTGACGAGGACAGTAGTCCCACAATGCAGATGTAACCGATGTAAGCCGCTGTGTCGCATTGTGTGGCGAGATTGACCTCGAATCGGGAAAACACTCGACAGAGAAATGAAAGCCAAAATACGGGCAGTTTTGGGGCATAATTTTAATTGTGAAAACGGCTGAGATACTCGATTATTACTGGGTCGAAAATCAAGCAGGAGAAAAGCGAGGGGTTGCGAATGCTTTCCCTCGCTGTTTCACATCGGACGGCAACGCCGTCCGCTTGGGAGTTTGCGGAGTTTTCACAAAAAGAAAAACAGTGGGTTGGTTACAGTGCTTGTGGGTTAGATTATGGGTTGATTTATGCAGAAAGCCCAATTGTACAAGGAAACTTTGTGGGTTATGTATGGTGTCTTTATTATAAATCAATTTTTCTATATAACAAGTTATAAGTACCTATTTCCATATATATTTGATATAGCTCAATTTTCTTTTTTTTGCAAATAGAAATAAGTTGTTCCTTTAACTTGTTTTCCGCTTTGCATCCTAGATAAATTTTTTTTGGCCTTATAAAAGTTATAAGATATCCTGTCTTACTTGCATGACTCTCATTAATCGAAAAAAGACGCCACTCTTTTTCGTATTCCCACTCATTCGATTTCGTAAAAGCAAAATCTAATAAAAATTTTCTTAACTCAATATTAGACTTTCTTATTCTTAAATAATCAAAATTGTAATTTTTACTATAGAATATTGGGAGAATATGTTGACCTTGTGATATATTTTTTAATATCTCGAAAAAATCGTATTCTAAGCAAAAACCTTTATGTGAATTTGCATAATGACTCCACATTCTCAAAGAACTCAGATTACTTATTTCCGAAAAACATGAAACAAAAACATTATTACAAAAATTTTTAGCGTTTTCCATAAAATTAAACTTATGTAACTTTACAAGTTTATTAAATAGGGATTTAACATCTGTGCGATTTAGAAATTCCTCAGCCGCTTTCTCTTCAAAAAGCAGATGTGTTGTTTTTGAATATTGTTCGAATTTTATTTTTTCGTAGTTGATATTAATTGCACAATCAAAAGGATCATTAAAGCAAATAGGCGAGGACATCCAAAGCATATCTTTTTCTAACGCATCTAAATAATTGTTTTTTTCACTAGAATAAGAACCATTACAAAACTTAATTAAACTTTTTGGCCATTCATAGACCTCATTGATTTTTATAACATTAGATATAAAGTCTTGATGAAATTTATATCTCATTTTATTATCCATTTTATTAATTTCCTTTTTATACTTTGTTTTCCTATATTTTATCACAAACTAGCAATAAATTAAACTGTTTTGAAATAAAACATTTTATATATTTAATTATAACTAAAGAATAAAAATGAAGGCATATAAAAAGAAAGGAGTGAAACTATATATGGATGAAATTCAAAACAGAAAAGAACCAAAGGGAAGGTTTGCATTATGGATAAAAGATTCAACACTTAATTTAGTTAAAAAGTTATACGAGAGTGATAATTGTTCATCACAAAGTGAATTTATTGAAAAGGCAATTCTATTTTACGCAGGATATCTCTCCGCTGAGGATAACAAATCATATCTTCCGAATGTGGTTACCTCAACTTTGAAAGCAATCGTAGCGGAGAGTGATAATCGGCACAATCGTATGATATTCAAGCTTGCAGTTGAAATGGCAGTAATGATGAATGTAATTGCATCTATTCAGGACATTGATAAGCTATCACTTGATAGACTGCGTGGAGAATGTGTAAAAGAAGTCAAGCGTCTCAATGGTTCTTTTTCTTTTGATGACGCAGTTGATTGGCAGAAGGGATATTAAAAAACAGCAATCCGTTTTAATTTAGATTGCTGTTTTTCTCTATATTAAATTTTGCCACTCACGGCGGTTATATAATATTCTGAAAACGTGTACGGTTTTATTCTCCTCATCAATGCAATAAAAAGCTGTATAGTTTTCAACAGGTATCTTGCGTATACCCATTGAAGCATATGGTTCTTCATTGATTACTTCAAATCTGTAAGGCAATTGATTAAGAGATAAAACCTGTTTTCTAATAGATTGAAAAATACGTTTTGCAATTTGCGGTTCTTTAAGTGAATTTGATATGTATGAAAGTATACTGATCAAATCCTTTTCTGCCGTGCTGTCAATGATGACTTTATATTCCTCCAAAACCAAACGTCCTCTCTATATCAGAAAATACATCCTCTGCTAAACGTCCTGAATTTGTTTTTGCGTCTTCTAATCCCTCGTTCATAAGACGGTGAAATTCATGCTTGCCGCATAATCTTTCATACTCTGCATTTGACATAACAACTAGATCCCCTGTTCCGTTTTTCGTTATGAAAACAGGTTCATTATTTTTATTGCAGAAATCAGAAATCTCATTGTATCTGTTTCTTAAATCAGAACTCGGTCTGATAGTTGCCATAACGACACCTCCAACATTATTATACTCATATTTTATCAAAATATAGATATAAAGTCAATAGAAAAGGAGAAATCAAATGTCAAAGCTAGTAACAAAATTCAAATATATGAAACCAAACCGTGATAGTATCGGAAACTATGCAAAATACATTGCTACCCGTGAAGGTGTAGAAAAAATAGATGAGTCATATAAGCTGATGCCATCATCAAAAAGGCAACAGATAGTTATTGATGAAATACTTAAAGATTTTCCTGACAGCAAAGATATGCTTGAATATGAGGACTATATAAAAAATCAGACAGTTGGTACTGCCTCAGAATTTATCACTTGTGCATTAGAGGACAATGCTTTTGAGAGTATGAATACAAAAACCTATGCAGACTATATCGCTACCAGACCGAGAGCTCAGCGATTCGGTTCTCATGGATTGTTTACTGATGACGGTGTTCAAGTCAAGTTAAATAAGGTCTCACAAGAATTAAATTTGCATCAGGGAAATGTGTGGACCGTAATCATTTCATTGCGGAGAGAGGACGCAGAACGGTTAGGTTTTAATAAAGGGGAACGATGGCGTGATATGCTTAGAACACAAACCGAATCATTATCAACAAATCTTAAAATCCCAATGGAACACTTAAAATGGTTTGCAGCATTCCATAACGAAAGCTATCATCCTCACGTGCATCTTATTGCATACTCTACTGTGCCAAGTGAAGGTTTTCTTTCAAAGAAAGGGATATTTAATCTTAGGTCTTCATTTGCAAGGGATATCTTTGCACAAGATTTACTTTGCGTTTATGAAAAGCAGACCAAGCATCGTGATGATCTGAAAGCTGAAAGCCGTGAAAAGATAAAAGAAATAGTTTCAAAAATAAACACAAGAACATATGACAATCCAAAACTGGAAGAACTGCTTGTAAGTCTTGCAAATCGCCTTTCTAAAACAAGGGGTAAGAAAGTATACGGCTATCTGAAAGCTGATGTCAAAGCAATTGTAGATTCCATAGTAGACGAATTGTCAGCAGATGAACGCATATCTGCTCTATATGATTTATGGTACGAACAGCGAGAGGAAGTCATTAAAACCTACACTCAAGAAATACCTAAAAGAGTTCCGCTGTCACAAAATAAGGAGTTTAAATCTATAAGGAACGCTGTGATTCAGGAAGCTATGAACTTGATAGATAATAAGCAAGACGATGAACCTGAAATATTTATTCCTAAGAAAAACTATAAATCAAAACCTGTAAATATTACTTTAAAATCAGGTCTTGGGTATATTAAAAAGCGGTTAAATTCTAGTAACAAGTATTATCAATATAGTTATGCAAAAATGCTGCTAAAAAAAGAGAGCAAAAAATATAACCCATATAAGGCTTTAAAGTGGTTAGAAGCGTCTGCAAGTCAGGGTTATTCTCCGGCAAAATACAAATTGGGAAAGTTGTTTTTAAAAGGAGATGAAGTTCCTAAAGATGTGGTCAATGCTCTGATATGGTTAAAAGAAGCGGCAGACGATAAAAATCAAAATGCAGAATATATGCTGGGCAAGCTGTATCTCTACGGCAGAGATGTAGAGAAGGATTATGATAAGGCTATAACCTATTTGAGTTCAGCAGCAGAACACGGAAATCAGTATGCCGAACAGTTTCTTAACAGTATCAAAAGTAACCGTAATTGGTATGCAACAATTGGGGCTATACGTCTTTTGCATCATATATGCAGGATAATACAAAATCGTCTGGAAGATGAAAACAGCTTGAGATCAGGAATAATAGATCGTAAGCTAAAAAGAAAAATAAACGAAAAAAAGCAGGCTCATGGTCTGCGGCAAGGATAAATTTTGCTTGTGATCTGATTAACAACATCTTTGTTGTCTTTTTTGCATCCTGAGCCAATTGATAAATCCGTATGTATCATTCGCTAAAAATGTTAAAAAGCAAATGATGACCGATATATAAGAAATATCTGATAGTGCGGCTAGAATCCATAATACAATCAGAACTATGTCATTGGACGCATAAGCAATGGCAAAAAAAGCGCTTCGTCTAAATGTCAAATAAACTGCAAGAAAACTTGTTGTTATAGAAAGCGTGCTTAGTAATAGATTTGCTGTATGGAAAAACTTCAGAATAAAATAGAACACAAAAGTTATAACGGCGGTGAGAAGAAGCATAAAAATTACTTCTCTCATCTTTATTGAATTAACTTTAACCTCAGACCTTTTTCCGTTATACGGATTACGCAGCCATGAAACCAATGCGAATACTGACATAGGTGCAGTCATTCCAAGATAAGTTATCATTTCGCCGTAATAAGAAAAAGAATAAGATATGATCCCATAAAAAATGCTGAAAACAACCATAAGCACTTGTCCTATAGGATTTCCTTTTGCGTTAAATATTAAAGAAGTTGCCCCAATAACAGAGGCTGCAAGAGTCATATAGTTTTCTCTGTCAAAGACTGCAAATGAAATGAAAATAAGCAATACAGAGGAAGTCCATAAAACTTTCTCGCTTTTCGAAAAATATGAAAGTGCTGATTTTAAATTTGCCATCGTAACCTCCGTCAAAAAAATAAGCACCCGTCTACACATCTTCTAAGACCTAACGATGTGTAACGAATGCATCTGCATCCACTACCCGGTGGCAGTTTTTCTAATTATAGCAAATGATTTATACAAAGTCAATCTAAACAGTAAATCACCTTTAAGAATTAACAAAATGATGAAAGGAGAATTTATGTCAAACTATATTCATTTTACACCTGAACAAAAGGAACAGGCGCACAGTACTGATCTGGTTTCTTTTCTGAGAAGTCGAGGTGAAACATTAAAACGCTCAGGCTCTGAGTATGAGTGGAAAACAAATGAAGGCAAGGTAACTGTGAGGGGAAACCTATGGTTTCATCAATATGAAAGGGAAGGCGGTGACGCTATAGATTTTGCAAAAAGATTCTATAACCTAAATTACCCGGAAGCTGTTCAGCTTTTACTTTCAGATCAGGGAATACCCATCGTAACAAAAGAGGAAACTTTCAAAGGAAAGAAACCGTTTAAACTGCCAAAAGCCAACAGCGATATGAGAAGGGTATATGCATATCTTCTTAAGAGCCGTTTTATTGACAGGGAAGTTATAAATTACTTTGCACACGCAAAGATGTTATATGAAGATGCAGAATTTCATAATGCAGTATTTGTAGGATATGATGAAAACGGAACGCCACGTCATGCACATAAGCGCGGAACTTTTTCAGAGAGTGAATTTAAAGGCAATGTAGATAGCAGTAATCCAAAATATAGCTTTCACTATATAGGAAAAGGAAATAAATTTTATGTATTCGAAGCTCCTATAGATATGCTTTCATATATTTCTCTCCATAAAGAGAACTGGCAGGAAAACAGCTATGCAGCATTATGTTCAGTTGCACCGCAGGCGGCGATCCATATTTTAAAAAACAATCCTCAAATAAATACTGTTGTTGCCTGTTTAGATCATGATAAAGCAGGAATTGAGGGAAGATATCGCATTGCAGAAGCTGTAAGGCAAATAGGTAATTACAAAATCAAGAGTGAAATTCCAAAGTATAAGGACTGGAATGAGAGCCTTAGAGAGCAAAACGGTTTAATGCCAATTCCTGCCTCAGAGCATATAGGTCTTATTCAAATTAAAGGGCTATGCAATACACTTGTGTTAGAGAGCAGTAATGAAATATGTCCTAAATATCCTTTAGATGAATTAAAAAAGAAATTTGAATGTCTTAAAAGATGCAGTCAATCTCAAGTAAATAGCATAACCGAGCGATCCTTTGATATGTCGAGGGTCGCTTTTTTATTTGCCAAAAAACAGTTTGCATCAATAGAACGAAGCTATACAGACGAGCAATATGAAAAGATGATGTTCAGCTTATATCAGCCTCACCATGATAACAGCGGATACAGATCACGAATTACTGAAATAGGATACCGATTGCAGGAATTACAAAAGGCGTATCAGCAAAATAAAATACTGCCCGAATCAGAGCAGTTAAATGTTATACAAAACACGTTGGCTCTTTCAATGGATTGTTTAAGACTATTTATGTATATAGAGCAAAATCAAAATTTACAGAATGAGAATGGAAGTGAAATAAAGTGTCAGGAATTACAACTCTTATAATTGCAGGGGCTGTTATGTTCTGTGCATTAGGCGGAGTGACTTTACTTGCCCATATATACAGCCTAAATAACATAAAGGCTAAAACAGTCGGTGACGGTCAGCACGGAACTGCAAGATGGGCAAGCAAAGCGGAAATCAGAAGAACATATAGACATATTCCGTTTACACCTGAAAAGTGGAGAGCGCAGGCTAAGAAAAACAAAACTCCGACTGATATTGACGGTAAACCTCTTCCTCAAGGCATTGTAGTAGGCTGTAAGGGAAGAAATAATGAAACAACTGCAATGATAGATACAGGAGATGTCCATGCATTAATGATCGGTGCAGCTGGAGTAGGTAAAACAGCATATTGGCTGTATCCGTGTATTGAATATGCCTGTGCATCGGGTATGTCATTTCTATCTACGGATACAAAGGGAGATGTAATGCGAAATTACGGAACAATTGCAAGTAAATATTACGGATACAATGTATCGGTTATCGATCTTCGTAATCCAACACGTTCTAATGGCAACAATCTTCTTCATCTCGTAAACAAGTATATGGATCTATACAAAGAACACCCTGATGAGATTGTATATAAAGCAAAAGCAGAGAAGTATGCAAAAATCATATCAAAAACTATCATACTTTCAGGAATGGACGCAGCCTCGTTCGGTCAAAACGCATATTTCTATGACGCTGCTGAAGGATTGCTGACTGCAACGATTTTACTTGTAGCAGAATTTTGTGAGCCAAAGAAACGTCATATTGTATCTGTGTTTAAGATTATACAGGAACTTCTAGCACCGTCACAAAAGAAAGGGAAGAATCAGTTTCAACAGCTTATGGAACTGCTTCCAAACGATCATAAAGCAAAGTGGTTTGCAGGCGCAGCCCTTAATACAGCGGAACAGAGTATGCAAAGCGTTATGAGTACGGCACTTTCTAGATTAAACTCTTTTCTTGATTCAGAGCTTGAACAGCTTTTATGCTTTGATACTGAAATAGACGCAGAAAAGTTCTGTTGTGAGAAAAGTGCAGTTTTTCTCATTATGCCGGAGGAAAATCCAAACACATTTTTTATGATCTCTTTAATTATTCAGCAGTTATACAGAGAAATCCTTGCAGTAGCTGATGAGATGGGCGGTAAGCTCAAGAACCGCTGTATATTCTTCTGCGATGAGTATGGAACATTGCCAAAGATAGAGTCTGCAGAAATGATGTTTTCAGCGTCAAGGTCACGCCGATTACAGATAGTACCTGTTATACAATCGTTCTCTCAGCTTGAAAAAAATTACGGCAAGGAAGGTTCAGAAATTATCATAGACAATACTCAGCTAACTATATTCGGAGGCTTTGCACCTAACAGCAGTTCTGCAGAGGTTTTGTCAAAGGCACTTGGAAGTAAAACAGTTATGTCAGGCTCAGTAAACAGAGGTAAAAATGATCCTTCACAATCTCTGCAAATGATTGAACGGCCGCTAATGACTCCTGATGAACTGAAAAGTATGCCTAAAGGTCAGTTTGTAGTTATGAAAACAGGATTTTATCCTATGAAAGTAAAACTCAAACTGTTTTTTAAATGGGGAATTAAATTCGAAGAAGAATATACTGTAAAAGAAAACGGAAACCGTAAGGTTGCATACGCAGATAAAAATGAGATCATAGACGGTATAGTCAAGAAATATCATCCTGATTGGTTGATAAACGATGATGTTCCGCCAAATGCTATGCCGGCAGGAAATCACAATCAGGTAATGCAAAAAGAACCGCCAAAGCGTAGTACAAGGATCAGACCGAAAGGTAAGAAAACACCTTTAATAACAGCACGTCATGAACACAGAGCAGCACCGCCGCCAATTCAGAATAAAACAAAATTAAATGAAAAGGGGATTAATGCTAATGGGCAGACTTGATTTTTTATACAAAATGGATCTCCCTCATCGTGCAGTATCTGTTTATGTATATCTCTATGACAGGGCAAATAAGGATGGTGAATGCTGGCCGTCTGTTCCGACGATCTCTCGTGAGATAAAGCTGTCAGAGGCTACAGTCAGACGTGCAATAAAGGATCTACGTAATGCCGGATTGCTTGAAACAGAACAGAGATACAGAACAAAAGGAGGTAAAAGCAGTCTTCTTTTTAAATTAAAATTAAGCAAAAAAATTAACCACCTACACAAAGGGGCTTTTATGCCCTTTTGATGACAGGTGGTACTGTTCATTATGACAAGAGAAAGTTAACTTCCCAATTTATTAAAATATTACTTCAGAAAAAAACAAAATTCGAGTATTTTCTAAATGGTAATATCATATAATATTATTGGAAATTTATTCTAGCGTTTCGCAAAGTATACAACTTTACGAAAGCCTAAATACTTCTTTTTAGTAATATTTTCTACATCTATTATTAGTATAATACGTTTATTTTCGTTTGTCAACACTTAATTTTCAAAAAAATATAATTATTTTAATCGTAAAATTATGGTCAAAAAAGGAGGTTGTTTTTTTATGAAAAGAGCAAAAAATATCTACAAAAGAAAGGACGGACGTTACGAAGGGCGTATACCATATTGCAGAGATGATAACGGTAAACTTAAATATCATTCCGTGTATGCCAATAGCTATAAAGAAATATTGCAGAAAATGAATTTGTCGTTTAGTGATATTAGTTATAAAACGCTTAAGGATTTAACTCTTGAGTGGCTTTGTTCTATGAAATTTAAAATAAAAGAATCAAGCTACTGCCGCTATGAAACCATCGTGCTAAAACATATAATTCCGTATTTTGAAAATACAATTTACAAAGATATAGATACGGTTACAGTAAATAATTATATTGAATATTTATTTGAATACGGTAAATCAAATGAAATAGGAGGATTGTCAGTTAAAACTGTACGGGATATTATAACAATTCTTAGAGCAGTTGCGAGATATGCTGAATCAAAATATGACTTTTCCAATCGCCTAATAAATATCAATATACCTAAACTGGATAAAAAAATAACGCAGGTTTTAAATTTCACCGAACGTTCTAAATTGCAAAAATATTTACTTAATAATCTTAACTATAGTAATCTGGGTATTCTCATATCAATGTACAGCGGACTCCGTATAGGTGAATTATGTGCATTGACTTGGGGTGATATTGATCTAACTAACGGTTTTATTTACGTTTCTAAAACTGTTCAGCGCATAAATAACAATTCTGAAAAAGGCAATAAAACAAAAATTTATATAGGAGAACCTAAAAGCTCATCATCAATTCGTGAAATACCTCTGCCTGAATTTATATTAGAAATACTGAGAAATTATAAGCGTGATAATAATTGCTATATCTTATCAGGAACACAAAGTCTTATCGAACCTAGAACACTGCAATATAGGTTTAAAAACATTCTGAATTCTTGCGGTATCAGAGATGTTAATTTTCATATACTTCGCCATACCTATGCTACATTATGCATTGAGAAAGGATTTGATATTAAAGCTGTAAGTGAATTGCTTGGTCATACAAATGTGAATATTACTCTTAACAGATATGTTCATTCATCAACAGAAATAAAGAAAAAATATGTTGAAAGGTTAAAAGAGATCGTGAGTACATTGTATCGTGTCTAATCTCCTCGTGAGTGAAAGCCATTATGGTTTCATTTGCGGGGAGATTTTTTATTGAGTTTTATAGAAGTTATTATTTAAGGCTTTGTATTTTGTTTTATTCTATCTTCACGCTTTTTTTCTTCACGTAGCTTGACCATTTCTGCATATTGTTTAACTTCTTCATACATTTCGTCAGTAATTTCCTCAGAGCCATTAAATAATACACGTTTAATATCATTATCTGTAATCTCATTATTTTGAGTTTCCTCATTTGCAAGATAGCTCATTGATACTCCTAGAAATTGTGCTATTTCAGGAAGGTATTTTTTATATGCAGAATTTCTTCCTGATTTCCATTCAGAAACAGCATTTTTTGTCATTCCTAAGTATTCTGCCAAAGCTGCTTGTGTCTTTTTTTGCTTTCTCAATTCAAATAAAATTATATCTAAAGTACACATAATACTACCTCATATTTTGTTTAATATACACAAACTTAGCGAAATGTGTGCATATTTATTGACAAGTAGTATTTTATGTGCTAAAATTCAGTTGTGAACAAAAAGCACACAAAATACTAATGCTACATTTTTTAAGAATTACCGTTCTTGTATAATGTAAGCACTTTAATTTAATTAGTTTGGATACATTAATATGATACATTTTTTGTGTGCTTTTGTCAACATTTCTAATAGCCATTATTAAATCGCAAAATTCCATAATGCAAAGTAATTATTAACCGTGATAGTAAAGAAACGAAAACAACTATGTAGTGTGTTGCTGTTGCATAAAGGAGTTTTGCTTATGGCTATTTTTTATTTGGAGGTGATTATTATTATTTACAAAATACGACGTATGTATCATATGCTAATGTAACTATTGCTTTTTGGTGTTTTATACATTCCATTTGTTAAATAACGAGGAATTGGAAAGTGTCATTGTAGTCAATAGTTTTTATTTCACAAGTTTACTTATCTACATACATATGTACCTTCAGAATTATAGCAGTTGTACTTTAGGGTAATAAAAGTTTTTGTTAATTTCAAAGATGATAAGGGTTTAACAAGTTATTTTGAGAAATTAAAAAAACAAAAAATAGTTTCTTCTTAAATATGTCTTATATGTTTAACAATACCTGAACGGAAAGTTTGGGTATTGTTTTAAACACGCAAAAACTTGAAATCTATAATTAAGTGAAAGAAGGGATAACTTTGCTTATGAAAAAAGTTCTAACAGGTTTAGTAGCGGCAGTCGTTTTAATAACGGCTGCTGCCTATAACCTAATATATACTACTGCAGCAGATGGAGATAAAACAGGAAGCTGTGGTGAAAAAGTTACTTGGAGTTTTGATGAAACAACAGGAGTTCTCACTATCTCAGGAACAGGAGATATGTATACAAAATATGTTCCTTATGATCAGTGGGAATATTATCAATACAAAGATGAGATAACAGAGGTTGTTGTTAAAGAAGGTATAACATCAATAGGTGATAGTGCTTTTGGACCGTTTGATGATGGATTTACTTTATACCGTAAGCCACCAATCTATTCAAAACTGGCTAAACTAACTTTACCTTCAACGGTAAGAAGCATAGGTAAGTTTGGATTCTATAAAACAGCATTGACAAGTGTTACATTTTCAGAAGGTCTCGAAAAAATTGGAGAAGCAGCATTTGCATATACACCGTTATCAGGAGATTTGAATTTACCTAAGTCGCTAAATAACATAGGCGAGTATGCATTTAGCAATACCAATATATCATCAGTTATTTTAAATGAAGGAATAATGTTAGGTGGAAGTGCATTTCGTAATTGTGATTCATTAAAAGAAGTGACTATTCCAACTGGTTTAATATATGGAATTACAAGTACTTCAAACGCCCCACGCCCAAATTGTGGTTTTACACAGTGTGATTCACTTGAAAAAGTAATTATTAAAGGTGGAGGTACTGTTGCAATAGGTCAATCAAAAAATTCACATAAAAATGCTCTTGGAGAATGTTTGTTTTCTCAATGTCCATCATTAAAAGAAGTTGAAATAGAAACTGAGGATATTGATTATGTAGCAGCTAATGGTTCAGAAGATTCGACATTTGATATGACAAATAATCCAACTTTCAAGGTGTATAAGGGAAGTACAACTGAGCAAACGTTAAAGGACGCAGGATATTTAACTACTGAAAATACAGAATATAAAAAGGTTGACTTAACAGCTCTTAAAGATGCAATAAAAAAAGCAACAGAGAAAAATACTAGCAAGTTTACAGTTGAGAGTGTAAGTCAGTTCAATAAAGCATTAGCAGAAGCACAAGCATTATTAGAACAGGAGTATCCGCTTCCAAGTGAAGTAAACAAATCCATAGAATCATTAAATGATGCAATTTCATCACTTGTAGATAAAAAACCGTCAAACGATAAAGCATCTTCGAATGATGATTTTGTAAAAACAGAACCTACATCTAGCAGCATTTTGTTGCCAAATAAAAAGGTAACTGTATCTTTGAATATTCAAAACTCAATTAAAAAGGCAAAAGTAATAAAACTCAAAGTAAAGAGCAAAACAAAGAAAAAGCTAAAGATAACCTGGAAGAAAATCTCTAAAGCAACAGGTTATCAAATACAATTATCAAAGAAAAAGAACTTTAAAAATAATATATTTAATAAGCAAACTACCAAGAATAAAATAACATTTAGTAAAAAATTAAAAAGTAAGAAAATTTATTATGTAAAAGTAAGAGCATATTATACATATAAAAATAGCAAAGATGAAATACAAAGTGTATATAGCAAATGGAGTAAAAAGTTAAAGGTTAAAATGAAGTAAGTCAGTAAAATAGCTGACAATAAAAATAAACCATAACATTTCCTATATTACTGAGTTCAACCTGTTGTAAGCAATGTAGAAAATGCGAAAGTCACGATATAGAGATCGTGAGTGCTTTGTATCGTGTATATACATACTCACGGAAAAATAAATTTTAGAGGAGGAACGTTCTATGTTCAAAATTAAAAAAATGTTAGCAGCAGCGGCTGCTATCGCAATGACTGCTACGGCAGTAACGACTTCAATGAGTGCAACGGCACTTGAAGGCGAAGGAAAATCATACACAGGAAATGCGGCATATATCGGAACATATATGGCAACAGATTATTTCGGTAATAGTGCATTTGAAGTAACATTTGAGTATCAAAGTTTTGATCCAGACGGAACATATGTTGATGAGGAAACTGGTGAGACTAAGACAATCGACTATAACGACACTTTCCAATTCCTCGTATATGATACAGAATGGGGCGGCTGGAATAAGACTATTGCAGGACCAAATGGAGTGGATAAAACAACACCACCTCTTACTGCAGCAGATTTGGACCTTGATACAACGTATACTGTAACAGTACCTATTGCAACTATTGAAGAAAAGCTAGCAGCAGGAAGCACACCATTTGGAATTAATCTGCAGCTTGGCGGAGTAGGAGATACGACTGTATATGTTGATACAATCAGTTATGTATCTGGACCTGTAGTAACAGGCGAAGAAGTAACAGTAACAGGTTCATGGGAAAAAGGTGAAGGCAAAGGCGGAGACATGACAGTTACTCAGGGAAGTGCAAAAGTAGTAACAAGTGATGATAATATCAATGTATATAACTTCTCAACACAAGGATTTGTTAACCCAACAGTAGATGTAACAGTAACATATGAAACAGCACCAAACACTCATGTGCAGGCAGACATTCAAACACAGGACGGAACACAGGTAGCACCTTATTCACCGTATATTGATGTTACTGGAACATATACATATACGACTGAAATTTCAACTGATGTTACTTCAATACTGGCAGTATATGACTATTGTACAGTAACAAAGATCCACATCTATGACAATCATGAAGGTAATGCACTAAGTGTATCAAATCAGTCAGCTAATGATGTTATTGCAAATCTTCAGGCAGGTTATGATCTAGGTAATGCTATGGATGCAATAAATGCACAAGGTGAAGTAGATGAAACCGCAACAGGAAATCCACCTGTAACAGAGAAATTGTTCCAGACAATAAAGCACAAGGTTTCAAGAGTGTAAAGATACCAATTACATATATGAACATGGTAAATGATCAGGGTGTAATTAATACCAATTATCTTAACAGAATCCAGACAGTAGTAGATGAAGCTCTTGATGTAGGCTTTTATGTAGTTATCAATATTCATAATGACGGTGGAAGAAATGTACCTAATAAATGGCTTGATATTAGCCTTCAAAACGGCAGCAGTGAATTTAATGCAGTAGTAACCAAGTTCTCAAATATGTGGTCACAAATCGCAGCAAAATTTGCAAACTATAACCAATCCCTTATCTTTGAAGATATGAATGAGGTTATAGTAGATAATGCATATAGCAGAGATCAATTAACAGACGATCAGTTCTATAATGCATATGCTAACATAACAGAACTTAATCAGAAGTTTGTAGATGCAGTAAGAGGAACAGGAAACGATGCAAATGATGACCGTGTATTGGTAGTACCTGGATATAACACTGATATTAATATCACAGTAGCCGGATATGATGAGGGTGTATTCTATATGCCAACTGACACAGCTAAAGACAGACTTGCTCTTTCTGTTCATTATTATACTCCAGCTAATTTCACTTTATCAGATCAACCTAATGATACAAGTTTATGGGATATAAATGGACAGTATGGTATTTCATATATGACTTCACAGCTTAATAAGGTATCAGATTACGGTGTACCTGTATATCTTGGAGAATATAGTGCAGCATTTAAAAATAATATTAATTATGTTGAAAATTATATTGCTTCATTAAATTTTGCTGCAAAATCAGTTACTGCAGCATCAGGCACAAGCTTTGCAACTGAATACTGGGATAATGGTGTAATAGGTGTTGATAGTACTGGTACAGGTCTTATTGATAGAAGATTTAATATTGTAACTCCTACAGGCACTGCAATTATTAGTGAAATATTAAATCCAACACCGGACTATAGTATACCACCAAAACTTGATAATGGTATTACGTTAATTGAAAACGGCGGACCGTATACAGGTGATGATGTGCTAATTGGTACATATTATAGGAGTTTATATTCACTCAGAAATAAGTTGCAGATTAAATTCAAATATAACGTACTATATTCAACTCGTGTTGATGAAAATGGAAAAGAGGTCGATGTGGATTTCAATGACACTTTCGAATTTGTAGCATTCAATTCTAATTCAAGTGAACAAAAGGTAACTCAAGTAGGACCAAAAGGTATTGATGGTAAATCTGATATAACACCGAGTTTTAATCAAACATATACAGTTACAATCCCTATATCAACAATTGAGAATAAGTTAAACAAAACACCTTATGGTATTAAACTTCAAACAGGTGATATTGGTAAATCACAGGTTTCGATAGTTTCACTAAAACTCATAGATTAAAAGTTTTTAATATTACAAAGATATTAAGGAGTATAACAATGCGAGCTTTTAAAGCCAAAAAGTTATACTCCTTTTTTATATAAGTTAACTCTGTTCTAGCTTTAAAAGCGGAACGGAGTTTTTTTATGTTCATTTTTAGATACTGGCAAACATACATAGCTAAATATCCATGATCTCTGAATTTTTGAATACAAACAAAAATTCAAATGAAACGGAGATCATGGTTATGTCAACTAAGTATTACATAAAAGATAATGGAGAATATAAAGAAATTATGGGCAAAGAATGGTATGAATTATTACAAAAGCAAAAAAATAACTCTGCTGATAAAAGACATTATTTTATTCATTTTGAAGCACTATCAAATAATGAGGATGATTATTACCTTGAAGTTTCAAAAGAACAGTATAGGAAATGGTGTAAGGAACGCCGTAGACATCGATATATACAAGAACAGCGAGAGTTACTGGGCTTAATTGATGTTTTATACAGCAACTTTGATGATTTTGAATCAGGTGTTTTAGGTGAAGAATTATTAGCAGACAAAGCAATAAATTCAGAAGAAAGGGCAATAGATGAAATAATGATCAAGCAATTGTTATCATCGTTAAATCAACTAACGTTGGATGAACGCAGAATTATTGAATCGCTGTATTTATCCGAAAAACCATTGTTACAAAAAGAACTTGCAAAAGAGTTACATATTTCCCAACAAGCGGTTTCAAAGAAAACAAAAGCGATATTAGACAAGCTCAAAAAATATTTTTAAATATTTTTTATATTTTTTGGTTGTGTGAAGTGAAAAAAGTGCGCAATAAAGAAGTGAAAGGACAAATACGTCTTTTCATTCAGAACCTTAAAAATAAAATACCAGCATTTCTTTTACTTCCCTCCTGCTGTAGGACTAACATTCGACAAGCTACATGAGCGAACATAATGGACAAGCACCATTACTTCAGGACTCAGACGTTACAGTGCATCTGTAACGAAGGCGATGACAAGCAGGAGTAATAATGGTACTTTTGTCAAGTCGATAGGCCGAGTCGTTAAATCGTCCGCAGCCAACGATGGCAACCCAGTGAGAACCACTGAGAGGTGAAATTCCTATGAGGTCAAATGCATGATCGGAAGAAGTGTTCCCTAAACTTATGTCAGGGGGTATCGAGGATAAATACTGACGTTATTTAACGATTGATATTATAGGTAAGGCAGAAATATTCTGCCTTGCCTATTTACATAATGTATTTATCGTTAAAGAAAAAAATAAAAATAATTGAGGGCTGATCAAAAAAATGATTAGCCCTTTAATTTATATATAAGAGGTAAGAAAAAATGAGAGAAGTAAAACGAGGTGAAATATACTATGCCAATCTATATGACGTGACAGGAAGTGAACAGGGAGGAAAACGCCCTGTGCTAATCCTGCAAAATGACATAGGAAATGAGCATAGTCCGACAACTATAGTTGCAGCCATTACAAGCAGAGAAAAAACATATCAGCCAACACACGTTAGAATTAATTGCGAGTGTCTGCCGAAAAAGTCAACTGTGTTATTAGAGCAGATTCGTACAATTGATAAAACACGTTTAATCGAATATGTAGGAACATTAGATGAAGTTGATATAAAGAGGATAGATAAGGCGATAGTTATCAGCTTTGGATTAAATTATCTGGAGGATTTCATAAATGAATAAATCAAGAATAAAAAATTGTGCACTGTATCACGAAATATGTATTTTAAGAATACTTGTTCAAATGGGATATCTAAGCGAGGATGAGTTAAAGGGTATAAGCCAAATAGCAGCAGAGGACTATCAGGCAACGATCAACATAGATAAAAACTTAGTGTGTTGTAATTTTTAATTTTTTGGTTTAGGTCTGGATATATTCGAACTTTTTTGATATTGTTGTGTTGCACCGAAAACACGGTAGAAATAAGGAAAGGGGGAACATTGAATGGAAAAGTCGCTAACAGTAATTGAACCAACAAAAAAAGAAAAACAGAAAATCAGAGTGGCAGCATATTGCCGTGTGTCAAGTAATTCTGATGATCAGCTTCACTCTTTTGCTGCACAGGTCAAACATTATACCAAGTTTATTAGTGAGAACGATATGATGGAATTGGTTGATATTTATGCAGACGAAGGTTTAACGGGAACAAAGACTGCAAAACGTGATGATTTTAACCGCCTTATTGCTGACTGTAAAAAAGGGAAAATAGATAAGGTGTTTACCAAGTCGGTATCCCGATTTGCAAGGAACACAGCAGATTCGATTATGTACGCTAGAATACTTAAGGAATGCGGAGTAAGCATATTATTTGAAAAAGAAAATATAGATACGGCTTGTATGTCCAGCGAATTGCTATTGGCTATATCAGGTGCGCAAGCTCAGGAAGAATCAATATCAATATCAAAAAATATGAGATGGAGTATTCAAAAACGTATGAGTAATGGAACATACATACCGGGTTCTACACCATACGGATATGAATTGATAGATGGTGAATACCATATTGTAGAGTGCGAAGCGCAAGTTGTTAGGTATATATTTGATAGATATTTATCAGGCGTTACTAAAGAAAACATAGCAAAAGAGCTTAATAGAATGAACGCACCATTAAGAGGGAATATAAAACGATGGCAATTTAAAACGGTTAGATTTATACTTAACAATGAAAAATATACTGGTGATGCAATATTTCAAAAGAGTTATAAAACAGAAACTATTCCTTTTGTAAAAAAGCACAATAAAGGTGAAAAACCAAAATATTATGTTGAAAATGCTAATCCACCTATAATCTCAAAAGAAGTATTTGAAAAGGCTAAGAAAATAACAGAACAATTTTGTTATACAGCAAATAAAACGTTAAATAGGCATCTGCTTACAAGAATGATAGAATGTAACTGCGGTGCAACATATAAACCAGTCGTTGTAAATAATATAACATATTGGTCTTGCAGAGAACATGAGTTTAATTCAAACAAATGCTCAGCAAGAAGAATCCCTGAAAAGGACATTTATGAAGCGTATATCACTATGGTTAATAAGCTAAGAAATATATTTAAAGAAATACTGCCCGTAGCTATCAATCAGATAGAACGCCTTCAAATGAAAGCAGGCGGTGCAGCAGCTAGGATAAACGATATTGACAAGAGCATCGCTGAATTAAACAATAAAAACCTTGTTCTTGCAAGGCTAAAAACTAAAAGTATTATTCGTCCTGCTGAATACACCGAACAAAGCGGTAAAATAAATAGCCGTGTAAATGAATTAAGAAGTGAGAGAATCAAATTACTCAAAGAGCAGGATGAAAATAATACCTTGTCAGGTCTCCGCAAACTCAATGAAATTATATCAAATATTGAAAATCCGCTTACTGAATTTGACGAGCAATTATTTAAGAGTATGGTAAACAAAATTACCGTACCTACGCATACATCTATATGCTTTGAACTTTTAGGCGGTCTTAAAATAACGGAATCTATACCTGAACAAAGGAGATGCGTAAAAAATGAAAAACAGAAGAATTCCATATGGGTATGAGATGAAAAATGGAAGTATAGTTATATGTGAAAGCGAATCCGTTGTTGTAAAGCAGATTTTTGCTGACTATATCGGCGGTGAAAATTTAAAATCCATAGCAGACAGTTTGATGAATAGAAAAATAGAATATCTTCCGGCAGAAACAGGATGGAATAAAAACAGAATCAAACGTATAATTGAGGATAAGAGATATATTGGTGATAATATATATCCAAATATAATACAAGAGGAAATTTTAAATAGGGCAATTGAATTGAAATCCAGTCGATGCAAAACGAGGGATAGTAAAATAAATAAGGACAGCAAATTAATTAAGAGTAAAATGTTTTGCGGTGAATGCGGAAACTTATTACATCATAAAACCGACAACGCTAAATCAAATACTGAAACATGGTCTTGTAAGAATTGCAAAATGTCTGTCAAGATGACTTTAGAAGATGTGGAAAAACAAATAACGGTATTGCTTAATAAGGTAATACATAATACAGAACTGATTATGATTGAAAATACTAACGATGAAGAAATCCCGTCAGAAATAATATGTATGGAAAATGAAATTGAGAGGATGTTGGAACAAGTTGATTTTGATAAAGAAAAACTACAAGATAAGATATTATAATGTGCAGCTAAAAAATATACTCTTAATATGAGTGTGCAGCACATTACAGATAGGTTAAAAGCGGACTTTGAGAAATCAAGTCCGCTTTTAACATTTTCAGCAGATTTATTTGATAAAACAGTATCATCAGTCATAATGACTAAGGATAAATCAATAAGTATTATACTTAAAAACAGAAAGGTTATTAAAGGGTAGGTGATGATTAATATGCAAGCAGTAAAGAAAGTGAGGATAATACCTCCAAAAGCTGAATTTACAGGCTCAAACAGCATTAATATGAGACTAAAGCGTGTAGCTGCATATTGTCGTGTGTCAACAGACAAAGAAGAACAGGAACATAGCTTTGAAACGCAAAAAGAAATGTATACTGAAATGATTATGATGAAACCCAATTGGCAGATGGCAGGCATTTATGCTGATGAAGGAATAACAGGAACTATAGCAAAAAAACGACCTGGTTTTATGAAAATGATAGATGATTGCAGAAAAGGGAAAATTGATATGATAATAACCAAATCAGTATCAAGGTTTTCAAGAAACAATCTCGACTGCCTTCTTTATATGCGAGAGCTAAAAGAACTCGGAATCCCTATAATCTTTGAAAAAGAGGGTATCAATACAATGCAAGTGTCAAGCGAACTGTTGATTACTCTGTTCAGCGGATTATCACAAGCAGAGAGCGAGTCCATCAGTATGAATGTGAAAATTGGAATTCGGCAGAGCTTGAAAAACGGCAATGTGCGGTTCTGTTATAATTCTTTTTTAGGATATAGGAAAGGTGCGGACGGAAAGCCTGAAATTGTACCTGAAGAAGCTATAACAATAAAAAGAATATATGCAGAATACCTTGCAGGCCGAAGTTTAAAAGACATTGCCGCCGGACTGACCTCTGATGGAATATTAACACCAAGAGGAAAAACAAAATGGAGTGATATAGGTGTGTTGTCAATTCTTCGCAATGAAAAATACAAAGGTGATGCACTTCTTCAAAAAACATATATAGCTGACTGCATAAGTAAAAAATGCAAGAAAAACAACGGTGAGTTGCCGATGTACTATGTAGAGAACAATCATCCTGCAATAATTGAACGTGCAGTATTCGATAAAGTGCAGATAGAAATTTCACACCGAAACAGCAAGCCAAAAGTAAAGCAAAAAGGTACAAAAACAGAACTCAGTAAGTATTCTAGTAAATATGCACTTACAGAACTGCTTTTCTGCGGAGAATGCGGAACACCATATCGCAGAGTTACATGGACAAGAAACGGTAATAAAAAGATAGTATGGCGATGCATTAGCAGACTTGATTATGGAAAAAAGTATTGTAAGGATTCACCTACAATTGAAGAAAGTTTGATACAAAACGCCGTATGCGAAGCAATTACGAAAAAAGCACAGATGGAAATGGGTGATATATCTCAAATAAGTCAACACATACAGATATATCAGAGCAGGCAGGATATAGGCAGTATAACAGCAAAAAAAGACCGTTTAAAGGCGCTTAGAGAGCAGTTTGATGACTTAACAAGGGTGGATAGCGAAGCCGCCCAAAACGGCGATTTCGACACGCAATTTAAAAGTCTGTTTGATGAGATACATCAAATAGAGGATGAACTTTCAGAAATCAATAAAAATAAATCTTTGATAGAAACAAGTTCAAATACTCTTGAAGAAATAACAACTATTATGCAAGGGTTTAAGAACCACCCTGTGGAATATAACGATATAATGGTAAGGCAGCTTATAGAATGTATAAAGGTGATGTCCCCCGAACTCTTGCATATATATTTTAAAGACGGAACTATGATAAATATCTCCATATAGTTAAAATAATATAGTTAATATCCGCTCTTAGCCTCAACAAACCATCTGGGCTCTTCATAAAACAAATATGATTGCTGATTAAGAATTCGACAAGTATATCTCATACCTATGCCGCCAGCTTTAAGGCTTGCGGCTCTTCTTTTGTCAATAACCTTGTCGATCTCATATACCGTTCCGTCTTCCCATTTAACTGACAACGGTGTGATGTTGCCATCAGTATCAAATTTAGCTATGACTTCAACGTATACTTTGCGTGCCATAAAACCAACTCCTCATAGTTTAGTATTTAAAATCTAGGATAGGATATACTAAGAAAAAGGAGATGTTAATTATGGCAGTTTCACACAGAGGTGCAATTTCGTTCGGTCTAGTCCATATCCCAGTGGGATTGTATACAGCAACTCAGGATAACGATATTCACTTTAATCAGCTTTGCAGAGAGGACGGCAGCAGGATAAGATATAAAAAGGTCTGTGCTTCCTGCGGTAAGGAAGTTAAGTCTGAAGATATAGTAAAAGGCTTTGAGTATGATAAGGACAAGTTCGTTATAATGACCGACGAGGACTTTGAAAAGGCTAAGTCAGAAAAGGATAAAACTATTCATATACTGCATTTTACTGACTTAAATTCTATCCGCCCTATTTATTATGATAAAACCTACCATGCAATACCCGAAGCAGGCGGCGATAAAGCGTTTGAGCTTCTTAGAAAAGCTATGAAAGATGAAAATAAGGTTGCCATAGCAAAGACAGTTATGGGAACTAAGGAAAAACTTCTAACGCTTATTCCAACCGATGATGGTATATTGATAGAAACTATGTTTTTTGCAGATGAGGTAAAACAAGCTCCGAAAGAGCCTGTACACTCTGAATTAAATGAATCAGAGCTAACTATGGCGAAAACTCTTATAAACACAATGGTAAAAGACTTCGACCCCAGTTTGTATAAAGATGAATATCAGGGACGTTTGCGTGAAATCATTGAAATGAAGATAGCAGGAAAAGAAGTTGTAGCTTCATCACCTGAAGTTAAGGTCAATGCTATAGATATAATGGAGGCTCTAAAGCAGAGTCTTGCACAGGCAGGCGTTAAGAGTGAGTGATATATGGGAAACAAAAAATATCAAGCCAATGCTCATAGGTGTTGAGGGAGAGCCGTTTGACAGCAAGGAATATATCTATGAACTTAAACTTGACGGTGAACGCTGTATTGCTTATCTTGATAAAGATAAAACAATTCTTAAAAACAAGAGGAATGTTCTAATGCTTCCCAAAGTGCCGGAATTATCTGATATTCATAAAAATGTGAATGTAAAATGTATTCTGGACGGCGAGCTTGCTGTAATTAAAGACGGTAAGCCTGATTTTTTTGAAATACAAAAAAGAAGTATGATGAGCAATCTCATAAAAATAGATATGGCGTCAAAAAAATATCCTGCTTGTTTTACAGCTTTTGATATTCTGTATTATGAGGACAGACAGGTTACGGATTTGCCTCTTTTGGAACGCAAGGAACTATTGCAGAAAGCCGTTAAATCAGAAAACAGCCTATTTGCTGTATCACGGTATATTGAGGAAAACGGAACAGCATTTTATCAGCTTGCTGAGAAACAGGAGTTAGAGGGTATAGTAGCAAAGAAAAAAGAAAGTCATTACTATTTTGACAAGCGAACAAAGGACTGGATAAAAATAAAGAATTTGCAGGACGATGATTTTGTTGTACTTGGTTATGTTCCGAAGGAAAACAATATGAACAGCATTATTCTCGGACAATACAGTAACAACGATCTGATTTATAAAGGTCATGTTACACTGGGAGTTGGCGGTGAGCCTTTTAGAAAGATAAAGGAATTAGATAAAACAAATTGTCCTTTTTCAGAAGTACCTAAAGGGAATGAGAACGCAGTATGGGTAAAGCCTGAACTTGTATGTATAGTTAAATATATGATGAAAACCGATAATGGCGGTATGAGGCAGCCAGTATTTAAAGGTCTAAGGGATGATAAATCACCAAAAGATTGTATAGATAAAAATTAGAAACCTGAAGGGAGATGATAATATGGCAAAAGATTCACAGCTTGATCCGAAAGAGGTAAGAAAAATGAAATCAAAAGGCGGACCGACAATGGCTGTTAGTGCATTAGACAATGAGGGAAGAAACAATAAAAAGCAATATGGTAGCCGTCATAAGCCGGGAAATGATAAATTAAAAAGACAGGAATGTACTCCTGTCTTTTTTACTTCCATTCGGAAAGTATTGATTTATCAACGGCAACTTTATTTATAATTTCATCAGCAGATTTAACATTGTCAAATGTTCCGTTTGAAATCTCTTTTATTACAGCCTGCAATAATTTTTCATAATAGGCTTCTGATGTCATACCCGTTGTGGTTTGCTTAAAGTGATTCTGACTTTCACTAAAGGCTATGCTTGCATATTTTTCTTTTACCTGTCTGATCAATTCATCTCGTTTCATTTTTACACTCCTAAACTTTTAGTTTAGGTTTAATGTTTCCCATAATAATTTTATATATTCAGGATGAAAAATCGCAATAAACCACAATCATAATAACTGCATAAAATATAAAAGCTAATGTATGGAGGTATTTTATGCAGTATATAAAATCAAGTGACGGAACTAAAATTGCCGTTTATGACTACAATCCAAAAGGAAAACAGACTATTTTCCTTATTCATGGATGGCCGTTGTCTCATAAGATTTTCGAGTATCAGATAAATCTGCTTACAGACTGCGGATATAGGGTTGTTGCAATAGATTTAAGGGGATTCGGGAAATCAGATACACCGGCACATGGATATTCTTATAATCAGATGTCCTCAGATGTGTTCTATGTAGTTCGTCAACTGCGCCTTAGTAATTTTGTCTTAGTAGGATTTTCAATGGGTGGTGCAATAGCACTTAGATATATGAATCGCTTTAAAGGCTATGGTGTACGCAAACTGATTTTACTTTCTGCTGCTGCACCGTGTTTTGCACAACGTCCTGATTTTCCTTACGGAAAGACTGTACAAGAGGTAAACGACCTTATAAATCTTGCTGAAACCGATAGACCGCAGTTGTGTGAGAATTTCAGCAAACAGCTATTTGCAAGTCCTCATTCAGCAGCGGTTATAGACTGGTTCAGAGGGATAGCTTTGTCAGCATCGGGAATAGGAACAATAAAGAGCTGTATTTCACTTCGTGATGAGGACGGTAGAAAAGATTTAAAATCGGTTCATGTACCCACATATATTATTCACGGTGAAAAGGATCTTATTGTTTCCAATGAACTTGCTGTGCTTCAGCATAAGGGAATATCCGGCTCAAAACTCATATCTTTATCAGAAAGCGGACATGGAATAGTATATGACCAACTTCAAAAGTTTAATTCAGTATTTATGAAATCTATTACCGAGAAAGAATAAATACGGAAACTTAACTAAAGAAACTCATCGGATGAATAATATGGTCGTTCTTAGCGTCAAGGTTTGATAACTCTTTATCAGTTAGCATTAAGCCTTTTTGAACAGAGAAATAACCGAACCTATTACGCAGTTTATCCATAGCAGCTTCAAGACTTTCCTGCTTTTGCAGCTTCTGAACATCAGGTAGCAAAGATAACTGAACATAGTCAGCAGGCTCTAAGTTACAGGCACGAACGCTTAACGACCGTATAGGTTTTCCGTTAGTGTTCTTTTTATAAAGAGAATAAGCAAGTTCACTTATCGATTTTGCAGTACGGTTTGGAATTTCAAGTTTTCCTTGCCGTTCTATCCAGTTTAATTCGTTATCACGAATACCAATTTGAACAGTACGGCATATAAAACCGTATTCACGCAATCTTGCAGAAACGCTTTCGCTTAGTGCGGTAAGCGTTATTTTTATATCTTCATCACTAACTAAATCTCGTGGAGTAGTAGTGCTGTTGCCTACAGTTTTAATTAAAGACTTTGCTCCGATATTTGAAACTGGAGATGTATCAAGACCGTTTGCAAACTGCCAAAGTACAACTCCCATTTTACCAAGCCAAAAGCGAAGTAATTCGGGATCAGTGTTAGCAAGGTTGCCAATTGTAAAGATACCTTTTCGTCTTAGCTTTGTATGAGTAGCTCTGCCCACATAAAGCAATTCATTAACTGGCAAAGACCAGACGATTTCTTTAAAGCGGCTGCTTTCAATAACAGTTGTTGCGTCTGGCTTTTTCATATCAGAGCCAAGTTTAGCAAAAATCTTGTTAAAGGAAACACCTAACGAAACAGAAACGCCCAGTTCAAACTTAATACGTTTACGAATCTCGTCTGCAATATCTTTACCAGAGCCGAACAATGCTGTACTACCTGTAACATCTAGCCAACACTCATCTAAACCAAAAGGCTCTACTTGATCTGTGTACTCCGAATATATTTCACGGACAAGTCTTGAATGTTTTAAATACAAATCATAGTGAGGTGGTGCAAAAACAATATCAGGACATTTCTTTTGTGCCATCCACATAGGATCACCGGTTTTAACATCAAAGGCTTTAGCCTCATAATTCTTTGCAAGAACAATGCCGTGTCTTGCTTCGGGGTCACCGAGAACAGCAAGAGGTTTTCCCCTATATTCAGGATGATACAGACATTCAACAGAAGCATAAAAATTATTCAAATCAGAATGGAGTATTATTCTTTCTTTCATATTGTACCTCATAATCATAAACATATGTTCTAAATAAAATAATATCACAAGAACAAATGTTTGTAAAGAGGTAAGTATTGGAATATATAAAAAATATTACCGAACTTTAACTTTCAATTTAATTTTTTATTTCTAGCAGATCGATTTTTCCTTTTTTCAATTTGTAATTTGTTTAGTATTTCTCTTTTCAGAATTACTTTTTTTCGAAAACGGACAAGAATCCTACTTTGTATATTTTGCGTTTTAAATTTATTAGAAATTCATGCAAGATTCGGTATAGTTTTAGGTTTTTTAAAAAATGTAATATACTTTGAAAATGTTGCAGTCACATAATTTAATCCATTATCTGAATGAAATATTAATCCTTTTTGTGGATTTCTAGATTTGATTGCACATTTTAAAGTAGACTTTGTAAGTTGTGTGCGACTTAGAGATTTTATGGGACACTACTTTCCGAGAAAATAAGTCAATAACACACAAATGAAGAACCACTTTTCATTATATTTGAAATAGGTAACATCACTAACCCAAGCTGAATTTGGTTTGTCAACGCTAAGCCTAACATCATTTAACTCCTTAAGTCCAAATGGCGTTAATTCTATGTTTGGAAACTCTTTATATAAGGGCATTCGCGGATTTTTTTATAAAATCCTATGTCAATATTATAAAAATCTTAATGAAAAAATTCAAAAACTTGAAATATGAACCCTTTATTCCATTTTAACTTGAGCATTTAAAATTAATATATATAGGTTCAAATCCTTTTTTAAATATATAAATTGTATCTTTTTTGTCCGCCCTTTCCAGCAACGGTGACGTTGCATCCAGTCCGCGGACTAAATTAGTGCGTGGATTTTTTGGTTTATACACGCGTTATTTGTTACATATAGATAAAAACCCGGCTTAAACATTGCGTTTAAGCCGGGTTTTGTGTCTTTTTGTTGCTTGGCACGTGTGGTCTGTTTTACTTATTTTGACGCTCAAAAGGAGCGTCATTTTTCGTATCTAGTCGCAACCATTTGTAATGATTCCGTCTGGCACATCATCAAAATAGCATCAGTTTATCGCAGTATTTCTCCTTTTGAGGCTTTTCTTTGTTTATTGTGATGTAAATTTTGACCTCTTAAGCAGTTGCGCTTGAGAGGTCGTTTTCATTATATCTCGAAGTCATCTGTAATCCTATTAACCTTACTCTGGCCATTTCAGGTAGTGTCTTTATTGTTTCATTTTTTAACTGTTAATCTATTATATAAAACTATTACGGTTCATCCAATTCATCTACTGTTTTATTTTTATATAAAATCGGCCTTTTAGTCATCATACGGTCTTTTTTCTCTTGTCGAAGCACATATTTCATAGAAGGTGTAAGGTAAACTTTAGTTTTGATTAAAGAATCATCATACTTTTTAAACTTATCTAAATACCTGTTTATAAAAATCTTTTCACAATCATCTAAATTAAAGTTTCCTCATTTGAATAATACGATAATATGGGTTTACCATTGGACTTAAATATTCTTATATTTTTATTTTCTTGGATTATATTTTTTAAATATGGAATCCAAGGTCATTCTTGCATTCGCAAATATTAATTTTTGTTTATATAAATTCCTTTTTTATTCGCTACAAAAAGTAATTCGTACTATTGCAAATAGCTTTTTTATAAAACAAGCTAATAGGAAAAACAATAAAATTGTAAAATTGTTGTAAATGTTATAAATTTTATTGTATGTTTCGACATATTATGATATAATTTAACAGAATTATAAATTATGGAAGATAAGAGAGATGTTTTTTGTGCTTGGAGTATTATTATGTGTTAGATTTGAATAGACAATTCTGGGTGCATCAAACTGATGCATAAAAGTAGTAAAATTGTATTCAACAAATATATTTCAAAATTTGTACAAGTAGCGTTATATTAAATAATAAGCCTATAAATAGTTGACACAAGTTGTAGAGTAGTGCAAATTACAAATATAATCTTAATATTGGAGGATATAAGGATGGAAGATAGTAAACAGAAAAACATTAATACAGCCAAGATTTGTTTTGGAAATCTATTAAAACAGGTTATTAGATTGTATAGTCTTGATTATGTTGAAATCGCAAATGAGATATCAGTTTCTCCTGAGGCTATTAGACAATGGCAACGTGGTCGAAATTTTCCATCTATAAATTATTTGGATCCATTATATAATGTACTTCAAAAAAATGTAAATATTAAGACCACACCTGTACTTTCCGTAAAGTTAAAGTCAGAAATTGTGAAATATTTAAATTTCCTTAATGAAGATATGTTTGATGAAACAGGATTGGATATAGGTGGAGTGTTAGTGAGTGGATTAAAATTGATTTACGCACATGATAAGAATACAATCTTGTCCGTTAGAGAGGATGTAACGGATATGAAAACAGGACACACACAAGTTGTTTTTTTTGATTTTGATGGAACATTGACAAATCGCAAAGAAACTAAAACAACGTGGGAAAACATTTGGATTGCACTTGGTTATGAAGTGGAGGAATGTCGTGAATTGCATACGCGATATAATAAAAAAGAGATTACACACAGCGAGTGGTGTAAACTTACTGAAGAAAAATTTATTAAGCGTAATTTACGAAGGGAAGTTTTGAATAAAATTGCAAATGATATTGAATTAATTGATGGCTGTAAAGAAACCTTTGAGGAACTACGAAATCGAAACATTAAGGTATTTATTGTATCTGGCTCCATTTTATATGTTATTCAGGAAGTTCTTAAGGATTTATCACATTATGTTGATGAGATTAGAGCAAATGATTTTGTATTCGATATTAATGGGAAATTAAAACAAATAATTGGAACGAAATATGATTTTGAAGGTAAGGCAAACTATATTCTCGAAAAAATCAATTTATTGAAAGTTTCACCAGAGGATGTGCTTTTTATTGGAAATTCGTTTAATGATAAATATGTTTACCGGTCTGGTGCAAAAACATTATGTATAAATCCAAATAAAACAGATACCTCTGACACTATGATATGGAATTCTTGCATTGAAGATTGTAAAAATCTTATGGATGTTTTAAAATATATAAAATAATTTCTTAAATGTATTTAGTTTTAACGCTACAATGTAGCAAAATGTAACAACCATTTATTGATTTTTATTTGTGGTGTAACAAATAATTAGTATTTGTTATGTTTTTATTTTTTGCTGGTCACAATATATCCTTTGATATATGTAAGGAAATAAGTATAATTATATTTGTAAAGATTGGTATTGATGATTTTGCACATCAAATTTACCAATGTACTCAAATATATATCGAAAGGGGGAATACAATATGAATAGATATTCACGACGCAATCGGTTAAAACTAAAGAAGATTGGGCACTATGCCGAAAAACGTCTTATCAAAAGGGGGAAAGAGGATGCTGATAACGGAATTGTTAGAAAAAATGAAGCTGGTCAGTATTTCTCTTCGTTTATTCAGCAAGAGATAAGCTTATGCATATCACAAATCAACGCTGAAAAAGAACAACTTGAGAAAATATTGTTAGCTCTAAAATCTGAAAATTTAGAGCGCAAACTACATATCGTGAGAAAGAATGCTATAATTGATGGCTTGGCTATAACTCAAAGCAATGAGCCTGTTGACATCAATATTTATTTAAACGATGGTGAATCAATATCAAATGACATAGTTAAATTATTAGGAATGATGGAACATAATGCCCATACAATAGCAATTCAACATCAGATTGATGATTTAAAGGCATATGTTGAAATAACCAAGGCAGAATGTAAAAAGAATATCTTATGTGCTGAGAAGGAAGTTGAAATCACAAAACTACGCTGCTCTCAATTACACGATTTTCTGTTGGCTCGGTTATCCGCTTATTGGGTTGGTGTTCTTATCTCTAAGCCCAATAATCCGGATTTTCCTCCGACATTTGCAGTCGAATCGCTATTAACAGATGTGAAATGCGCTATTGAAGGCATAGATTTTGAAAGGAGTTATGATAATGTCCAAGAAACGAATTAAAGAAGTAAAACATCGTGTACCTTATGGTGTACCTAAAATTCCAGCTTACAATAATAATTCTATGAAAAAATCTAAAAGTATTGAATCGTTAATTGACAAAAAGATTAAAACGCTACAGCAACAGGGGATTAATGTAGGAATGTGCCAGCATTATCTTGACAGTATTATTGACGAACATATCTCAAGTAAATTAAATGAGCTTGAGCGAGCACATCGTTTAAATATTAATCTAATTCATAGCACATTTCTCCGAAGAGCATCTGATAAAGTCGAATTTCAAGAGTTGATAAATCTCATAGAAACAGAAATTAGTGCAACAGAAGCAGAGTTTAATTTTGTAGAGTCATTATACAAGAATTTTAATCCCTTATATAATGGAAAAATAAATACTAAAGGTGTATTTAATGAAGATGAAGAAATGGAGGAATATAAAGATGAGTAAATTAGCCTCTTTAAAAGCAAATGGTTCACTAAACATTTCCATAGAAAGCAAACTATTTGAAACGATAAGAAGGGCCAATACTTGGTATACTAGCAAAAAATTTTCTGGGCCTATGTTTTTGGTATTAGTTGTAATCGATGTAATAGGTTTTATGCAAATTGCAAAAGCAACTATGAACACAAATTTATTAAATAGGATTTTGATTGTTGCTGCTTTCTCCGTAGCTTTTGAAATTGCTCCTTTATATATTGGTTATTCCACTTGCCTAAAAAGCTATAATTTGGGAAAGCCAATTCATAAAATAGTTTTTTGGTTATCTCTTGTTTCATTTGGGCTTGGTATAATAGGAAATGGAATATATCGTGGATTGACAATGAATATTGCATACATGGAACCGGATCTAGATGGTATAAATCGTATACAAGATGAAGTTGCCCTCCCTATGACAATTCTAATGTTTATTTTGCCGATAATTACTAGTCTCGTTAATATAGTTATAGGGTGTCTTTCGTTTGATCCGCTACTTTTTGACTTGCTCAGGCTATCCAAAAAATTACGTATTCTTCGTGTTAGAAAACGTCAATTAGAGGCGTTTATTAAAGAAACTGCTGATGATGAAGAACTTGAAAAGGATGCTATTGATAATGATGAACAATGTTATAACAAAGAAAAAACTAAATTATTGACTACTAGTATGAGATTAAAAAATTATATTAGCGTTCGTTCTGCATCCGCATATAAATGTGATTAGGGTGAAACGTTGGAAAGGATAAGGCTATGAAAAATAATTTGTTAGGTAGATTAATAGTTGTATTGATATACATATCTTGCATATTTGGATTAACAGGATGTGGTGATGATAATGCTTACACATCAACATCACTTGTTGTAATAGCAGGTTTACATTCTAATAGTCAAAAGATGAATATATCTCTCTTAGATGAAATCAAACGAATATATTCGGAATTTGGAAACGTAAGTCTTATTGTGGCGGATGGAAGTCCCTCTGTTGTTCGAAATGAGGATGATAATGTTGTAGGTGTTTATAACGAAAACTATATATCATATGCTAAAGAGATAAAAAAGAATAATTACGATTATTGGTTTACAAATTTTTTGACCCCCCAAATTACAGCAATGAACAACAAAATACTTTCTCTTTCACCAGAAGAACCGGAAGTTGATACTATGGCGGCTATTCAAGAAGCAGAGAAATCTTTGCGTGAAATGGCTTCAGAACCCAGTGATGAAAAAGAAATTATTATTTTTGATTCTGGTCTTTGCACATGCGGCGCACTAAGTTTTTTTAATAATAATTGCTATGAACTTCTTTTCAATAATACGAAAATTGATGAAAATAGCGTTAAAAATTTAATTGAATCATTAAAGGCTAATGCAGAAATACCAGATTTATCCGGAGTAAAAGTTACATGGTATGGATTAGGTAATGTTGCAAATCCCCAATCAAAACTTAGCAGTCTTAACATAGAAAATCTTAAAACTATATGGGGTGAAATACTCAAATCTGCAAATGCTATTCAATCTGATAATAAAAATGTAGATTCTGAATATGGATTTTTTATTCCAGTAATCGCATCTAAAGCAATGGAATATTCTCAACCCGTGTCTATAATAATTGATTGGGATAACGTTGGTAGCACTAAAAATTCAAATAATAATCAGTTTTCACAAGGAATTATATTTCCAGAAAAACAATTAGGATTCATACGTAATTCGGTCAGATTTAGTTCAAAAGAAAAAGCTTTAAGTATTTTGCACCCTTATGCTGAAAATCTTAAAAACTATCCAGATATGCGAGTGCTTTTGGTAGGTACAACGGCCGATCCAAATCGTAATGGAGGTTCTATTTCACTTTCAAAAAAACGTGCAAAAAAAGTAAAACAGTGTCTGGTATCATTGGGAGTATCCGCAGAAAGAATAGACATACTTGGTTGGGGGGCAAAAGCACCATTATATAACAAAAACGAGTGGGAAAACGGAAACTTTATTGAAGAATTTGCCAAAACTAATCGATCAGTTATTTTATTACCATGCAATTCAGATTTAGCAAAAAAACTTATGGGTAATTAAATTCTTTTTATTAAGTTTGGACAAAAATAATTTTTTGATTTTAAGCACTTTTTATTTTAAAGCAATGATAGAATAGTAAAAGTTAAAAGGTTAAGATGATAAGCTAGTCATTTAAGTAGAACAGATGTCAATACAATATGTTATTTTAATGCATAATTAAGAGTTGTTTATATAACGCAACAAGGCTGATGCTCTAATTTTGAGCATCAGCCTTGAGAATTTTAAATTATTAAAATACAATAATCTAATTTTTATATTTTAGAATTTTTAACGCTTAATCAACTGATATCTTCCGATTACAAGATGGACTACTTCTTGTGTTCGTACACGCATATTAAGTTTGTCAATAATATTACGTACAAGGATTTCGTTTATTTCGGGTATATATTTCTTATATTCTGAATGTTTATCCGTCAAATCATTGAATAGTGTTATAAGCAAATCTTCTTTACTCGGTCTGCTCGGATAGCCGCGCGAAATTAATGCCATATTATGATCAAATATTGGCGCAAGACTGAGGAGTTTTCCTGTTTTGATATCACGCATTAGTCCAAAGTTACTTGTATGACGGTCTGGATTGGCAACTACAGCATCAAGAAATATCATACGAATATAATCTGGTATTGCCAAAGGACAGAGCTCCTGTAGCTTTTTTACTACGTCTTCATAATCTTCATTGTCACCCATAAAAGCGAAGGCAGGCTCAAAATTGACAGACGCACCATTAGTGAAATCTAAGGACTTTATACAGCCATTGCCTCGTTTATATATCGCCATATTCATTCCGATTGACTTCCCAAGTTCATAAGTGAAAAGTTCAGAGAACTGTTCATTATGATTTGCGATTTTATACATCCACCACTTGCCGTCAATCAGCCGCCAGCATTTTTCAAAACTACCGATGTTAGTAAGTTCCGGTGTTTTTGTGTGCTTGCTGTTTGCAGCATGATTAAAGCTATCATAGGTTCCTTTTAAGGCTAGACGAGAGAAATAATCGTTATCAAACTTTACATCGTTATAGGTCAAAGTGCTGTCAATTGGTTTTATCCAATAGTTATCGGTAATCGTAGCACCATTTACATGAATAACAGTTGAGATGTCATCCTTTTCTTTGAGGCGAAGTGCTTTTTTCAAAAGACGTGAATTAGCTCGGTGTGAGTCAATAGCTCGTGTTTCAAGCCACATATCAGCATTATGAACACGGTGAAGAAATAACGGTAAAAGTGTATCGTTTAAGATAGTCAATTCGTTGTTTTCCCACCTTGCCACAGCGATATCACCGGACATAATCATATAATCATGCACATCAATTCGCCCCCTTCAATTTTATTGATACATTTATTATACCATAATATATAATATAATCAAGATTAAAATGGCATTAACTATATCTTAAAAAATATTTGAAATACGTATTCTTTGTTTATAGCATCGCAGATTTTGTATAGCAAAATTGACAAATATCTTTATGTATGATACTATACAACGCAACAAGGCTAGTTCTTTACTATTAGAGTATAAGCAAATAATATTTCAAGTATCGTTCAACCATCAGCGCTATATTAAAAAATAATAAAAAAACTTTATATTTTAAACTTAAATTTAGTTATATTTTTGTTGATTAAGATTTTATAAAGTGATATAATTTATGTAACTAAACTATTATGGTGATATTATGATTTGTGCAAAACACTCAATCCCAATATTTGTTAGGGGGGGGGGGCTTAATAACCCTACCTTTGTTTGCTGTATACAAAATATCTTATTACAATTGCATAAATTTATATGGAGCAGTGTATCTTGAATTAGATATGCTGCTTTTTCTATGTGTAATAATAATATAAATTTCAAAAATTACAGAAATGGTAAACATAAGTAAAACAATTTAACGGTATAAACATAAACTAAAAAAGATTAAAATCATTTTAAAAGAAGGGAAATAATTATGAAAACTTATTTCAAAGGAATACAGTTAGTAGCTTTGTCTATATGCCTGTTTATTACTAATTTTAGTACAAATATATTTTTAGATGTATCTGCTGAAGACTATGTAGCTAAGGTTGATGGAAATAGTTATACTTCAGTTTATGAGGCAGTAAATAGTATTGAAAATGAAGGCACAGTTGAGGTCATAGCAAATACATCATTGGACAAACAAGTTACAATCGAATCAGGAAAGAATGTTACTATCAAGGGCGGAGATTATACCATTGATTTAGCGTCGTCAAGCACTGCTTTTCAAATCAAGGAAAAAGGTTCTTTGACCATTGATAGTGATTTGATATTTACTAAAGACGGGACAGGTACGACAAGCGGTTTTGTAAATTGCAAAGGTTCATTCAATTTGAACAATGGCACAATTGATATGAAGAATGGAATTTTAGGCTCAGGATCACTTATCAATGTTACCGGACCTGAAGCAGAATTTATTTTAAATAATGGGACAATAAAAAATGTAAAAAACGGCGGAGGTGTTTATGTCAATAATCAGGCGTCTTTTATAATGAACGACGGCACAATTAGCAATTGCAGCGCATATTTGTATGGCGGCGGTGTATTAGTTGAAGGGCAATCAAAAGATTCGAGTGCTGCTTTTACTATGAATGGCGGAGTAATTGAGAAATGTCAAGCACTTTATGGCGGCGGAGTTTGTATACGATATTATAATAATGACGGAAAAGCTAAAATGATTATGAACGGCGGAACGATAAGGGATAATATTGCTGTGAATGATAATGGTCAAACCGGTTGTGGCGGCGGTATTATGATTTGGGACAATATTGATAGTCAAAGGGTATATTCTTCCGAACACATTTCGCTTACAATGAAGGACGGTGAAATATCCAATAATAGCGTACCTAATGGTTTGGGGGGCGGCGTTGCTTGCTGCGGCGGTAAATTTACTATGGAGGGCGGATCGATCAATAACAATAAAGCATCATCTGCTACAAATGGCTGCGGCGGCGGGGTTTATATTGCCTCTAGTGGTGTTACTCTATCCGGAGGAAAGATTCAGGACAATGTGGCTGGTCATCAGGGAGGCGGCGTATATTGTAGCAGCACACCCTATGTTGTAAAAGTTTATAATGCAGTAATCAAAGAAAATAAAGCTTCTATAATTGGCGGCGGCGTTTGGGCTTGCCCAACAGGAGACGTAAAGGTTTTTATCACAAACGGTGTTGCAGTATATGACAATACAGCAGATAAAGCCGGAGATGATGTTGCGTCTATAAAAAATACTAATAGTGAAGACTATGTTTTGACACTGAGTGATCGTATGTTAGGCGGCGGTCAAGTTTTATGGTATTTGGATGGAAAGCTCAATACAACTCAAAAAGATGACGAAAGTGATAATAGGTTAGGTGTTGCGGATGAATCAGTACAGAGATACCCTAATACAGATTCTGATCCGATAACTAATATTAACGACGCCACAGATTCTTATGTTTTAAAAGCGGTTGCGAGTGATAGTGCGAAGTCACTTGCGATGAGCTCTGCGTCACTGCTAATAACCGGAAATTCTGCACCTAGAGGAGGTGGAATCGGTACAAACGGTGGTTTTATAATGGGTGATGAAGATAATGATTACTCTCTAATTGTAAAAAAGGTATGGGAAAATACGACAGATGAAAGTCTAAAAAGAGAGTTAACAGTTTATCTTAAAATAAATGAGACTGAATTAGATTCTGTTAAGCTGAATTCCAATAATGATTGGACAGCAACATTTGATGATTTACCTTCTCCCGACTCATTAGACAATGTTTCATATGCTGTTGTTGAGGATCCTGTGCCGGATAACTTTATACCGTCTTATTCTCAAACAGAAGTAGACCATGATGCTAGAACGATAAAGATAGATATCACAAACACCTATTCGCCTCCTTTAGGCAGCTTGACAATCAGTAAAACAGTAAAAGGAGATGTGCCGAATTACCAAAAGGAATTTAAGTTCAGAATAACATTTACAGATGAAAACGGAAATCATGTTGAGCAAGAGTTTAATTATACAGGTTCTAAGGAAGGAACGATAAAGAGCGGAGGTATAATCACATTAAAGCACGATGAGAGTATTACTATCAATGATTTGCCTGCCGGAACAAAATACACGGTTTCAGAAGTAGACATTCCTGATGGATACACGCCCGATAAATCAGAAAAAAGCGGAGTAATAGTAGGAAATGAGGAGACTGGATTAGAATATATCAATAACTACAAAGCCACACCAATTACATACACTCCTAAAGTAACAAAAACGCTGATAGGTCAAACTCCTCCAAGTAACAAAACCTTCACCTTTAATATTACCGAAAATGAAGATAATCCTAGCGGAGTAGAGATGCCGACAGATACTTCTGCAACAGTAACAGGCTCAGGAAATGCAAGCTTTGACAAAATTACCTTTACTAAAACAGGAACATATACATTCGAGATAAGTGAAGAAAAGGGAAATGCATTTGGTTACACTTATGATGATAGCGTATGGACCCTAACGGTAGTAGTTGTTGATAATGAATCAAAGCTGGAAGTACAAAGCCACGACTACACAAAGACAGACGGAACAACAAACGAAGATAAGGCTGAGTTTGATAACATCTACAGCTCGGGAAGTCTGACGATAAGCAAGGTCGTTACAGGCAATGCAGGAGATAAGAACAAGGAGTTCACATTCACTGTAACGCTCACAGATACTAACGGTAATCCACTTGAGGGAGAGTACAGATACACAGGCTCTAAGAAAGGAACGATAAAGAGCGGAGGAGAGATAAAGCTCAAGGATGGAGAAAGTGTAACGATAAGCGGACTTCCGATAGGAACGAAGTACACGGTAGCTGAGGCTGAGGCAAACAAGGACGGATACACGACAACATCAAAGGGTGAGAGCGGAGAGATAACGGAAAACGAGCAAAAGGCTGAGTTTACGAACAGCAAGAACACAGAGCCTACAGAGCCGACTAATCCGACAACTCCAACTGAACCTACAAATCCGACCGATCCGACTAAACCGACAGAGCCAAAGAAAACAACTACAACAAAGAGAATAACAAGCAATCCGCCATACAGCAAGAGTGAAAACAACACAAATACAAAGGGCGGAAACAACGGAAACACACCAAACACAGGAAGCGAAAGCGAGAGAAATCTGCCGATTGCATTTTTGGTGACATTCTTGTTAGGGTTGAACACAGTTTACTTCTCTTTCAGGAGAAGAAAGCTTAAGGGCAGAAAGGCGAAATAAATAGGCTAGATTAATAGAAGCCGTATGTGAACGATATGTTCATATGCGGCTTTTTTATATAGCTTGATTTTTAGGTGTATTAATATACTTAAAAAATACTTTTTTAAGCATATTAATTAAAAATATAACGACTGTATTTGACAACTATAAAATTGATTGATATACTAAAATTATAAAATAACTATAAATTAAATTAGGAGTGGATAAAATGATTACAAAGAAATTTAAGGATTTAGAATTATCAGCTCTTGGATTGGGTTCTATGCGTCTGCCGGTAATTGATTACGACGATTCGAGAATTGACGAGGAAAAAACAGCGGAAATGGTTGCATATGCTATGGAGAATGGTATTAACTATTATGATACGGCATGGGGTTATCATGGAGGCAATTCAGAAACTGTTATGGGTAAGATTTTAAAAAATTATCCTCGAAACAGTTATTATTTAGCTTCAAAATTTCCCGGATATGACCTTTCAAATATGCCAAAGGTTGAAGAAATATTTGAAAGGCAGCTAAAAAAGTGCTGTGTTGATTATTTTGACTTTTATTTGTTTCACAACGTATGTGAGATGAATATTGATGCTTATTTGGATGAAAAATACGGTATTTTTGAGTATTTGATCGAGCAAAAGAAAAACGGACGTATTCGTCATCTAGGTTTTTCTGCACACGGAAGTCTTGATGTCATCAAACGGTTTCTGGATAAATACGGAGAGTATATGGAATTTTGTCAGCTTCAGATAAATTATATTGACTGGACATTTCAAAATGCAAAAGCTAAAGTTGATTTATTAAATAAGCATCAAATTCCTATATGGGTAATGGAGCCGCTGCGTGGCGGTAAGCTGGCAAAATTACCTGAAAGCGAGGAAGAAAAATTAAAGAAACTTCGTCCTGATGAAGAAATACCCGCATGGGCATTCAGATTTTTGCAAAGTATCCCCGGTGTTACTATGATACTTTCCGGAATGTCAAATTACGAGCAGCTTAAGAAAAACGTAAAAACCTTTGAAACAGAAAAACCATTGTCAAATGAAGAAATGGAAACATTGCTGAAGATTGCGGATAACGCATTGAACGGAGTTCTTCCCTGTACTGCTTGTCATTACTGCGTCAGCCATTGTCCAAAAGGATTGGATATCCCTACACTTTTGGAGTTGTATAACGAGCATAGCTTTACCGGCGGCGGTTTTATTGCACCAATGGCACTGATGGCAATATCAGAAGAAAAGCATCCGACCGCCTGCATCGGTTGCAAAAGCTGTGAGGCAGTTTGTCCGCAGCAGATAAAAATATCAGAGGCAATGGTTGATTTTGCAGCGAAACTAAAGTAAAGCGGAGGTGTAGACGATGTGTACATAACATTCCTAATATGTACACATTTTATTAAGGTATAGTAATTACAAATCAAGCTAAATAGGTTTTTAGCTTTTGTGTTATTATGAAATGATATTGAACAAAGGATTTGTTTTAGTAATTATAAATCCCTCTGTACTATAGAAGTACGGAGGGATTTTTGCTTATTGCATATCTTATTTGTATCATATGTGTGTCATACAGTATGAGTTTCAGTCTGTTTCAAAAAGCCTTAAAATAAAACAAACCCCGAAAAACTGGTGTTTTCCGAAGTTTGTAAAATCGTATTCTTATCTCTTCGAGAACTGAGGAGCTCGACGTGCTGCCTTTAAACCGTACTTCTTTCTTTCTTTCATTCTCGGGTCTCTTGTCAGGAAGCCTGCTGCTTTAAGCTGTGGACGAAGTTCTGCATTAGCTTCTACTAATGCCCTTGAAATTCCGTGCCTTATTGCTCCTGCTTGACCTGTAACTCCTCCGCCTGTAACTGTGCATACAACATCGTAGTTCTGAACGTTTGATGTAAGCTCAAGCGGCTGCCTTACAATAAGCTTTAATGTCTCAAGACCAAAATAATCGTCAATGTCTCTGTCATTGATGGTTACCTTGCCGCTGCCTTGATATAATCTTACTCTTGCTACAGAGTTCTTTCTTCTGCCTGTTCCATAAAAATATGGTTGTTTTGATTCGTACATCTAAATGCTCCTTTCTTTATAGCTCGTAAGCTTCCGGCTTCTGTGCAGCGTGATTGTGCGTGCCGCCTTTGTATACCCTTAAACGTGTTGCCGCTTTTCTGCCAAGTGTGTTGTTAGGAAGCATTCCGTTTACTGCTAGTGTCATTGCTTTGTCTGACCTTTCTGCCATCATCTTGTCATACTTGATCTCTTTAAGTCCGCCTATCCAGCCTGTGTGCCATCTGTGGAACTTCTGTTCTAATTTCTTGCCTGTTAATACAGCCTTGTCTGTGTTTATGATGATTACAAAATCACCGCAGTCTGCATGAGGTGCATATGTCGGCTTGTGCTTTCCACGAAGAATGTGTGCAGCCTTTGCGGCAGTTCTTCCAAGAGATTCGCCAGCCGCATCAATAACATACCATTTGCGCTCAATGTCGCTTGCCTTTGGCATATAAGTCATAGTTGTTTTCCTCCAATTAAGTTTTTTCTTTCCTGCTTTATTGGTTCAGCATACCCAATAAAGCCGAAGCAACATTTAACATTATAATCATTAGCAAATTGGTTGTCAAGAGGTAAATTGCTAAAATTTTAAAATATATACTCTATTCTCTTGAAATCTCTCTGTTTTTCTTTAATTCTCTATGTTTCTTGAGTTTCATTTCATTATTTACGATTTGTTCATAAAGTGAACAAGCCTACAAAAAAGCCCCTCCCGATAGGGGAGAGACTTATAAGGAGAGATGTATGGAAATGTGATATCAGCTTGTTTTAACCTTTTTCTTTTTCCACTTGCTGTAGGTGTATTTCGGTTTGCCGTAGGCGTTCTTGCTGGTCGTATATGCTCTTACACGTATATAGTATATCCTGTTTTTCTTTATTTTATTTCCTTATTTTGAGCTTTCATCAACAGTAACATATTTAATTATAGAACCATCACTTTCTCTATAATCATATCCGTCAATTTTTTTATACTCTTCTTTCGGGAATGACTGAACATAAATCTCATCACCTATAACAGGCTTATAATTTGAATTGAGTATTCCTTTTGAACTTTCAAATTCAAAGCTTTTATCTTGCACAACTGCTTTATCATAGTGAACATAAACTTTATCGTTCACTTTATAATTACCACGTTCTTTGGTAATCTGGATAAGGACTGTATTATCATCTTTTACTTCAACGACTTTACCAGTAAAATACTCCAAGTGGTCATAATCCCCACCCGAAGTTTTATCTGAGCAGGAAAAAAAGGCGAATAATATTGATATTAGTAAAATAAAAAACAAGAATTTCTTCATAAAATAATACCCTTTCTATTTTTAACACTAAAATATGCAACATCACAATCCATAAAATCTACTGTTGAATAGTTGATATATACATGGTAATCATTCCAACTGTTATACACCATTAAATAATTCCATGTATCCCCACATAAAATACTATTTTATTATACACTTATTTAGTAAATTTGTCAAAATTTTTATTAAATATAGGTATTATATTAAAACTACAAAATTTAATTAAATTAGTTTAAAAAATTTTTCATTAACCCTTGACAACTCTAAAACATATGATATAATAAACATATGAACAATTATTCATATGAGAGGAGAAAGAAAATGTCCAATAGGGAAGTTAAACAGGAAGAGCTAAAAACCGAGCACTCCGAATGCGGAGGAAAGTATGTAGAAATGGTAAAGAAAATTAATGATAATATGCCTTGCGAGGAGGAGTTTTACGACTTGTCCGAGCTTTTCAAAATGCTGGGCGACTCGACAAGAGTTAAGATACTGTATGCGTTGTCTCAGGGGGAGATGTGCGTGTGCGATATTGTAGAACTGCTTGATGTTACGCAGTCGGCGGTTTCGCATCAGCTAAGGCTTTTAAAGCAGGCAAGACTTGTAAAGTACAGACGAAGCGGAAAGTCTGCAATATACTCAATTTCTGACGATCATGTATATACTATATTAAGTATGGGTATGGAGCATATATCTGAGTAAACTATTTGTAACGGAGATGATTTTGTGGAAAAGCTAGTGCTGGAGCTGTCGGGGCTTGACTGTCCCAACTGCGCTGAGAAGATAAATAAGAGAGTTTCAAGGCTTGCTGAGGTAAGCGAGTCTAATCTGGATTTTATTAATAAAAAGCTGACTGTATCAACTGAGAGCAGTTCTATTATAGAAGAAGTTAAGAAAATAGTAGGCGAGATAGAGCCAAATGTAGAGGTTAAACCGTTTGTAAGAAAAAGCGGAGTGCAGTTACATAAGAGCAGGATTAGAGAGATCTCTGAGATTGCAATTTCTCTTGTGTTTTTTGTTCTCGCGTTTATATTTGACAGCGGTGTTTTAAATATTGTATTTTCACTTCTTGCGTTCTTTGTATCGGGTTATGGGGTTATAATATCCGCTGTAAAAAATCTTATAAAGGGTGAGGCGTTTGACGAAACACTGCTTATGACGATAGCGTCCGTAGGAGCGCTCTGTATTGGAGATGTTAAAGAGGGTGCGGCGGTAATGATATTCTTCCGTGTGGGAGAGCTATTTCAAGACATTGCGGTGGAGCGTTCGAGAAAGTCTATAACCAGTCTGCTCACGCTCAAGAGCGATACTGTAAATGTAAGGGTTGGCAGTGAGATTAAAGAGATTGAAACTGATAAGGTTCAGGTTGGAGACATAATGGTCGTAAGAGTAGGTGAGAGAGTGCCTATAGACGGCATTATAGTCAGCGGAAGCACTTCTTTTGACGCATCTGCACTTACGGGAGAGGCTGTTCCTGTTGGGGCATCTGAAGGCACGGAAATATTAAGCGGAAGTGTAAATTTGACTTCAGTTGTTGAAATAAAAGCAACCAAAAGATACAGTGATTCAACCATAGCAAAGATTTTAGAGATGGTTGAAAACGCTTCAGAGAAAAAGGCAAAGGCTGAGAAGTTTATCACAAAATTTGCGAGAGTGTATACTCCTTTGGTTGTTGTGGCAGCTGTATTACTTGTTATAATTCCATCAATAGTGACAGGCTTTTCACAGTTCAGCGAATGGCTTTACAGAGGGTTGCTGTTCTTGGTAATATCCTGCCCTTGTGCACTGGTTATATCTGTACCGCTCAGCTTTTTTGCAGGAATAGGGTGTGCCTCGAGAAAGGGTATACTTATAAAAGGCGCTAAAGATATTGAGAGCCTAAGCAGATTGAAGTCAATCGCATTTGACAAGACAGGAACGCTTACAGAGGGAAAATTTAAAGTAACTGATATTATTCCGAGCGGTGATTTAGCAAAGGATTATTTATTAAAAATTTGTGCATATGCTGAATCTATGTCTACGCATCCCATAGCGCAGTCAATAGTTGAGAGATATGGAAAGCCAATAGATAATAGTGTCTTGTCAGAAGCATCTGAAATCGCAGGCAGTGGTGTTAAAGCTAAAATCAACGGTCACGAGATATTGTGCGGAACGAGAAAACTATTAGAGAAAAACTCAGTTAGAGCGAAATTCAAATATGATGACAGCACCTGTGTATATATTGCTTTAGACGGTCGCTATGCAGGAGTGATTTTGTTAGGAGATTCTATAAAGAGCGGTTCTAAGTCGGCTGTTGAAACGCTAAAATCAAAGGGTATTTCAACAACACTTTTAACCGGAGACAAAGAGAAAACTGCAATGAAAATAGCCAACGAACTAGGTATTGACAATGTATACAGCGAGCTTTTGCCTGCTGATAAGGTAGCAAAGGTTGAGGAGCTTATAAGCGATAAAGTAAAAGGCTGTGTAGGTTTTGTCGGTGACGGAATTAATGACGCACCTGTAATAGCAAGAGCGGACATAGGGTTTGCCATGGGAGGTTTAGGTTCTGATATAGCAATAGAGGCAGCAGATGTAGTTTTGATGAATGATGATCCAACGAGCATACCGACCGCTGTATCCATTTCAAAAAAGACAATGAGAATTGTAAAAGAGAACATAGTTTTCGCATTAGGTATTAAGCTTTTGGTAATGCTATTTGGTGCAATAGGTATGGCAGATATGTGGGTAGCTGTTTTTGCTGACGTTGGTGTATCTATAATTGCCATATTAAATTCTTTGAGGGCGATGAGCAGTAAAAGCTTACGTATTTTATAAAACAAAAAGGCACGTAGATCATATTTCTATGAGCCTATAGTTAAAATGTTAGTAGACCAATGCTTTTAAAATCAAAGCAAATAAGATTTTAGTATTATTTAACGCAAGTGGATAGTATCCACCTGTTCCTCTTTTAAATTTTCTAATATCTGTCAAAGTTATGTCAAAAGTGTTATCTGCACCAAAATCATAAATCAGTTTTAATTTATCCAGAGATGGCAGGGCGTGCCGACGGATCTTTTTGCTCTTTGTCTGCTCTTCCGCCTGTATAATATGCTAAATCTTCATCAGTATATGGCTGTTTTTGAACTATCTCATACAAATCCGCATTAATAAACCTACCAATATTACTATCATAGTAACGGCTTTGCAAATAATACAACCCTGTATAAGTATCGTAATAATAACCCCTATAACTTAATGGATTTTTAAGACTTTTTTCATAATATTACCACCTTCAATTTTTCGTGTAATGACATACAATAGCAATAACACCGCTTGTAATTGCAAAAACAAATGTCAATAAAGAATAATATATAATCACACATTCTGAAATTGAAAAACTTTCGTTATGATAAAATGGTAAGTAGAATAATATACTATCTCTTAAAATCAATATCATAAATCCAGAAGCTATCAATAAATAAAGTATGCTTAAATAACCTATTTTAAATCTTTTAAATAAAAGAAAACTAAGAAATAATGCAAATAGAGTAAGAATAATAAAGAAAGATTCGTTATTAATGATTAAAACTGAATCGCAAATAAAACAACATATAATTTCAATCAACCATATTAATATAAACACTGATAAAAGAAAAGTATTGACTAAATATATTTTTCTCATATAAAATTCATCTCCATAGTTTAATAATTATATAAACATCAAAAACACACTTCTAATAAACCGTAAGAATTTTATACAGCAGTTTCCCCTTGCGTCATATTCATATTCTGCTCCCTGTAAATTTGTTATATAATAATACTGTTCTCCATTGTAGTCGAAACGAATTATCTAACTTGAAACCAGTTTAATATTATTAATATTGTAAAATTGGTATTGGTTCATTAGATACTCTAATAATATTAAATCCTAAATTAACTAGTTTCTTTTTTAACCTTCTATCATTAGAATAAATAAAGCATAAACCTTCGTGAGCAACACTTCTTAAAAAGCATTTATTATCTTTATAAAAACATAAATCATTCGGTCTGTCTGGATAACACCATTTATATAGTCCAGTACTTTTTTTCAATAACTTAATTACATTATCGTTCAACTCTATCACAAAAATATCCATTTTATTACGATACATATATCCACAATATTCAACATCTTCATATCTTCTTATTACAAAATTATTGAATTGAGATAAAAAAGGCTCTAAAGATTTTTTGTACTCCATATACTCTTTACAATCATATGGATTAACATAATTGTTAGGAGTGTAACCTATTTCTTTTAATTCAAACTCATCAAAATATTTTAAATTTTCATCAGTTATGTGTTCTTGAAAATAATTTTGAACATTAAAAGTAACTGCATCGCAATATTCATATAATAAATTCAACAATGTAATATACAATTTTCCTGTTAAATCATCATTGATAATTTGAATCATAACTCACCTCATTAAAATAGAAACCACACATGTGTTGTTCTCCTGAAACAGAGACTGTTGTCTCATCTCCAGCAAACACAAATGCACCGATATCATAATACCAAAATGAATCCGCTCCAAGTTCTAACATTTTTTCCTCGCACATTTCTCTTACTTGAAGTAAATTCATTCCGGAATTAATGTTTTTCTTTGCAAATTTAATAGTATCCTTTGCGATCTGCTGAACCTGTCTGTATTCCATTTTAGATCCCCACTTTTATTCACTTTTTATTTTTTTATTTTATTATATATGATAAAACCAATAAAAGCAAATGAATTGTATAATAAATAGAAATCGAAATGCAATTTGCTTTTTGAGTACAAAAAAGGCACATGGATTTTTATTTCTATGTGTCTGTTTTTTCTAATATTGGGTTGGTGATAGTTTGAGTTTTTACGCAACCGTAAAAATATCAAAGTAATCCACTATTTTAACTGCAAACCATCTTTAAATGCGTTACCAACTCTTTTAGTTACTGTATAATATCCATGTGTATACGGATCAAATGCTATCGCTGAAAGTTTTTCAATATCTACCTTATCTCCATCCATTACACTTTCATCTACCGATGTATTTATAACTTTTCCTATAACTCCGCAATCTCCATATTCGATAAATTCACATTCTATACAAATTGGGAATTCATTTATAATCGGTGCGTCTACATTTTCTGATTTTATAGCCGTTAATTTACTGTTTTCAAATTTATTCGGTGTATTGTTTCCCGATGCAATTCCAAAATAATCTGCTTCTATAACGTGCTTACTATCCGCTATGGAAACAGTAAATGCTTTTCTTTCTTTGATGTTTTGAACTGTTTTATGTGTTTCTGTTAAATTCAAAATAACTTTATCCCTTTCAAGCATTGTTCCCCACGCCGCATTCATTACATCAATACTTCCGTCTTCATTGTATGTCGCAACCATAAGTACAGGCATTGGAAATATTGCCTCTGTTGTTTTAATGTTTTTTCTCATAACTAACCATTCCTTTCATTGCTTTAATTATAATTTTACCATTATTTCTAACTTTTTTCAATACGTCTTTCAACTTTTGTTTTGTGATTATATTTTTCTCTCAATATCGCTATATGTTTCATTTGTTATATAAATCAAGTATCCCTTTTATTCTGACCATACTTCTTTTGCCATATTAAATACAGCCCAACCCTTCGGCCATCCGGCATAAAACGCTACATGTGTAATAATCGCAGCTATCTCCTTTTGAGTAACGCCTGCATTTTTAGCATTTTCCAGATGATATTTTAATGAAGAATCGGTTATTCCTGATGACATCAGTGCAACTACCGTAATTATACATCGAGTTTTTAAATCAATGTCCTCATTATTCCAGTTCTCACCGAAAAGTACATCATCATTATAATGTGCAAAGTCGGGTGCAAATTCCCCAAGTGCATCTTTTCCTGCGGTTTGTACGATTTTTACCATTTTAAATCCTCCTTAAATTCATTTTTTATATTTCATTTTATTATAAAATGTAAAGCGAATAAAAGTAAGTGAATTATTTTCACAGCTTTTCCACCCACTTTTTCAGTTCGTCCGCAGAGGGTGAATCGTTCAGGAGCCTTCCCTCTGTGATTACTGTGTCTGCCGAAACAGAACTCTTTAATCCTGCAACGGTTTTTCCGAATCCGCTGCCGCCCGAAGTCGCAAACAGAACGATCTTCTTGCCCGAAAAATCATAGCTTTCAAGAAAACTATTTATGATAGTCGGGGCAACATACCACCATATCGGAAAACCAAGCAGTATCGTATCATGTCCTGAAATATCAGCTTTCGTGCCCGCAAGAACAGGACGGCTTGTTTTGTCGCTCATCTCAACAGAGCTGCGTGATTTTTTATCCATCCAGTTCAAATCCTCCTGTGTGTATGGTACATCAGGTTTTATCTCGTATAGGTCTGCGCCGATTACTTTTGCGAGGTTCTCGGCAACTTTTGCAGTTTTTCCGCTCGCAGAAAAATATGCAACTAAAATTTTACTCATATCATTCACTTATCCTTTCTGTTTTCTCTTTTATTTATATTACATTTCCGGCTTTTTGCTTGCCGTTTTGTGCCATAACTCCTGCCAGTGCATGAGGTACATATAATTCCTCTAAGTAGTTTATTTCATCTGGAGTCAACTCTAAATCTACAGCCTTTACCACACCGTCTACATGTGAAAGCTTTGTAGTTCCAACAACAGGTGAAGTTACTTTTGTAAGCAGCCATGCAAGAGAAATCTCTGTCATAGATACACCGCGTTTTTCTGCCAACTCATCAACACGTCGAATGATCTTGCCGTCTGCTTCTGCGGTAGCATCATACTTAAATCGAGCATATGAATCCTCTTGAAAACGTTTAGATGTCTCTCCCGGATGTCGGGATAATCTTCCGCTTGCCAGAGCACTATACGGCGTCATTGCTATCCCCTCAGACGCACAGAACGGAGCCATCTCACGTTCTTCCTCACGGGCAATCAGGTTGTAATGTCCTTGAATTGAGATAAACTCAGTCAGTCCATTGACTCTTGCATAATAGTTTGCTTTCGCAAGCTGCCAAGCAAAGCAGTTTGAAATGCCGATATACCGTACTTTGCCGGATTTCACAGCACTGTGAAGACCATACATAATTTCCTCCATAGGGGTGTGATAGTCCCACATATGATAGATATAAAGGTCAACATAATCCAGACCAAGATTTTGCAGGCTCTTGTTCAGATAGTTCTCGATGTGTTGTTGTCCTGTGACTCCGTTATCAATCTCGTCCTGCGTTCTAGGCGTAAACTTTGTGGCAATAACATAATCATCACGCTTTGCAAAGTCCATAAGTGCCCTGCCTACATATTGCTCACTGGTACCGTTTTGGTAGACAATAGCGGTATCATAGAAATTTATACCCAGATCAAGACCATGCTTGATGATTTCCCGTGTTTCCGCTTCACCGATCGTCCAGCTATGCTGACCGGTGGCGGCATTTCCAAATCCCATGCAACCCATACAAATACGGGATACATTCAAATCAGATTTTCCTAAATATGTGTACTTCATATTAATCCTCCTGTCAATCTTTTAATAAGCGTTTCGCACAATTATAAGTAATTTCGTAAATCGTCATAAACACATAATTGACATTTGCTTTTTCCATAGCTGACCTCTGCTTATCATTTACGACAGTATAGGGGTAAATCCCGAACATAAACGGAAAAAATGAATATATAAAGTCCTGTTTTTCAGAAACCGACATATCGGGGAAATACTTTTCTAAACATCTCATAACCGTATGCAGCGATTCTCCATAAGCTACTTTGAATTCAGCCAACTGCTCAGGTCGGCTGCTGCTCTCCATATCATAGTGGTTCATAGACATAATTTTCAAAAGCTGTTCCCGCTTTTCCAAAGATCTCGCCAGCTTGTCGGCAAATTCGTCTTTTGAAAGTGCAGCATTTTCCTCAATGATTTTGTTCAAATCAACGATCCACAACTCGTATTCCCTCTTCAAAAGTGCAAGGAAGATTTCTTCTTTTGTCTGAAAATAGTTGTAAATTGAGGTTCGGGTAAAACTGGTTGCGTTGCCAATATCTTTTAGGGAGATTTCCTTAAAACTCTTTGACTTATACAGCTTCTCGCAAGCGTTTATAATTTCTTCTTTTCGGGCATTTGTCAGTTCCGGTGATCCTTTTGGCATAGTTTATTCTTCACCTTTCATATTCTTAAAAGAAAGACATTTACCTATCACATCTCCTGTTTTCAAGTAGTGATAAATTATTCTGACATCGTGTCAATACATAGTATAGCACCATTCTGACACGGTGTCAATAGTTTTTGGAAAATTTTTATACTCATTTTTCTACTTTTTATGACTTTAATCTTTTTATGTATAAAAAAGACACATAGATTTTTATTTCTATATGCCTTATTTTTCAAGTATTAGTTATGATAGTTCAAGTCAACACAGTTTCGTAAATTCGAAAAATAAGCATAACTTACTTTATAACTCCGTTTACTTATATACATCAACCTTTATTACAGCAGTCCATTTTCTACAAAAATCACATTGTTCTAATAGATAATGCCCTGTTCCATTTTTCTCTAAATATTCAAAAGTCTTCTCCTCTGCTTCTTTTGCAGTATTATACCACCCTATTGTGTTATCGCTACAAGAATGATGTGTTCCACCCTCATCACACCAATAGCCTGTTGTTTTGTCTGTTTTTTTCTTTATTGTAAAACTTTTCTTTTTAGACCACTTACCATATTTCTTTGTTCCATTAATCTTCTTATATGCTCTTACTTTAACATAATATTTTTTCCCTTTAGTAAAAGTTTTTAAATTTTTATAGGTATATTTATTTTTATTATTTTTTAATGTTATCTTTAGAAGTTCTTTCTTAAATTTTTTGTCTTTTGTAATTTTAATTACATAACCTGTAACATTTTTTAATTTTTTCCACTTAAAAACTATTCTATCGGACTTTTTTGTTATTTTAACATTAGTTACTTTTGCTATACTATTAGAATTTGAGCCATAGGCTGTAACACCCGTTATTCCCAAAATCATTATCAATATAACTATTATTGAAAATATCTGTCTAAATACCTTTTTCATTTTTTCAACCTTTCACAATAGATTTTACACATTCCAAAGAATAGCTGTCCATTTGCCACAAAAATCACATTGTTCTAATTGGTAATGAGTATATTTCTCTGCTTGTAAAAGCTCATCCACCTTTTTTTGTGCCTTTGCAACAGTTGCATACCATCCTATTGTATTATCATTGCAAGAATGATGTGTTCCACCTTCATCACACCAATAACCTGTTGATTTATCTGTTTTTTTCTTTATTGTAAAACTTTTCTTTTTAGACCATTTACCATATTTTTTTGTTCCACTAATCTTTTTGTATGCCCGAACTTTTATATAATATATTTTATTATCATCTAATTTTATATTTAATTTAGATGATTTCTTACTAAATGTTTTTGTAAAAGGTTTATCAAATTTCTTACTTGTTGAAATCTTTATCTGATAACCTTTAGCTTTTTTTACTTTTTTCCATTTAATTGCTGCTTTATTTGATTTAACTGTAATTTTAACATTAGTTACTTTTGCTATATTATTAGAATTTGCTCCATAGGCAACAGGATTCGTAACTGACATAGCAATGATTGATATAATTGCAATTAAAGGTAACAAAATTTTTTTACATAAATTATTAACTATCATAGTTTTTAATTGCCCTTCAAATTAATAAACTCGGTTTCCTGTTTTTTCTATTATATACCAAGTGTCGTTGTTTGTCAAATTTTCTATTTCTTTCAACATTCATTGAAAAGAAAAAGACACATAGATTTTTACTCCCATGTGCCTTATTTTTTCAAATATTTGGTTAGTGATAGTTCGAGTCCTTACAGTTCCGTAAATTCAGCAAAATGCATCTATAAAAAACTATTCATTTTTATTGCTTTTTTAACGCGAGAAAGCTCCGAAAAATCGGGGCCTTCTCGCTAAAAATCTTTTTACTAACTTAAAAGGGCTAACAAAAAAGTTGCACCACTAACGCGAGATATAAAAAATTCACGTTCCACAAAATGTGAAACGCGAACAGGCTCCGGCGGCTCGCCGGTATAAATACCTAGTAAAAAAGATGTAACTGCTAACGCGAGATATAAACAAAAAATCCACACACTTACGAATGCGCGGACTGGATGCAACGTTACCGTTACTGTAAATACTAAGCAAAAAGATGCACCACTAACGCGAGATATAAAAAATTCACGTTCCACAAAGTGTGAAACGCGAACAGGCTCCGGCGGCTCGCCGGTGGTGCGGATGAAGTGACTTGAACACTCACGAGTTGCCCCACTAGATCCTAAGTCTAGCGCGTCTGCCAATTCCGCCACATCCGCATAATTAAGTTTTTTCTTAATAACTTAATTATTTTATCACAAATATACATACTTGTCAATACTTTTTGATTAATTCCTTGATTTAAAGATGATAATAAATAACTACAAGTTTAATAAATGATTTGTACTTCCTTATGTTATTAAAAAATTTCTATAATATAAAAGTATTTATGTCATAAATATTAAATTATTAACAGATTCATTTCACCCCTTGACAAAAACGGTCAAAAAATGTTATTCTATCTATATATTTTATTCTGATAAAGTGATGAAATTATAATATTAAGAGGTGTATAGATGAAAAAACCGTTTGTTACTAAGCAGAAAATTGAGGAGATAGTTAAAACTTATCCAACTCCTTTTCATATATATGACGAAAAGGGTATTAGAGAGAATGCAAGACGTCTGAACAAGGCGTTTTCGTGGAACAAAGGGTATAAGGAGTATTTTGCAGTAAAGGCGACCCCGACTCCGGGAATATTAAAGATACTAAAGGAGGAGGGCTGCGGAGTTGATTGTTCATCGCTTACCGAGCTTATGATGAGTGAGGCTTGCGGTTTTACAGGCTCTGATATAATGTTTTCGTCTAACGTAACTCCTGATGAGGATTTTCTTTTGGCAAGAAAATTAAATGCGAATATCAATCTTGATGATTTTACTCATATAGATGTTTTGGACAAGCTTTGCGGAATCCCTAAAACGATATGTTGCCGATATAATCCTGGCGGAAAGTTTGCTATAGCAAATCAGATAATGGATAATCCGGGCGACGCTAAGTACGGAATGACAAAGGAGCAGATGATAGAGGCATATAAAATTCTTATGCAAAAGGGTGCAGAGGAGTTTGGAATACATTCTTTTCTGGCATCTAATACAATCTCGAATGAGTATTACCCTGAGCTTGCAAGAATTTTGTTTGAGCTTGCGGTTGAACTTAATGAGAAGACAGGAGCAAAAATCAAGTTTATAAATCTCTCAGGAGGAATAGGCGTTCCTTACCGTCCTAACGAGCCTGAGAATGATATTGAGGTTATAGGCGAAGGCGTGAGAAAAGCCTATGAGGAGGTACTAGTTCCTGCCGGAATGGGCGATGTTGCGATTTACACAGAGCTTGGCAGATTTATGTTAGCGCCATACGGACATCTTATTGCAAAGGCTGTTCGTGAAAAGAATATTTACAAAAACTATATCGGTCTTGACGCTTGCGCTGCAAACCTTATGCGTCCTGCGATATACGGGGCATATCATCACATTACAGTCTTAGGTAAGGAAAATGAGCCTTGCGAATATAAGTACGACATAACAGGCGGTCTTTGTGAAAATAACGATAAGTTTGCAGTTGACAGAATGCTGCCGAAAATAGATTTAGGAGATTACATTTGTATTCACGACACAGGAGCGCACGGCTTTTCGATGGGTTATAATTACAACGGAAAGCTGCGTTCGGCTGAGATACTTTTAAAAGAGGACGGAAGTACAGAGCTTTTAAGGCGTGCAGAAACGCCTGATGATTATTTTGCGACGTTTGATTTCACACATATTTTTGATTAAAAAAAGAATAGAAATAAAAGGGTGACTAAATTTATGTTACCCTTTTAATTATTTAAAGTTCTTGACCTTTTTAAAATATATATGATAAAATTTATTAAAAGTAGTTATCTGAATAGGAGAAATGATATTGAAATGAAATTGGCGAAATACTTAAAGCCGTATTGGCTTTTTACTCTGCTTACGCCTTTGTCTATGGTAGGTGAGGTATTAGTCGATCTATCTCAACCGAGACTAATGGCGAAGATAGTTGACGAGGGCGTTGTAGGCGGCAATATGGAGCTTATTATCCGTACGGGGATAATGATGCTGCTGTTGATATGCTTCGGCGGAATGTGCGGAGTTGGTTCGGCAGCGTTTTCTGGAATGGCGTCTCAGGGCTTTGCAAGAGATTTGCGCAACGATACATTTAAAAGAGTAATGGGTCTGTCTTTTGAGCAGACGGATAAGTTTACGACAGGCTCTTTGGTGACAAGACTGACTAACGATATAACTCAGGTTCAGCAGTTTGTTGACTTTGCACTTAGAATGTTAGTGCGAGACAGTATTCTGTTTATCGGCGGTATTATAATGATGCTTTCTTTGGACATTAATTTCGGTTTGGTATTGGTATGTGCCCTGCCTGTTGAAATGGTTTTGATTATGATACTAATTAAAAAGGCAAATCCGATTTACAGTATTGTTCAGAAAAAGCTTGATAAAGTAAACTCAGTTGTTCAGGAGAATGTTTCGGGAGCAAGAGTAGTAAAAGCGTTTGTCCGAGAGGAGCACGAATCGGAGAGATTTGACAGGGCGAATGTAGATCTTATGCAGACTAATTTGAAAGTTCAGAAGATAATGTCTGTTTTAAATCCTCTGCTTATGATAGTTATGAATCTTTCGGTTATTGCTATTATATTAATAGGCGGCTTTCAGGTAGAAGCAGGAGAAATGAAGGTCGGACAGATAATGGCGGCGCTTACATATATAACTCAGATACTTATGGGAATAATGATGATAAGTATGATGTTCCAGTCAATATCAAGAGCGCACGCATCAGAAAAAAGAATATGCGAGGTGCTGTATACCGAGCCTGTTATAAAATCAGGAAGTTATGTTAGTGACAACAATCAGTTAGGAACAGTCAGCTTTAGAAATGTCAGCTTTAAATATCCGGGTACAAATGGAGAGCCTGTAATAAAAAATCTGTCGGTAGATATAAAGTCAGGAGAGAATTTTGCAATTTTAGGAGCGACCGGCTCCGGCAAATCTTCTCTAATAAATCTCATATCCAGATTTTACGACGCAGATGAGGGCGAGGTTCTTGTTGACGGGGTCAATGTTAAGGATTATGATATTGATTGCCTTAGAAAAAAGATTGGAATGGTACTTCAAAAAAGCGAGCTGTTCTCAGGCACTGTTTATGAAAACATAGCTTGGGGAGATAAAGACGCTTCAAAGGCTGATATAGAAAAAGCTGCGAAGATTGCTCAGGCTGATGAATTTGTATCGCTAATGCCCGCAGGTTATGACGGCTACATAGCAGAAAAGGGCGCATCGCTTTCAGGAGGTCAGAAACAGAGACTGTCTATAGCAAGGTCGATTTTGAAAAAGCCTGAAATATTGATATTCGACGACAGTACATCTGCACTTGATTTGGGTACTGAATCACGACTTCAAAGAGCTTTGGAGGAAAATCTAAAGGATATTACCGTTATAAAAATCGCACAGAGAATAGCGTCTGTTATGAACTGTGACAGAATTGCGGTATTAGAGCATGGAAGCCTTTGTGCAATAGGTACGCACGAAGAACTGTTGAGAACAAGCGAGGTATACAGAGATATTTACAATTCTCAAATGAAAAGCAGCGGGGAGGGGGATAACTAATGGCACAACAGCAAAAAAGACCGGCAGCTGTAAATAATCCTCCAAGACCGCTCGGTAAAGGTCCCAGAGGCCCTGTTCTAGTTCACGAAAAGCCAAAGGACGTTTTAGGAACTCTAAAGCGTATACTCTCTTATATGGGAAGAAGTAAGTATATTTTCTTTATACTTTTAGCAGTAATGCTTGCTATTACTGTTCTTAACTTGGCGGCACCGTCACTTCAGCAAAAGGCAATAGACACTATAAGCGGTGTGGACTATAAAAACTTAGTTAAATACTTGATTATTCTAGGTTTAGTTTATGTTCTTACCTCTGTGATAACTTATTTTCAGGGTTGGTTTTCGGCAAAACTTTCTCAAACAACAGTCAAAATTATGAGAACCGACCTGTTCAGAAAGATAGTAACTCTGCCGATAAGATATATAGACACTCATAATCACGGCGATTTGATGAGCAGAATGACAAACGATGTTGAAAACATATCAAACTGTATTTCACAGTCGATAGGTTCGCTGTTTTCAGGTGTGCTGACGATTATCGGATCGCTTGTTATTATGCTTTACTATTCGCCTGTGCTTACATTGATAAGCGTTTCTACAATTATTCTGACTGTTCTGTTTACGTCGGTTATGACAAAATTTATGCGTAAGTATTTTACCCGTCAGCAAATTTTGCTGGGCAAGCTGGACGGTCACATAGAAGAAATGGTTGTAGGCTATAAAACGGTCGTGTCGTATTCTAAGGAAAAGGACGCAATAGACAAGTTTAACAAAATGAGCGACAGTCTTAGAAAGACAGGAGTTAAGGCGCAGATATGCGGCGGCTCTATGGGACCGCTTATGAATATTGTTTCAAATGTGGGGTTTGTTCTTATAGCAGGCTTTGGAGGATATTTTGCACTAAAGAAAATTATCTCAATCGGCACTATTCAGGCATTTATTCTCTATTCAAAGCAGTTTTCAAGACCAATTAATGAAATTGCAAACCAATATGCTCAGATACAAACGGCTGTTGCAGGCGGTGAAAGAATTTTTGCCGTTATGGATGAAGAGTCCGAAAAGGACGATAATTCAAATGACAGAGAGTTTATTTTGGACAATGTTTCGGGTAATATCAGCTTTAAAAATATAAACTTCAGCTATGTACAAGATAAGCCTGTTTTAAAGGGATTTAATCTTGAAATTAAAAGCGGTCAGAAGATAGCTATTGTCGGGGCGACAGGCTCGGGCAAAACTACTGTTGTAAATCTGCTTACAAGGTTTTACGATATTGATTCGGGCGAGATAGAGATAGACGGTGTAAACATAAAAGATATTTCTAAAAATAAGCTCCGTGAGACTATAGGAATCGTTTTGCAGGACACGGTTTTGTTCTCTGATACAATACGCTCAAATATCGCTTATGCAAAGCCTCAGGCTGAATTGTCGGAGATTGAAAGTGCGGCGAAAACTGCAAATGCAGACAGGTTTATAAAAAGGCTTCCCGATGGGTACGAAACTGTTTTATCAGAAAGCGGTTCAAATCTCTCGCAGGGGCAGAGACAGCTTTTGGCTATTGCTCGTGCAGTTCTTGCCGACCCTAAAATTTTGATTTTAGATGAGGCTACGTCCTCCGTCGACACGAGAACCGAGATGAACATACAATCGGCGATGGTTGCGCTTATGAAAAACCGCACAAGCCTTATTATTGCGCATAGGCTCTCTACCATAATAGACGCAGATAAGATCATAGTTATAGACGACGGCAGGGTAGTCGAGCAGGGAAATCACGAGGAGCTTCTTGAGCAAAAGGGCTGTTATTACAATTTATATCAAAATCAGTTTGCGGGTATTGCTACATAATAAAAGCCGTCCAGGCTTATCATTTAGATAAGATGGGCGGCTGTTTTATTATGTTTTAATATCTACTTCTAGAAGCTTTTTAATTTTTTATTTATTCTTATTAGCAGCAGGATTGAAATGACAGCAGATAGTATCTCCGCTATCAGAAAAGCAGTCCATACAATCCAAGACAAATCAGGATTGCCTTTTACTGTCTTAGCAAAAAGCCAAGCAACAGGAAGCACAAAAATTATCTGTCTGCAAACGGATACTATAAGCGATTCAATTCCACCGTTAAGAGCTTGAAAAATCCCTTGAAACGCTATGTTTGCTCCCGCAAAGATAAAGCTTATCGAAATAACCCTCATTGCACTTATGCAAAGAGACTGAGTGTTGCCCGACAGACCGAATATTTCTGAAAACGGAACCGCAAATATTTCTACAACAGCAGTTCCTGCAAGCATAATAATCAGCGTATAAAGCAATCCGAATTTGATTCCGTCATATATACGGGATTTATTTTTCATCCCGTGACTGAACGAAATTATAGGAGTAATTGCGTCACGGAGACCAAAAGCGGCAAACAGAATAAATTGCTGTATCTTATAGTACAGTCCGTAAGCCGTAACCATAGCCTCGCTAATTGTTCCTAAAATGATGTTGAGTCCGTATGTCATAACCGACATAAGAGCCTGTGCAATAATAGCAGGCAGACCTATGGCATATATCTGTCTGATAATTTTAGCGGACGGACTTATATATTTTAAGCTGTTTGAAATATCCTTGTTCACTTTTATATGGAATAAAAGTGCAAGTAAGAATGAAACGCACTGTCCGATTACAGTGGCGTATGCAGCACCTTTTACTCCCATTTCAGGCAGACCTATAAGTCCGTAAATTAAAATAGGATCTAGTATGATATTTGTAATTGCTCCTGAAATCTGTGCAATTGTGGAATAAAGAGAGTGTCCTGTGGCTTGAAGGAGTTTTTCGTATATTGAAAAGAAAACAATGCCAAAAGAAATTACACAGCAAATACGTAAATAGTCAGCTGCCATATTGAAAATCAATGTGTTTGCTGTCTGCGTTGAGATGTAAAGCGGAACTCCAAAGATGCCGAACATAAGAAAAATAATAAAGATTATTATTGCACAGAATATTGCGTTACCTGCAGTTTTGCTGGCCTTTTCTTTGTTCCCTTCGCCCAGACTTTTTGAAAGCAGGGCGTTTGCACCAACTCCTGTTCCTATACTTATAGCTACCATAAGCATCTGCAATGGAAAGGATAATGTAAGGGCATTTAGTGCCGATTCTCCGTTTGACGGCATATTTGACACGAATGCACTATCAACAATATTGTATACCGCCTGAAGAATCATTGAAAGTATCATTGGTATTCCCATTTTGAGCATAAGCTTAGGTACGGGAACAGTACCCATTATGTTTTTGGTTTCAGAATTGTCCATAAATTTGTCTCCTTAATTATTCTTGCAAAAAAATAACGGGTAATGTTAATCAACTGGATTTACATGATTAACATTACTCGTTGTCTGATTGCTTATTAAATTCAACAATTAATATTTTAACATATTGAAGCTTGATCTTCAATAGTTAAAATTCACAAAAAATAACTGCCTAATATACATTTTTAATTTATGAATTTACACAAAAAAGGTTAGTCTCCCATGCGGGATAATAAGGATAATGCCTTAAATAGAATTTGTAATTTGGATTTATTTTTTCAATTTGCAGGGGGATATCTATCATATCAAAAAGTCTGTGATATACGGCTGCGCAAAGCTTGGGAGAATGTGCTTTTATAGTTTGCTTTGAGCCTTTTATAGCTTCCTTTTCAGCGCCTTCGACATCGTATTTAATATAGGTTGCTTCTTTGCCTTTCAAAATACTGTCAACGCTTACAGCCTGCGTTTCTATTCCTTTTTTTGATACCTGCGACTGCCGTCCGCCGCCTGTATTGAAAATAAGCGTTGTATTTTCGCTCCAAGCCGCATAGTTGAATGTATGTGTATTTTTCAGATTTTCTGTGTTTTTAATAAGCTTTTTAAAATTTCTTTTATTGGGTTCTAAGGCGTATATTTCTTTATAGTTGTAATTAGTACGTTTGGCGAAATCTAAAACGGTATCACCGTTAAAAGCGCCTAAATCAATGTATGTTTCATTACTTCCTAGTTTTATTATTTTTTCAAAAGCTTCGTCTGTTTCGGTGGTACATTCACGCAGATATTTAAGCTCACCTGTGATTTTATATTTTAGTACGCTTTCAAATGTATTACGGGAGATGTTATCTTCAAGCATTGAATATACTTTTTCAAAATCGTTATAGCGTTCGGTTAAATGCTCTTTTAAAAACGGTTCTCCGCCTATAACCGCTGTGTCAGGCATTAAAAGACTATGCCTTTTTTCAAGCTCGTCGATTTTTATTATAAGCTTTTGATAGCCTGCCGCAAATGCAAGCAGAATTATAAAATCATATCCGTTTTCAGCAGCGCTTTCTTCTATCTCAGAAAGTCTGTGAACCAGATGACCTTCAAAATAGTGTCCTCTTACAAATTCATCACTTGCAAATATTCCGGAAATGGGGATTTTTCGCTTTTGAAGCTCTTTCATAAGCTTTAAACAGCCGTCGCCCATTCCGTATATAAATATAGGTTTGTCAGTTCTTTCAAGCCTCTCCCAACAGGATTCAAGAGACAGAAGTTCTTTAAGATTTATCATAAAATTCCTCTTTATTTGATTTTCATTTCATTTAAAGTATATCATAAATCCTAAGTAAGTCAATGTGAATAGCGCAAAATAAAACTCGTTGACTTCTTAACAGAAATATTGTATAATATAGAAAATTAATTGTTAATTAGCTTTAAGGTGCGGTGATACTATGTATTGTACAAAATGCGGTAATAAAAATGATGACAGCAGTAACTTTTGCGGATACTGCGGAGCAATTTTAAAAAGTGCTGATCCAAACGGCATACCATATAGAGAGCCGGATGTAATTAGTCAGCAAAATCAAGAAACTAGTTCTTTTAATGCAGAGCAAAACGGATATGCAGAGCAAAATTATAATCAAAATACGAATTATAATCGTACTCCTAATTATAATCAAAATCAAAATATACCGACTTCTCGTTATAACCCAATGGCAATAGCCGGTTTTATAACCTCCTGCGGATGCATTTTATTCGGCGGACTGGCAGGATTTGTTGGTCTTGTTCTTTCTCTTATCGGTTTTCACCAGACTAATGTAAGGGGCGATAAAGGAAAAGGCTTTGCAATTGCAGGAATTATAATAGGCTGCTTGTCTGTTGCGGTTACGATTTTACTTGTTATTTATATTGTTAATGCTGACCCATATGAGCTGCACCGTTTCTTAGATGATTTTTACTATGAATATGATTATGGAACTTCGGCTGTAAAAGAGTTATTTTCAATTTTTTTAGGTAAATAAAATTATAAAGTACAATTTTGATTAACGGTGATTATTATGTACTGTATTAAATGCGGAGCAAAGAATTCTGATGAATTTAATTATTGTTCAAACTGCGGTGCTAAGCTGTTTAAAGAAATAGAAGTTTCCGATTTTGACTTACCTGTTGAGAAAAATTGGGATGATATTGTTTATTCACAAGATGAACACGTTCCATTTAAAAATCAAGCACAGGATGTTTATACAAATTACGGTGGGGAAAACTATAATCCGCAAATGATAACGGATGAGGATTTGAAGTACAGCAAAATGTCTATTGCCGGATTTATTTTGTCATGCTGTTCGTTTTTAACTTTTGAACTTGGTTGGATATGTATGATTTTAGGCTATATTTTTTCAATAATCGGTTTGGTTTCAAAAAAATATAAAAGTGGGAAAAGTTTTGCTATTGCCGGGATAGTAATAAGCAGTTCATACTTAATTATTTTTACAGTAGTTTTTATGACGTTTGGTCCGTTGTTGGGAATTATATTGCCGAATTACTATTATTAAGAAAAACTTTTATTGCATTGCTAAGTATTTATACTACTTGACCTGTTTTCAGAACAGTAGTAAAATAATTATGGTAAAATTTTTTTGGAGGAATGGAAATGTCAAAATTTATTGTTGAAACGTCTGCAAGACACGTTCATGTAACACAAGAAGCTCTTGAAATACTTTTTGGAAAGGGTGCTAAATTGACAAAGAAAAAAGATCTTTCTCAGCCCGGTCAATATGCCTGCGAGGAGAGAGTTACTATAGTAGGTCCTAAGAAAGAGCTTCCTAACGTATCAATACTCGGTCCTACAAGACCCGAAACTCAGGTTGAGCTTTCAGCAACCGACGCACGTTCAATAGGAATCGCCGCACCTGTCAGAGAATCCGGAGACATAAAGGGAAGCGGTTCATGTAAAATAGTGGGACCTTGCGGTGAGCTAGAAATAGCAGAGGGAGTTATAATTGCAAAAAGGCACATTCATTTAACTCCTGCTGACGCGGAAGAACTCGGCGTTAAAGATAAACAGGTAGTTTGTGTTAAGATTGAATCTGATGACAGAACTGCAATTTTATGCGATACAGTTTGCAGAGTATCAGATTCTTATGCAAGAGCGATGCATATTGACACTGATGAATCAAATGCAGTAGGCGCGTCTCGTGACCAAATGGGCGAGATAGTTAAGTGCTGTTAGAGGTAATTAAGATGAGGCAAGAAGTATGGAAGCGTTCGGAAATTTGAACAGCACCCTTTTTGTTAGACATGTGAAAACATTGTTTCCTATACAATCTATGAGCGACCATGTCTTTATATGGTAACGGATTGCTCAACACAGACACCAAGTCATATCGGTTGCTTAATTATTCAACTTTCATAAATTTGTTTTTTTATTTTAGTCTAACTTTTTGGGTTCATTTCAAAAATTCCGAACGCTTCTGTTGCCTCTAATATCTAAACTCTAACTTTTAATTTATCTACATAGGAAATTACCCACAAATTACACCTTTTAAAAGTCGGCGAATAGGATAAACTAATTTTATAATTAACTATTCGGAGGTGAAAGGGTGGCAAGGGAATCGCTTAAAATATGGACAGTATTCCTTTTCGGTTGTTTTGCTTATGGTATTGCTGAGCTGTTGTCAAGAGGGTATACACATATATCTATGGGTCTTTTGGGTGGAATTTGTATGATATTTATAAATATTCTCAATGATAAAAGAGCCTATGGTCTAGGATTAATACCGGCGTGTTTTATATCGGCAATATTTATAACGGTTATGGAGTTTGCAACAGGTGAGATACTTAATATATGGCTTCGGCTCGGAGTGTGGGATTACTCAAGAATGCCAATGAATTTTAGGGGTCAGATATGTTTGCCGTTTTCGATTTTGTGGATACTTATATCAGCATTGGGGTTTGCTTTGGACAATTTTATAAGACTGAAAATATTTCAAGATGAAGCAGTACCACTTTTAAGAGGAAAAATTGGCTCAAGGGCTTGACGTTTTTATAATATTTTGGTATAATTTTTTCAAATAATATTTTATACGGCGTTGAAGGAATTATCCGTTTTAGATTTTTTACAGAGAGAAAATGCTTGCTGAAAGTTTTCAAAAATCTGTTCGGTGGCTGCCCCGAGCCTTGTGGAAAACCGCAACGTATGTCTGCGTTAAAGATAAAGAGTGGCTGAAATAAAATGTATTTCAGCAATTTGGGTGGTACCGCGGAATATACTTCGTCCCATTTCTGGGGTGAAGTATTTTTATTTTGTAGATAAATGAAAAGTATATGCCGTGTTAAAAACAAAAATAAAGGAAGAATCTGTATGAAATGGACAGGATTAAACGAGCTTAGAGAATCTTATCTGAAATTTTTTGAAAGTAAAGGTCATCTGAGAGTGAAAAGTTTTCCTCTTGTGCCTCAGAATGACAACAGTCTGCTTCTTATAAATGCAGGAATGGCACCGTTAAAGCCTTATTTCACTGGGCAGGACGAACCTCCGTGCGTTAGAATGACCGATTGTCAGAAGTGCATAAGAACAGGCGATATTGAGAATGTCGGAAAAACAGCACGTCATGGAACATTTTTTGAAATGCTTGGAAATTGGTCGTTTGGAGAGTATTTTAAGGAGGAGGCTATTGAGTGGGCTTGGGAATACTGTACTCAGGTTTTAGAGATCCCAGTTGAACGGCTTTATGTCTCCGTTTATGAAGATGACGACGAGGCATTAGAGATATGGAATAAAAAGATAGGGCTTCCGCTTGATAAGATTTTTAAAATGGGCAAGGAGGACAATTTCTGGGAGGCAGGAATTGACGGGCCGTGCGGACCTTGCTCGGAGATATACTACGATAGAGGAGAAGAGTACGGCTGCGGAAAGCCGGATTGTACAGTGGGCTGTGACTGTGATAGATATATGGAGTTTTGGAATCTTGTGTTTACTCAGTTTGAAAGACACGAGGACGGAACGTACACACCGCTTAAGCAGAAAAATATTGATACAGGTATGGGACTTGAGCGTCTTGCAGCTATGATGCAGAATGTTGATTCAATTTTCGATGTTGATACAATTAAAGCGGTAAGAGATAAGGTCTGCGAGATTGCAGGCTGTGAGTACGGCAAGGATAATAAAAAGGATATTTCTATACGAGTTATCACCGACCATATACGCTCGGTCGTATTTATGGCGTCTGACGGGGTTCTTCCGTCTAACGAGGGCAGAGGATATGTTATGCGCCGTCTTTTAAGGCGTGCTGTTCGACATGGAAAGCTGCTTGGCATAAACGGTAGATTTATTAAGGATATAATCAAGACAGTTGTAGATTCTTCTAAATGCGAATATGAGGAGCTGGAGGAAAAATACGATTATATTTCAAAGCTGCTTGAGAATGAGGAAAAGAATTTCAACGAGACTATCGACAGGGGAATGTCTATATTAGATGAGTATATCAAAGATATGACTGAAAACGGCAGGACCGAGCTTAACGGAAAATCCTGCTTTACGCTTTCAGATACCTATGGTTTCCCGATAGACTTGACAAAGGAAATCTTAGAGGAAAAGGGATTTACTTGTGATGAGAGCGGTTTTGCAGAGTGTATGAACGAGCAAAAGGAAAGAGCAAGAAAGGCAAGAGGCGGCTCTAAATATATGGGTGCAGAGGATACCATTTTTCAGACGATCGATAAGACCTATCATACAGAGTTTGTAGGTTATGATGTGACCGAATTGACGGCGGTTATAGATTATCTTGCAACTGATGATGAGATAGTTGAGAATGTCGGCTGCGGTGATGAGGCTTATGTTATTTGTGCTAAAACTCCTTTTTATGCAGAAAGCGGCGGACAGGTAGGCGATATAGGAACTATTACAACAAAAACCGGCAAGGCGGAGGTTCTCGACACACAAAAGGTTGTCGGCGGAAAGTTTGCTCATAAGATAAAAGTTGTTGAGGGAGCGTTGTCAACAGGGCAGGAGGCTGAGTTTAAAGTCGATGTTTCAAACAGAATGTCTGTAATGAGAAACCACTCCTGTGCGCATTTGCTTCAAGCTGCTCTAAGACAGGTTCTCGGCGATCACGTTCACCAGTCTGGACAGCTTGTTGATGCAAACAGAGTGAGGTTTGACTTCTCGCATTTTGAAGCTATGACCTTTGATGAGTTAAATGAGGTGGAGCGTCTTGTAAATGAAAAGATTTTTGAGGCAATTGATATTGTTGTTAAGGAAATGCCTATTGACGAGGCTAAAAAACTGGGCGCTATGGCACTGTTCGGTGAAAAGTACGGAGATGTTGTAAGAGTAGTAAGTATGGGCGATTTCTCTGTAGAATTCTGTGGGGGAACGCATCTGTCTAACACCTCGCAAATCGGAATGTTTAAGATACTTTCTGAAAATTCAGTTGCGGCAGGTGTAAGAAGAATAGAGGGTGTAACAGGAAAAGGTCTGTACAAACATATAAGTAATCTGAATAATATTTTAACAGAAGCAGCGGCGGCTTTAAAGATAAGAACGCCGTCTGAGCTTGTTGAAAGATCGCACTTTTTAAACAATAAGGTCAAGGATTACGAAAAAGAAATATCGAGGTTAAAATCTCGAATAATTGAATCCGAAATGGAGAAAATGTTTGAGAACTGGAAATCTGTTTGCGGAGTTAAGCTAATGGCGACCTTGTTTACAAATGCAACTGCCGATACGTTAAGAAGCTTTGGAGATCGAGTGAAATCTATTGACGAACCAATAATAGCGGTGTTTGCAGGAACAGGCAGTGAAAAGGGACAGTTCTTGGCTGTGTGCACTAAGAAGGCGCTTGAGAAGGGCGCTCACGCAGGAAAGCTTATTCAAAAAGTTGCGGCAATAACAGGCGGCAAGGGCGGAGGACGTCCTGATATGGCTATGGCAGGAATCGGCGATAAATTTAAAATTGACGAGGCACTGTCTATGGTAACTGATTTTGTTGAAGAAATGCTAGACGGAAAGGAAGATTAATATGGACGATTGTTTATTTTGCAAAATAATTAAGGGAGAAGTTCCTAGCACAAAGGTTTACGAAGATGATCTGGTTTACGCATTCAAGGATATTGAACCGATGGCGCCTGTTCATTATCTTGTAATACCAAAGGAGCATATTGAAAGTGCGGCAAAGATAACTTCTGAAAATTCAGCGGTTATTGCTCATATCTATGAGGTTATTGCTAAAATTGCTAAAGACGAAGGTCTTGACGACGGTTTCAGAGTTGTAAATAACTGCGGAGAAATAGCAGGTCAGACGGTATTTCATATACATTTTCATCTTCTGGCAGGCAGAAAGCTGGAGTGGCCTGCGGGTTAAAAACTTAAAGCAGGGTAATTACAGTAAAGCTCATAATAAGGTATGGTGATTTGTATGAAGCGAAAAATGGCTTGGATAGGTTTTTCTTATCTTTTCGGTCTGTTTCTCGCTTCATTTTTTAATGTAAGACAAAATATTATAATAGCTGTTTCGATTTTCCTTATAGCGGCTCTGTTAGTTTTAGCTGTAAAGAATGCACGGGCATTACTGCTAATAGTTTCTGTTCCTGTTTTGATAGCAGTATGCTCTAATATTACATATACTGAGTTTTTCTATAATAAAATAGTCTCATACAATGACAAGAGCATTAGCTTTGCAGGCAGAATAAAGGATATAAGCAAGCAGGATTCTGATAAGGTCTTGCTTACAGTAAAGGGCAAGATAAACGAAAGAACAAATGCGGAGATAGTCGTTTATACCGATATGACCGATATGGATTATTACGACGAAATTGAGTTTACTGGCACAGTTAAGAAAATTGAGAACTCTGTTAGCTTTTCATCAGAAGACTATTACAAGCCAAAGGGTATTTATCTCAACTGTTTTGACGCAAAAAATGTAAAGGTAACTGATAATTCATTTTCTATTAGGCGATATATAATGCACTACAGAGACTATCTGTTTAGTAAAATAAACAGTATTCTACCGGGTGAGGAAGGTGCGTTCATTGGTGCTATGCTCTGCGGAGATAAGTCGGAGATGTCGCAGTCTGTAAAGCTGTCGCTTTACAGAACGGGAATAGGGCATATCTTTGCCGTTTCGGGAACGCATCTTGTAATTATAACTGCTATTATCTTGTTTTTGCTAAACGCTTTAAAGCTTGGCGGAAAAATAAGATTTATCATTCTTGAGGCTTTTATTGTAATTTTTATAGTTTTTTCAGGAGCGTCAAGCTCAGTTATAAGAGCAGGAATAATGCTCACTGTGGTTTTTGCGTCTGATTTGTTCAAAAGAAAACCAGATACCTTTAATACGCTTGGGTTGTGCGCTGTTTTACTCACAGCTTTTGACCCTTATTTGATAAGAAATCTATCCTTTATTCTTTCAATGAGCGGAGCTTTTTCAATAGGGGTTGCAGCACCGTTTGTTATCAGAGAATGTAATTTTATAGGCAGATTCAAAACACTTAAAGAAAACGCAGTATCTCTATTAACACTTTCTGTATGTATGCTGCCGATAAGTATATTCTGCTTTAACGAGGTATCACTTATTTCACCGATCGCAAATATGCTTTTAATACCAATATGCTCAATAGCTCTTGCATTAGCGGTAGTGGTTGCTTTTTTCGGCGGCTTTAGCTTTATTGCAAATCCTCTGCTTATTGTTGCCGGACTGGGCATTAAGCTTGTTTTGTATATGGCAAATCTTTTAAATAAAATACCTTTCAGCTATGTCTCTACAGGAAATTTATATTTAAAAGGCTTTGTAATAGCGGCTGTGATTATTTCAGCAGCGGCTTTGTTTAGGTACAGAAAAAGTGTTAAAAACGCATTTTTGCCTGTTATTATGAGTATTGTTCTGGTTGTTGTTGGAACAACAGCATCAATCGTTTTAGACAGAGGTACTCTTCATCTTTTGCTTTTATCTGACAAGGTTTCTAACGCTTTGCTATTGTATAAAGGAAATCAGGCTGTTATAATAGATTTGTACGGCAAAGGCAATATGTCAGGCGCATTTGAAAACTATATTGAGCAGCACGGCATAAGGTCGGTTGAAGCTTTGTTTATAAATAATAAAAATGCGAATAATGTAAATTCAAATTATAAAGAAGCAATATTTGTTGATATAAAAAACTCATTCAGAGCTAGCGAGGGCTTATCAAATGATGAGATTACCTTTGTTTCTGAAAACACTGAGCTTGATACAAACGGGTATAAAGTAAGGGTCTTAGAAGACGGAGGATATTTAATTTCATACGGCGGAATTACAGTTGAGTGTACAAAATCGCTTGAAAGCTCGCAGTTTGACACAAACTTAAAAATATTATATGATGATAAAAGACTGCTATATGAAAATACAGACGTTTCTCTGTCAAGCGATAACGGCGACGCTTTTCATATAGCGTTAAAGAAGAATTCTAGGTTAACAGTAAGGAGGTTGGAATAATGCCGCAGTTGAGCGATATTGAAGTTGCAAAACGCATAAGGACAGGCACTATTGATAACCTCTATTTTTTCTATGGACATGATGTTGCTTCATTAGAGGCTTACACCAAAAGGCTGATAACAAAGGCAGTGCCTATTGACAGCCAAGACTTAAATCTTCATAAATTCGAGGGAAAAAGCCTAGATTTAGGAGAGTTGGGAGATGTCTGCGAGGGACTGCCGATGTTTGCAGAAAGAACCTGCATAACTATAAATGACTTAAATGTTGAGTCTTTAAATAAAGAGGATATGGCTTATTTAAAAAATATTCTTTCCGATCTTCCTCAAACTACTGTCGTTATAATCTATATGACAGGTATAAATGTTTACAGGTCAAAAACAAGACTTCTTGATAAGACGGGTAGATTTGCTGCGTTTTGTGCTAAAAACGGTGTAGCCTGTGAGTTTAAGTTTAAATCGCAAAGTGATTTAGCTAAAATTATTATTGCAAGGGTCGAAAAACAGGGCTCTACCATTTCAATGTCAAGCGCTGTGTATCTTGCACAGAAAACCCTTTGCGATATGATGACGGCTAATAATGAAATTGCCAAGCTTTGTGCGTATGCAAACGGTCGTGAGATAACGAACGAGGATATAGATCTACTCTGTTCAACTCAAGTTGAAACGGATTCATTTAGGCTGGCAGACGCCATAGCGAGAGGCGACGCCAGGAGAAGTTTCAGTATATTAAACAGCCTTTACGAAGATCAGCTTGATACTGTTACAATAGTCGGCGGAATATCAGCATCGTTTATTGATTTATACAGGGCAAGACTTGCAAGGGATTCAAAGAGGACTTTTAAAAATGCCGCAGATGATTTTTCATACCCTAAAAATCTGAGATTTAAAATACAGAATGCTTACAGGGATTGCTCAAGCTATAAAACCGAAAGACTTAGAAAATGTATACAGTATTTAAGCGAGGCAGATTTAGATTTGAAGTCCTCAAAAACTGATTCAAGAATTATTCTTGAAAAGACTGTTACAAAAATGCTTATGAGATGATAGAGGAAAATGATACATATTGACAAAGCTATAGTTGTAGAGGGCAAGTATGACAAGATAAAGCTGTCCTCAATATTTGATGCGCCAATCATAGTAACCGATGGATTCAGTGTTTACAAAAATAAAGAGATTTCTTCGCTTATCAGGTTTTATGCCGATAACGGAGGCATTATAATTCTTACCGATTCTGATTCGGCTGGCTTTAGGATAAGGAACCACATAAAAGGTCTTGTATCTAACGATAAGATAACAAATGTTTATATTCCCGAAATTGTGGGCAAAGAAAAGCGCAAGGACAAGCCTTCAAAGGAGGGTACTCTTGGTGTTGAGGGGATAGATAAGGATATAATCATCAAAGCCTTTGAAAAAGCCGGAGTTCTTTTTGACAATACAGTTTCGGACGGTAGAAAAAGTGATGAGTGTATAAGTAATCTTGATTTATATAATTTAGGTTTAATAGGTATGAGTGACAGCAAGAGAAAAAGGCAGGAGCTTTTAAAAGATATGAATTTACCGAGTCATATTTCAACTAACGCTTTGCTGGAGCTTTTGAATAGGGTTATGACAAAAAAAGAGTTTTTAGATAAGTTTTCAAAATAGTTTTGGGACAGGGAGGATAGATATGAATGATGTAAAGACAGAGTACAGTCATTTAATAGATTTGAATGACTATCCTGTTGAATGGTGGGAGCAGGTTGTAAATCTAGGTAAGGAGATTTATGAAAACCCTGAGAAATACGCTCATAAGCTGGACGGAAAAATCTTGGCTACTTTGTTTTATGAGCCATCTACAAGAACTCAGATGTCGTTTCAGACTGCTATGCTGAGGCTTGGCGGAACGCTTATAGGATTTGATAATCCGTCCACATCTTCGGTTGCTAAGGGAGAGAATTTAAAAGACACAACAAAGGTAGTAAGCAGTTATGCGGATGTTTTAGTTATCAGACATCCGTTGGCAGGTGCGGCAAAGGCGGCGGCTCTGACGTCTGACTGCCCGATAATAAATGCAGGAGACGGCGGTCACCTCCACCCAACGCAGACGCTTACTGATATGCTTACTTTAAAGCTTGAAAAGGGAAGGCTTAATGATCTTACCATAGGACTTTGTGGTGATTTAAAATTCGGCAGGACGGTACATTCGCTGGTCAAAGCGATGTCTTGTTTTAGCGGTAACAAATTTGTGTTCTTCTCAACGCCAGAGCTGAGAATACCGTCTTATGTAAGGGATATTCTCGACGCAGGAGGCATTGAATACGAGGAAATTGACGCCCTCGAAAAGGGTATAGACAAGCTTGATGTTTTGTATATGACAAGAATACAAAGAGAGAGGTTTGCTTCAGAAGAAGAGTATTCTGCTCAAAAGGATATATATGTTCTTGACAGGCATAAGCTAATGCGTTCAAAGCCTGACTTAGCGGTTTTGCATCCTTTGCCGAGAGTTGACGAGATAACAGTTGACGTTGACGGCGACAGCAGGGCTTGTTATTTCAAGCAGGCAAGGTACGGAGTTTTTGTGCGAATGGCGCTGATTTTGACATTGCTTGAAAATGATTGCTGTAAACCAAAGTTGCTCTCGGGCAAAGAATACAACAATGTAAAATGCTCGAATGATAAGTGCATTACAAACTGCGAGCATTACCTGCCAAAAAGCTTCAAGGGCTTTGGAGACAACCTTGAATGTGAATTCTGCAATGAGAGGACACTTCTTTAAATATCTCAAATCCTACATACATATTGCCATAGAAAGAGAAAAGGCACATAATATAAAAATATAAAGAACAAAACAAAGCATTTTATTTAGAATGTGTAGGTACAAATAATGAAAAAACAAAATAAACACACTTTTATTTATTGGGACAGGGTGGTTATAGCTCTGTGCATTTTTGTTCTGATTATTATTTTTATAGTTATGGGCATCAAAGCAATTATAGGTGCTTTTTCAGATGGTGATAAGAGCGATGCCGTACAGGCTGCAAATATGGAAGCAGGATTAATAGGCGACGGTCAGAAGCTTCTGGTTTGTGTAGATGCAGGTCATGGGGGCGAGGAGGATTGCGGAGCGCTTTCAAACGACGAAAAGAGATTTGAAAGCAATGACGATTTGAATATGGCTCTTGCCGTTGAAAAGCATCTTAAAAAGCTGGGTGCAGATGTTTTGATGATAAGAAATGAAGATAAATACGTCGAACTTTACAGCAGACCTGAGACAGCAAACGACGCAGGAGCTGACATCTATGTTTCACTTCACAGAAACAGTGCTGAAACAGGTCAGGGAGTTGAAGTATGGGTAAATTATGATGCTCCCGACGATGACACTTTGCTTGCTAAGAATATTTTAGACGGTCTTGACGAGGTGGGGATAAGTCAGAACAGGGGAGTACAGTACGGATATCAGGGCTATGACCCTACTGCAAAGGTAAATTATGTTGTAAATGAGAAATCAAATATGCCTAGCTGTCTTGTTGAGCTTGGCTTTATTACCGATGATGAGGACAACAGGCTTTTTGATGAAAACCTTGACGCATATGCAAAATCAATAGCTGAGTCGATAGTTAAATCTGCCGAAGAGCTTAACATAATAGAGCAACGGTGACCAGCGAGCTGGCAACGGTGACGTCGTATCCGATGCCGCCTTTGGTAAGTTTTATGAATGTTATAACTTGATAAACGCGGGTTAAACTTCGATAAAAAAATAAATCCTGAGAAATTTTTATTTCTCAGGATTTTTTAACGTTGATTTATTTAGTTAGAATTGCCGCCTGTAATTACTTCTTTAAGCCCTGCGGCAAGACCAGCCAGCCCCTGAATTTCAGACGGAATAATGATTTTTGTTGCTTTTCCGTCAGCGGCTTTTTGGAACGCCTCTAGGCTCTTTAGCTGAATAACCTGCTCGTTTGGATTAGCCTCGTTCAGCTTTTTGATACTGTCTGCAAGAGCTAATTGCACCGTTTCAATAGCCTTTGCTTCACCCTCTGCCTCAAGGATCTTCTTTTGCTTGATAGCGTCAGCTCTTAGAATTTCAGCTTGCTTTTCGGCTTCGGCGGCTAGAATTTTTGATTCCTTTTCACCTTCGGCAACTAAGATAGCTGACTTCTTTTCACCTTCAGCCTGTAAAATCTTTTCACGTCTTTCACGTTCGGCTTTCATCTGCTTTTCCATAGCGTCTTGAATCTCACGAGGAGGAAGTATGTTTTTAAGCTCAACTCGGTTTACCTTGATTCCCCAGCGATCGGTCGCCTCGTCAAGTATGACTGTAATTTTTGTGTTTATCGTATCGCGAGAGGTTAACGTTGCGTCTAACTCAAGCTCGCCTATAATGTTACGCAGGGTCGTGGCAGTTAAATTCTCTATTGCAGAAAGCGGACGTTCAACGCCGTATGTGTACTGCTTGGCGTCAGTTACCTGAAAGAACACTACGGTGTCTATCTGCATTGTTACGTTATCCTTAGTGATAACCGCCTGCGGTTTGAAGTCGACAACCTGCTCTTTGATTGAAACTTTCTTTGCCACACGGTCAACAAAGGGAATCAAAAAGTGCAGTCCTGTCTGCCACGAGACACGATATGCTCCGAATCTCTCGATTACATAAACCTGCGCCTGTGGAACGATTTTTATACATGCAATAATTATAATTAGTATTACTGCAAGTACAATGATAATTGGAATATAGCCCTCCATAAAAAATACCTCCATATAATAAATTTTTAGAGTCAAGATAAAATTAGCATAAAGATGCAAGAGAACAAAAATCAGAACAAGACTTAAATTTTATCAAAGTTTAAATGATATTTTCTTGCTTCTTGCATCTGACATCTTAATCATTGAGAAAAGTTTTGGCGAGCACTTTTAATCTACTTACGCACATAGATTTGCGGGTTGTTATTCTTTTACATAGAGCTTTGAGCCTTCAATCTTAGTAACCGTAACGTGAGAATCTTTTTCAATTAATTCGCCCGTGTCGGAAATTGCTGTCCAGTCTACGCCGTTGAGTCTTACACGGCCGGTTGCTTTTGAGTTATCAATGTCCTCAATTACTTTTGCCGTTTTTCCGATAATTATTTTAATATTAGTATCAATATTATTTTCAGCGTGCTTTTTAGCAATAGGTCTTGTACATATAAGAAGTATTGCAGATACAATAATAAACATCAAAATCTGTACCCAAAGTGATACGTCAAATACTGCTAAAACAAGTGCCACAAGCGAGCCTGCGGCAAACCAGATTGATATTAATGCCATAGACGTAGCAAACTCAACAACAGTAAACAAAACAAAGGCAATAAGCCACATATAAAGATATGTTTCCATATATACCACCATTCAAATAATTAAATATAAGTTTATTACTTATGAAGAAGAAGTAGAATTACTTCTTTAGAATTGTAACATATTTATAAAAAAAACACAATAGGAAATTTTATATTGTTATTTTTATAAAAAAGCTTGACTAAATTGTCGAAAAATGTTAGCATATATTTGTAGCAAAGAACGGCAGACGCTTTGCTGTTTGTAACGTCCCAAGTCTGAAAAAAATAAAATTTTTGGAGGAGTATTTATGAAGATTAAGAAAATTTTATCATTGTTAGCGGCAGCGGCAATGACTGTAACATCATTTACGGGAGCAATGAGTGTATCTGCGGCAGATATAGTAGACACAGGAGACTGCGGAGATTTAACATGGACGCTCGATTCAGATGGTGTGCTTACATTATCAGGTGAGGGAGAAATGGCTTCGCCTAAAATTACGGGCAGCATTGTACAGGGCGATTTTTTGGATATTTATGAATATAAAGATCATATGAATGAAATTAGGGAAGTGGTAATTGAAGAAGGAGTAACATTGATCGGATACTGTGCTTTTTATCATTTTCCAAACCTTGTGACCGTATCAATACCATCGACAGTTACAACATTTCCTTATACAAGTAATAATTCTAATGAAAATCGTGCTTTCGATAGCTGCACATCTCTAAAAAATATTAAATTAGCAGATGGCTTGACTTGTATTGGAGATAAAGCATTCTACGGTTGCACATCATTAGAGAGCATAGTCATCCCGTCAACAATAACTTATTTTGGAGATCATGCTTTTAGTGACTGCACATCGTTAAAGAATATAACGCTTACTGAAGGATTAAAGGTTCTAGGAGGAGCATTCAATAATACCGCAGTAGAAAACGTTTATTTACCGTCGTCAATTGAAACATGGAATGCTACTTCAGCATACGATCGAGGTGGAATTTCTGGACCATTCAGAAATTGTACAAAGCTAAAATCAGTTACTTTTGGCGATGGAATTAAAGAGATTAATGTTACTGCATTTGAGGGATGCTATTCGCTTGAAGAACTTTCGTTTGGTGATAATTCACAGTTGACTAAAATAGAACGTGCAGCTTTTAATAATTGTACTGGTCTTAAAAGAATAGAGATTCCCGAAAGTGTTACAACTCTTGAAGCCACTTGCTTTTCCTTGTGTTCTTCGGTACAAACTGTATACTTATATTCAAGAACATTAGATACATATAATTTGCCTGATAATGCAATGATTTTTGCCTATCCAGACTCAGCTGCAAGTGGTCAAAAATCTTGTGCTAATATCGAAAATGCAATAACCAGTGCTTTAAACGATTTAAAAACAGCGGTAAAAGAGGCAGAGAAATACTCAGAGGAAGATTATACAACGGCAAGCTACGGCGTGTTAAAGGCATTGCTTAATGAAGCGGCAACAAAAGATGATGAATCGCACGTATTAGGTATGAAGCATCTAACGGAGGATATATATGCAGCAATTGAGGGACTGAGAGACAAGTCAGAAGAACCATCGTCATCAGACCCGTCAGATTCGTCAAATCCATCAGATTCATCAAATCCGACAGACAACTCGTCAGATCCGTCAAATTCATCAGACAATAATAACCAGTCACAGTCACCAAACACTCCGGCTACACCATCTACATCTGCACCTACAACAGCAACTCCTAAACCTACAACACCGCCTACTGTTACAGCAACAGCAGTAAAACCGGCAAAGGTAAAAGCAGTTAAAGTAAAAGCAAAGAAAAAGAAGCTTAACGTCTCATGGAAAAAGGTAAGCGGAGCAACAGGATATGAGGTTCAGTATGCTACGAATAATAAATTCACAAAGGGTAAAAAGACGGTTACGATAAAGAAAAATAAAGTGACACTTAAAAAGCTTAAACCAAAGAAGAAATACTTTGTAAAGGTAAGGGCATACAAGCTTGCAAGTGGCAGGAAGTATTTTGGAAAGTGGTCGAAGGTTGTTAAGAAAAAGACTAAATAGCGGCGAGCCGCCGCAGGTACAGCCGCCTTTGGGTAGTTTAATAAATGTTGTAACTTGATAAACGGCGGGTCGTACATAGCTGTTAAAACAAGAGCGTTCGGAAAAATTCCGAACGCTTTTGTCTTGCTTCTGACAATTATCCATTGTCCATTATCAATTGATAAGTCTGCCGTTGCACTAACTTGAACATTTTACAAATTTCCCAAAGGCAGAAAGCCACCGCCGGCTCGGCGGGCTTGCCTCTAACAGCAACGTCACCGTTGCTGTTGAAAGTAAACATTATACCAAATAATAAATGTAAACACAGTCCAAATTTTTCTAGAGTAGTCATACTTGCCTAAACGGTGGTCGTCGAGTAGATTTACAAGTAAATCAGTATCAAAATACTTTTTGGCAATGTTACCGGTAAATGCTTTTTTAACGATATCGTAGTATTCGTCTTCTTTTAACCAGACCCTTATAGGAACAGGGAAACCAAGCTTCTTTTTGTTTGCGGTCTGCGGAGGACAAGCCTTGAGCGCCGCAATTCTCATAGCGTATTTTGTGTTTTCCTTTGTAACTCTGTATCTTGTAGGAATCTTTTCTGCAAGCTTCATAACTTTCTTATCCAGAAACGGTACTCTTAACTCCAGAGAGTGTGCCATAGACATCTTGTCAGCCTTTAGAAGTATGTCGCCTGTCATCCAGAGGTTGAGGTCGAGATACTGCATTTGAGTAACGTCGTCCTTGTTCTTGTATTTTTCATAAAATGGTCTTGTGATTTCAACAGCATCAGGAGCGTCGGTTTTTATTTTAAGTATTGACTTTCTTTCCAGTTCGCTGAAAATATAAGCGTTACCGATAAATCTCTCCTGAAGATCTTTTGAGCGCCTTATTAGGAAGTTTACGCCTCTTTTAGCAGGGAGCCTTGACGCTATTGCTCCGATACCTTTTCTGATGGGTTTCGGAATTTTATTGTAGAAGTCCATATCATGTGGTTCTTTATAAATGTTATATCCGCCGAAAATCTCGTCGGCGCCCTCACCGCTTAGAACAACCTTGACTTTCTCAGAGGCTATCTGACATACAAAGAAAAGTGCAATAGCAGCAGGGTCAGCCAATGGTTCGTCCATATGATATTGTATTTTCTCAAGATTGTTCCAGTATTCCTCTGGCTTTATAACCTTTGAAGTATTGGCTTTACCGATATATTTAGAAAATTCCTTAGCATAACCTATTTCGTTGTATTTTTCATCCTCACCGAATCCAACGGTAAAGGTTTTATCTACATTAGCAACAGCGGCAACGTAGCTGGAGTCTACACCGCTTGATAGAAAGCTGCCGACCTCAACATCGGCAATCTTATGAGCCTTAACAGAATCTTTAAATGTATCCGAAATTTTATCAACCCAGTCCTTTAACTTTGGCTCGTCATCCGGAACAAAGTCAATGTCCCAGTATCTTTGAACATCAAGCTTACCATTTTTAAAAATAAAATAGTGCGCAGCAGGAAGCTTATATACATTCTTGAAAAAGGTTTCATTAGTAGGGGAGTATTGAAAGGTAAGATAGTTTTCGAGAGCAGTTTCATTAAGTTCCTTTTTGAAGGAAGGGTGGTCTAAAAAGCTTTTGATTTCAGAGCCCCACATAAAAGTGTCTCCGAACATACCATAATACATAGGTTTGATACCGAAAAAGTCTCTTGCACCAAATATCTGTTTCCTGTTTTTATCCCAAATGATAAAGCTAAACATTCCGCGAAGCTTGTTGAGTAAGTCAGTACCCCATTCCTCATATCCGTGAATCAAAACCTCTGAATCTGTTTTTGATGAGAATTCGTAACCCTTGTTGATAAGGTCTTTTCTCAAATCCTTATAATTGTATATTTCTCCGTTAAAGGTAAGTACAATAGATTTATCTTTATTAAACAGCGGTTGGTCGCCCTCTTTTGATAGGTCAATAATTGAAAGACGCCGAAAGCCCATTGCTACATCTTCATCAACATACTTACCCTCAGAATCCGGTCCACGATGTTTAATTCTATTCATCATTTTTTCAACGGCAGATGAAGCGTCGTTAATCTTATTTGTAAAGCCAACAAATCCACACATATAAAAAGCCTCATTTCAATTAATTGAGTAATAAAAATCTTTGCTTAAAAATTAAAACTTATCAATTTCATAAATATATTTTGTTTTTGCAAGAAAACTCTTGAAAATATTATACCATACTAATAAGTGCTAATCAAGTAGAAAAAAATTTATATATAACAGCAGCTAAATAGTCTGTATAAAAGTATGCAAAATTATAAAAATATCTATTGAAAATTAATAAAAAAGAATATATAATGATGGAGTAAAGTGTCTATTAAAAAATAAAAAAGTTTAAGATGAGGGATAATATGAATAGAAAAATACAAGTTACAAATAATAATACAAGTGGTAAAAAGGTAAAGAAAAAATCAAGATTTAGATTTGACATTTTGATATTATTTATTATAGCCGTTCTTATAATTACCTTTATAATTTATATGCTACAAACGTCTGTAAATGATATTATTTAGTCGTTAAAAAATGATTATGAAGTAAAGAATTTTCTATTAAGAAATCGCTTATTTCGACAACCCCTGATTGATAAAATCAGGGGTATTTTTTACTGAAAATTCTTGTTTTTTTAATTAACAAAAAAACAATTAAACTATAATTACAAATCTCAAAAAAACAAGGTTTTAATAATTTAGAAATATTTTTAGTGCAAATTACCGTTAAATAATTATATGTATAGTAATTTAACTTGTCAAAATTTTAAAATTGCGAAAGTGTAAAGTTAAAAACCAGTTTTGGAATAAAAAGGCAATATTTTTTGTGAAATTCAATAACTATTTGCCCTAAAAATTGTGCACTTTGCACAAAAAAGTAATGCTTTTTTCTACATTAGTAAGGCTTGACTTTTAATAGTCAATACTATATACTTGAGTTAACGAAAAGCGCAATACAATATATTGTGTTGTGCATCGTAAACCCCATAGAATTGGGCTTTCGCAGTACATTAGAAAAGGGATAACTTATAAAAAATAAAGAAAAAAAGTACAGCAAAACGTAAATTCAACCCAATAAAAACTGAAAATTTTGCTTTATTTCTCGATTGTTTTCAACAAATTGTTGCAATTTATTTAGAAATAACAAGGGCAAATTTCATTGAATTTGGGTTGAGGTCAGACAGTATTTTGGTTGATGTCTGATGAAAAATCTTACAGCTTAAATGATGATATCAAAGTTGTGGTTGGCTTTGAAAACATCTTTAAGATATTTGTTGGGGGATAATAGTTTTATAATTATTTTCTTTCAATAACCGATTCCGCGTAGAAACTTTGGAGAGGGTTTCTTAGGTTTCACTTTCAGTTGAAATCGGGCTTTACTACTAATATTTTTTGTAAGTTTTTTGGAGAGGATTAATTAAGCCCGATTTTTGACTGAATGATTTCGACAGTTTAGTAAGTTTGTTATTGAATGTTAAAGGAGGTCATTGGTCATGGCTCAGATGTTTAACCGAATATCAAAAACGCTTTATCAAATAACGCAGGAACTTCTTGATTTGTTTGCTATCAATATTGATGAAAGTAATTCTAAAGACAGTTCAGAAGTCGGTGATATTGATGATTAAGTTTATTTTGTTTTTTGTTTAAGTCAAAGGATATATTAGATATATTATATTTGTTTAATTAGCTTTTAAGTTTTACATAACACATAACACACGAATTTAAGGCAGGATTTATCCTGTCTTTTATTCGTTTATGGATATTTTTAATGCTGTCTTTTTTCTGTTTTGCAAAGTTTACACTTTTATTTATTTAAAAATGACAGGATATATAGGTAAGGTTTTAGTAATGCACAAGCGGAGAAAACTACTAACGGGTGAAAAAAATCCACGCATTAACTAATACGTGGACTGGATACAATGTTATAATTGTTGTAATACTTAGCAAAAAAGATGTAACTACTATTGCGATATATAAAAAAATTCACGTTCCACAAAATGTGAAACGCGAACAGGCTCCGGCGACTTGCCGGTGGTGCAGCCGATGAGACTTGAACTCACACGATGTTACCACCACTAGCCCCTCAAGCTAGCGCGTCTGCCTATTCCGCCACAGCTGCAAATTACTTATCTATTATACACTGTCTTAATTTGAATGTCAATACCTAAAATAAAATATTTTTAAAGTATTACAAAATAATATTTTGGGCGTTCAAAAATTGACATTGTATATAAAGTATGGTAAAATATTATTAGTAATTACTTTAGTATAATAGTGTTTCAATCACTTCTATTTAGGAGGAATCAATGAGATATACAAACCCTGTTGTTAAGGGCTTTTATCCCGACCCTAGTGTTTGTTTTGCTAATGGTAAATTCTATATGGTATGTAGTTCTTTTCAGTACTTTCCGGGAGTACCGTTGTTTGAAAGCGAAAACCTTGTGAACTGGACGCAGATAGGTCACGTTCTTACACGTAAAAGTCAAGTTATGCTTGAGAAAATAAACAGCTCCGGCGGAGTTTTTGCACCTACCATAAGATATAACAACGGTAGATTTTATATGGTTACTACAAATGATACAACCCATCAGAATTTTTATGTTTACACCGACGACATCTACAGCGAGTGGTCTGAACCGATTTATGTTGATCAGGGCGGGATTGACCCGTCTCTGTATTTTGAGAACGGCAGAGCGTATTTTTTAAGTAACGGAACTGACGATTACGGCGTCGGCGGAGTCGTTCAGTGTGAAATCAATATTGAAACAGGCGAGAAGCTATCTCACAGCAAGTGTATTTGGCAGGGCTCCGGCGGACGCTTTTTGGAAAGCCCGCATATGTATAAAATCAACGATAAATACTATCTTATGGCTGCTGAGGGCGGAACTGAGTACGGTCATATGATAACATATGCAAGGGCAGATGATATTTGGGGTGGGTTTGAAAACTACCCGCATAATCCTGTTCTAACTAACCGAAATAAAGCGCCTTATATAATTCAAGGAATAGGTCACGGCGACCTAATACAAGATAAGTATGGCGGCTGGCATATTCTAAGTCTGGGATTTCGTCAGATGGATTTATGGCGGCCGTATCATCAGTTAGGCAGAGAGGTTTTTCTCACTCCTGTTAAATTTGATGAGAACGGTTGGTTCACAGCCGGCAGAGATGGTACAACTGACGAAAGCTATGAAATTCAAGGCGACTTTGTTCAGCAGGAAAAGAAACACTATACATTCTCGAATACAAAGTGGAATATAGACTGGTGTTATCTTCGCTATCCTCATAAGGAGAACTATAAATTTTCGGATAGCAAATTAACTCTTTACGGCACAGGCGTTACGCTTGATGAAGTGGATTCGCCGACGTTTATTGGTATAAGGCAAAAGGATTTTAATTTCACGCTATCCTGCGATGTATCAGTTCAGGACGGCGAGGGTGGTATAACCTTATATATGAGCGAAAATGAGCATTACGATATTGCCGTTTGCAGTACTGAAAACGGTTATGAGGCTGTTCTAAAGCTGAATATTGGCGGAATAAAACACATACAGAACAGAGTAAGTCTTGAAGACGGAGATGCAAAGTTAGTTATTTGTGCAAATAATTTCTGCTATGACTTTATCGTATTTGATAAGGGCAAAGAAATGAAACTCGGTTGGGGCGATCCGAAATATCTTTCCAGCGAGGTTGCAGAAGGATTTACAGGTGTTATTATGGCTCTTTATGCAGTAAACGGTAAAGCTGAATTTCAAAACTTTGACTGCTTGTATGAATAATTTCATTTTCTAGTTCCTCTTTTCGTGAGGTACGGATATAAATTTCACCTGTCGGGCAAAATAGATCCGATAGGTGAAATTTATTTGTTTTTATTGTCTGAAACCAAGAAGGGAGGAAGCCCTCATTTAACTTAGGGCAATTGTTTATGGCAAAGCAAGGTATGAAGCGTCCTGACAGGACGCATACACGTCCGCTTAACGAGCAGGCGGCTGTTCCTGAAATTCAGGGAAAGGCTAAAAGCGGTAAGGAGAAGGCAAGACCTATTATACCGGGTACAAGTGCGCCGGCACAAAAGGTTTACCATTCCACTCCGCACAAGCACAGCGGTGACAAGCCGATTGCTGATGTTTATCCTGTGATCGACACCGATCTTGCAAGGGATAATCTTGAAAATGATATTCCTAATGCGGATCTGCAGGATTTATAGCTATAAGAAGCAAGAATTTTAGAGGTAAGAAGCGAGAACAGCGTTCGGAGTTTTCCGAACGCTGTTGTATTGTAGCTTTAGCGTAAATCAACCACCAGTTCTACTGGTGGGAATAAAAAGCTTAAGCAAAAGGATAAAAAA
>CANQCL010000006.1 GCA_947589215.1 uncultured Clostridia bacterium
TCCTTTGATTATTGTGAAAATCTAAAAAAAGTTGAAATACCTGAAGGAGTTTCTTTGACATCTAATTATTCATGGTGCACAGGCTGCAGCTCATTAACAGATTTATATATACACGGAAAAGATTATAGTTATTTCCCGGTAAGTAATAATATGTCAAGAGTACATTGTTATTCTGGTACAGAAACATACAATTCTCTTATGAAAAATGGAGTTGGAGGTCCCAGACTAGTAGATATTGAAGAAGAAATAGAAAATACACGTGAAGAATTGAACAAAGCGGTAACAGAAGCAGAAAAATACGCAGAGGCAGATTATACTGCGGAGAGTTATGGTGTATTAAAGGCATTGCTTGAAAAGGCAGGTAAATACGGAGAAGATCCAAGCGTAATGTCAATGAAGGACACGACAGAGGGAATATATGCAGCCATTGATGGGCTTGTAGAAAAGTCAAGCGAGCCTCCTTCATCAGACCCTTCATCATCAGACCCATCAGATTCATCAAATCCGACAGACAACACATCAGACCCATCAAACTCATCAGACAATAACAACCAGTCACAATCACCAAACACTCCGGCTACACCATCTACATCAGCACCGACAACAGCAACGCCTAAACCTACAACACCGCCTACTGTTACAACAGCAGCAAAGCCTGCAAAGGTTAAAGCGGTTAAGCTAAAGGCAAAGAAAAAGAAATTAAATGTAAGCTGGAAAAAGGTTAGCGGAGCAACAGGGTATGAGGTTCTGTCAGCAACGAATAATAAGTTTACAAAGAATAATAAGAAGACAGTCACGGTAAAGAAAAACAAAGTCACACTTAAAAATCTCAAACCAAAGAAGAAATACTTTGTGAAGGTAAGGGCGTACAAGCTTGCAAACGGTAGGAAGTATCTTGGAAAGTGGAGCAAGGTTGTTAAGAAAAAGACTAAATAAATGCCTTTCTATAAATATTCTATATAATCAAAACCGCTCGGCAGTATTAAAACTGTCGGGCGGTTTTGATTGCTGTATATTGTCAATTAACTATTGTAAATTAATTTTACTTGACTTTGCCGCTGTATTATGTTTATATAAATATAGTAAATTAAAATGTTAAATTGAGGTCTGTAATATGATTAAAAAGAGAGTTGTTAAGTCCCTGGATAAGGGCTGGTCATTTCACTTAGGCGATATAAAATCTGAAATTGGCGTTGATCACGGAAGTATTTATAATACATCAAAGGCAGGTTCTGCAAAAGGAGTGCCTCAAAACGATTTTGATGCAAGAGACTGGGAGGTTGTCGACCTTCCTCATGACTGGTCAATAAAGCGAGAGTTTGATAAGTCTGGTTCACCTTCGTGGGGATATAAGCCAAAGGGAAAGGCTTGGTACAGAAAGGTGTTTGCCCTTGATTCTGATTATGAGGGTAGGCAGATCACCATTGATTTTGACGGTATTGAAAAGAACGCTGTGATATATTTTAACGGCTCAATTTTAAAAAGAAGCTTCACAGGATATGTTCCGTTCAGCGTCGATGTAACAGACAGGGCTATTTTTGGCGGTGCGCCTAATATTCTTGCTGTTTTTGTAGACGCAGATGAGTGGGAAGGCTGGTGGTATGAGGGCGCAGGAATTTACCGCCATGCTTGGCTTAATGTAAAGAACAAGGTGAATATTGATAAATACGGCGTGTTTGTAAATCCTAAAAAGCTGTCTGATACAAATTGGAATATTGAAATAGAAACTGTTATAAATAACGGCTATTACAATAATGAGATTGTTTCGCTGGAGACTAAGATTTACGAGCTTGACAGCGAGCTTAAAGTAGTTGGCGGCGCTGTTGCGTCAGGAACAACAGATATGACAGTGTATGAGTATTCCAAGAGAGAATTTTTGCAAAATATATCTGTCAAAGAACCAAAGCTTTGGGATGTTGATTCTCCGAATTTATATAAGGCAGTGTCAATTGTTTACATAAACGGCGAACAGGTCGATGAATGTGAAACTGTGTTCGGATTTAGAACGATAAAGTTTGACGCCGATAAAGGATTTTTTCTAAATGATAAGCCCTTAAAGCTATTTGGAACCTGCAATCATCAGGATCACGGGGGGATAGGTGTTGCAGTACCCGACAGCATAAACGAGTATCGAATCAAGAGACTGAAGGAAATGGGCTCTAACGCTTATAGATGCGCACACGGTATGCCGTCTAGTGAGCTTCTTGACGCTTGCGACAAACTGGGAATGTTAGTTATGGATGAAAACCGAGTTTTTGAGACAAGTGACGAAAACCTTGAGAATTTAAGAACAATGGTTCGCCGAGACAGAAATCATCCGTCTGTGATAATGTATTCGGTTTGTAATGAGGAGTTTTTGCAGTCTGCGCTTGAGGGCAGAAAAATGACTGAGCGTATGAAAATGGAGATAAGAAAGCTAGACGACACAAGATATGTTACAGGAGCTATGCACGGAGGAATTTTAGAAAACAACGGCGCGGGAAGTGTTTTTGACGTCTGCGGAGTGAACTATCAGCCTCAAAGCTATGATGCCTTTCACGAGAAATATCCTCGTGTTCCCATTGTGGGAAGTGAAACGACTTCTGCATTTTCAGTAAGAGGCTGCTACAAAACCGATGACGAGGCTCATATGATTTCAAGCTATGACGAGGAGGCGTCAGATTGGGGAAACACTATTCGTGAAACGTGGGATTATGTGCTTAACCGTGAATTTTTAAGCGGTGCGTTTATGTGGACGGGGTTTGACTATTTAGGAGAGCCTACACCGTATGAGTGGCCGTCTGTTTCAAGCTTTTTCGGTATGATGGATACCTGCGGTTTTCCTAAGGACGCTTATTATCTTGCTAAAGCGATATTCTCAGATAAGCCTGTATGCCACGTCGCTCCGCACTGGAACTGGCAGGGTAAAGAGGGCAGTGTTATCAAGGTTATGTCAATGACTAACTGTGAAGAGGCAGAGCTTTTTGTAAACGGAAAGTCTAAAGGCAAAAAGTCGATTGATAAGATAAAACAGGCTATTTGGAATGTTCCGTTTGAAAGCGGCGAACTAAAGCTTGTAGGTTATAACGGCAATAAGGTCGCGGCTGTTGATGTTAAGAACACATCGGGAGAAGTAAGCGACTTGCTCATAAAGCCTTACCGTGATTATATGTATAACGATGGCAGCGATGCAATACCGGTAGATATATTTGCAGTTGATAAAAACGGTGAATTTGTTCCCGACGCTAATTTTGAAATAGAATTTTCAGCAGAGGGTGGAACAATTCTCGGAATGGCAAACGGAAACCCAAATTGTCATGAGGAATTTACGTCGAATAAACGGTCTTTGTTCAATGGATGCTGCCAGGCAATTGTAAGGCTAAATGAGGGTGAAAAATCCTTGACATTGAAAGCGTCTGCTGATATAATGAATGTTGTTTGCGACAACATAACTGTTTTGGAACGTGAGGGTATTCCTTATGTTGAAAATATTAAGGAGCTTTATGTGAGCGGTTGGAAAATGTCGGCTGAGCTTTTGGATGAAAAGCCCGACCCCGAAGTCGTTTTTTCAATTTCAGATATGAACTCGCTTGAGCCTGTAAGTGTTGTCAACGGCGCTCAGGAGAAGTTTTCAAACAATGAGGGAAAATATGCTCTTTACAGAGCTAGGGTGAATATACCTTATGAGATAAACGGAAAGAAACCTGTTTTGCATTTTAACAGCATATGGGGAATATGCGAGGTTTATATAAATGGTATAAAGCTTGCGGAGTGTGATAACGAATGGCCTTATCATCTTGACGCTGATTTAAGGGGTTTCAGCGGCGAAAGAGAGATAACCGTAATTATAAAGAGCAGGAATTTCGGAGCAGGAATATGCTCGTCTGTTGTAATACGTTAAGGGATTTTTAAGGGATATATATATTTATATAAGTGAGGATAAGATTTGATGAAATTCCGATTTATGTGTTTTTTTCTTGTGTTTTTAATGAGTATTACATTATTTGGGTGTGATAAAAAGCAAGATGATAATAAATCACAAAATACTTCTGTTTCTTCAGAAACGGAGACGGCTGCTCGTAATAATAAGAAAACAAGCGCTGCTAAAAAAAATAAAAAGACTAAAACAACTACAAGTACAACAACAACTACTACAACAGGAACAAGGGAATTTAATCCGACAAGTGTTGATTTGAACAATTTAAGCGGTTACAGCTTTAAAATGCAGGGCTTTGAAAAGGTAACGAGTATTCAAGATTTTTACGATTATTTAGACGAGCTGCAAAATGTTATTTCTAATGCTGATTTTAATATGTCGTTCAGCTATGAGAATATGGATACAGGAGCGTCAATAAGCTATAACGATACAAGCAGATTTGCAACCTGCAGTACAATAAAAACGCCTTTTGTTGCGTCTTTGCTGAAATCAAGTATAGACCTTAATGAAAAGGTTACTAAAACAGTCAACTGGTCAGGCGACAACGGTTTTGCTGCACAGGCAAAAATGGGTACGGAATTTACCGCAAGACAACTTATAAAATACACTATTCAGCGAAGTGACAATACTGCTTATTACAATCTTGTAAAGCACTTCGGATATAAACAGTTTAACAGCGATTTGTATTCTATGGGAGCGAATTATTCGCTTGGCGATTCGTGGATCTTTACATACTGTACAAGCGCAGATATGCTCAAATGCTACAAGGAAATCTATAAATACGGTGAGCAGACCGACAGGGGCGAGTGGCTTACCACGCTTATGACTGACACTGATGTAAACAGGCAGATTGGCAAGGCGCTTGACCATAAATATAAAGTATCTCAGAAATACGGTTCTGACTGGACAGAAAAGCAGTATCACGACTGCGCTATAGTTTATGCTGATTCGCCGTTTGTGCTTTGTATTTTTACAAATCAGTATCCAGAAACGGATCAGAGCGACAAGGTATTTAAAGAAATTGCTAACATTATTGACAGAATTAATAATGTTATATATATTAAATAATTCGGAGGTAATCTAATGGACGAAATCAAAATTTATTCAATCCATATGGGAAAGGCAAAATGCGCTGTCGATTTGGGAGACGGCTCTGAGAGGGGAGAGTATGTAAATCAAGATTATATTCTCAACAGGCTCGGCAGACCGCACAGAAGCATCAGCTTGATGTACTGCTATTATCCGCTAGATAAGGAGTGGCCTGGCAGGATTTCAGAGGTTATGAAGGACGCTGATGTTTCATTCCAATGGGACTACCCGTATGACGATTATTTTACATACAAGGGCGGTTTGGGCGGAACAACCGACGGTGAGCCTTTCACTTGTATGAGAGATGTTCGCCGTCACGGACAGGATGTAACATTGACTCTTACAATAGACCCTAATGTTACAGACGAGCATCTGATTGCAATAGCTGAGGATTTAAAGCCGTTTGGAAGAATGTTTTTAAGAATCAATCACGAGGCTACTGGAAACTGGTTCAGCTTTAACAAGAGATGCACATATCAGGAGGTTGCTGATTTTTATTGCAGGTTTAACAAGATTCTTAAAGAGCACGCTCCGAATGTTCAGACTATTCTCTGCATAGGCGGAGTTGAAGACCCGAACAAGGAGGAAATGGAAAAAGAGGCTGAATTCAAGCAGGCTGTTAAGGAAACCGATGTATGGTCGGTGGACAAGTATATGGCGCTTCACTGGGGCTGGCCTTATGATGTTGCCGAAAAGGGCGGAAACACTCATAAGAGAGACACGGTTGACGCTACATATGACCTTACTAAAATGTCATTTGAGAGGTTCAAATATTTAAACGGCGGTGTTGAAAAGCCAATGGTTATGAGCGAATTCAATGCTGACGGAGACGTTACCGGACCTTACGACCAGGCAAAAATGGTCAAAGAGTTCTGCGACAGATTAAAAAGAGAAAACGCAACTTGGTTCAGCGGATTTACTTTCTATCAATTCCGTGATAGAGGACGTTTAGGATTGGAGATCGAAGACCCTAACAATGTAGATGTAGGTATTGAACAGCCTTGTATGCAGACTTACAAGGAAATAATACACGATGATTATTTTTATCCTGAAATGGTTCAGAGCAACGAGCTTTCGCTGCCTTGTACACTTCGCTGGGGAGGCTCTGAGGACGCAGACGGAATTGCAATACCTCTTCATTTTGAAAAGAATCCGCATTTCTGCGAGCTTGTATTTGACGACGATGATAATTCCAATTTGATGTTTGAGATAAACGGAAAGTGGTTTTACAAATCTCCAGAGGCTAAGACTATAGATATGATGAGCGCTTTCTTTGAAAAGCCATTAGATAAGCCGTGCGATTTGACGCTTAAAATTTTTGCTCCTCCTGCAAGCGGTGAAAATGATTTATCTATTGAGGACGGTCTTATTAATTCTTACACGACAATAGAAAAGCTCCCTAAAATAAGAATCAGGTTTGAACCGATAATGCCGTAACTGTGACGTTGCATCCAGTCGCCTTTGGGAAATTATAATATGAAACATAACTGGCAAAACAGCAGGTGTAAATGGTTATTAAACACAAAGCGTTCGGAATTTTTCCGAACGCTTTTAACTTGCTTTTGACAATTATCCATTGTCAATTATCAATTAATAAAGCCTGCCGTTTATCAAACTTTCACATTAAACAAACTATCCAAAGGCAGCAATGGCAGCAACGTCACCGTTGCTGCCAATACTTCCTGTCCAGACTTCTGTACTGAACAGCCTGCGCAATATGCGCTTTGTCTATAACCTCACTTCTATCCATATCAGCGATTGTCCTTGCGACCTTGACTATTTTATCATATGCACGAGCGGATAAGCCCAATCTTTCAAATACACTTTTAAGCATAGTGTTGGCATTGTCTGTCATAGGGCAAACTTCATGAAGAATATCTGATGTAATGTTTGCATTGCATGTGATTTTCGTGTTTTTAAACCTTCTGTTTTGAATTTCTCTAGCCTCGAAAACACGTTCTCTTATCTGAGCCGAAGTCTCAGACTTAACATTTGATGATATACTGTCATACTCAACAGGAGCAACATCTAAATGAATATCGAACCTGTCCATCAACGGTCCTGAAATTTTGGATAGATACCTAGCTACCTGACTTGGCGAGCATATGCACTTTCTGGTAGGATGTCCGTAATATCCGCACGGGCAAGGATTCATAGCGGCAACAAGCATAACCGAACAAGGATATGTAATGTTCCCCCACGCTCTTGAAATGGTCACTACACCGTCCTCTAACGGCTGGCGAAGAGCCTCTAAGGTTTTTCTGTCAAATTCGGCAAGCTCATCTAAAAACAAGAGTCCGTTGTGAGAAAGAGATATTTCTCCCGGCTTAGGTATTGTCCCTCCGCCGGTAAGCCCCGCTTTTGAAATCGTGTGATGCGGACTTCTAAACGGACGCTTTGTGATCAGCGGAGTATCAGGGTTTAAAATACCTGCTACTGAATACAGATTAGTCGCTTCTATCGACTCCTCAAAGGTCATCTTTGGCAGAATGGTCGGCAGCCTTTTGGCAAGCATACTCTTTCCGCTTCCCGGCGAGCCTATCATAATTACATTATGTCCTCCGCACGCAGCTATCTCAAGAGCCTTTTTAGCCCCTTCCTGACCTTTTACATCAGAAAAATCAAGTGCGTCGAAATAGTCAATATCATTAGGTACATATTTTTCCGCAGGTGTGATAGGTACTGATAAAAAGTGAGATAAAAGCTCTTTAAGCGTGCTTACTCCGTATACAGTTATACCCTCAACAACTGATGCCTCATACGCATTTTTCTTTGGAACAAATATCTCTTTTATTCCCTGCTTTTTTGCGTACAAAACCATAGGGAGAATGCCGTTTATATCTCTTATTTCCCCACCTAGTGATACCTCGCCTATGAAAGCCTTGCCCCGTGTTTTTAACTCTTCAATAACTCCTGATACAACCAGAACCGCAACTGAAATCGCCATATCAAACGACGACTGCGTTTTTCTAATATCAGCAGGAGCAAGATTAACAGTAACAGAACGCTCAGGAAAAGGAATATTGCTAGAGCGGAACGCACTTTTTATTCTGTCACGGCTTTCTCTGACCACAGTGTCAGCTTGTCCGACAATATCAAACTTAGGCAATCCGTTTGAAGCCTCAATTTCAACCGTAACGCCGAATGAGTTCATACCCAAAAGACCTATGCTGTCTATTTTTGCAAACATTATGTCAATCTCCTTTATCAGTATGATATTCTATTGTCAACTTTTTTCTTACATAAAGCGTAGTTTTTAATTTTTATGCAATTAAAGGCACTGACTTTAATTCTATATTTTGTTAAACCTCGCTGTTTTCTTACAAAAAAGGGCGACATTATAACTGCCACCCAAAAATTCAGTAAGGACAAACCCTGTGCTTATTTTAAGTCTGAAATCAGCTTTTCCTCGTTTCTTACAAACGTGGAGAATACAATTCAGCCTGTGATTTACAGCTTTAAAAGGTATTTTTAACTATCTTTCACTAACCTCAATAGTTATATCATACAAACCATAAGCCCAAACCTTGCCATTATCAGGTGCATATATCATTACAGTTTTCGTATATGATCCCTCACTAAGATGTTCCTCATTTAAGTCCAGCACAGCAATAAAGTCAGAAGCTTTGACGGATGATATAGCATTACTTGGTCCGTAAATCGTTATATCTGTTATTCGATTGGTTCTATTTGTAATTTTGTTATTATCGGATCTGTTTATTATTTTAATTTGTGATTCATTGAGCGATATAACCTTTTTTCTGAGATTATTCTTTTTAACTTTTACAGTAACAGTGCTGAGTCCCGAAGCGTTTATCTGACCGCTTTCAGTTTTAACATCCATGTCAAATTTCGCACCCGGACGAATATCCCTTAGCTGCAGATATCCCAAATTATTTGATGAAACATCTTCAATATCGTTCGGAGAAAGTATGTCAATACTCTCGTCTGACAATGAATACTCAATAACAGACTCGTCGAAATTATCCGGAGCACCCTGTATTCCTACAGAAAACGGAAGCGTCTTTCTCATATATACCGAAAAGTCTATTGAAAACTCATCAGTACCTAAGGTTATATCAGATTGGTCAATAACCTTATCATTTTGATACAATACGACCTCTGAAGATGTTGTGGAATATGATTCTGACAAGGAAAGCTTACCGCCAAAAATAACTTTAGCATCGGTTATCAGATCTATCTTGTCCTTAGGACCTTTTATTTCAACCTTTTCAGGGTATACGGAGGCTTCTGTCAATGTGTAACCCTCCGACGCGCTTACTCCCGGAGCCTCAACAGTAAGCTCCTTTTCAACCGAATCTATATAATCAAGGTTTACAGTAACTTTATTAGGAGTTATGTTTTCTACCGAAAACTCATCGTCGTTTTTAGACTGAATTCTAACATCTAGCTCATACTCTCCTGATTGACTGACCTTTGATGCGTCAACTGTTGCATAAAGATCATCGCTTGAATAGTTACCTATTTCGTATCTCATTCCGTTTATTGTTGCGCTTACACGGTTTACATTGTAATTCACAACCGAAAGTCCCTCACGCTCTGCTCTTGTACCTGTTAAATCTACAGAAAGAGGTATGTTCGACACTGTTTTGTATATTGAAGGGTAAAGGGTAAGCGATAACGCTATCCAGATTATCACTGCTACAGCGACTGAAAAAATCCTTAAAAACATCTTGTTTTCAAACAGATGCTCTATGTCTATTTTTGCTCTTTTTGTACGCTTTTCCATTTTTTCTTCACCCTCTTTGCAAATCCACCTTTATCCTTTTCAGACACATCAGGTGTGAAGCGTTTCTTTAAAAGTCTTTTTAAGCTTTCTTTCGAGAATCCTCTTGTCAGCTCTCCTTCCTCAGCAACTGATATGTTTCCGGTTTCCTCAGATACAACTATTACAATAGCATCGGATACCTCGCTTATTCCTATTGCGGCACGGTGTCTTGAACCAAGCTGTTTATTGATAAGCTCTTCCTTTTGCGGAGTAGGCAGAAAACAGCCTGCCGCTAAAATTTTAGCTTCTCTTATAATTACCGCACCGTCGTGCAGAGGAGAGTTCGGAAAAAATATGTTTCCGAATATCGAATCGCTGGGCTTGCAATCAAGTATAATTCCGTTTGCTACCTGTTCTCCTAGCTTTGTCTTTCTTTCGCATACTATCAAAGCACCCGTTTTAGTTTTTGAAAGATTTGAAACGGCACTGCAAATTGCTTCAATACATTCGGTCCATTCCCAGCGTACCTCTTCACTGTCAGAACTTATAAAAGAGAGGTTTGCAACTGTGGTTCGTCCCATCTTTTCAAGAATTCTTCTAAGTTCAGGCTGAAACACTATAATCAGTGCAACAAATCCCCACTTGAAGAAGTTCTCAAGCAAAAAGGTCATTGTCTTTAAACCGAGAAGTGAAGATATTAAATAGCATATCAGAATAATGATTATTCCCTTAACAAGCTGTCCTGCTCTTGTCTCTCTGACAATCTGTGTGCCTTTGAAAATCAGATAAGACAAAATAGCCATATCAATTAAATCAACTATGGTAATTGATTTAAAAACGCTTACAAAAGCCTGCAAAACTTCAGATACCGCTGACAATAAATTCACTTCCTTTATAATTTTATTAGATAAATATTTACTATTTTTACTTTTCTATAAATTATTATAACACACCTATAAAATTTTAACAAGAGTTAAATCCCAATATTATTTACTTTTTTAAGCTCTGTCACTAATTTTTTAACCTCTATCTCACTGTTAAATACAGCCGGTGAAAATCTTGTCAGCCCGTCTTCCTCTGTTCCGAGTGTTTTATGTGCAAGCGCAGAGCAATGGAACCCACCTCTAAGTGCAAAACCTCGATTGCTCAGATACTCTGTGACCTCGAATGAGTTTGCATTCTTATAACTGAACGAAACAAGAGGTGCATATTTTTTGTTATACTCTCTTATAACAGTGAAATTATTTAAATCTCCTACCTGTGTTGCGAACATATCGCACAGTCTGTCCTCTTTTCTTCTTATGTTATTTATTCCGGTTTTTTTAACGAAATCCACTCCTGCTCCCAGCGAAATTATTCCCGGAACATTTATCGTTCCGCTTTCCAACTGCTCCGGGAGAAAATCTGTCTGTTTAAGCTCAAGAGAAGTTGCTCCTGTACCGCCCTCTATTATCGTACTAAGAGGATATTTTCCGTCCGATATAAGAACACCTGTACCAGAAAGTCCGTAAAGACCTTTGTGACCCGCACAGCAGATAAAGTTTATTCCTTCTCCCAGCTTTATGTCCATAACGCCCGCACCTTGTGCAGCGTCAAGAATAAAGCATATTCCTTTCTTTTTGCAGACAGCCGCTATCTCATTAAATGGAAGTATCTCTCCTGTTACATTAGAAGCCGCCATCATACAAATGCACTTTGTATTTTTTCTTATAAGCGATTTGAAATTTGATACTGTCTTTTCATTGCGATCCGCTACCTTTGCAACCGAAAGGCTTACATTCCTATTCGTCTGAGCAAGTGCAAAGGCAGGACGGGATACGGCATTGTGTTCAAGGGAAGATATTATAATATGTCCTCCTTCTTGCATTACCCCCTTCATTGCAAAGTTTATCGCATGGGTACAATTAAGCGTGAAAACAACATTCTCAGGCTTTGCATTAAAAAAATCAGCTACCTTTTCCCTGACCTTATAAACCTCGTCCGCCACCCTAACAGACATCTTGTGTCCGCTTCTTCCGGGATTTCCTCCTAAATATCTTGAAGCATATTCGGCTCTGTTAAGTACGGCGCTGGGCTTTGGATAGGTTGTAGCAGAATTATCAAAATATATCATCTTTATATTTGCTCCTTTTAGAAGCTGTACCTCCTTTTCGTATATTTTACCATGCAGTTTTTGTGAGCAATATTTCGGATAATGACCTTAAAGAACTAAACTTCCCCATCATAAAAGCTACTCAGGGATCTTCTGATATGCCTTGTGAGCAATATTCTCCGAATCAAGTATTGAAAATATATATCTTAAATCATCTCGTACTCTTATGGAATAACCGCATCCAGAACCTAGATTTTTCGGTGTTTTTTGTATCTCGCAGTAAAGTCCCATATTGTTGAGAAGCTTCTTTGCTTTCATGGCATAAGTTATTGATGAAACTGCTATCAGGCTTTTTTGCATTGTATAATTAGTCCTCCTTTTGTCGATTGACAATAAATATTAGGGGCATTAATATAATATGACTTTTTCATTTAACCGTGAACAAAATATGATATATTTTTACAAAAAAACGGACGGCTGCAAAAGCCGTCCAAAAATAATGTATATGTATATTTTATTGTCTGTAAATCCAGTCTATCGCCAGCTCAACCCACTTCTCATTTACGGGAACTATATGGTGTTCTCCTGTAGAAGTCTGATAATTACAAAGCGAAAGCCCGTGATTTCCCCACTCGTATATGTGTGACTCAAAAGGTATCTTATATTTTGACAGCGACGTCATATAGCGCAGTGAGTTTTCAACAGGAACTGCCGAATCATCAGCCGTGTGCCATAGAAATGTAGGAGGAGTAGATGCTGACACCCTATTTTCAAGCGAAACAAGCTCCCGTATTTTCAAAGCCTCGTCGTTTGATTTGTCATCACCCAGTAAATTAAGCACACTCGTTTCGTGAGTAAACTCACTGTCGCTTGTCAAAACAGGATAGCACAATACGCAACCGTTTGGTTTTATATCAGCAGGCTTAGCCCCCAACGGTTCTGTAAGAATTTCCTTGTCGTAGAAAACAGACAACGACGCTGCCAGATGACCTCCTGCCGAAAAGCCAAGAACAAATATCTTATCCCTATCTACCTGATATTTATCTGCGTTGCCTCTTACATACTTAACTGCGCTTGCAAGCTCCAGAGCAGCCGTTGGGAACTTCTTATTGACGCATGAATATTTTAATACAAATGACGCTATTCCATGTCCTGCAAACCTCAAAGCAACCGGCTCGTTTTCTCTGTCCGAATTATAGTCGTATCCTCCGCCCGGACAGATTATAACCGCAGGAAACTTTTTTTCGCCTATCTCCTCCGACTTTGAAGTACAATAGCTTGTCAGCGTTGGATCACAACCGTCTTTGCTCAGTCCTGCTTTTTCATAATCTACCTTGATATTTATCGTTTCAAAAATCATAATAATCTCCGTTCTATGTATAGTTTTCTATACCTATACTATCACAAACTGCTTTGTTTTTCAATAATAACTATGTTGAAATATTTTTAATGTTGTGATATACTAACTTTAATACAAAATTTGTGATAAATACGGAATATATTTTCGGAGGAATTTATGAATTTAGACGAGCTGAGAAAAAATATTGACGAGATAGACGACGAATTGCTGAGGCTCTTTGAAAAAAGAATGGAAATAACCCATCAGGTAGCGCAGTATAAAATTGAAAACGGGATAAAGGTCTTTCAGTCGGAACGAGAAAACGCAATAATCGACAAGGTGAGAAGCAAGGCGCCCGACGGACTTCAAAATTCAGTTGAGACGCTTTTTACAACTATTATGGACATCGGAAAGTCAAAGCAGTTCAGCGAATTTTTCGCAGGCAATTGCGAAATTGATTACACTGAGTTTGAGCGGTCTGACAATATGCAAATCGCCTGTCCCGGAATAGTGGGAAGCTACAGTGAACAGGCAGCTTATCAGATTTCAAAAAACGCCGAGATAAAATATTACCATGACTTCGACGACGTTTTTGAAGCAGTAGAAAAGGGCGAAATGCCGTATGGTATAGTGCCTATTCAGAATTCTACAGCAGGTTCGGTATCAGCTACATATGAGCTTTTATCAAGGTCTAATCTCTACATAGCATGCTCAACAAGAGTGAAAATCAATCATTGTCTCGCCTGCCGTCAGGACACGGACGAATCTGACATAAGAAAGGTTTTTTCTCACGAACAGGGTCTTATGCAGTGCTCTGATTTTATCAAGGAAAATAAATTTTTTAAGCGTGAATGTGCCAACACATCTATTGCCGCACATCTGGTCAGCGAAAGCGGCGAACCTTTAGCCTGCATCTGTTCAGAGGAGTGCGCAAAGGAGCACGGTCTAAAAATTTTAAAGACAAATATCGCTAATGCTGACAAAAACTACACTCGTTTTATTCTTGTTTCAAATAAGCTGTGTTCTTCAAAGAGAGCCGATATTGTTTCTGTAACTTTGACTATTTCTCATAGACGTTCTGCACTATACAGACTTCTGACAAAGTTTTCAGTATGCGGTCTTAACCTTGTAAGACTGGAAAACAAACCCCTTGCTTCAAAGGATTTTGACGTGCAGTTTTATCTTGACTTTGAAGGTTCAATTTTAAATCCTGAGGTTCCAAAGCTTATAGCCGAGCTCAAGTCTGACTTGAGGTATTTTAAATTTCTCGGCAATTTTGAAGAAGTTTAACTTATTTATTATATAACTCAAAAAAAGGTATTGAGAAAAGCTCTCAATACCTTTTAACTATTCTTTAACCATTTTTAGAATTTTTAATCTCGATTAAATGCTGGTCTGCTTTGTGGGCGGCTTCTGAAAAACTGTTGTTTTTCCACCAAGCCATAATAGACGTTATACCTGTAAAGGCTGCTGAAACAACCTGTGTAATTTCTTCATCGTCGAACGGCAAAACGCTGTGCCCGCAAAGCGTAAGACAGTTATTAATAAGCGCTGCAATTAATAGAACCGTTCTTATAACAGTTGACTTTGTACATTTAATATTTATCATTTTACCCTTATCTTTCATATCAATTCCCCATTCTTTTTACTTGTTTTAAATTAATACTGCAAGAAATGTAAAAAACACTTCTGCATTACTATTAAATGTAAAAATTAAAGGCTTTGTGACTGCTGAGCCTATTTCAAGACCTCTTTACATTTATCTTTTCTAAATCGAGAATTCTATGATTCAATACTGCCTGCTCCTTTTCAATAAGAGAAGTTCTTAGGTGAACCTCGCTTAACTTTTCAACGCTTTTTTCCAGTTTATCAATTCTGTAAGACAGCAATCTGTTAGCAGTAAATATTCCTGTCAAAGAGCCGAAAGCTGTTCCTATAAGAGACAAAACAGCGATTAAAATTTCATTAGACATATTTTATTTGGCTCAGACCCAAAACGCAGTCAGGTCACAAAGCCTTCTCCTTTCTTAAAAATCTCCCTCATATATACATAAAAAAATAAAAAAAGTTGCACAGATTCGTGCAACAAAAGAAAAAAATTTTAAATTATAATTTAACCGCAATTCTTTGACTTAAAATTTACAGCTTTTAATTGACAGCAAAGGTAAAATAACTATAATAGAATTATAAATTTGCTTTTACAGCATATTTGAAAGGAGAAATTATGTTTACAAAAACAGCACCTATGGGCTGGAACAGTTGGGACTGTTACGGCACTTCAGTTACAGAGGAAATAGTAAAACAAAATGCCGACTTTATGGCAAAGCATTTGAAAAAATACGGTTGGGAATACATTGTCGTAGACGCTCAATGGTTTGAACCAAAGGCTAAAACACACAGCTATAATAATTTTACCGAGCTTTGTATGGACGAGTATTCAAGACTAATTCCCACAGAAAACCGTTTCCCGTCTTCTAAAGGAGGAAAGGGTTTTGCACCATTAGCAGATTATATTCATTCTCTTGGTCTTAAATTCGGAATACATATTATGAGAGGAATACCACGTCAGGCTGTTCACAGAAACACAAAAATAAAAGGCTCAGACAAAACTGCACGTCAGATTGCCAAAACATCAAGCATATGTGTGTGGAACACAGATATGTACGGAGTTGACCCGTCTAAAGACGGCGCAAAGGAATATTACGAAAGCATTTTTGAACTATATGCTTCATGGGGCGTAGACTTTATCAAATGCGACGATATTGCACGTGAGCTTCCGCATGAAGAGGAAGAGCTTTTAATGCTTAGTGATTGTCTTCGCAGCTGCGGACGGGATATGATACTTAGTCTCTCGCCGGGACCGGCACTTCTTGAAAAGTCCGAGCTTTACAAGCAGGTATCAAATATGTGGAGAATTACTGATGATTTCTGGGACGACTGGGGGCTTCTTTACGATATGTTCTCTCGTGCGGAAAAATGGTGTACACACGCAGGAGCAGACCACTGGCCGGATGCGGATATGCTGCCTATAGGTCCTATCAAGCAAGATTATGATAAGTCGATCCGCACAAACTTTACCCGCAACGAACAGATTACAATGATAACGCTTTGGAGTATACTCCGCTCTCCTCTTATTATCGGCGGTGAGATGACCCGTTTTGATGATTTTACAATGAGTCTTGTTACCAATGAAAAGATCCTTGAAATGCACAGAAACGCTCGGCACTCACATCAAGTTTGGCGAAAGGAAATTGACGGTACTGAGCATATTCTGTGGACGGCAGCAAGCTCACAGGGCGGAATATACATAGCCGTATTTAATACCGGCAGTGCTGACAGCGAGATTGAAATACCGCTTACCGACCTTGAGATTTATGATGAAATATACGGAACAGAACTTTGGAGCGGAAACGCAATTTCTGCAAAAAACAGCTTGAATGTCAAGCTTGAAAGCCATGAGGCAAAAGCATTTTTAATAAGAACACATAACTAATAAATGATTATATATTTTGCAAACTAATATATCTTAAATAACAAATCAGAGTGCGGAGTTAAAACCGCACCATTTTTATTAGATATATTGTATTTAGTTTATAACTTTTTAACTTTCTTGCACTTTCATCAATTTGTATTCAATACTGTCGACCAAAGCCTTGACAGAAGCATTGATAATATCAGTTGAGGCTCCGACTGTAGTCCATACATTCTGACCGTCGGTTGACTCTATTAAAACCCTAACCGCCGCAGCCGTTGCGGAGGCTGTGTCAACGACTCTTACCTTGTAGTCGATAAGATTAATATGCGAAAGCACATCGGGGTAGTATTCTGCAAGTGCGTTTCTTATTGCCTTGTCGAGAGCATTGACAGGACCGTTTCCCTCGTCTGCTGCCATTTTGCATTTATCTGATACCTTTACCTTTACCATAGCGCACGCAGGCGATTCTCTGTCACCCTCCGGCTCTGTGATTACTTTGAAAAATTCAATATGAAAAAACGGATTTAAAAGACCTAAAAATCTCTTTACTAAAAGCTCGAAAGATGCGTCAGCCGCCTCGTATTGAAAACCTTTTTGCTCTTGAAGTTTAAGCATTTCAAGAACGTCTGCGAGAACAGGAGAGCCTTTCTCAATATCGGGAAGAAAGGTCTTTATCTTAGAAAGTATTGCAGTTCTGCCTGAGACTTCGCTTAGCAGAAACTGGCGTTCGTTTCCGACCTCTGAGGGGTCGATATGCTCAAATGATTTAGATAGCTTTGATACGCCGTCTATGTGCATTCCGCCCTTGTGCGCAAACGCCGATTTGCCTACATATGAAAGTCCGTCTGACAGAGTTATATTTGAAAGCTCGGCTATGTATCTCGCATAAGATGTAAGCTTTTTCATAGAGGATTCCGGTATAACCTCATAACCTAGCTTTAGCTGGAGGTTTGGAATAACTGTCGAAAGACAGGTGTTTCCGCATCTTTCTCCAATGCCGATGAATGTTCCCTGAACGCTTGTTGCTCCTCCTATCACGGCAGAGACGGTGTTTGCAACAGCGCATCCAGAATCGTTATGGCAGTGAATCCCTACCTCGCAGGATACAACCTTGCAAACCTCTTTAACTATATCCTCAATTTCGTGAGGAAAACAACCTCCGTTTGTATCGCAAAGAGCAATAGACTTCGCACCTGCTTTTTCTGCAGTCTTTATTGTCTCGATTGCATACTCGGGGTTATTTTTATATCCGTCAAAGAAATGTTCTGCGTCAAAGAAAACATACTTTCCCTTGTCGGTGAGATATTTTACAGTGTCGTAAATCATATCTAGGTTTTCCTCAAGGGTAGTATTTAAAATCTTAGTTGCGTGAAGATCCCAGCTTTTTCCGAAAATTGCAACATAGTCACATGGCACTTCTGCCATAACATTTACCGATTTATCCTCTTTGACATCTGTGTTTGCCCGTCTTGTCGAGCCGAAAGCAACGATTTTTGAATGACTAAGCTTTAGGCTTTTGCTCGCTTCAAAAAACTCTTTGTCCTTCGGGTTTGAAAAGGGGTTTCCGGCTTCGATAAAATCTATGCCGATTTCGTCAAGCGCCTTTGTGATTGCAATTTTATCCTGAACCGAGAAGTTCATATTTTCACCCTGAGCGCCGTCACGCAGGGTAGAATCATACATTGATACTCTCATATCTATCTCTCCATTCTTAGCAACCGCTTATTAGTCGTCAATCTCAATTTCCATAATCTGATCGTTTATGTCAGCTCCGGCAGGAACCATAGGAAGTACATTTATATCCTTATGCATCCTGCAATCAATAAGACACGGTCTGCCCGATTTAAGAGCCTTTTCAAGGACGCTCTTAATATCAGATTTCTTTTGTATAACATATCCGTCGATTCCAAACGCTTCGGCAAGTTTCATATAGTCAGTGTTTCTGTCAATATCGGTTTCGGAAAAATGCTTTTTGTAAAATAGTCTCTGCCACTGGCGAACCATTCCAAGAACATTGTTATTAAACACAAGCTCTATTACGGGTATGTTGTGTTTTTTAAGAGTTGAAAGCTCGTTTAAGTTCATAAAGAAGCTTCCGTCACCTGCGATATTTATAACAGGCTTGTTAGGGTTGCCTATTTTAGAGCCTATAGACGCTCCTAAACCGTAACCCATTGTTCCTAAACCTCCGCTTGATGCAAACTGCCTTGCGGTTTTGAAATTGTAAAACTGAGCCACCCACATCTGATGCTGACCGACTTCTGTTGTGATGATCGCCTTGCCGTTTGTTAATTCATCAAGTGTTGTAATAACATCGCTGGGCAAGACCTCGCTGTCATTTTTAAAAGGCTTCATATGCAGAGGATATTCCTTTTTCCACTCTGAAATTTCATTTATCCAAGCACTGTGGTCCTGCGCTGTCAGCAGACTGTTCAGTTTGCTTATTATGTACTTAACATCACCGTTTACTGATAAGTATGCGTTTACATTCTTTCCTATCTCTGCCGGGTCAATGTCTATGTGTATAATTTTTTTACCTTTTGCAAATGTGTCTGCATTGCACAAAACCCTGTCTGAAAATCTTGAGCCGAATACAATAAACAAATCGCAGTTTTGCAAAGCCAGAGCACTGGTTTTTGTTCCGTGCATACCCAGCATACCCGTATAAAGCTTGTTTGTATTGTCAAAGGCGCACTGACCCATTAATGATAGGGAAACAGGGGCGTTTATTTTCTCGACTAAAGCTTCAAATTCTTCCTTAGCATCGGCTGAAACGACTCCGCCGCCTGCATATATAAAGGGCTTTTTGCTTTCATTAATAAGTTCGGCAACCTTTTCGCATTGCTCGTTTATGTTATCCGGATTGTGATAAACAGGCTTAACAGGGGACTTCTTTTTGTATTCGCAAACAGCGGCTGTGATATCCTTTGGGATATCGATCAGAACCGGTCCTTTTCTGCCTTCGTTAGCAATGTAAAATGCCTCTCTGATCGTGTCTGCCAGCTTGTTTATATCTTTTACTATATAGTTATGCTTTGTAACAGGCATTGTTATACCGCATATGTCAACCTCCTGGAAAGAGTCAAGTCCCAGCAGGGAAGTGCCGACATTGCCTGTTATCGCAACGAGCGGTATTGAATCCATATGTGCTGTTGCAATTCCTGTTACGAGATTAGTTGCACCCGGACCCGACGTGGCAATTACAACGCCTGTTTTGCCTGTCGTTCTTGAATATCCGTCTGCCGCATGGCAAGCGCCCTGTTCGTGCGCAGTAATAACGTGTCTGATTTTTTTCTTGTACTTGTATAGCGCATCATAAATGTTTAGAACTGCGCCGCCGGGATATCCGAATACAGTGTCTACCCCTTGTTCTAATAGACATTCGATAATAATATCAGAACCGTTTAATTTCATATTGATCCCCATTCCTGCATTAAAATTATGTTTTTTAACCGCTTGTTTTTTAATCTGCAACAAAAAACGCCTCACTCAAAAGCATAAGCTTTAAGAGACGAAGCGAAAAACGTTCGTGTTACCACTCTTATTCGGCAATGGTTTTATGTATATCCATTACCCTCGTAAGCATCAGACAATGCTTTACTCGATAACGGGAGTTCCCGAACAAGCTTACTGAAAATTTCAGCCGTCAGCTCAGAGGTGATAAAATACTGGTCAAGTCTTGCTGACTTGCATCGACCGTCAGCTTTCTGTAAAGACTAAAACCGATTCGTCCTCGTCACAGCTTTTATACTAAATTACATTATATACAAACAAAAATTATTTGTCAAGTGTTTTCACAAATTTCATTTAAACAAATTAAAGACCTGATTAAATTCAGTCAGGTCTTTGTGTATTTCTAATGCGACTAAGCCGATAAGCCGAGTTTTGTCGTGTACGGTAATCTATCTAGGCCTTATGTCGCCATAAGGCTCAAGCCCCCTATAAGCCAAAGCCTGACGAGCAGCCATTGACTTTGTACTTACCATTGGAGTTGCATCGGATAGGGTTTACATGGCAATACGGTCTCCCGCATTCCGGTGAGCTCTTACCTCGCCATTCCAACCTTACCTTGTAAAAGGCGGTATATTTCTGTTGCACTTGCCCTAAGGTCGCCCTCGACTGCTGTTAGCAGTTATCCTGCTCTGTGATGCTCGGACTTTCCTCTGAACGTAACGCCGTCCAGCTACCGCATAGCTTACTCGCAAAGGAAGTATAGCATACTTTTTAAACATTGTCAAACAAGATTTATTTTGAAAAATTGATAATTGAAAATTGACAATGGACAATGGAAAATTTTTGTTAGCATAGAAAAAGGACCTCTTTCGAGATCCTTTTATTTATAATTCAATTTTAATTTTATTACTTTCTCTTCTTTGTGAGAACGATTGCACCGCCTGCAAGAGCAAGACCTATAAGAGCAAGACCTGTCTCTGCACCGGTATTTGTATTTGATGTTGTATTAGTATCTGCTCCGCCGCCTACTGCAGCTGTAGTAGCTTGTGTATCATTTGAACCGGAATCAGCTTTTGCTGTTTTTTCCTCACCGCTGCTAAGACCTGAGATTTCAAAAGTAGCTGAGATGCTTTCTGACCACTCAATTTTAGCCTTATCAATTGGAGGATCATCCTTTGTCTTACCATAATCGTTGTAGATTTCAATTCTGTAGCAAGTGTTTTGATCTTCAATATTTCCGTAAAGAACCTTTTTTGCGTCAAATGCAAAATCCTTACCGTCAAGCTTAATGCTCTTTAATTTGCAATTGATGTCATCTTCTGAGTATGTACCGTTTTCCTTAACGCCGTTTTTCAACTCAGCTTTAGCGTCAAATTTTTTACACTTTAAAATACCTGTGATATCAATGCAGAAAACTGCTGCTCCAGTAGCTGAAGGTGTCATTGGTCCTTGAGGGTTATCTCCTTCAGAATTCTTAGTAACAGAATCTTTAGTAATAGAAACAGTGTATTCGCCGTCTTTTGTAATATATGCGTCAACACCGTAAGGAGATCTGTCAGCAACTCCTGTTCCAATACCATTTTGAGCGCTCATACTTTGCCACAGCCAGTCGTGATCAGCATACATCAAGAATGCATCGTAGCCATCAGTTGCTGAAGCCGAAAAGCTTGCGCAAGTTGAAACTGCTAATGCTGTTGCAGCAACACCTGCAAAAATTCTTTTAAGTTTCATATTCGAAAACTCCTTTTCATATTATTTTACACTATACATTTTACTACAATCACATTGTTTATTCAATGTGCTAAATAGCCAAAAAAAGTAATAGAATATTATCTATTTTTCACAATTATGTGCTGATTTTATTGCTTTCTTTTTTGAATTCGCTTCGTTATTTCAAGAAGCGGACGTGTTGGCACAAATTTAGAAGCGCATACAGAAAGCTTCATACCCGCTGACGGAACAATTATCATCTTTCGGTTTTCAAACATATTGTAAAGAGCATACTTAGCACAGTATTTTTTGTCGATTCCTTTCATCTCAAATTTAACGTCGGCAACTTCGCTGAACTCAGTGTCAACAGGTCCGGGACAGAGTGCGCCGATATATACGTTGCTTCCCATATCGGAAAGCTCGGTATTGATAGCACAGGTCAGATCAACTACATAAGCCTTTGTCGCATAGTAGGTTGCCATAAGAGGACCTCCTGCCATTAGTCCGGCTGATGAAGCGACATTTAAAATATAACCGTCGTCTTTCTTGACAAAATCTTTTAAAAACAGCTTTGTTAGAATATGAACTGCCTTTATATTTACGTTTATCATTGAAAGCTCTTTATCTAAGTCTGTTTCTGTAAAGTTGCCGCAAAGACCAAATCCAGCATTATTGATAAGCACAGAAATATCCTTTTCTTTAACCTTTTTATACAGTTCCTTACACTCTTCTTCTTTTGACAGATCGCATACAACGATTTCAGAGCGTGTTTCTAGCAGCTTTTGAAGCTCCAAAAGTCTGCCTTCACGGCGTGCGACTAAAATAAGCTCGTATCCCAAGTGGCTTAAAACTCGTGCCATTTCATATCCTATTCCCGAACTGGCTCCTGTTACAAGCGCTGTTTTCATAATAATCCTTCTTTCAAAATTGATTATAAGTATTATAACCCAAAATGCTCGATTTTACAAGGAATAGATTATTTATATTATCAACTGCCGTTTACAAATTAAATAATGCAGTATATAATGTATTACGGTACATAAAGTTAAAAAATTACTACTTGGAAGGAGATTTTTTATGGATCATTCAAAAAAAGCCGTAGAGCTTTTTAAAAGCGGATATAATTGTTCTCAGGCAGTTTTCGGTGCCTATGCCGACGAGCTTGGCATCGACTTTGATACCGCTGTTAAAATCTCGTCGTCATTTGGCGGGGGAATGGGAAGAATGAGAGAGGTATGCGGTGCGTTGACGGGTTCGTTTATGGTGCTGGGAATGTTAGAGGGTGGTTATGACGCAAAGGATAACAAAGCTAAAGCTGAACACTACAAAAATATTCAGGATTTAGCTGATAAGTTCAGACAGCAAAACGGCTCAATAATATGTCGGGAACTTTTAGGTCTGTCTCAAAAGGATGCGGATGATCCAATTCCAGAATTGAGAACGGAGGGTTATTATAAAAAAAGACCGTGCGTTGAGTTGGTAGAACTTGCCGCAAAGAATTTAGATGAAATGTATTTTAACAATTAGAGGAAAGCGGCGAGCCGGCAGGGGTGACCCCAGCTGGCAGAAGCAAGAAATTTAGAGGCAAGAAGCAAGACCGCCGAGCCGGCGGTGGCTCTGCCAAACGGCGGGCTTAATAATTGACAATTGACAATGGAAAATGGATAATTAATTTTTTTTATCAAAACCCCTTGACACCCCTGTCGAAATTTGTTATAATGTAGATACTTTAACAAAGGAGTGATATTTATGTGCATAAACAAACTCCCAATTTTTAACAGGGGGGGGGGCGTTAAGCCTAACCTTTATTAGTTATGCACAAAATAATTCACTAATTATTTTTTTGAAATCTAGTATCGGATTTACGACGTAGTTATGGCATTAGGATAACTGCGTCTTTTTGTATATTTGGAGGTGATTGGAAATTTTTAATATAGCAAAGAATGGCAGACGCTTTGCTGTTTGTAACGTCCTCAGTCTGCGAAAAATAATATTTTTTGGAGGAATATTTAATGAAGTTTAAAAAATTAATTTCATTGCTAGCAGCTACAGCAATGACACTAACAGCAATCACTGGTGCAATGACAGCCTCAGCAAGTGAAGTTGCTAACGGTACTTGCGGAGATTTAACATGGACATTGGATTCAGACGGCAAACTGACGATTTCGGGCGAGGGTGAAATGGCTTCGCCTGAAGTTACTGATATTTCGCAAGAAAATGGTTTTGATACTACAAATGTAGCTGGACTAAAAGAATCATTAAAGACTCAATTAAAAGACTATTCTGAAATCTATACATATAAAGAACATATGGAAAAAATAAAAGAGGTAGTAATTGAAAAAGGAGTAACATCAATAGGTTTTGCTGCGTTTTATAAAATGCCAAACCTTGAAAGTGTTATATTACCTTCTACTATTTCGGAGTTTAAAGGTATAGGGTATAGTACTCAAATTAATGATGTTGATTCACATGGTCATGGACCTATACAAGCTTATGCAAGTTTGGCATTTGCAGAGTGTACAAAACTTAAAAAGCTTACTTTAACTGAGGGTATGACAGCAATAGGAAGTATTGCATTTTATGGCTGTACAGCATTAGAGAGTGTAAGAATACCATCAACAATTAAATATGAAAAACAACCTGAAGGCGTTAATGATTTAGAATCTAATTATGGTTGGGGTCCATATTCATTTGTTGGATGTACCTTATTAAAAGATATAATACTTTCTGAGGGTTTAACTGTTATTGGTGGCTGTGCATTTGAGGATACCGCAGTAGAGAGTGTTGTTATACCTTCAACTATTGAAAATTGGGATGTTGCAGATACAAATGTAACTGTTGTACCTCCTGGATCAGTTGCGGACGGTCTTGAATCTATATCGGATATTTACAGTAGTGCATTTGCCAATTGTAAAAATCTATCATCAGTAATATTTACAGATGGAATAAAAACAATAGGAAAAGTACCATTTTGGGGTTGTACATCATTAAAGAAAGTAGCTATACCTAAATCGATAACTAATATGTATAAGTCTTTTGAATATTGTCCCGGACTACAAGAGGCATATATAGAAGATGGTGCTCAGATATCGTCATATAACTCTGGCAATAACAGTTATTTTGATTACTCCTTTGATTATTGTGTAAAACTAAAAAAATTAGAAATACCTTCAGGCGTTGAAGTTGATCATCATAATGCACAATGGTGCACAGGCTGCAGCTCATTAACAGATTTATATATACACGGAAAAGATTATGGTTATTTCCCGGTAGGTAATAATACGTCAAAAGTTCACTGTTATTCTGGAACTAAAACACTAGATTCATTGCTTGTTGGTGGAGTTCCAAGCGTTAGAATTGTAGATATAGAAGAAGAAATAGAAAGCGCTCAAGCAGAACTAAACAAAGCGGTAACAGAAGCAGAAAAATATGCCGAAGAAGATTATACACCAGAAAGTTATGGTGTATTAAAGGCATTAGTTGAGAAGGCAGGTGAATACGGAGAAGATCCAAGCATAATGTCAATGGAGGACACGACAGAGGGAATATATGCGGCAATTGATGGGCTTGTAGATAAGTCAAGCGAGCCATCTTCATCAGAGCCATCAGATTCATCAAATCCTACAGACAACTCGTCAGATCCGTCAAACTCATCAGGCAATAACAACCAGTCACAATCACCAAACACTCCAGCTACACCATCTACATCTGCACCGACAACGGCAACGCCTAAACCTACAACACCGCCTAATGTTACAACAGTAGCTAAACCTGCAAAGGTAAAAGCGGTTAAGTTAAAGGCAAAGAAAAAGAAGCTTAACGTCTCATGGAAAAAGGTTAGCGGAGCAACGGGGTATGAGGTTCTGTCAGCAACGAATAATAAGTTTACTAAGGGCAAGAAGACAGTTACAGTCAAAAAGAACAAGGTGACACTTAAAAATCTTAAACCAAAGAAGAAATACTTTGTAAAGGTGAGAGCGTACAAGCTTGCAAACGGTAGGAAGTATTTTGGAAAGTGGAGCAAGGTTGTTAAGAAAAAGGTAAAATAAATGCCTTTCTATAAATATTCTATAAATCAAAACCGCTCGGCAGTATTAAAACTGTCGGGCGGTTTTGTCTTGATTCTGGTTTCTTGTTTCTTGCTTGCATTTTTTATAGATTAATGATATAATTAATTGTTAATAAACTGAGAAAGTGTGGCTTGTTTTAGATACTTTAATTAAGAATCAAGGTTTATAGTGTGAGGAATGCTTATCATATATCAAAGGCACGGTGATAAATATGAGGATAATCGGTATTGATCCCGGATATGCGATAATAGGCTTTGGGGTGCTCGATTATGCAGGTAATGATTTTAAGGTAGTAAACTTTGGAGCGATTACCACTGAGGCGCATACTCCGTTTGATTTGCGGATAAAAACTATTTATGACGATATGTGCGAGGTTTTAGATAAATATAAGCCGGATGAGATGGGTATTGAAAAGCTGTTTTTTAACACTAATCAAAAGACGGTAATAGATGTTGCTCAGGCTAGAGGAGTTATACTTCTTTCAGCTATTGAACGGGGAATTAAAGTTTGTGAATACACACCGCTTCAGGTAAAGCAGGCGGTGGTGGGGTATGGCAGAGCCGAGAAAAAGCAGGTTCAGGAGCTGACACGATCTATGCTAAGGCTAAAGGAGGTTCCCAAGCCTGACGACACAGCTGACGCGTTGGCTTTGGCTATAACTCACGGACACTCGTCAAATTATAATTTGAAATACGGAGATATATTATGATTTACAGCGTAAAAGGAAAGCTAATTTACTGCGGACAGGACATTGCAGTCATAGAATGCGGAGGAGTTGGATATGCTTGTAATACGACACTGTCAACGATAAGTCAGATTCAAGGAGCGCAGGGTGATGTAACACTCTACACGTCAATGGTAGTGCGTGAGGATGATGTATCGCTGTACGGCTTTGCAACTCTTGATGAGCTAAACGCTTTCAAGCTTTTAACGTCAGTATCTGGGGTAGGACCTAAAGCGGGGCTGGCTATATTGTCTGTGTGCGATCCTCAGTCGTTTGCGCTTGCCGTTGCTTCTGGAGACTCTAAAATGTTTACAAAAGCAAAGGGTGTTGGCACAAAGGTGGCTCAGAGAATTGTTCTGGAGCTTAAAGACAAGGTTTCAAAGGAAGCTGCGCTGATGGGCGAGAATGCTAGTGTTGATTTTTCTGCTGTGGGCAAAGGCAACGCCGCCGCAGAAGCAATATCGGCTCTTGTAGTTTTGGGATATTCTCAGTCAGAGGCAGCGAGGGTCGTTTCTGCGATTGACCCTGACACTTCAGTTGAGGAGATGATAAAGCAGGCTTTGAGGGGTCTTGCGGCAATGTAGAGAAATATTTTTAAAGGGGAGAATAATTATGTCTGGAGCTATTACACATATAGCAATAGCGGATAAAATTATAGAGCTTATAGGAGATGAGAAGTTTGATAATATTTCGTTGTTTTATTGCGGAAGCATAGGACCTGACGCTATTCATGCAAGACCGGGTTTTGTAAGAAAGGATAAGAAAAAGACTCATCTTAGAGAGGGTATAAGAGACGCTGAGTTTTTAATAAAAGAAAATCAGGAGCTTTTTCATAAAAGGGTAAGTGATTTTATAGATAAAAGGATTTACAAGGGTAATAAATACAACGACTTTTTAAAGGGATATGTAGTTCATCTACTTAGCGATGAGCTTTTTATGAAAACTATTAGACAGGAATACATAAAAGCTATGAACGGCGAGGAAACAACAGAGCACGGCAAGGAGTTTTTTGACGGCTTTATGTTTGATATGGACGATATTGATTATCGTCTTGCGAGGGAATATCCTTTTTCAAGAAATGTTCGCGAGGAGCTTTATACCGAATGGGGATATTCAGTTGATGGGCTTCTTACACACGAGGAGCTTTCGGGAAGCAAGTGGTTTGTGTGCAATAAGTTTTTTGATAACGAAAACAAGGATTACAAAACTCCTAAATATATTACATATCAGAGAATGCTTGAATTTATTGAGGAAAGCGCAATGAACATTGTTGTACAGCTTTCTGATGACAGAATGTACAAAAGCTTGTTTTAGAACAGAAAGTATTAAATTGGTTTATAATAATAAATTAATAACGAAGGAGAAGAAATATGGGAAGATTGTTTGGAACAGACGGAGCAAGAGGAATAGCAATTACAGAGCTGACCTGTGAAATGGCAATGCAGATAGGCAGAGCAGCAGCTATTGTTCTGACTAAGGAAAAGAGACATAAGGCTAAAATACTTATAGGAAAGGATACAAGGATATCAAGCGATGTTCTGGAATCTGCTCTTATAGCGGGAATATGCTCTGTAGGGGCTGACGCTCATAAGCTAGGAGTTGTTCCTACACCTGCAGTTGCAATGCTTGTAAACAAATATAACGCAGATGCAGGAGTTATGATTTCAGCATCGCATAATTCTGTTGAGTTTAACGGAATAAAGCTTTTTGCAGGTACCGGCTTTAAGCTTGACGATAAAATTCAGGACGAAATTGAATCGCTTATTCTTGACACTCCTGAAAAGGCAGAGATTTTAAACGGTACTAAAATCGGCAGAGTGTTTGTAGAAAAGAACGCCGAATGGGATTATGTCAGATATATTATGAAAAATGTCGGCTGCGATTTTAACGGTATCAAAGTTGCTATCGACTGTGCAAACGGCTCGGCGTCATCATGTGCGGTTAAGCTGTTTCAGGGCTTGGGGGCAAGCTGCTATTTTATAAACAATAAGCCTGATGGTACAAATATCAATGATAACTGCGGTTCAACTCATATGGAGAGACTTTGTAAGCACGTTGTGGAAAACAGATGCCATGTTGGTTTGGCTTTTGACGGAGACGCTGACAGGTGTTTGGCTTGTGATGAAAAGGGAAATATCATAAACGGAGATAAGCTTTTGGCTGTGTTCTCTAAGTATATGAAAACTAAAGGAACTCTCAATCACAACACTTGCGTTGTAACGGTTATGACAAATCTGGGATTTTTTAAATATGCAAAGAGCGATAATATAATTGCGGCTACTACAAACGTAGGTGACAGATATGTTCTTGAGGAAATGCAAAAGGGCGGTTATAACTTAGGCGGAGAACAGTCGGGGCATATAATCTTTTTAGATGATGCTAATACAGGCGACGGTGAGCTTACGGGAGTCAAGTTCTTAGAGGTTATGGTAAACACAGGGGCAAAAGCGTCTGAGCTTGCGTCTCTTATGGAGGAATATCCTCAGGTACTAGAGAATGTTACTATTGATACGAAGTATAAGGGCGTGTGGTCACAGGAGCCTGAAGTGAACAGATTTATTGAGGACTACAAGGAGAAACTCGGTGACGACGGCAGAATACTGGTTCGTGAATCGGGCACAGAGCCTTTAATTCGTGTAATGATCGAGGGTAAACATCTTGGTCTTATCACAGACTATGCAAAGACAATTGCTCACGCTTTGGAATTTAAGTTTGGAGTAAAATAACCTTTTATTTTAAGGATTTTATAAATGAGAGTAGCAGATAAGTGGAAAGACTATAAAATAATAGATACATCAACAGGTGAAAAGCTAGAGAACTGGGGCGGTAAGATACTTGTCCGCCCCGACCCGCAAATTATATGGAAGTCAAAACGCAGATCAAGTATGTGGAAAAAGGCAGACGCAGTTTATCACCGCTCAAACAAGGGCGGCGGCGAATGGGAATACAGAGCAAAGCTCCCCGATTCGTGGAGTATTTCTTACGGCAAGCTGACTTTCAACATACGTCCGACAGGCTTTAAACACACGGGACTTTTCCCCGAACAAGCGGTAAACTGGGACTTTATGTCCGATAAGATAAGAAACGCAGGCAGAGAAATAAAGGTTCTCAATCTTTTTGCGTACACAGGCGGAGCAACTCTTGCCTGTGCTGAGGCAGGTGCTTTAGTTTCTCACGTTGACGCTTCAAAGGGAATGGTACAATGGGCAAGAGAGAACGCTGCGGCATCTAACCTCTCAAATAAGCCTATACGCTGGCTTGTAGACGATTGCGAAAAGTTTGTGCGCAGAGAAATCAGACGTGGAAACCTTTATGACGCAGTTGTAATGGATCCTCCAAGTTACGGCAGAGGTCCGAACGGCGAGGTTTGGAAACTGGAGGACTCGATTTACGACCTTGTAAAGGTATGCTCGGAGGTTTTATCAGATAATCCTTTGTTTTTCTTATTGAACAGTTACACGACGGGGCTTTCGCCGTCGGTTATGGCATACATCTTAAACGATATACTTGTAGAAAAGCTCGGCGGTAAAGTAATTGCCGATGAGATTGGCTTGCCGGTTGAGGCGACTGGCGGTATTCTGCCATGCGGTTCAACCGCAATCTGGCAGGGGCAAGCCCCTGCACGGTGAACCGCCTATTAATGGTTTGTAAAATGTTAAACAATGTACAACGGCGGGATTTTACTTTTTAAAGTTTTATTTGCATCCAGTGCCGCCTTTGGGGAGTTTGCATAATGTACCACTTTGTACAACGGCGGGCTTTACTTTGAAGTAAAGGATAATGATAAGCCCCTGCATGAGAAGCCGCCTTTGGGGAGTTATAAGATATAGGATAGTATTATAAACGGTATGTTAGACTTTGATAGGAGATAAAAGAAATGAAAAAGACTAAAAAAATAGTTTTAATTATTCTGGCTTGTATTTTGATTATCGGAATTGCGTGTGTTGCATTAACAAGGATATACTTGAAAACATGGGAAGTTTCTTACGGCTTTAAATTAGTCAAAAACATTGTTCTGGACGACCCTGATTATTACCATTTGAAAAAAGGCCGTTATTGCGGTGAGGGAGGCTCAAGCTGTAACCATTGGATCGGATATATTTATTACAATGATGATTTTACAGCCGAACAAGCAATGGAGAAAGCAGGTTTCAAGGAAACAGGATATACATGGTATGACGGAAAAACACATACAAAATATAGTTTTGATTATGAAGATGCTATTATTGAAAATGTATCAGATTTTTCCGGCGGACATTTGCTTGAGTACCATATTATAGGTGCTGGTTAATTGCTTACTTAATTTATGTTTTTTTGGAGACAAATATGAGTTTTTTATATGCTAAAAATATAACCTTTTCATATATAAATGATTTTGATGAAAATGAGAGCGCTAAAAAGACTACGGTGTTCCGCAACTTGAACTTTGCCGTTGAAAGAGGCGAGTTTGTTGCGGTGCTTGGTCATAACGGAAGCGGAAAATCTACGCTTGTAAAGTGCTTTAACGGCATAAACATTCCTGAGGAGGGAGACGTAATCGTCAACGGTTATAACACCAAAGATGAAGAGCATTTGCTTGATATTCGACAGTCGGTGGGAATGGTTTTCCAGAACCCGGATAATCAGATAGTCGCTACGATCGTTGAGGAAGACGTTGCCTTTGCACTTGAAAATATGGGAGTAGAGCCAAAGGAGATCCGCAGACGTGTTGATGACGCATTAAAGACAGTCGGTATGTATGAGTACCGTGAACACGCACCTCACAAGCTGTCGGGAGGGCAAAAACAGAGGGTTGCAATAGCGGGGATACTCGCTATGCGTCCTGACTGCATTTTACTGGACGAGCCTACCGCAATGCTTGACCCGAACGGACGGAAAGAGGTTTTAAAGACGATTAAAATGCTCAATAATGAGTTCGGAGTTACAATAGTGCTTATAACGCATTATATGGACGAAGCGGCACAGGCTGAACGGGTTGTTGTTATGGACAGCGGAGAAATAGTTATGAATGACACTCCGAAAAAAGTGTTTTCAAGAGTCGAAGAGCTTAAGAATATAGGTCTTGATGTTCCTCAGGTAACCGAGCTTACCCATATGCTTATTGACGAGGGCATAAGTCTTGATTCGGAGATAATTACAGAGGACGAGTGTGTGCAAGCGCTATCAGATTTATTGAGTAAATGTTGACCTATTTCTTGCTTCTTGCATCTTGCTTCTAAAATTTCTATTAGGGGATCGGTGATTAAAATATCAATTATTAAAACAGAGAATTTAACATACGTTTACGGCGAGAAAACTCCGTTTGAGCATACTGCCGTAGACAATGTAAGTATAGATATAGACGAGGGCGAGTTTGTCGGAGTTATTGGGCATACGGGAAGCGGAAAATCGACTTTGATACAGCACTTCAACGGTCTGCTCAAGGCGACTAGCGGAAAGATTTTCATAGATAACGAAGAACTGCTTTGGGACGATAAGAAAAAGCTTAGAGAGATGAGATTCAAGGTAGGTTTGGTTTTTCAGTACCCCGAATACCAGCTTTTTGAGGAAACTGTTTATAAGGACATATCTTTCGGACCTAAGAATATGGGTCTTGATGAAAATGAAATCGACAGACGAATAAAAGAAACCGCAAGGCTTGTAGGGTTAGATGAGAGTATTTTAGAAAAGTCTCCGTTTGAGCTTTCGGGAGGACAAAAGCGCAGAGCCGCTATTGCAGGAGTTATGGCTATGGAGCCTAAGGTACTTATTCTTGACGAGCCTACGGCAGGGCTTGACCCAAAGGGCAGAGACAGGATATTAGGTCAGATAAAGGAGTATCACGAAGAAAAGAAAAATACTGTAATGCTTGTATCTCACTCAATGGAGGACGTTGCAAAAAATGCTACAAAGATACTTGTTATGAACAATTCAAGGCTGTTTTGTTATGACACTCCTGTTAATGTTTTCAAAAGAGCGGACGAGCTTGAAGGTATGGGGCTTTCTGTTCCTCAGGTGACTAAGGTTTTCAATCGCTTAAAGGCTATGGGAGTACCCATTAATGATGATGTTTATACGGTTGAGTATGGCAAAAAGCTGATTATGAAGATGCTAGGCAAGCAAGCGTAAAGTTTTTTGTAAAAGAAAGGAATTGCTATGATAGAAACAAACGACTTTGACCTTGAAAACAGAATAGTTGCGCCGGAGGTCATAAAGGCAGATACGACTGATGATGTAGATTTAAATTTAAGACCTAAAACGCTTGACGAATACATCGGGCAGGAAAAGGTTAAAGAGAATTTAAAGATATACATTGAGGCGGCAAAAAAACGAGGAGACACTCTCGATCATGTGCTTTTATACGGTCCTCCGGGACTGGGAAAGACGACTCTTTCTGGTATAATTGCACACGAAATGGGAGTTAATTTCAGAGTTACGTCAGGGCCTGCTATTGAAAAGCCGGGTGATTTGGCGGCTCTTTTAACTAATCTCCAAGAAGGGGATGTTCTGTTTATAGATGAGATACACCGTCTTTCAAGAGCCATTGAGGAGGTTTTATATCCTGCACTTGAGGATTTTGCCCTTGATATAATTATAGGTAAGGGACCTAGTGCGAGAAGTATCAGGCTTGATTTAAACAAATTTACACTTGTCGGGGCAACAACAAGGGCAGGACAGTTGACGTCGCCTCTGCGTGACAGGTTTGGAGTTATGCAGAGACTTGAATTGTACTCTAAAGAGGAGCTTTGCGATATTATAATGCGTTCGTCTGTTATTTTGGGAGTCGCTTGCGATAAGGACGGAGCTTATGAGCTTGCTAGCCGTTCAAGGGGAACGCCTAGAATTGCAAACAGGTTTTTAAAACGTGTTCGTGATTATGCCGACGTTATGGGCAACGGTAAAGTGACAAAGGAAATAGTTAAGATAGCTCTTGACAGAATGGAAGTTGACGATTTAGGATTGGACGGGCTTGACCGCCGTTTGCTGACTATGATGATAAAGGGATATAACGGAGGACCTGTAGGGCTTGAAACTTTAGCGTCAGCTATCGGCGAAGAAGCGGTCACTATTGAGGACGTCTGCGAGCCTTATTTGATGCAGTTAGGTTTTATTGCAAGAACTCCGAGAGGAAGATGTGCAACAGACCTTGCGTATAAGCATCTGGGATTGCTTAAAGACGGTCAGACAACATTGTAGTATTGCGAGGAAATTTATTTGAAATATAAAGAAGATTTACAAGAGGTGAGACGATTTGCTTAAGGATATTACAATAGGACAGTTTTTTCCGGGCAATTCAGTAGTTCACCGATTAGACCCCAGAATGAAAATAATACTGACGGGAATATTTATTGTTCTTTTGTTTATGGCAAAATCAATAATTGCTCTGTCGGTTGGAATTGTTTTTATGCTAGGTGCGTTTTTGGTATCAACAATTCCGTTTAGACTAATGATAAAAAGCATTAAGCCTATTATTCCGATTATAATTTTCACAGCCGTTTTGAATTTGTTTTTTATAACAACAGGTGATACGCTTGTACACTTTTGGATAATTAAAATAACAACAGGCGGAATTAAGACGTCAATTTTTATGGTTGTAAGAATAGTATGTCTTATAATCGGAACTTCGCTTTTGACATATACGACGTCTCCTATTGCACTTACTGACGCTATAGAGCGTCTTTTATCGCCTCTTAAAAAGATAAAGGTTCCGGTGCACGAGCTCTCTATGATGATGACGATAGCTCTGAGGTTTATCCCTACTCTTATCGAGGAAACGGACAAGATAATGTCGGCACAGAAGGCAAGGGGAGCGGATATGGAAACAGGCTCGATAATTCAAAGGGCGAAGGCTCTGGTACCTATATTGATTCCGCTTTTTGTATCGGCATTCCGCCGTGCGGAGGAGCTTGCAATGGCAATGGAGTGCCGTTGTTATCACGGCGGCGAGGGAAGAACAAGGCTTAAACAGCTTCACATTGCGTCAAGGGATTTTGTTGCATTGCTTGTGACTGCTGTGTTTTTGGCTGGAGTAATTCTAATTAACAGGGTAGTTTGATAAAATGATAAATTACAAGGTTAAAATGGCATATGACGGCAGCGCTTATCACGGTTTTCAAAGGCAGGAGAACGCACTTACCGTTCAGGAAGTCGTTGAAGAGGCTTTAAAAAAGCTTTTTTTGCAGGATATTACTATATTTGGCTGTTCGAGAACAGATACTGGCGTTCACGCTAATGAATATTATTTCTCGTTTCAGTGCGATGAAATAAATATAGATAACAGAGGGATAATATTTGGTCTTAATTCAAAGCTGCCCGATGATATAGCTATACTAAGCTGTGAAGAGGCTGATAAAGGCTTTCATGCGAGATATGATTGCACAGGAAAAGAATATAAGTATTTGATTCACAACAGTGAGATAAAAGATCCCTTTTTGCGGACTAGAATATACAAGTATTGGTATCCGATTGACGAGGGGCTTCTTGATAAGGCAGCAAAGCATTTTGTGGGCACGCACGATTTCAGGAGCTTTTGTTCAAACGCAGACGAAAAGGAAAACACCGTAAGAACAATACATCGATTTGACGTTGAGCGTAACGGCGACAAAATAATAATGACAGTCTCGGGAGACGGATTTCTATACAATATGGTGAGGATAATGGTAGGAACGCTGTTATTTGTCAACGAGGGAAAAATAAAGGAGTCAAGCATACCTGAAATTATAGAAAAAAGAGACAGACGATTTGCCGGCAGAACTGCCAGTGCAAGCGGATTGTATTTGAATAAAGTATACTATTAAAAAATTGTACTATACCCCGAGAGAGGAAGTGAAAGTTTTATGGATTATGAGCCGCAAAAGCCGTTTCAGACGGATATAAGAAAAGAAAGAAGAAAGAGAAAGCTTATTCAGAATATAAAGAAAATAGTGCTAGTCGGCGTGGTTATGGTTTTGGCAGGTGTTATTTTCTTTACAAGGGGAATATGGTCGCCGTATGTTTATGATATACTGGAAAAGACTCAGGAGACTATTGTAAACGACGGAGAGCTTGCTAAGGGAAACTTTCCTATTGATCTCGGAGAAGGCTCGACCTCGTCAACTTTTACCGAATGTGATGAGGATTTGGTTGTTGCGACTGATACCTATATAACCTTTTACAATAAAAGCGCCGATCAGATAAATTCAATTCAGCATACGCTGTCAGAGCCCGTGCTGTCTGCATCTTCAAATATGGTTCTGGCATATGATTTAAACGGATATTCTTTTTCTGTAATGACGAAAAAGGGCGAGGTTTTCCAAAAAACACTTGACAATGTGATTATAAGTGCTAAAATAAGCGAAAGCAATTATGTTGCGGTTGTAACTGAAACCGACAAATACCCTTCATATTTGACAGTTTACAACAGCGAGGGCAAGGAATGTTATAAATGGGCAAACGGTCAGCGGATTTTGAGCGTTGATTTTATATCATCAGGCGACGGAGCTATAGTTTCAACATTTAATGCAGAGAATGGTCTGCCAACAACAACCTTGAACGGAATAAGCTTTAGTAATTCTAATAAGCTGTTTACCAGCGATAAAATAAATTCGCTTGTTTACGGTGTTCAGAAGATGAGTGATAACAGTATTTGGGCTGTTTGTCAGGACAGATATGTAAAGCTTACATCAGAAGGGAAAATAGATAAAGAGTATTTATATAAATCCGAGCTTATATCTTTTTCATCAAATGAAGATAATTTATCTATTGCATTAGAAAGCGTAAGCGAGGACGGAACATCAGATCTTATTTTGATTGAATCTGATGAGGAGCCTGTGGAGATATCTGTTGATGAGAGAATTAAAACTATAAAAACATATTTTTCTCACACATTCGTTTTATCTGATAAGACTATTTCTGCATATAATGCAAGAGGAAAGTCAATTTCTATGGCGAATGTAAAAAACGATTATGTTGATTTTGTTTATATAGACGGAAATATATTCTTTATGGGATACAGAGATATCAATAAGATAGAATTCAAGTATTGATAGACTGTTCTGCAAAAGTATAGCTGAAAGGAATTTTACATTGGCACTTTTATATGACCTTATAATGATTATAATAGTAATATTGTTCTGCATATCCGGTGCACGCAGAGGTATCATAAGAAGCATTGTTTTATTTGTTATGCTTATATTATCTCTTATTGTTAGCTATGTGGCTTCCGGCTTTTTAGCAGAGCCTGTTTATGACTCTTATGTAAAGGAACGGGTTGTGAACAGTATAAAAGGACCTGTAGAAAGCTTTGATACTGCTGAATTTGTTAATAAACATTTTTTTGATAACAAACTTGGTATTGAAATAAGCGATAAAGAAATAGAAAAGGCTTTAGGAGAAAGCGGAGATATTTCGGAAAGTATATCAAGCTATGCTAAAACAAAGGGTATACTTGTTTCAAGCGATACTATTTCAGATAAAATAGATTCTCTGTTTAAAGACGAAGAAGTTAAAAGTGAAGTCGAGAAGTCGCTGCCCTCTTATCTTGTTCCTGCTTTTGATTCCGCAGCGTCAAATGATTCAACGATGTTTGGGGATATGCTCCGTTCTCTTGCGAAAACAGATAAGAACGAGGCGGCTGAGGATTTGACAGAGATTGCATTAAAGCCTATAATTTTAATTGCATTAAAAGCGATTTTATTTATATTATGCTTTATCGTTGTATGGATAATACTTAGAATAATAGTTGCTGTTACAAGGCTCGGCAAGAACAAAGAGTCAGGCGGAATTAATACCGTTCTCGGAGGATTATTGGGAGCTGTTAAGGGTTTGATAATAGTTTTTCTGTTAACTGCGATTATCAGCATAGTATCTCCTGTGTTTTCACTTGCAAACTCGGGAAGTTCGTTTACTTTGAGCGAGACGGCAATTAACAATTCTGTATTTTTGAGGATAATGAATGATATACTTAACTAGATTTTAACTTTGAAGCTGCTAAAGACTGAAAACGACCTTTAGTAAGTTCTTCAAAAATAATAAAATAACGTAAAGAAAGGATGGCAAAAACCAATGCTGATATGTACCAGATGCAAAAAAAGACCGGCAGTTGTTTTTATTACTGCAATGCAAGGTAGTGAAAAAAAGAATGAAGGACTGTGTCTTATTTGTGCTAAAGAAATAGGTATAACCCAGGTAGATGATTATATAAGGTCAATGGGTATTTCAGAAGAGGATTTAGAAAACTTCTCTGATCAGCTTATGGATATAACTGACGGCGAGGATTTTCAGCTAGGAGGAAGCGATATGCTCCCGAATTTTATAAACAACATCTTGGGGAACATTAATGCAAACAGCACGAAAAATCCTGATGATGACAGCTATACTGTTGATGATATAAAAAAGAAAAATAGGATGAATAAAGCTAAGGAAAAGGAAAAGGAAAAAGAAGATAAGAAAAATAAGTTTAAATATCTAAATAATTATTGCACAAACCTTACTGAACGTGCAAGAAATAACGAGCTTGACAATATAATCGGACGAGATAAGGAGATTGCCAGGGTGGTTCAAATTTTGTCAAGACGACAAAAAAACAACCCGTGTCTTATCGGAGAACCGGGTGTGGGAAAGACCGCTATTGCAGAGGGAATAGCGCAGAAAATTGTTTCTGGTGATGTGCCTTTTCATATTCGTGACAAAGAAGTATACCTGCTTGATCTGACTGCTCTTGTTGCAGGAACTCAATTCAGAGGACAGTTTGAGTCTCGGTGCAAGGGTTTGGTGGGAGAAGTAAAGGCTAAGGGAAATATACTTTTGTTTATTGATGAGATTCACAATCTTGTGGGAACAGGCGATAGCGAGGGTACTATGAATGCGGCAAACATTCTTAAGCCTGCACTTTCAAGGGGTGAGATCCAGGTTATCGGAGCAACGACCTTTAAGGAGTACAGGAAGTATATCGAAAAGGACGCAGCACTAGAAAGACGTTTTCAGCCTGTAATAGTAAACGAGCCTACACTTGCTGATTCGATAGAACTTTTAAGCGGTATAAGAAAATACTATGAAGAACATCACAAGGTTAAAATTGACGACGGGATCTTGAGGATGTGTGCAGTTTTATCTGAGCGATATATAAACGACAGATTTTTGCCAGATAAGGCTATAGACCTTCTTGACGAGGCTTGTGCTTGCTGCAGTATAAAAAGTCCGGAAATTGAAGAATACCAAACTGTAATGGCTGAACTGAAAAAGCAAAAAGAGCGTGAGGAAGAGGCAGAAAAGGAAGAAAATCCTAACTATGAAGCAATAGCAAAGATAAAGGCTGATATAATAAGGCTTGAGGAAAAGGAAAAGGAATTATCTAAGAATGTTGGCAAGGTAAGGGTGACAGAGGAAGATTTGTCTAAGGTCATCGAGCTTTGGACAGGTATTCCTGCTAACAAGGTAGTTGAGTCTGAATATACAAAGATAAGAAACCTAAAAGATGAGTTGAAAAGAAGAATTATCGGTCAGGACGAGGCTTGCGACGCTGTTGCAAGGGCTATAAAAAGAACCAGAGTACAGCTTTCAAAGCGCCGCAGACCGGCTTCGTTTATATTTGTAGGTCCTACCGGAGTTGGTAAAACTGAACTTGTAAAGGTTCTGGGAGAGACTCTGTTTGACGCAACCGAGCCGATCATCAGAGTTGATATGTCGGAGTATATGGAAAAGCACAGTGTGGCAAAGCTTATCGGTTCTCCTCCGGGATATGTAGGCTACGATGAGGCAGGACAGCTTACTGAAAAGGTGAGACGCCGTCCTTACTCGGTAGTGTTGTTTGACGAAATAGAAAAGGCTCACCCTGACGTTATGAACATTATGCTTCAGCTTTTAGACGAGGGTAAACTTACCGACGCGCAGGGAAGAACAGTTTCGTTTGAGAACACTGTTATAGTAATGACATCTAACGCAGGTTCGACATTAAAGGACACAGGAGTTGGATTTAACAAGTCTGACTATCAAATCTCAAAAGAAAAGGCTATGAAAGGTCTGAGAGACTTTCTAAGACCTGAATTTTTGGGAAGAGTTGATGAAATCGTAGTATTCAATCCTCTTACTGAGGAGAATTATGCCGATATTGCGGCACTTATGCTTGATGAGATGAAAGAGCCTCTTGCAGAAAAGGGAATAGAATTCAGCTATGACAGGCAGGCTTGCGAGTATATAGCTCATAAGTCTTATAATCAGAAGCTTGGTGCAAGAGATATCAGGAGAGTAATAAGAAGCGAGGTAGAGGATAAGATAGCTGAGCTTATCATTGACGGGCTGAAGATTGAAACTACACAAATCAAGCTGACAACAAAGACGCTCAAGTCAAATGACGGAAAGACTGAGCTTGCCTTAAAGACAAAATAAGAGTTACACTGATTGTTTTGCTTTCGTTAGATAACAAAAGCGTTCGGAATTTTTCCGAACGCTTTTAGCTTTCTTATGACAATTATCCATTTATCCATTATCCATTATCCATTGTCCATTATAAATTATCAATTAATAAGCCTGCCGTTGCTCAAATAAACAAATTTTACAAATTTTTCAAAAGCAGAGTGCCACCGCCGGCTATTGGCGGAGATATACACCGTTTTCTTCAATATAATCCTCCATATCGTCCTTGTAGTGAAGCGCAAGAGGATCGCTGTCGAGTGCCTCTAAAGCACGTTTACCAATATCGCTTCTGACATGAGCATTTTCCCACTTGATTTTTGAAACTGCGCTGTATGACTTGTCAAGGGCGCCCTGAAGTGTAAGAGCATTGCAGGTAACGCCGAGAACTCTGCCTCCGTTTGTTTTGAAAACGCCGTCATCAATCTTTGTTCCTGCGTGGTAAACAAAAGCGTTGTCGACCTGTCCGTTTTCGTCAAGACCAGAGATCTCAATGCCCTTGGGGTAGGATTTGGGATACCCTCCGCTTGCCATAACAACACAGGTGCAAAAGCCTTGTTTCCAGTCGATAGAGACCTTGTCAAGTTCGTGCTTGTAAACAGCTTCAAAAATTTCGCATAAGTCGCCTTCAAGCATTGGAAGTACGACCTGAGTTTCAGGATCACCGAAACGGCAGTTGTACTCAATAACCTTAGGACCGTTTTTAGTGAGCATTATTCCGAAATATAAACAGCCTTCAAATGTTCTGCCTTCGGCGTTCATAGCCTTTATTGTAGGCAAAAAGATTTTCTCCATGCACTCTTTAGCAACATCCTCTGTGTAGTAAGGATTAGGAGCGACAGTACCCATACCGCCAGTGTTGAGTCCCTTATCGCCGTCTAATGCACGTTTGTGATCCATTGACGAAATCATAGGAACTATAGTTTTTCCGTCGGTAAATGACAGAACTGATACCTCAGGACCTGTAAGAAATTCCTCAACTACAAGCTTAGAACCGCTTTCGCCGAAAATTTTATCGTTCATAATGGAGTTTACAGCGTCAACAGCCTGAGCCTCGTTCTCAGCAATGATAACTCCCTTTCCCAAAGCAAGACCATCCGCCTTGACAACAGCTGGGTAGGTGTTTTTTTCTTTTATATAGTCAATTGCTTTCTGACTGTCTGTAAACACCTCGTATTCAGCAGTCGGGATTTTGTATTTTTTCATAAGCTCTTTTGAAAACACCTTTGAGCCTTCAATAATAGCGGCGTTTTTCTTAGGTCCGAAAGTCATAAATCCCTCTGCTTGAAGTGCGTCCACCATACCGAGAACCAGAGGATCATCGGGGGCAACAACTACCATATCAACAGAGAGTTTTTTTGCAAGGGCAACAACTCCTTCAATATCACAGGCACCAACGTCAAAGCACTCAGCATACTTTGAGATACCTCCGTTACCTGGTGTGCAGTAGAGCTTTTCAACCTTAGGCGATTCTGCAAGCTTCATAATTATAGCGTGTTCTCGTCCGCCGCCGCCGACTACTAAAATTTTCATTGTATTTTCTCCTTTATAAGTGTATTGTCTTATTGTAGATGGTGAAGTTAAAACCTGCCTATCAGATGAATTTAAGAGTGTCTATAATTTTCTCAGCCTCAGACTTCATTGTTTTATATTCATCAACAGAAGTCAGGAAAGTACAAACATAAATGTCCTCATCTGATACGATATAGCACTGTATTAACTTCATTTTTGTATCTCCGGATTTCATATTGATATAGATCTTAAATGCTTTTTTTCCATCTATTTCAGCATCTTTAGTTTTGATTACCTCGTAGCCTTCAAGTGAATTAAACTGTTCAGCAGTGGTGTTTTTATACTGCTCAATATCTATTTCGTTTGCTTTTTCATGGCACTCGCGACGTATATTAAAGTTGCTGAATGAGTTGCTGCCATGACTGAACATTGCAATATCAGACTCAGTTGTATCCTCAGTTTGATTCCAGCCTGAGCCTAAAACTATAGAATATTCGTCATTTGTAAAAACGCCGTCTTTAAAGGTACCCTTTGAATTGCTTGAGTGATGGTGACCGTAAGGGTCGGATATATTGTCGCTGCTGGAATCATCTACAGTACGACAACTCGCCATGCTTAAAATCATTACAATACTAACAGATAATGCTGCCAGCTTCTTTAAATTTTTCATATAAATCTCCTTTTCCTATTAATACAACAAAGCAAAATTTGCATTTTGTATTTTTAATTTATCAATCCCAAATCTTCTTGCATAGTTAATCTTTACAAGTTTTTAACGTTATTTTATCAGTGGTGAAATAATCTTATTCCAGTAAAGCTCATTGCAATATTATACTTATTGCAGGTTTCAATAACATTGTCGTCACGGATTGAACCGCCCGGCTCAGCAATATAAGCTACTCCGCTTTTTCTTGCACGCTCAATATTGTCGCCGAATGGGAAGAAAGCGTCAGAGCCAAGACAAACATCTGTGTTCTTTGCGATCCAAGCCTTTTTCTCTTCGCTTGTAAACACCGGAGGCTTTGTCTTGAAGGTGTTTTGCCAAACGCCTTCGGCTAAAATGTCCTCATACTCGTCAGAAATGTAAACGTCAATGGCATTATCTCTGTCAGCACGTTTTATGTCATCTTTAAACTCAAGGTTAAGAACCTGAGGTGCCTGACGCAGCCACCATACATCTGCTTTGTTTCCTGCAAGTCTTGTGCAGTGAATTCTAGACTGCTGACCTGCTCCGATGCCTATTGCCTGACCGTCTTTAACATAGCAAACGCTGTTGGACTGGGTGTATTTAAGCGTTATAAGAGAAATAAGCAGATCTATTTTCTTATCATCAGGAATGTTTTTATTATTTGTCGGAATATTCTGTTCAAGGAGGTCTGTGTTGATATCAAGCTCGTTTCTGCCTTGCTCAAAAGTAACTCCATAAACCTGTTTTGTTTCAATAGAGTCGGGAGTGTAGTTTTCGTCTATCTGTATTATGTTATAGGTACCTTTTCTCTTGCTCTTTAAAATTTTCAGAGCCTCGTCTGTGTATGACGGAGCAATAATACCGTCAGAAACCTCTCTTTTAATCATCTTTGCAGTGCATACATCACACTCATCTGAAAGGGCGATAAAATCTCCGTATGAGGACATTCTGTCAGCGCCTCTTGATCTTGCATAAGCGCAAGCCATCGGTGAAAGCTCGCCTAAATCGTCGACCCAGTAGATTTTTTTAAGCGTATCTGAAAGGGGCTTGCCTACAGCCGCTCCGGCAGGGGAAACGTGCTTGAATGACGTTGCTGCACACATACCTGTTGCCTTTTTAAGTTCTTTAACAAGCTGCCAACCGTTGAAGGCGTCAAGCAGATTGATGTATCCCGGTTTTCCGTTCAGTACGGTTATAGGAAGCTCACTTCCGTTTTCCATATAAACTTTCGACGGCTTTTGATTTGGGTTGCAGCCGTACTTTAATTGCATTTCAACACTCATTTTTTATTATGCTCCATTACAGAGCATTTCCTCCTCTCAATTTATGTATTGATATTACTTATTTTTTATTCTTATTTATAATAACTGTTTCATACTTTTTGGTTTCTAGGTCAATAAACCTTACAAAAAGAGAAACCTTATTATCCTCGTTTAGGCTGTTCCAAAGTGCATCTGAAAACTCTTTGATGTCATTGGGTATAGAAATTTTTTTAGGTTCGCCTTCAAAACTCGGAAGCGGATCGCCGTCACCTATATATGTGTGGATAAACCTGCCTTCGCCGTTAAGCGGATTTGTGTATGAATAAGTAAATCTCTCACAGGATTCAGGATTTCCGCTTGCCGATTTTAAAATAGACATTGCGTAATTGTATGTATCATCCTCAATGTGCATAATTCCCGAAATGCGAGGGGTATAATTCGGTGCGTCGTCCTCAAATTCACGGGTGCGCAGAGCCTGTTCAAACGTTTGCTGTTTATCCATAAGTTCGTAAATAGTGTCGGTCTGGTCGCCGTTTGTTACAATAGTCTTGTTTCCCAAAACTCTGACAGGCGAGTAAATGATAAGATGCGGATCTGTCAAAAGAGAGGGATCAAATGCCTCTGTCTTGATGCCGTCAGAAGTTTCTGTGAAAATTCTGTTTCTTGAGTTTACGCTCCGCCCCATAATGAAGTAAGCGGTAACGGCTTTTTTTCCGTCGGCTGATTTACCGATAATGATTCCTCTTCCGGGATAAGGATTGCTTTTAAGCTCTTCATAAATGTCGATAGTCTTCATATTATTTCCTCCTAAATTTATTATTAATGAATGTACGCTTTATCATCTTTTACTTCTATCCTATCCTCACAAAACAGCGATACAGCTTGAGGAAGTATTACCCACTCGGCTTCCTCCATAACTCTTTTTTGCAATGTTTTAGGAGTATCGTCGTTTTTGACCTCAACTGCCTTTTGCAGAATTATAGGACCTCCGTCGCACTCTTCGGTTACAAAATGAACGGTAGCTCCTGTCAGTTTAACTCCCTTTTTGAGAACCTCTTCGTGAACGTGAAGTCCGTAAAAGCCTTTTCCGCAGAAAGATGGGATAAGCGACGGGTGAACATTCATCATTTTGTTGGGGAATGCCTTAACGATTTGCTCGTCAAGAATAGTCATAAAGCCTGCGTAAACTACAAGGTCGGCTTTTTTTTCAATAAGAGCATCGGTTACAGCCCTTGTGTAATCGCTGACGCTGTCATATTCCTTTCTTGGAATAACAAGCGTGGGAATATTATTTTGCTTAGCACGTTCAAGTGCATAAGCGTCAGGCTTTGACGCAATAACGCAGGTTATCTTTCCGTTTTTGATAATACCGTTTTTCTGAGCGTCAATAAGCGCTTGAAGATTAGTTCCGCCGCCGGATACTAAAACTGCGATGTTCTTCATTTTATATCACTGTCCTTTCAGAGGCAAGAGGCAAGAGGCAAGAAGCCAGAAGCCAGAAATTAGAAGCAAGAATCCAGAAACAAGGGGCAAGATTCAAGAAGAAATTTTCTGTTAAGAGATAATTACTCCCTCGTCGCTCTTAACAAGCTCGCCGAGTACATATGCTTCTTCACCTGCGGCTTTGATAGCCTCTATTGCCTTGTCTGCGTCGTTTTTATCGACAACAACTGTCATACCCACGCCCATATTAAATGTGTTGAACATATCTCTCTCAGGTATTTTTCCTGTGCTTTTAATGACTTCAAATATTGGGAGAATCTCAACAGCAGATTTCTCGATTTTCGCAGAAATGCCGTTTGGAAGCGAGCGTGGGATATTCTCATAAAATCCGCCGCCTGTAATATGAGAAATTGATTTTATAGTACACGCATTTAAAGCGTTCATAATTGCCTTGACATAGATTTTAGTAGGTGTTAAAAGCGTGTCGCCGAGTGTAGCGCCAAGCTCGCTGACGTGCCTTGCAAGGTTTGATTCGCTTACCGAAAATACCTTTCTGACTAGTGAAAATCCGTTTGAGTGAACTCCGCTTGACTTTATGCCTATCATTATGTCGCCCTCTTTTTGCGTATCGGGCTTTAGGATTTTATCCTTGTCAACAACTCCAACCGAAAAACCTGCAAGGTCGTATTCGTCCTCCGGATAGAATCCCGGCATTTCAGCGGTTTCACCGCCTATCAGAGCGCAGCCCGACTGAACACAGCCCTCTGCAACTCCCGAAACGATATCGGCAACTTTTTCAGGAATATTTTTACCGACTGCGATGTAGTCTAAAAAGAACTGAGGCTTAGCTCCGCAGCAGATAATATCATTTACGCACATTGCCACGCAGTCTATGCCGACTGTGTTATGTTTGTCCATCAAAAAGGCTATTTTCAGCTTTGTGCCGACGCCGTCTGTTCCCGAAACCAAAACGGGCTTTTTTATACCAGTGAGGTCAAGCTCATAAAGACCTCCAAAGCCGCCCAGACCCGAAAGCACGTTAGAAGTCATTGTTTTTGCGACGTGCTGTTTCATAAGCTCAACAGCCTTGTATCCGGCGGTTACGTCAACTCCGGCATCTTTGTAACTGTTTGAAAAACTATTCATATTTTATGCTCCTCGTAAGTATTATTCGATATTCAGCGTAAGCTGATTGTTATTTATCTTTGATTCAAACTTATCCTTAGGCATTTCTTTCGGAACCTCTATAGGATACTTCTCGTTAAAGCAGCCAACGCAGAAATCACAGTGGGAAATCCCTGCAAGTTTTTTGACGTTTTCAACACTGAGATAGCCCAAACTGTCTGCGCCAATGCTTTCACAAATTTCATCAATCGATTTTTTCTGACAGGCTATAAGATTTTCCTTGCTGTCTATATCTGTGCCGAAATAGCAGGGAGCTATAAACGGAGGGCAGGAAACTCTCACATGAACCTCTTTAGCACCGGCGTCTCTGAGAAGGTTTACTATTCTTCTCATAGTAGTACCTCTTACAATGCTGTCATCGATCATAACAACACGCTTGTCTTTTACTGTGTTTGAGATGACGTTCAGCTTTATTTTAACAGAGTTTGTTCTCTCAAGCTGAGTAGGCTGAATAAATGTTCTGCCAATATATCTGTTTTTGATGAATCCCACGCCGTAGGGAATACCGCTTGCGTTTGCAAAGCCAAGAGCGGCGTCTATTCCCGAATCGGGGACTCCTATAACAACATCAGCATCGCAGGGATGCTCCTGCCAGAGGAATTTTCCCGCACGAAGTCTTGCCTTGTGAACGCTTGAACCTTCTATAACCGAGTCAGGTCTTGCGAAGTAAACGTATTCAAACACACAGATAGTACCTTTGTTTCCGCAGTGTGTCTCAATGCTTCTCATACCGTTTTTGTCAATGACAACTATTTCGCCGGGTTTTATGTCACGAATAAATTTAGCGCCCATACTTTCAAAAGCGCATGATTCAGATGAAACCACATAGCCGTTTGAAGTTTTGCCCAGACACAGCGGACGAAAGCCGTTAGGGTCACGAGCCGCAATCAGCTTAGTAGGGGACATAACTAAAATCGAGTACGCACCCTTTATTTTATTCATTGCTTTTTCAACTGATTCCTCAATAGAACCGCAGACAAGACGCTGTTCGGTTATCGCATATGATATGACTTCGGTATCATTAGTGTTGTGAAAGATCGCACCTTTTAATTCGTACTCCTGCCTTAGCTGAGAAGCGTTTACAAGGTTTCCGTTATGTGCTATAGACATTGGACCTTTAATATGTCGAACAACCAACGGCTGTGCATTTGAGCGGTTTGAATTTCCCGTTGTAGAATATCTTACATGCCCGATAGCTATCTGACCGTTTCCCAGTTTTGATAAAGTTTCCTGATTAAAAACCTCGTGAACAAGACCTAAGTCTCTGTGATAGTGGAATAGCCCGTCGTCGTTTACAACTATACCGCAGCTTTCCTGTCCTCTGTGCTGAAGGGCATACAGACCTATATATACAGATGACGCTACGTCGGTTGTTTCGTTAGAGTAAATGCCGAAAACACCGCACTCCTCGTGCAAGCCTTTTTTCAAGTATTATCATTCCTTCCTCAGCTGGCGAGCCGCCAGTGGTTCTTCCGACTATTAGATGCAAGAATCAAAAAGCAAGATGCAAGATCTTAGTATTTTACTTGCTGTTAAAATTATAGTTTCTAACTTCTTACTTCTAATCTCTAGCCTCTAGCTTCTAGCCGTCTCATAATTTCCTGATAAGCGTCCTCTACGCCGCCCATATCTCTGCGGAAGCGGTCTTTATCCAGCTTTTCGTGGGTTTTAGAGTCCCAAAAACGGCAGGTATCAGGTGAAATTTCGTCAGCGAGAATGATCTCGTTGTGAAATCTGCCGAATTCTATCTTAAAGTCAATAAGGTCGATATTAAGCTCTTTAAAGAACTTAAGCATAAAATCGTTTACCTTAAACGCATATTTTGTAATTGTTTCAATTTCCTCTTCGGTTGCCAGGTCAAGACCGAGAGCGTAGTATTTATTTATAAATGGATCGCCCAGATCGTCATTTTTATAGCTGAACTCCAATGTAGGTGTTTTAAGAGGAGTACCCTCTGCAATACCTAATTTCTTTGAAAAGCTGCCTGCCGCAACATTTCTTACAATAACTTCAAGCGGTACTATCTCAACTTTTTTTACGATGGTTTCACGGTCGTTTATCTCCTCAACCAAGTGAGTCGGAATACCTTCCTTTTCTAACAGCTTGAACATAAAGTTTGTCATTCTGTTGTTGATAGAGCCTTTGCCTGCGATAGTTCCTTTCTTTTCACCGTTGAATGCGGTAGCGTCGTCTTTATAGTCAACGATAACGAGGTCAGGATCATTTGTGGCATAGACCTTCTTTGCCTTTCCTTCATAAAGCTGTTCGCCTTTAATAATGTTTTCCATAGTATCTTCCTCCAATAAATTAATCTGTCTTTTTTAAATTAAAGCTTTGCAACTTCATCCTGCAATGCTTCGTCCTTAGCCTTTACGCCATCGACCATTTCTGCCTTTGCTTTTTCCAGCTTGTCCGAAAGGCTGTCGTCTGAAAGAGAGAGCATCTGAATTGCTAGAAGCGCTGCGTTTTTAGCGCCGTTTACTGCAACGGTTGCAACGGGTATTCCGCTTGGCATCTGAACGGTTGCCAGCAGTGAGTCTAAGCCGTCGAATGTTGATTTGATAGGTATGCCGATAACGGGCAGAGTAGTGTTGCCTGCCAAAACTCCTGCTAGGTGAGCTGCCATACCGGCTGCCGCAATGATAACGCCGAAGCCGTTTTTCTTAGCGTCTTTAGCAAATGAAGCCGCAATCTCGGGTGTTCTGTGAGCGGACATTATGTGCGCTTCGTAAGGTACTCCGTAGGCTTGAAGCTCTTTTATTGCCTTTGATACGATAGGGAAATCACTGTCGCTTCCCATAATAACTGCAACTTTTTTCATATAATACCTCCGTTCAAAAAATTGACAGTAAAAAAACTGCAACATCTCTGTCGCAGTTTATATTATACTCTTATTTTGCTTTTTTGAGTGCAATGAAGCAAGGCAACATTCTGAGATGCAAGCACAAGAACGGTTACCTGAAAAGCTGTATGAAGTATTGTAATGACCGTTTAAAAGAAATGTCATACGCTTTACCTCAATTCAACCAAAACTACTACAATTAGTATTGTACTCCAATTTCAGATAAATTTCAATCCTTTTGCTATAAATTTTATGCTGATATTATTTTAATTTATTGTTAAATCTGCATAGTGTTCTTACATTTATGCAAAATACTAAGTGAATCAGATCAACTGAAATGATTGTTCATAAATCCCGTTTTTGATGACGGATTGTTTTTTGCAAAGTTTCCTGCGAAGGCTTGCATCTCGCTTTTTGAGTGTATTTTGTGCGTTTGTTCAAGTACACGTTGTTTCTGTTCCTCTGAAAGAGATACAAAGTAACTCAGCGCCTCCGGATTCTCAGCAAGTGCAAAAGTAAATCCGATAGGGATGTCCTGCATGTCCATATTTTTTCTCCTTTATTTGTAATGAAGTGCTTACGCTATTAGTATTTGAAAATATCCTTTGATTATGCTATAATGTTATTTGTAAAATTTATAATTAAAATTTACATTTCAATAACGTATAGGAGGAAATCTCCATAACGGAGTTTTTATAAAGACAAGTGGAAAATCTAACGGATGTAAGCGTAATAAAATCATTGATGAAAAAGCACGGCTTTGAGTTTTCAAAAAGTCTGGGGCAGAACTTTCTTATAAATCCGAGCGTATGCCCAAAGATTGCCGAGCAGGGAAACGCAAAGAAGGGCTTTGGAGTAATAGAAATCGGAACGGGAATAGGCGTTTTGACAGCCGAGCTTGCCAAGCGTGCGGAAAAGGTTGTCGCTATTGAGATAGATAAAAGACTTATTCCTATACTTGAAGATACGCTTTCGGAATTTGATAACGTTAAAATAATAAACGCCGATGTAATGGATACTGATTTATCGAAAATCATTGATAATGAATTTGAGGGCTTAGATGTTGCAGTGTGTGCAAATTTACCTTATTATATTACGTCGCCTGTAATAATGAAGCTGTTAGAGTCAAGACTGCGGATAAAGTCGGTTACGGTTATGGTTCAAAAAGAGGCTGGTAAACGTCTTTGCGCAGGAATGGGAACAAGAGATATGGGAGCAGTGACGGTTGCTGTAAACTATTTTTCCAATCCTAAAATTTTATTTGACGTTTCAAGGGGCAGTTTTATGCCGTCCCCGAATGTTGACAGCTGTGTAGTTAGATTTGATATAAAAGAAGAAACCCCAAGTGGTGTTAAGGACGAAAAATTCTTTTTTAAGGTTGTAAGAGGAGCGTTCTCACAGCGCAGAAAGACGCTTGCAAATTCGGTTACTTCGGCTTTGGGTATAGATAAAAGTATTGTACTGCAATCTGTAAAGCAGTCAGGCTTAGCTGTTAATGTTAGACCGGAACAGCTCTCAATGGAGGAGCTTATAAACTTTTCCAATATATTAAAAGATATCAGCAAATTGTAAGAAGTGTACGAAGAAACATTATTATCTGTTAAAAAATATAGTAAAAAGGCAGATTTTTTTACCTGCTTCTTGACAATAATATTTTTTGTAATAAAATAAATGTCATAGTAATTACTAGTAATTTAATAGGATTTGGAGGGATTAATAAATTTTTATGTTAAGTTGGAAATAAAAACACAATTTATGCTGTTTTTATTGACATTCAACACAAATTATGGTATGCTGTTCTAGATTAAATAAAAATTAACTTGTGAGAGATTCACAGTTCACAAATATTTCACAGCGATATTATAATAATGTGTATAATTAGACATATTTTTAGATGAATTAAAAGGTAAAAAAGAATTATAAATCTTAGGAGGTCAATATTATGAAACTAAAAAGAATTTTATCAGCAGCACTGGCTTTTACTTGCGTAATCACTGTCTTTTCGGGCTGTACTAAGGGTTCAAAAGACGACAAGACGGTCAATGTTGCATTTTTCCCGAACATAACTCACGCTCAGGCAATGGTAATGCAGTCTCAGAAAACGTTTGAGAATGCTTTGGGCGAAGACTACAGCGTTAAGTGGACGTCTTTCAATGCAGGACCTGCTGAGGTAGAGGCGCTAAAATCAGAGGATATTGACATAGGTTATATCGGACCTGTTCCTGCGATAAGCGGTAATGTAAGCACAAACGGAGACGTTAATATAATTGCCGGTGCAACCAACGGCGGACAGGTTCTCATAGCAAGAGAAGACGCTAATATAAAGGAAGTCAAGGATCTGGCAAATAAAACAGTAGCCATTCCTCAGGCAGGAAACACTCAGCATCTGGCTCTTTTAAAGCTTCTTTCCGACAACGGTCTAAAGGCGCAGGACAAGGGCGGAAATGTAAATGTTACAGCCGTTAAAAATTCAGAGGTCGAGTCGCTTTTTGATCAGGGTGAGATAGACGCAGCACTTGTTCCGGAGCCTTGGGGAACAGTTTTGGAAAACAGCCAAAATATTAAAGCTAAAGTAGTGCTCAATTACGACGAGATATGGCGTCAGGGGGATTATCCTGTTGCGGTTGTTGTTGTAAGAAAAGAGTTTCAGAAAGAGCACCCTGAGATAGTTGAAAAGTTTTTAAAGGCTCACAAGGACGCAACATTGTATATTCAGCAGAATATTTCAGAGAGCGCAAAGATAGTAAACGAAAAGATAGAGGAGCTTGCAGGTTCTAAAAATGACGATGAGCAGTTTGAAAGCGCATTCTCAAGAATAGTTTTCACAACCGATGTTTCTAAGGAAGCTGTTGACGAGTATGCAAAAATTAATCTCGACGAGGGATTTATCTCAAAGCTGCCTGACGATAAAATCATAGACGACAGTATAATGAAGTCCATTTCATAATGAAGTATTATTGCCGAAATATCGGCATCAGTATTAGCCATAAAGCCGACATAAATTTATAAGGAGGATTGCTCTTAGGGGCAAAGTCAGAATTATGAGTTTGCATATTGAGGGAATAACAAAGAAGTTTGATAAAAACAGCGATACCAATATACTTGAGGACATAAACCTAAACATAGAGTCGGGCGAATTTATATGCCTTTTAGGACCTTCGGGCTGCGGAAAGTCAACGCTTCTCAATATAATTGCGGGGCTTGTTGAACAGGACAGCGGAAAGATAACTCTTGACGGTGAGGAAATCACAAAACCGGGTTCTGACAGGATAATGATGTTTCAAGAGTCCGCCTTGTTCCCGTGGCTTACAGTTGAGAAGAACGTTCGCTTCGGAATGAAAATAGCAGGGCTTTCTAAAGAGGAGCAGGACAAGAGACTTGAAAAATATCTGAAAATGGTTCAGCTATATAAGTTCAAAGATTACAATATCCATGAGCTTTCGGGAGGAATGAAACAGCGTGTTGCGCTTGCAAGGGCTCTTTGCTTAGACTGCAAGATACTTCTTATGGACGAGCCTTTTGCGGCTCTTGACAAGCAGACAATCAATGTTCTGCGTGAGGAGCTTATAAACATATGGCAGCAGACTAAAAAGACCATTATCTTAGTTACTCACAGCGTTGAGGAGGCTCTCTTTTTCAGCGACAGGATAGTTATGATAGGCTCGCATCCGGGCAAGGTTAAGGATATAATAAAGATCGATATACCGCGTCCAAGACATATAGAATCGGTTGAGTTTATAAACATAAGAAAAAAGCTGCTTGAGGCTTTAAAAGAAGAGGTGGACAAGATTGAAAAAGAAGAGCACGACAGTTAAAAAAATACTAAGCCGAATAGGCTTTATAGTCATTGTAATTGCTCTTTGGGAGCTTGTCTATTTGCTTGGAGTTGAAGTTTTTGGGCTGTGGAAATCATACACAATACCGTCTCCTCAGGGCGTTTGGGATAGATGTGTGAACTTATTCTCGTTTGACTACACCGGAATGAGCATTTATGCCGCAGTCGGGGCTAGTATGTTAAGAGCTTTTATTGGTTTTCTGATTTCAATGGTAATAGGAGCAGTGCTGGGCTTTTTAATTTCTAAGTTCAAATATCTTCAAGAGAATTTAAAGCCGTTAATTTTAGGAATTCAAACGCTGCCTAGCGTTTGCTGGGTACCGTTTGCAATTCTTTGGTTCGGTCTTGACCAGAGCGCAGTAATATTTGTAATAGTAGTCGGCTCTGCATTTAGCATAGCGATGGCGGTCGACAATGGAATACAGAACGTAGACCCTCTTTATATAAGAGCGGCAAAGACAATGGGCGTCAGCCAGAGACAGCTTTACTTCAAGGTGATTATACCTGCAGCGCAGCCGATGCTTATAGCAGGACTTAAAAGCGGATGGTCTTTTGCGTGGAGAGCGCTTATGGCGGCTGAGATGATGATAAGTATGATAGGCTTAGGACAAATTCTTGATGCGGCAAGAAGTATTGAGAGCGATATTAATAAGGTCACGCTTATAATGCTTATAATTATCGTAATAGGTACGATAATAGACCGTGTTATATTTACAAACTGGGAAAACGCAGTACGCAGAAGATACGGTCTTGACAGAGATAAGAAATAGCTGACTGTGACAATCTATAAGCAAAATGACAGCAGGAATATAAAAGTAAAAAGATAAGGAAATTTAATTATGAGTGAATTTTTACATTTAGATGAGCTTGAGGCGGAAGCGATTTACATTATGAGAGAGGTTGCGGCAGAATGTGAAAAGCCTGTTATGCTGTATTCAATAGGCAAGGACTCTTCGGTTATGCTGCATCTTGCATTAAAGGCTTTTTACCCTGAAAAGCCTCCGTTTCCGTTTTTGCACGTCAATACCACTTGGAAGTTCAAAGAGATGATAGAATTTCGTGACAAAACGGCAAAGAAGTACGGTATTGAAATGCTTGAATATATCAACGAGGAGGGTGTTAAGCAGGGTATAAACCCGTTTGATCACGGTTCGTCGTATACTGATATAATGAAAACTCAGGCTTTAAAGCAGGCTCTTGATAAGTATGGCTTTACGGCGGCTTTCGGCGGAGGCAGACGTGACGAGGAAAAGTCGAGAGCTAAGGAAAGATTGTTCTCATTCAGAAATTCCGACCACGCATGGGACCCTAAAAATCAGCGACCTGAGATGTGGAAGCTCTATAACACCGAGATAAACAAGGGCGAGGAAATTCGAGTGTTTCCGATATCCAACTGGACTGAGAAGGACATTTGGCAGTATATAAAGAGAGAAAATATTGATATAGTTCCTCTGTATTTTGCGGCTGAGAGAAAGTGCGTTGTAAGAGACGGCAATATAATTTTGGTAGATGACGACCGTATGCGCCTTAAAGAGGGCGAGGAGGTTCAGACTAAAAAGATTCGTTTCAGAACGCTTGGCTGTTATCCGCTTACAGGCGGTATGGAGAGTAATGCCGAGACACTTGACGAGATTATCGACGAGACTTTAGGAGCAGTTTCTTCCGAGAGAACCAGCCGTGTTATTGACAACGACGGCGGAGCTGCAAGTATGGAAAAGAGAAAAAGGGAGGGCTATTTCTAAAATGAACGGACTTTTGAAATTCATTACCTGCGGAAGCGTTGACGATGGAAAATCAACTCTTATCGGTCATATGCTGTATGACGCTAAGCTTTTGTTTGCGGATCAGGAGCGCTCTTTAGAGCTGGACAGCAAGGTCGGCTCAAGAGAGGGCAATATAGATTATTCGCTGCTTTTAGACGGTCTTATGGCAGAGCGTGAGCAGGGAATCACAATAGACGTTGCTTACCGTTACTTCACAACTGAACGGAGATCATTTATAGTAGCTGACACGCCCGGACATGAAGAGTACACTAGAAATATGGCGGTAGGTGCGTCATTCGCAGAGCTTGCCGTTATTTTGGTAGATGCGTCTCAAGGCGTTTTGGTTCAGACAAGAAGGCACGCAAGAATTTGCTCACTTATGGGTATTAAGCACTTTGTGTTTGCCGTTAATAAAATGGATCTTATACACTTTGACCGCAACAGATTCAAGAAGATAGAAAAAGAGATAAGAATGCTCCTTGCCGAGTTTGATTACGAATCGGTAAAGATAATCCCTGTTTCTGCGACTGAGGGAGATAATATTACAACTGAGTCAGAGCATATGACATGGTATAGAGGCGGAACTCTGCTTTCTTATTTAGAGGAAATTGACGTTCACGCAGACGACGTTGAAAAGGGCTTTACAATGCCTGTTCAGAGAGTTTGCAGACCTAACCATACCTACAGAGGCTTTTCTGGTCAGATAGAAACGGGCAAGCTAAACGTAGGCGATGAGATAACCGCTTTGCCGTCTAAGGAAAAGGCTAATGTAAAGAGCATTATTTGTGCCGGCAAAGAGGTTGAGAGTGCGAAAAAGGGTCAGGCGGTTACAGTTCAGCTTGACAAAGAGGTCGATGTTTCAAGAGGCTGTGTTCTGGTGAGCGGAGCAAGACCGACTGTTGGAAATCTGTTCACAGCAAAGCTTCTTTGGATGGACGACAGCGAACTTGTGGCAGGTAAGAACTATCTGCTAAAGCTGGGCACAAAGAAAATTCCTGCGGTTGTTATGAACATCAAGCACAAGATAGACGTAAATACAGGCAGTGAGGTTTCTGCCGACGCAATATATAAAAATGAGATTGCCGAGTGTGATATTTCGGTATCTGAGAAAATAGTTTTTGACGAGTTTGCGCAGAACCCAACGCTGGGCGCACTTATACTGATAGACCGAATTACGCATATGACATCTGCCTGCGGAGTTGTTATGCACAAGCTGAACAGAGCTGACAACCTGACATATCACGAGATGGATATAACTAGAGAGCAGAGAGAAAATCAAAAGGGTCAAAAGGCTAGAACTATATGGCTTACCGGACTTTCCGGTTCGGGCAAGTCTACGCTTGCGAACGCTCTGGAGAAGCGTCTGTTTGCAATAGGTAAGCATACAATGACCTTAGACGGCGATAATGTTCGTATGGGTCTTAATAAGAATCTTGGATTTAAAGAGCAGGACAGAATAGAGAATATCAGACGTATTGCTGAGGTATCAAAGCTGATGAATGATGCAGGAGTTATCGTCATAAATTCGTTTGTTTCTCCTTATAAGCGTGACAGGCGCAATGCTAAGGAGATAATCGGCGGGGACAACTTTATCGAGGTATATGTAAGTACACCGCTTGAGGAGTGCGAGAGACGTGACGTTAAGGGTCTTTATAAAAAGGCTAGAATGGGAGAGATTCAGAATTTTACGGGCATTTCATCGCCTTACGAACCGCCTGAAAATCCCGATATATCTATAAATACCGCAGAGCACGATATTGAAACGTGTGTAGATATTCTGCTGGAACAGCTTGAAGATAAAATATAGTATTGGGTAATATACTTAATTGCAATGTTTTCTTTTAAATTTAATAGCTAAGGCGTAAGAGAAAAGAAATAATATGCTGCATGAGAGTATAACTGGTTCTTGTTTATAAAAACAAAAGAAGGAGTAAATATTAAATGTCAACACTGTATCTGCATATAGGAACTCCTAAGACAGCTACGACCTCCATACAGAAGTTTTGTATGGAAAATCAGGAGGTACTGAACAAAAAAGGATTCAGCTATCCTATTTTGGACTTCAAATATCCGAAGGTAGAAATACGTCGTAACGGGCATTTTTTGGTAGGCAGGCTTTTAAACTCTGACAGTCAAGAAGACCACGAAGGGGAGTTAGCTCTTTGGAACAAGGGCTTATCAATGCTTCATAACGACTTAGAGAAGTTCGGTAACGTAATTCTGTCTGACGAAAATATTTGGCATTCATCTGTGGGAAGTAAGTTTGATTTTTGGGAGAAGTTGCAGTCTGACGCAGAGAAGAATAATTATAAGATAAAGGTTATAGTTTATTTAAGAAGACAGGATGATTTTGCTAACTCGTGGCTGAGCCAGCAGATAAAAGAGGGCTGGAATACTTATGCAGGTGTTAAATGGGATGCATTTATACATCGTCCTAAAGGTGTGGCGCTTGACTATTACGGACTTTTGGAGAAAATAGCAGAAATTATAGGTAAGGAGAATATAATAGTCAGAATTTTTGAAAGGAAGCGTTTTTTGGAAAACGGCGGAACTATATACTCAGATTTTCTTGATGCAATCGGTCTTGAATACACTGATGAATTTCAAGTTGTAACAGAGGAGACAAATCCTTCTTTAACAGCGAACAGCCAGGAGATAAGGAGAGTAATCAATACAATACTTACAGATACAGATTCTACACGTTCATTTCTAAGAAAGATCTCAGAGGAATGCGAAAGGTTAAAGAGCCCTGATAATGTTTTTGAGATGCTTACCGAAGATGAAGCCGACAGCTTTATGAAAAAGTACGCTGAGGGTAACGCTGCTATTGCAAGGGAGTATCTTGGTTTGGAAAGTGATGAGCTTTTTTCTCCAAAATCCAGAGCGGCAGCAAGATGGACGCCTCAAAATGATTTTATGCACGAGGACATAATTCGTTTTTTCGGAATGATAGCTGTAATCCAGAAAGAGGAAATTGATGATTTAAAAGATCAGCTTCAGCGTGAAAAGAAAAACAGAGAGAAATCTGCAAATGTGTTCTTGAAAAATTATAAAGGCGAAGAGCTTGTAGATTCAGAAGAAATAAAGAAAGGAATTGCTAATGTCGGTGAGCAGGTTCTTGAGTATAAAAAAGAGATGAAAGCTGTCTCGGCTGAGAGTGAAAAGTCTAAGATCCTTCGTGATAAAGTGAAGTCTATGGACGCTCAGATACTTAGCCTTAAGAATGATATTTTTACTCTTAGAAGAGTAAATGAAGAGCTTAGAAAGAATAATGAAGAACTTAAAAAGACTATTGAGAGAGTAGTTTATAAGCTTAAACACCCGCTGTCTATTATTAAAGATAAATTTAAAAAATAAGATAAAGCGTTCGGATATGTAAAGTATTCCGAACGCTTTTCTAATATCTGCAAGAGCATTTTTTTATACATCATGTCACAAATTAAAACCTATTGTAATACGCTGTTTGCGACAATTTTTCTTTCATACACATTGTAATATTTTATTATCTACAGAGAGAAATATATGTGTAGAAATTTTGGAGACAATGGTGATAGGATGTTAAATTTTCAGGTTTTAGAAAAGAACGAAGAAAAGATAAAAAGCTTTTCTTTAATGGGACTTGCAATGGTGTTAGGATACATATCCAGCAAAGGAAATATACTGGGTTTTAATTCGCCGGTCAATATTGTGATAGTTTCAATATCCGGCTTCAGTTCAATACCTGCGTTTATATCGGCAGTGCTGTCATATGTAATTAACGGGAATATTGCAGAGGGAATACCAAGTATATGTGCGATGACTACAATAGTTGTTTTAAAGACGTTTATTTTTCCCCATACATATAATAATTCACCTTTTTCGCTTGCAGTTATGTCAGGTGCGGTGACTTTGTTTTTCGGAGCGCTGTTCAGTCTAGTTATACCGACAAGAGCAGAAGCGACTATATATAGGTGTCTTTCAGCTATACTGTGTTTTTTTCTAGTATTTTTTTCAAAGTATTGCTATGAAAATTATAAGAAAACTGGAACGATAAGTATAAAGGGTTTAAACGGAGTGGGTTTGAGCATACTATATGTAATGCTCGTAGCAACCCTGACTTCTGTGTCAATTTTGGGTATAAATTTAGGACGTGCTTTTGGTGTAGTGATAATGCTTTTTGGCGTAAACAGGTATAAGCACATTGGAGGCGCTGTGTGCGGTGCGCTTGCAACCTGCGGAATGATTTTGTGCGCCCCCGAGCTTGCAAAGAACACCCTGCTTCTTGCGACTTCAGGATTAATTTGCGGTGCTTTTGCATCTTTCGGGATTGCGGCTATTATTATTGTGTTTATAGGTGTGTCGCTTGTGTCTTTAATAACTATAGGTATGAACCCCGATACATTTAAGCTGTTTGCCGACTTGATTGCAGGGGCTGTGATTTATCTTGCCCTACCTGAGGCAAAGGTAACAGGCGCACTAAAGCTTGTCAGCGGAACAAATAAGGCAACCGAAATTTCAAACAAGACCGTTTCATCAAAGCTTTCATTTGCTTCAAACGCTTTATCAGATGTTAAAAACCAAATTTCCACTGTAACAGAGGCTATGGAAAAGAAGGTCACTCCGACGCAGTTGGGCAAGCTTGTAAAGAACAGCGTATGCAGAGAGTGTCCTATGAACGCTATCTGTTGGCAGAGAAAAGAGGGCGAAACTAAAAGTGTTTTTACACAGCTACAAAGGAAGATAGCTTGCTTTGAAAAGCTAAGTGAGGAAGATATAGATAAGAAACACCCGGAATGCATAAGAAAAGAGCTTTTGGCAAATACATATAATATGATGTATACAAATATGCTGTTTGAACAGAGTTCATCAAGAAAGTTAAAAGAGATGAGAGAGTTTCTTTCAACGCAGCTTGAAACTATGGGTAATGTTCTCGATGATATTTCGCATGACGTTTCAAAGCTGTCTAATGTAGATGTTGGGCTGTCGTCGAGAGCAAGCGAGCTTGTAAGGCGTCTGGGCGGAGAAAATCAGCGAGCGTGTATTTATGTTGATGAGCGAAAAATGCTTAGGTGCGAGATTTTTTACAGTTCACAGTCTCGAATAGACGCAGTAAGGCTGACAGTTGAGTTAAGTGATATAACAGGCTGCGAGCTTGAAATGCCCAGAAAGGTAACAATAGGCGACACAACAAGGCTTGAATACTCAGAGAAACCGATGTATTCACTGTCACAGGGATTTTATCAATCGGCAGGAGAGCCGGGACAGCATTCGGGTGATTACTATGAAAAGCTTACCATTAACAACACCGAAAGTTATATAATCCTCTCCGACGGTATGGGAAAAGGAAACAGAGCAAGACTTGATTCAATGTTTACGGTAAATCTAACAGCACGTCTTTTGACAGCAGGCGTATCTAACGAGACAACCGTTAAGCTGTTAAATTCAGTATTGCAGGTTAAGTGCTGGGAGGAATCATTTGCGACGCTTGATTTGGTTCAGTTTGATTTGTGCGGAGGTTACTTGAATATTTTGAAAGCCGGAGCAGGTCCCAGCTATATTTACCGAGACGGAGAGCTTAAAAAAATAGAGGGTTATGCCTTCCCGCTCGGAATACTGTCGGAGACAAGCGTGAACCAGATAAGGAATAAGCTTTTCAAAAATGATATGGTGATAATATGCAGTGACGGCGTCAGCGAGAGCGCCGTGAGAGCAGTTTTCAGAAACAGAAAGGAAGCTTCAAAAATGAATCCCGAAGATGTTTCGAGGGCGATAGGCGAGATTGCTTACGAAAAAAGCACAGTTTCAAAGCCTGATGATATAACTGTGATTTGCAGTAAAATAGGAAAAAAATAATCATTTAACGATTCATGAATATTATAGCTCAATTTTCTTTGGATATTTTGCACAAATAAAGATTATATTTTCTGTAAGATTTATAAAAATAATACAAAAAGTATTGTAAAAAAAGCCAAAAAGGTGTAGACTATAAGAAGAAAATCAGCGAATTACCAGCGACGATGCACTATGTTATTAATTAATGTGGTACAATAGCAGCTAGTAATTAGAAGTTGGAAACCAAAAGAGTATGCTGGGAACAAGTATTGATTTTTCGTTTAGTTCTAATATTTAGTTTCTTGTCTTTGGCAACTGGTCTCTTGCTTCTAAAACCGGAGGTAACGATATGGACATAATTCCTGAAAGCTATAAAGCGCCATTGCATCTTTTTCACGAGGGAAAGAATTTTGAAGCTTATAAATTTTTCGGCAGTATAAAGGGTGAAAAGGACGGTCAGACCGGATATTTTTTCAGGGTGTGGGCTCCTCATGCTCGGGCTGTTTCGGTCGTGGGAGACTTTAATTACTGGGACGAGACAAAAAACCCAATGGAGAAAATTGCTGCAACAGAGGTATGGGAGACTTTTATTTCAGGTATTGAAAAATACGATTCATATAAATACTGTGTTACGGCACGTTCGGGAAAAAGGATTATGAAATCCGATCCATACGGCACTCATATGGAGACAGCTCCTGCCACTGCGACAAAGCTTTATGAAATTGACAGCTTTGAGTGGACTGACAATGCGTGGCAGAAAAAAACAAATAAAATTGATATATTAAACTCACCTATAAATATTTATGAGGTCAACTTAGGCTCGTGGCGAAAGTATGAGGACGGGAATTTCCTGTCATATACTAAGTTTGCTGAGGAGATCATACCATATGTTACAGATATGGGTTATACTCATGTTGAATTTATGCCGCTGGCGGAGTTTCCTTTTGACGGCTCGTGGGGTTATCAGTGTATAGGTTATTACGCTCCTACGTCACGTTTTGGAACGCCTGAGGATTTTATGAAGATGGTCGATATGTTCCACAATGCAGATATAGGTGTGATACTCGACTGGGTACCTGCTCATTTTCCTAAGGACGAGGCAGGCTTGTTTGAATGGGACGGCGAACCTTGCTATGAGTACAGCGACCCACGAAAGGGCGAGCATTACTCGTGGGGAACAAAGGTGTTTGACTACGGAAAGCCAGAGGTAAGGTCTTTTCTTATATCAAATGCGGTTTACTGGCTTGAGAAGTACCACATTGACGGTCTTAGAGTTGATGCAGTTGCGTCTATGCTTTATCTCGACTACGACAGGCGTGACGGCGAGTGGTTACCCAATAAAAACGGCGGTAACGAAAATCTGGAGGCAATAGAGTTTTTGCAGGAGCTTAATACTGAGGTGTTTAGGAAGTTCCCGAAAGCTATGATGATAGCTGAAGAATCGACAGCGTGGCCTATGGTTTCAAAACCTGTCAGCGACGGAGGATTGGGCTTTAACTTCAAGTGGAATATGGGTTGGATGAACGATATGCTTATGTATATGTCGCAGGACCCTGTCAACAGGGCGTTTCACCATAATGCTCTTACGTTTTCTTTCTTCTATGCGTTCTCGGAGAATTTTATTCTGCCTATTTCTCACGACGAGGTCGTGCACGGCAAGGGCTCGCTTGTTAATAAGATGTTCGGTGATACCGACCAAAAGTTTGCACAGGCGAGAGCGTTTTTGGCTTATATGACCGCTCACCCAGGAAAGAAGCTTCTGTTTATGGGGAGCGAGTTCGCCCAGTTTAGAGAGTGGGATTATGAAAACGGGCTTGAGTGGTTTATGATAGATAAGTTTGAAAACCACAGGAATTTTCAGAAATTTGTTAAAAATCTCAACCATTTTTATAAAGATAATAAGCCTATGTGGGAAATCGATTATTCGTGGGAGGGATTCTCGTGGATATCGAATGATGACTACAAGCAAAGCATAATAATATTCAGAAGAATAGACAAAAGCGGTGATGAAATAATTACTGTATGTAACTTTGTCCCCGTTGGACGTGAGGTGTATTCGTTCGGTGTGCCGAGAGCGGGAGTATATGAGGAGGTGTTTAACTCAACATCTCATGACGGAAGCCCTGTTACAAATAAGCCGGTAAGAACGTCCGCTGTGGCAATGCATGGCTTCGACAGGTCGATAACTATAAAAATACCGCCGTTTTCTGTTATGTATTTTAAACGCAGAAAAACACAGGGAAAACCGTCAAATAAGGCGGATGGCAATAAGGGTAATAAAAAACCGGCGGCATCAAAAACGTCTGAAAAAACAGCAAAGAAAAAGTCTGCTGACAGTAAGCAGACAAAATAAAAGAAATTCTGATTTATATAAATTATTTTTAAAACAGTCAAGTAGGTGAATGTTTATGTTTAACAAAAAAGAATGCGTCGCAATGCTTTTAGCAGGCGGTCAGGGAAGCAGACTTTACGCTCTTACACAGAAGGTCGCAAAGCCTGCAGTGCCGTTCGGCGGAAAGTACAGGATAATAGATTTTCCGCTGTCTAATTGCGTAAACTCGGGAATTGACACGGTCGGCGTTTTAACGCAGTATCAGCCGCTGGTTATGAACGACTATATCGGAAACGGTCAGCCTTGGGATTTGGACAGACTGCACGGCGGCGTTCATATTCTTGCGCCGTATCAGTCACAGTCGGGGGCAAACTGGTATCAGGGTACTGCTAATGCAATTTATCAGAATCTTTCGTTTATAGAGAGGTACGACCCCGAATATGTTATAATTCTATCGGGCGACCATATTTATAAGATGGATTACGACAAGATGCTCAGTTACCACAAGGAAAAGGGTGCGGCGGCTACCATTGCAGTGATCAATGTGCCTATCGATGAGGCTTCACGTTTTGGAATTATGTTTGCCCACGAGGACGGGCAGATTTATGACTTCGTAGAGAAACCCCCTGAGCCTAAGAGCACTCTTGCTTCAATGGGAATATACATTTTCAACTTTGACATTTTGAAAAAGTATCTCACTGAAAACGAGAACGACACATCAGATAATAACTCGAAAGACTTCGGCAAGGATATAATACCTGCGCTTTTGCGTGATAACCAGAAGCTTTTCGCTTACCGCTTTGACGGCTACTGGAAAGATGTTGGTACTATCGACAGTCTATGGGAGGCTAATATGGATTTGATAAATCCGAATATCCCTATAGACTTGTACGATCCCGCTTGGAAGATATATTCGAGAAATCCGGGACTTCCTCCGCAGGTTATCGGAAAGGACGCTAAAATTCAGAACTCGATGGTAACAGAGGGCTGCGTTATAGACGGAACAGTTGACTTTTCAATGCTTTCAGACGGGGTAACTATTGAAAAGGATGCAGTAGTTACAGATTCAATAATTATGCCGGGAGCGATTATCCGTTCGGGAGCAAGAGTAGAATATGCTATAATCGGTGAAAATTCAGAGATCTGTGAGGGCGTTCATGTAGGCAGGCGCCCTGAGGATATGCCTAACAGAGACGAATGGGGAGTTGCGGTCGTTGGTCAGGATATAAAAATTTCTTCCGGCTCTGTGGTTGCGCCTAAACAAATTATTTCGGAGAATATGTAGAGAGGATGAGCTTTTATGGGAACTTATAATATGGGAAAGGTCTTGGGACTGGTTTTTGCAAATATGCACGACAGCACAGTCAAGGACCTAACAAAGGCGAGAACAATGGGCTCAGTCCTTTTCGGCGGAAGATACAGAATGATTGACTTTCCGCTTTCTAACTTTGTAAACAGCGGTATTTCGACTGTTGGAGTTATAACCAAATATAACTACCAGTCGCTTATCGACCATCTGGGAACAGGCAGAGAGTGGGATCTGTCAAGAAAAAAAGGAGGTCTTTATCTGCTCCCTCCGTTCAGCAACGTGGAGAGCAAGCTCTATCGAGGAAGACTTGAGGCTCTTTACGGTGTTCTTAATTTTATTAAGAGCGTTCACGCTGAATACGTTTTGATGTCCGACTGCGACGTGGTTGCGAATATTGATTACAGACCTGTTCTGTCGGCGCATATTGACAGCGGTGCTGACATAACCTGTATTGCTCACACTGGACAGTACAATGCTGAGCTGATAAAATCAAGTACGGTTTTCTCCGTCGATTCCAATAACATCGTTAAGGACGTGCTTATAGGTTCAAATCTTTCGGGAGTATGCACGCTTAGTCTTAATATGGTCGTTATTAAAAAGAACTTTCTTGTTGATTTGGTTCAGACCGCTATTGCACAGGGAAGATACAGCTTTGAGAGGGATATTCTCCAAAGCAAGCTGAATGACCTTAAAATTGTAACATATGAGTATTCGGGATACTTTAAGAAAATATACAGCGAGAAAAGTTACTTTGAAGCTAATATGGATCTTCTCAATTTAGACAACTGCAAAGAACTGTTTACTCAGAGAAGACCTATCTATACAAAGGTGAGAGATAATGCACCGTCTAAGTACGGACTTAACAGCTATGTAGCAAATTCTCTTGTAGCCGACGGCTGTGTTATAGATGGAAAAGTTGAGAACTCGGTACTGTTCAGGGGAGTAAATGTAGGTAAGGGCGTTACCGTTAAAAACGCTATCTTAATGCAGGATACAATAATAGGCGACGGTAGTAAGGTCGAGAATGTCATAACTGATAAAAACGTGTCAATAGGAAACGACAGAACATTGATTTCATCTGACGATTATCCTATGTTTATTGGCAAAGGGGCAAGCGTTTAGATGCAAGAAATATAAAATTAAATGGATAATTGATAATTAATTAGCAATAATTAACGCTTGAAATAAATAAACGGCGGTGTTACAATGACAAGGCACTGTCAAAGACATCTGAGTATGGAACGGAGGATAATGAAATGAAAATACTATATACAGCCAGCGAAGCGCTTCCATTTGCGGCGTCGGGCGGTCTTGCAGACGTAGCAGGGTCATTGCCGAGAGCGCTTAATCAAGCCGGAGACGATTGCAGGGTAGTTATGCCCAAATACGGTACTATAAAGCCGGAGCTTTTGGAAAAGCTCAATTTTGTTACCAACTTTTCAGTACCCGTTGCGTGGAGAAACCAGTATTGCGGAGTATTCACAGCGGAGGTAAACGGCGTAACATATTATCTTCTTGACAATGAGTATTATTTTGCAAGAAACGGCTTGTACGGTTTTTACGATGATGCAGAGAGGTATATATTTTTCTCTCGGGCAGTTTTAGAGCTTTTGCATCATATTGACTTCAAGCCTGATGTAATAAACGCAAACGACTGGCAGACAGCGTTAGTTCCTGTATATTACGATATTTTCTACCGTTATCAGTCGGGATATGAGGATATTAAGACAGTATTCACAATACACAATATTCAGTATCAGGGACGCTACGGATTAGAGCTTATTAATGATTTGATGGGTATTCCGCTATACCACACTGATTTGCTTGAATATGACGGCGACGTAAACTTTATGAAGGCGGCTATAGAGGTAGCAGATAGAGTTACTACAGTTTCGCCCAGCTATGCGTGGGAGATATTAGACCCTTGGTTTGCGCACGGAATGGACAGAGAGCTTGTCAACAAGCAGTATAAGATAAGCGGTATACTAAACGGAATAGACCGTGATATATACGACCCTGAAACGGACAAGGTCATTCCTGCGAATTACAGTTTAAACGATATGTTCGGCAAGAAGGTATGCAAAAAGAGACTATGTGATGAAATGGGGATCAAGCCGGGAAAAGAGCCGATAATCGGAATAGTTACAAGATTTGTCTCACACAAGGGGCTTGACCTGATAAAATACGTATTCGAGGATATTGTAAATTTGGGGTACAAATTTGCTATACTCGGCTCAGGCGAAAAAATATACGAGGACTTCTTTAATGAGATGTCGTATCGTTATCCCGACAGAGTAGGGGTAAAGATAGGCTTTATTCCTGAGCTTTCAAAGAGAATTTATGCAGGGGCAGATATGTTTCTGATGCCTTCACAGAGCGAGCCTTGCGGTCTTGCACAGATGATTGCGCTCAGATACGGAACCATACCTATTGTTAGAGAAACAGGTGGTCTGCGTGACAGTATAACAGACGCAGGAGAGGCTCACTTAGGGAATATCAACGGCAACGGCTTTACATTTAAGACATATAATGCACACGATATGCTTAATGCCTGTGCAAGGGCAAGAGCATTCTATGACAATAAGATGATATGGGGAAGACTAGTAGTTCACGCAATGAAAGAAGATTTTAGCTGGAGAAAGTCAGCAGTGAGCTACCATGATTTATATGCAAGTATATAACCGGTGAGCCGTTGGTGGCAATGTCGCTCTTGCAATTTACTGAATTTTGTGTTATTATGTAGAACAAAGAAGAATTTTAGCGCAGACAAATAGAAAAAAGTGCTAAAAATATGTGTAATGTGTTATGTAAGGAGAGAATATGAAAGGAATAAAACTCTGCAAGCGTGTTGCAACGGCTTGCATTGCGCTTGTAATGATGGTAACGGCGTTTGCCGTACCGATTAGTACAGATGCGGCTACAATTCCTGTAACGGTAAAGGTATCGAAGGCGGGACAAGTAGTAGATTCAATGACTTTCAACGGAGTGACAGTACAAGCTATATACATACCAAGAAACGATAGTAATGCGAGTGAAATGTGGGACGATCCTGTATACTGCTGTGCGGCGCTTGTTACAAAATTTTATAAAGCTGTTTACGGCTGTACTGTATACAATCTTTGGCCGGGCAGCACGCCGCTATGTGATGTAGGGTATTTTACGAAGGTAAAAACCCCACAGGTGGGTGATATATACGGCAACTCATCACACTGGGCTATAGTTAAGCAGATAAACGGCAGTGAGGTAGTTTTATTTGAGCAGAACTGGACGTGGTATGATAACAACGGCTGTTATGCAAAGTATAACAGAACGGTTGATTTAAACAATCTTGAATCGGACGTTAGCTTTTTCAGATACAGCGGAGCTAATATAATTGTAAAGCCTGTTATAACGACCACATACGCATCACTAGAAAACATTCAAAAGACATTTACGTGGACAAAGGGATCAGACGATTCAACATCCACTTTAAATATTTACGATTACAATTTAAAAGGTACATATAACAGCAGTAATTTAGTATCATCAACAACCAATATAATGGGAACATCAACGTCATTGACCTTTCCAATGGGTCACTATATGGCGCAAGTTATAAACTATTCGCCGTCGGGCGGTAGTTACACAAGCGACTTTATGGAATTTTATATTGTCGGAGAACCATTGGCAACAAGCGTAGAGTTAGGAGTAGATTCACTAACGGTAGTTGCAGGAAAGTCAAAGACAGTATCAAGTAAGATGATGCCTGAAAACACTAACGATGTACTGACCTGGTCATCAAGTGATAATTCCGTAGCGACTGTTTCTAATAAGGGAGTAGTTACAGGAGTTAAAGCAGGAGTTGCTACAATAACATCTAAGGCTGTCAGCGGAGTTAAAGACACCTGCACAGTAACGGTAAAGCCGGGTACTGTTGCAAACTTGAGGACATCAAGCTACAGTAAAAATTCTATAGCGCTCAAATGGGACTCAGTTTCAAATGTTACGGGTTACAGAGTATTTAGATATGACAAAGCCAAAAAGAAGTATGTTAAAATAGCTGATTTGAAGAATAATTCGTACAAGCTATGGGGTCTTAATAAAGCATCAGCTTACAAGTTTAAGGTGAGATCATATAAAAAGTCCAAAAATAAGAGTTATGTCGGCAAGTATTCACCGGTTTTAAGTGCTTATACAAGGCCCGATAAGCCCAAAAATCTGACTGCATATCTTAAATCTTCATCAACTGTAAAGCTGTCGTGGACAGGCATTAATGGTGCAAAAAATTATGCAGTTTATGCAAGTGCCGACGGCGGAAATTATGAAATTATTAAAACTGTTTCAGGAAAGAAACACTCAGTTAAGCTTAAAAAGCTTAAATCGGGTACGGCGTACTCGTTTAAGGTAAAAGCCGTAAAGAAAGTTTCGGGCGCAAGCGTTTACAGCGGAAGCTCTAAGGCGGCATACGCAACGACCAATCCGGGTAAGGTCAAGGGAGTTACGGCTGTGAAGAACTCCGACGGGAGTGTTGCTTTATCGTGGAAGCCGGTAAACGGAGCCGCAAAGTATCAGATTTATATGCTATCGGGAGGCTACTATGTTCGGGTTAAAACTGTGGCTTCACCGAAGGTAAATACAACGATTAAAAACCTTGCTTCAAAAGGAAAGCACACCTTTAAAATAAGGGCGTATAAACTGAATTACGGATATAAGTATTTTGGCAAGTATTCGGATGAGGTTAAAGCATAAAATATAAAATAAAATGAAAAGCCAACAGAAATTTCTGTTGGCTTTTTTGCATCTGATTATTTTACATCTGGTAGGCATATTTCACAGAACATTTGACCTATGAATTTGTCAGCACATTGTTTTACCCTGCACTCACTGTCGAATATTCCGAATACCGCCGAGCCGCTTCCTGTCATAACAGAACCGAGTGCTCCTGACATCAGCATTTCGCTTTTTATATATTGTATAATGCCATCAGAAGTAACATCTTCAAGAGAATTTGATAAGGTCTTAGATATTGCTTTAAGGTCGCCGGAATTTAGGGCGGTCATAAATTTATCAAAATCAGATAGTCTTGGGTTTTCAAGCTCGTCAAATCTTTTGTAAGAAAGAGGCGTTGAAATTGAAATGTCTGGTTTCACAACAAGAATTTCGCACTTTGGCAGGGGTTTCAGAGGAGTTATTTTGTCTCCAATGCCTTCGCACAGAGCAGTACCGCCGACAATACAAAAGGGAACATCAGCGCCGACTGCCGCACCTATTTTGCAAAGCTCATCAGTTGACAACAAATCTCCGCATAGTCTATTCAAACCCAATATAACTGCCGCTCCGTCGGCGCTCCCTCCTGCAAGACCTGCTCCGCTTGGTATGTGTTTGTCAATGTATATTTCAATGCTGTCAAAGGGTATTTCACCCACAGATTTAATGTATGCGCAACAAGCCTTGTATGCAATATTTCTTTTATCGGCAGGAATATCAGGAACATTGCAGGTTATTGATATGTCGGGAAGCTCAGTTTTCTCGCCGTTTATAGTCAAAGTGACATAATCAAAAATTGATATTGTCTGCATTACAGAACGGAGATTATGATAGCCGTCCTTCCTTTTGCCGACAATATCAAGTATGAGATTTATTTTTGCAGGAGCTTTAAGCGTAATACTTTGCATTTAACAGTTCTCCTTGATTTCACGAACAAACTCGCCTATCTTTTTAATAGCTTTCTTCAGGTGGTCAAGAGAGTATGCATATGAGACTCTGATAAAGCCCTCACCGCACTCGCCGAATGCGTCACCGGGAACAACGGCTACATTCTTAGTATACAAGAGTTTCTCGCAGAACTCTTGACTGGAAAGCCCGGTTGATTTTATGCATGGGAACACGTAGAACGCTCCCTCAGGCTCAAAGCAGTCAAGACCTATCTCGTTAAAGCCGTGTACACAGAAACGCCGTCTCATATTGTATTCATCAACCATCATATCGATATCGCTTCGGCAATTTTTTAGCGCCTCGATAGCGGCATACTGGCTAACAGTCGGCGATGACATAATTCCGTATTGATGAATCTTAAGTATCTGACTTACAAGCTCTCTCGGAGCGCATAAAAAGCCGAGCCGCCACCCTGTCATAGCAAATGCCTTTGAAAAGCCGTTGATAAGTATTGTTCTCTCTTTCATACCATCACACTCAACAATAGAGCAGTGCTTTCTGCCATAGGTAAGCTCTGAGTAGATCTCGTCTGAAATAACTATGATATTTGTATCTCTTAAAACTTCGGCAATAGGTTCTAGTTCGTCCTTTGTCATAATAGCGCCGGTTGGGTTGTTCGGAAATGGCAGAACAAGAGCCTTTGTCTTGTCGGTTATTTTATCTTTAAGAGCCTTTGCAGTCAGCTTGAAGTCATCCTCTGCTTTTGTCTCAACTATAACGGGTATTCCGCCTGAAAGCTCAACGATAGGTCTGTAGCATACAAAGCAAGGCTCGACGATTAAAATCTCGTCTCCCGGTTCAACGATAGCACGGATAGAAAGGTCTATACCCTCCGAACCGCCAACTGTGACGATTATCTCATTATCGGGAGAGTACTCGGTTTTTGCGTAGTCTATAACATATTCGGAAATAGACTTTCTAAGATCAATAAGCCCTGCATTAGCTGTATAAAAGGTTTTTCCGCGCTCAAGAGCGGTAATTGCTGCACGTCTTATAGGCCAGGGCGTCTGAAAGTTAGGCTCACCCACACCGAGTGCAATTACATTTTCCATAGTCTGAGCGAGATCGAAAAACTTTCTTATGCCGGAGGGCTTCATCTCTCTGGTTTTTTTATTTATTATCCTGCTGTAGTCTATCATGGGGAAACTAATCCTCTTTCATCAATAATTTTGTCGGAAAGGTCGATTCCATTGTCTTTGTATTTTTTGAGAACAAAGTGTGTTGCGGTCGATAAAACGCCCTCCAGTGGAGCAAGCCTTTGAGCCACAAACAGGGAAATCTCCATAAGGTTTGTACCTTTTATGGTGATGCCCAAATCGTATCCTCCCGACATAAGCCAGACGTTTTCGACCTCGTCATACTGGCTGACTGTTCTTGCAATTTCGTCAAAACCGCTTTGTGCTCTTGGTGAAACCTTGAGTTCAATATATGCGGTTACTAAGTCTCCGCAGTCAACAGCCGCCTGTTCGTTAATGACGGTGTTATAGCCTTTGATAATTCCGTCGTTTTCGAATTTTTCTATCTTATCTGCGACCTCCTGTTCAGAGATGCCGAGCATAACGCCCAGCTCCGAATTTGAAAGCCGTGCATTCTTTTTAAGAAGTTTAAGCAAAGAATCCATATTGTGTGCCTCCTGTTAGAAATTAATAATATTATACTATTAATATGTAATAATGTCAATCAAGCCTGAAAGATAAAAGAAACAAGAAGCCAGAAGCAAGAATCAAGAAGTAAAAAAACCGCATTACATTAAGAATAAGGTACATATAAGTACCAATATAATTTTTGGTGGTACAAATATGTACCATTTTGTGCCATTAAGCAAATTTTATGTTATAATTCAATTAATTAAAAATAAAAGGATGTGTTAAAATGTGTTCGTACACAGAAAGATTAAAAGAATTAAGAAAAGAAGCAGGGTTATCGCAAGAAGAATTGGCTAAAAAGATATACATATCGCAGAGTTGTATGTCAAAATATGAAAGCGGTAAAAGTTTCATGCCGACATGCAGAGCAATAGCGCTTGCAAAATACTATAATGTATGTGTTGATTATTTAATTGGACTAACAGATGAAAGGCGAAGTTTTGGAAACTACAATAAAAAACTTTAAAAGCAGAAAAAACAACACCGCAGACTAAAAAGTCTGCGGTGAACAAAAGGAAGTGTAAAATGAAACAAAAAATCTTTATGTATTTCATCATTATTATAACACAACTAATTGATTTGTCAAGAGTTTTTTGTAAATTTTTTCAATCATAATGCATTTTTTAGATTGTTAACAAATTCTCCGACTTTGTCTATGCTCTTTTTACCGTATTCTGCAATGATGTTTACGATAGCGCTACCGACAATAACTCCGTCACAGTATTGAGACATCTTTTTTGCCTGCTCTGGATTTGAGATACCAAATCCTACGCAGGCGGGGCAGGAGGCAGACGAATTAATAAGCGAGAAAAACTCGTCGAAGTTTGTGGTAAAGGTCGAGCGTGTTCCTGTTACGCCGACTGACGAAACACAGTATAAAAAGCCCTTGCTCTGTGACGCAATAGTCTTTACTCTGTCGTGTGAGGTAGGCGCAACAAGATTTATATTATAAACTCCGTACTCGTTGGAGAGGGCTTCGACTTCATTTCGCTCTTCAAAGGGGAGATCGGGTATAATAACGCCGTCAATACCGCTTTTTTTGCAGTTTGTAAAGAATTTCTCAGTGCCGTATTTAAAAACTGTGTTTATGTACATCATCAAGAGCAAAGGAGCGTCAGTTTCTTCTCTGAGTTCGCCTACTAAACCGAATATCTGGTCTAGGTTAGTTCCGTTGTTCAAAGAGCGCAGAGACGCTTTTTGAATAGTAGGACCTTCGGCGATAGGGTCTGAAAAGGGAACTCCCAGTTCTATAATGTCTGCTCCGCACTCAAGCTTTTTAAGTACCAGCTTTTTTGTGGTTTCAAGGTCTGGATCGCCTGCTGTAACAAAGGTTATAAGAGCCTTTTTACCGTCGGCTTTCAGCTTTTCAAAGCAAGCGTCTATACGATTTTTATTCTTCAACTAAATCAACTCCTCTATATCGTGCGATTGAGTAAACGTCCTTGTCGCCCCGTCCTGATAGGTTTATAACAAGTATGCTGTCTTTAGGCATATCAGGGGCAATTTTCAGAGCTGCCGCAACAGCATGTGCAGATTCAATAGCGGGAATTATACCTTCGGTTTTAGATAGATATTCAAAAGCGCAGACAGCCTCCTCGTCGGTGATGTCTACATATTCTGCTCTGCCGATTGAGTTAAGATAAGCGTGTTCAGGTCCTATTCCCGGATAGTCAAGCCCTGCCGAGATAGAGTAAACTGGGTCAATTTGACCGTACTCATTTTGCAGGAAAAGCGACTTCATACCGTGAAAAATTCCGAGTGAGCCTTTAGTAATGGTTGCGGCGTGTTCAGGGGTATCTATACCTCGTCCTGCAGCCTCTGCACCGACTAGGCGAACGCTCTTGTCATTTATGAAGTCGTAGAAAGCACCCATAGCGTTTGAACCGCCGCCAACACAGGCAACAACGCAGTCGGGGAGCTTGCCCTCTTTCTCTTTAAGCTGAGACTTTATCTCCTCGCCGATAATTTTCTGAAAATCTCTCACCATTTCAGGGTAGGGGTGAGGTCCCATAACAGAGCCTATGCAGTAGAATGTGGTTTCAATGTTAGTACACCAGTCACGCATAGCCTCGTTGATAGCGTCTTTAAGGGTAGATGTTCCGCTTGAAACGCCTGTTACCTTTGCCCCCAGCAGATTCATTCTATACACATTCAGCGACTGCCGTTTCATATCCTCAGCGCCCATATAAACTTCGCACTCTAACCCGAACAAAGCACAAGCTGTAGCAGTTGCAACGCCGTGCTGACCGGCTCCCGTTTCGGCAATAATTCTTTTCTTGCCCATTTTCTTTGCAAGCAGAATTTGTCCTAGCACATTGTTTATCTTATGCGAGCCTGTGTGGTTCAGATCCTCACGCTTGATGTATATTTTGGCTCCGCCCAAATCATTTGTCATTTTCTCAGCGAAGTATAAAAGAGACGGTCTGCCTGCATACTCCTTGTATAGAGCCGTCAGTTCACGCTTGAAATCCTTATCGTTCTTATACTTGCTGTAAGCCTCCTCAAGCTCCAAAACGGCGTTCATAACCGTCTCAGGAACATACTGACCGCCGTATTCGCCATAGCGACCCTTACTGGAATTAGTCATAAATTTACCTCCTTATTGATAGGTGAATAATTAGTATATTGGAAAATTGTCCATTGTCAATTGTCAATTGTCAATTATCCATTATTAAAATCGTTAGCTTTTTAATTTTATCTCTGTCCTTTTTTTTGTCTGTTTCAACCGAGCTTGAAACGTCTATGCCGTAAGGCTTTACCGTTTCTATAGCCTCTTTTATATTATCAGCCGATATTCCTCCTGCTAGGAAGAACGGCTTTGTAATTTCAGCGTTTTTGATAATTTCCCAGTTACCGACTTTCCCTGTACCACCGACAGAACCCTTTGAAAAGCTGTCTATAAGAAGTTTGTCGGCGCAGCCTTGACACGCATTACTTATTTCATCTGACGTTTGCGGTCTTATAGCTTTCCATATCTCGCAGTCGGTATGCTCTTTGAGAGACTTGATAAAAGCGTCGTCCTCATCGCCGTGAAGCTGAATTACACCGAGATATTTTGAAAACGGTATAATTGTGTCTAAGGTCTCGTTGACAAAAACACCAACAGGAATTATCTTGTTAGAAAGCTCGCTTGTAAGCTTTGCAAGCTCATCAAGGCTTATATGACGCCAAAAAGGTTCTGAAAGTATAAACCCAGCGTAGTCGGGCTGAAACTCGTTTACATAAGCTATATCTTCACTTCTGCGCAAGCCGCAGATTTTAAGCTTTGTCATATGCTTCTCAGCTCCTTAAGAGTAGTTGATATGTTACCACTTCTCATAAGCGTTTCGCCGATAAGAACCGCCGACGCACCCAAATTTCGCACAGCCCTCATATCAAAATTGTCCTTAATCCCACTTTCGGAGACAATGACCTTGTCTTTTGGGATAAGTGAAGCCAGTTTGCCGGTAGTGTTTAAATCGACATTGAATGTCTTGAGGTTCCTGTTATTGATGCCGATTATATCTGCACCAATATTCATCGCCTTTTCAAGTTCGCTCTCGTTATGAACTTCAACAAGGCAGTCGAGTGACAGGGAAGATGCAAGCTTGTAAAATCTGCTAAGCGTTTTTTCATCGAGAACAGCGGCAATAAGCAGAATTGCCGATGCGCCTATTGCTCTTGCTTCATAGATTTGATACTCGTCAATGATGAAGTCTTTGCGGAGAATTGGAATATTAACGCACTCTGCAATGCTTTTTAAATACTCAGACGAGCCTTGAAAATAATGCTCCTCAGTTAGACATGAGATAGCGTCTGCACCTGCCGATTCGTACTCCTTAGCGATTTCAACAGGGTGAAAGTCAGGTCTTATCAGACCTTTTGACGGCGAGGCTTTCTTTACCTCGCAGATAACGCTTAAACTATCACCGGAAATGGCAGACTTAAAGTCTTTAGTCATAAAATCAGAATTAAGAGCTTTTCTTTTCATAGCTTCAAAAGACACTTTTGCCATTTCTTTTTCAAGCTGGAGTTTTCTTTTTTCGATTATTTCATCTAAAATCATATTTTATCACCAAAGTTTTTTATTATAGGATTTAGGCAGAGTACAAGATGCAAGAATTTTATATTTTGTAGAGAGCCAGCGGCGGCTCGCCGCTTAGCTTTTTACTTCTGAGTTTGTGAACTCTATTAGCTCCTCCAGCTTTCTTAAAGCCTTACCGCTGTCAATGGACTCCTCAGCCAGCTTTATTCCGTCGGCTATCGTTTCTGCGTTGCCCGTTACATACAAAGCACAGCCTGCATTTAGCAAAACAATGTCTCTTTTTGCGCCTTGCTCTTTACCGCTGAGAATATCACGGGTGATTTGTGCGTTCTCCTCTGGAGTACCTCCTTTGACATCTTCTTTTGACGCACGATTAAATCCGAAGTCCTCTGGAGATATTTCGTATTTCTCAATTTTACCGTTGTTTATCTCGCAGACGGTTGTTGAATCTGAAATTGATATCTCGTCAATTTTGTCGTTTCCGTAAACCAGCATTGCACGCTTTATTCCAAGCTTTATAAGAACATTTGCCATATTCTCCATAATGTCAGGAGAGTAAACACCAAGCACCATATACTCGGCAAACGCAGGGTTTAAAAGGGGTCCCATAATATTGAATACGGTTTTTGTGCCTATTTGCTTTCTGACAGGACCTACAAAGCGCATTGCTGGGTGGTAGCTTTGAGCAAACAGGAATGAAATACCTACCTTTTCAATACATTTTTCAGCCTGCTCGGGAACTGATGCTATCTTAACTCCCAAAGCCTCTAAGCAGTCGGCGGCGCCGCTTTTTGAAGATGCGCTTCTGTTGCCGTGTTTTGCCACCTTCTGACCTGCTCCTGCTATTACAAACGAGGAGGTAGTAGATATGTTAAAGCTGTTTGACATATCTCCGCCTGTGCCTACGATGTCAACTGAATCAGAGCAGTTTTTCAGTTTAGCCGCTTTTTCCCTCATAACCTTAGCAAAACCTGTTATCTCGTCAATTGTCTCACCTTTAATTGACATCGCCGTCAGTAGGGAAGACGTCTGAGCAAGAGTTGCCCTGTCGCAGGTTATAATGTCCATAGCTGAGTAAGCCTCGTCCTCAGTTAGGCTTTCACCGTTTACTACCTTTGCAATGTACTTTTTAAGCTCTGTTCTTTCACTTTCCGGAACCATAATGTTATCACTCGCTTTCGTTTTAATTCCTGCAATATTATTGAGGAAGTTTTCTATAATTTTCCGTCCTGTGTCTGTCATAACAGATTCGGGATGGAATTGAACACCGTAGGTTGGATGCTCTTTGTGTCTGATAGCCATAATTTGATTTTTGCTGTCATACGCCGTTATTTCTAAGCACTCGGGCAAGGTTTCGCTGTCAACTATCAAAGAGTGATATCTTGCGACCTTGATTTTTTTAGGAAGTCCAGTAAACAGGGGATTGTCAGTGCTGAGTGTTATGTCTGTTGCCTTTCCGTGAAGCTGTTCTTTGGCGATAACCACCTTTCCGCCGAATGCCTCTGCAATAGACTGATGACCCAAGCAAACGCCGAGAATAGGAATCTTTCCGCTGAAATGTTTTATTGTCTCAACTGAAATACCTGCGTCTTTCGGGTAGCAGGGACCGGGCGAGATAATTAGTGCATCAGGGCAAAGAGCCTCGATTTCAGCAATGGTTATCTCGTCATTTCTTGCAACCTTGATATCGCTGTAAAGCTCGCCTATATACTGATAAAGATTATAGGTAAAACTATCATAATTATCTATTATTAATATCATAAAAACCCTCCGTTTTGATTGATAGTGCGCATTTAATTATTCACTATCCATTATCCATTGTCAACTGTTAAATCCGCTGCCTCTTTGATTGCATTAATAACCGCCAGCGCTTTGTTGCAGGATTCCTGATACTCGTTTTCAGGAACGCTGTCGAGGACTACTCCTCCGCCTGCCTGAACATAAGCCTTATTGTTTTTAAAAAGTACCGTTCTTATCGCAATGCAGGTGTCTAGGCTTCCATCGAAAGCGAGATAGCCTACAGTTCCTCCGTAAAGACCTCTGCGTGTAGGCTCAAGCTCATCTATAATTTCCATAGCCCTTACCTTAGGCGCACCTGAGAGCGTTCCCGCAGGCAGAACAGCCATTAGAGCGTCTAAAGGTTCCTTGCCGTTGTCGAGCTCGCCCTCTACGTTTGAAACAAGATGCATAACCTTTGAGTAGCGTTCAACTATCATATAGTCGGTCACGTTCACACTGCCGAACTTTGATACCTTTCCTATGTCGTTTCTGCCAAGATCTACAAGCATTGTATGCTCAGCACGCTCCTTAGGGTCGTTAAGAAGCTGTTGTTCGTTTCTGTAGTCCTCCTCATCAGTGGAGCCTCTTTTAATTGTACCCGCAATTGGCTTTGTGATAACCGTTTTGCCGTTTACAGATACAAGCTTTTCAGGTGAAGCTCCTGCAAAGGCGTAGTCATTGTGCTTGAAGTAGTAAAGGTAAGGGGAGGGGTTAGTAGAGCGGAGCATTCTGTATACATCAAAGCTGTCGGGCGGATTATCCACCTCAAACCTCTGAGACGGAACGACCTGAAAAATATCTCCGTTTTTTATGTACTCCTTAGCCTTTTCGACGTTTGCAAGGTATTTTTCTTTAGTTATATTTGATCTGATTTCTATATCTTTATGTGCTTTATTAACCGATACATTAACCTTTGAAACATAATTTTTCAAAACGCTGATTATCTCGTCTTTTCTTTTTATGCAGTCGTCATACTGCTTGTCGATATCTTCGCTTGAATGAATGTTTAAGATTATAACTGCCTTGTTGCTAAGGTGGTCATAAGCGACTATTTCATCAAACAGAAAAAGATTAGCGTCGGGCATATCAAGGTCGTCGGCTGGCGGGTTGCACAGAGTTTTCTCAAAATATCTTACCATATCGTAGGCGAAGTAACCAATAAGACCACCCGTAAGCTTAGGTCGGTTAGGGAAACGGGGAGACTTATACTCCTTTAAAATATTCGACAAAAAGCCAATAGGGTCTGATACCTCAAATTTTTCATCCTTTCCGTTTTTTGAGACGACAGCTATCTTATCTTTAAGCGTAATTTCAGCTTTTGGGTTGATTCCAACAAATGAATATCGACCCCACTGATCGCTGTTGTCTACCGATTCGAGTATAAAGCAGTTGTCATACGCCTCGTGGAGCGCATTAAAAAGCTGAATCGGCGTGTAAGAATCTACAAGCAGTTCATAAAAAACAGGAACCGTCTTGTAATTTTTCAAAATGTCTTTGACTTCCTCTTTGGTTGGATAAAGCATAAAATTTACCTCCTTTACAAGATGCAAGAAGCAATAGCGGCAAGCCGCCAATATTATCGTTGCATAAAAAAAGCCCATCGTTTCACATTAGAAAACTAATGGGACGATAGACATCGTGGTGCCACCCAAATTTATGATAAACTTACATTTATCAACTCAGCAAAGTACGCAGCTTTTTAAATAAATTAATTAATTAATAAATCGCATCAATACTTCTTTTCATTAACGCCGAAAACAAGCGGCGTCGGATACTTGAACTTAATCTCAACAACAGAACAAGTCTTTCACCGAGCTCCTCACAAACCCATTCACTGAAAGTCGTATGTGCCTTTATTCCACCGCCAAAGGCTCTCTGAAACACCGTAAAATCAGCTACTTACTTTTGCTCACAGGATTTAAAATATTTGATTACTATATATTATATTCCAAAAAATTATATTTGTCAAGGGCTTTTTCAAATTTTTTAAATAGGTTGAATTTATCCTATATATGTGGTATAATACAAATAATCAGTCAAATAGACTGATTATTAGAGATGAAAGGTATGGTAAATAATATGAAAATTGATACAAATATTTTAGTGGCGATGACTGATGCAAATCAAAATTTTTCAAAGGTAGTGAGAATGGTAGATGAAAATGGTATGGCGGTAATTTTAAAAAACAATAAACCACGCTATATGGTTGTGAATTTTGCAGAATACGAAGAAATCAAGGCTGCAAGAGCAAAGCTTATTAATGAAGCATCAGATGAAATAATAAATGAAAATTTAGAAGTATTTGAGGAACTTGCAAAATGATTATACTGACAGTAGATGAAATTATTTTAATGCACAGAAAATTGATCGATATTACAGGTGGTTTAGATGGTATAAGAGATATGGGAATGCTTGAATCTGCAGTAATGAACTGCAATCTTGCATTTGGAGATGAAGAGCTTTATCCAAGTGTATTGGAAAAAGCAGCGAGGCTGGCATTTTCCCTTTGCAGAAACCATCCATTTGTAGATGGGAATAAAAGAACTGCTGTTTTAGCGATGTTAGTTGAATTAAAGATAAATAAAATTAATGTGGCATTTACAAAGTCTGAATTAATTTCTATAGGCATGGGGTTAGCCGATGGGAGTATAGACTATAAATCACTTGTTGATAATATTAAAAAGCATCAAGATTAAAAAAGCTTTCCGAACATGGAAAGCTTTTCTTTTACTATTGTGTTTTCTCCTCAGAAACTCTCTCTTTTGGGCTGACCGCGTCTACTGTCATTTTAATAGTAGAGCCGTACGGCTTTTTCTTACCCTCCTGAGGGCTCATTGAAATAATGTCGCCGCTCTCGATACCCCACTTGTGCTGATAACTGATCTTCACCTTGAACCCCAATGATTTCAAAACCGTCTGTGCGGCAAGATAATCCATATCGGAGACTTTAGGTATTTCAATCATTTGAACGCCTTTGCTGATTACAATATCAACAGGAGTGCCTATGGAAATCTCCTCGCCGGGAGTTACGCCTTGCCAGAAGATTATGTTTTTCTTTACTTTGTCGTTGTACTGCTTTGTAACGATAAGCGGAATACTGTCTGTTTTTTCAACAGCCTGTGAATAGGTAAGACCGTTTAAATCAGGCATAACAACTTTGGTTTTTATCTCCTCCTGCTGAACCTCTTTTAAAGAGGGCGTTTTGTAAAACAACGAAGGGAATTTACAGCCTGAAAGTGAAAGCATAATTACAAAACATAGACCAAAGTATATTATTTTATTGGTTTTCATAATAAATCACCTTCTATTAGAAAATAGAAACCAAAGGTAGTAAGCATAAACATTTTTACAGAGTATATATAGTTAGCATCTTGACTCTTGCTTTTAGTTCCTTTTATCTATCCTCATAGAAATGTCAAACGCTTTTACCGAGTGTGTAATCGCACCGACAGAGATTATGTCAACACCCGTTTTGGCAATGCTGACTATCGTTTCTTCGGTGACATTTCCGCTTGCTTCAAGCTTTGCCTTGCCTGATGCAATCTTGACTGCTTCTCTCATAGTTTCGCAATCCATATTGTCAAGCATAATAATGTCAGCGCCTGCGCTTAGAGCCTCTCTAACTTCATTAATATTTCTCGTCTCGACCTCTATCATAACTGTGTGTCCAAGCTTCTTTCTAAGAGTTTCTACAGCGTTTGTAATACTGCCGTAAGCGTCTAAGTGAGTGTCCTTGAGCATTGCACAGTCGGATAGGTTGTAGCGATGGTTCTTTCCGCCCCCGACCGTTACTGCATACTTCTGCAAAGACCTCAAGCCGGGAAGCGTCTTTCTCGTGTCTGCGATAGACGCATTGGTACCCTCTGCAAGCTTAACCAGCCTGTTTGTCATAGTCGCAATGCCAGAAAGGTGCTGGAGCAGATTAAGAGCCGTTCTCTCGCCCTTTAAAAGTACCTTTGTCTTGCCTGTTATGGTAGCAATTATATCGCCTTTTTCTACCTTGTCTCCGTCATTAAGCTTAATGTCAAACTCGGTCTTATCGTCGAGAAGTGTAAACACTCTGAGTGCAATATCAATTCCGCAGAGTATGCCGCCGCTGTCTTTTGCAACGTATTTCGCAGTGCTGACGCTGTCGTCCGATATAAGATAATCGGTCGTGACGTCTATATAGTTGATGTCCTCTTTTATAGCGTTGATTATAATGCTGTCGATCTCCATTTGTAAAGGTTGCATAATTTACGTCCTTTCTGAATTATTTCAAGAGGCAGTCCTCTCTTTTCGCTGATTGTGTCAGCGACAGGGTCAAGCCTTTTAAAAATGTTTGACCGGAAACTTTTAGTTTTTTCAATATAATAAATTAATATTAATCTTTCTTAATTATTATCGTATCTCCAAGTTCTTTATTTGCTTCAAGAGCTTTAACGATCTTCTTCTCCTTAATGCGTGCGTTTACAGATTGCTGAAGTATCTTGTAAAAAGTCGCCGTTATCGGAACTCCGATAAGCATTCCGACTATCCCGAAAAGCCCTCCGCCGACCGTTATGCCAGCTAAAACCCACATTCCCGGAAGTCCTGTTGATTTTCCTACGATTTTTGGGTATATAAATGCCTGTTCGCATTGCTGAAGTATAATAAGGAATATGATAAACATAACAGCTTTTATCGGGCTTATGGTAAATATCAAAAAAGCGCCGATAAATGCTCCGATAAACGCACCTACTATCGGTATAAGTGCCGTAAGTCCCACAACAGCGGCGGTAACGCCTGCATACGGAAAACGCAGTATCACCATTCCTGCAAAGCAAAGACACCCCAGTATTACAGCGTCGGTGCATTGCCCGATAATAAAGCTTGAAAAGGTTTTGTTTGCAATTTTAATATAACTTATAAGCCTTTTGTTACTTTCGGGTTTGCCGTATGCCTTGATGACTTTGTTAAACTGTTTTGTAAGCTTCTCTTTGTTGAATAGAATATATACCGCAAAGATTACCGCTATTACAATGTCTGTAACAGTTCCCGCAATAGAGCTTGTGACCGAAATTACAGAGTTGAGGATTTCAGACGAATTTACCTGCCAAAACCCCAACAGAGCAGGCTCTAAGCTTTTCCAGCTAAATTCAAAGCTGTTTACTTTTTTTCTTATATAATCAGCAGATATATTTTCATTGACCCACGACTTTACAGTATCAACGGATCGGGGAATAGCGTCGCTTAACAACTCAATGCACTTATATAACTCAGGTATTACTATTATTACTATGCCGACTATAATTGCCAGAACGGAAAGTAACGACAGAATAATACAAACCGCTCTTTTGGTTTTCTTAACGAGTTTTCTCTGCGATTTGGGAAAATAAATGCTTTCATACTTTTTCATAACTATGTTGAGAATGTACGCAATAGCACCGCCAAGAATTAGCGCAAAGCAGGCGTCTATAGCGTGAACAAAAAATCGCACCGCCGCTGTTGAATACTTTATTATCAAACAGGCAAGCACCAGTGCGGCAATAAGAAGTATAGTTTTTTTGTTCTTTTTGTTTAATAACACTTAATACCCCAACTTTCAAAATAAGACCGGCGAGCCAGCAAAAAAATTCTTGACATATTTAAAATGTGTGTTATAATATACTTATAAAAGGAATACTGCAATAAGCGGTTTCTCCCTTGTATTAGTGTTTAAAGAAACACCGTTACTTTGGAATTTGGCGGTGTTTCTTATTTTTTATGTAAAAAATTTACTTTTTACGATAAAAGATATTGAAACATAGTGTGATAACACTGATAACAAAATTCGCAAATAAAAATAATTCGGAATAACTTATCATGGTCATCACCTCCCTTATAAAGGGAGAAACCGCCCACCGTGTTATTGCAGTATCCCAAAGTTAGTATAAAGTATTTCTATAATTTTGTCAACCGGCGAGCCGCCGGTGGCTCTTCGCGTTTAATATTTGTATAATAAACAAAGTATTTTATCTCGCGTTATTGCATTAATAATTATCCATTTTCCATTATCAATTGTCAATTTTTTTATCTCTCTCCATAGCTTCATCAACGGCTCGAATCTTCCCTATACTCTAAAATATCACCTATATCACATTCAAGTAATTTACAGAGTCTTGAAATATTCCTGTAAGACACAATTTGGTTATGTCTCAATAGTTGTATTGTTGCTTCTGCCAATAATTTTTCTTTTCTTAAACGTGATGTATTATAGCCTTTTGCTTTTAATTCTGCTAAAACATTAATTTTATATCTTATCGGCACATTACCGCCTCCGCTAATCCTTTAACATTCCATTAGTATCTGCATTGATTAAGTCTTTAATATATGCGTTTACACTCTTTCCAAGCTCTGATGCTTTTTTAAAGATTTTTTCTTTATCGCCCTTTTTTACAGTTAAAACGACCCTTTCATAAGCCTTTTTATTATACTTTTGCTTACTTGCTGTTGATGTCTTTCCCATATAATACCAACCTTTCAATAATTATACTTTATTAACAAAAAATCACTCCAACTAAATTATAAATTTGTACATTTTAGCCATTGAAAATACTATGCACAGTATGCCATTATATTTACAATAAAAATATAGGAAGTGACATCAATGAAAAGAAAATTTAGGGCTATTCATTTAGTAGACTTTGAAGAAGTAATGAAAGAGGCTGAAAAGCTAGAAGGGCTGTCTGAAGTATGTGTAATGTACTTTATACACATATATGGTGATGACATTTTAAGAGGAGCGTTTGAATGTTTAGCTTATGAAGCCACAAAATTAAGCGAACATTGTAATGAACTTATGCAAGAGGCGGAAGAATAAATACTCAATCAGATGTAATACTTCTAATCTCTAACCTCTAACCTCTAACTTCTAACTTCTAATCTAGTAATTGTTAAGCTCATACTCCGCCCACTTAGCGGCGTCTATTTCTGCGTTTTCGGTAGCTGTTTTGTTAGCCTCCTGCAAAATTAGGTAGGCTACAGTGGCAAGGCTTTTCGCCTCGACAAAATCCCTGTCGATTTTAAATCGCCCCGTATATAGAATTTCTTTTATTTGATTCAGCCTGTCGTAACCCTCAAACAGAGCGTCAATATCGGGCATTACGAAGTAGGCTGTCTGCATAATTTTTCGTATCTCGGTTCTTATACCCTTTGGAATATGAGGCGCACTGTCGTTACTTGCAAATTCATAAGAAACAAGTGGAGCGTTTGATTTAGTTTTGCGCCTTTCATTAATAATTGCCGCCGCACGTCTTGGAAAAACGAGAGCTTCGAGCAGTGAGTTTGAAGCCAGCCTGTTGTTACCGTGAACGCCCGTGCAGGAGCATTCACCGCAGGCAAATAAGTTGTCGACGGTTGTTTCGGCGTTTTTGTCAACCTTTATTCCGCCCATTAGGTAGTGCTGGCAGGGGAACACCGGAATCATATCTTTAGTCATATCGTAGCCTAAATCGAGAAGCTTTTCGTAAATCATAGGAAAGCGGTTTTTAATAAACTCCGGCTCTTTATGGGTTATGTCAATATAAAAGGTACTGCTTTGAGTTTTTGACGTCTCGAACATAATAGAGTGCGAAACAACGTCTCTAGGGGCAAGCTCAAGACGCTTGTCGTAGTTTTGCATAAACCTTTCGCCCCGAAAGTTTTTTAAGTAAGCACCCTCGCCCCTTACAGCTTCTGAAATTAAAAAGCATTCTCTGTTGTATTTGTCGTTAAAAGCGGTGGGGTGGAACTGTATATAGCTGATATTTTTTATCTCTGCGCCCATATTGTAAGCAAAGGCGATGCCGTCGCCGGTTGCAATGGCAGAGTTTGTAGTACGCTCATAAACTCTTCCGATACCGCCTGTTGCAATAACTGCATACCGTGAGTTATATGTGCCGTGAATATCGTCTTTTAAAATATCGAAAGAAAAGCCTGTTTGTGTTTTTTTGATATCGCAAATAAGAGCGTTTTCCAAAATCTCAACATTGGGGAGAGTTTTCACATATTCGAGTAGTTTAGTTTCAATTTCAAATCCTGTGGTGTCCTTGTGGTGAAATATCCTATGCTTGCCGTGACCGCCCTCAAGAGTGCGGTGGAAGTCTCCGTTATGAGTTTTATCAAACTCAACGCCGAGACTTATTATTTTTTCTATATCGATTTTTGCTTCCTCGCAGAGGATAGATGTGGTTTCAATGTCATTTTCAAAACCGCCAGCAACTAAGGTGTCCTGTTTATGAAGCTCGGGAGAATCATCAGGGGAGTTATAAACTCCGGCAATTCCCCCCTGAGCAAGAGCAGTGTTGCAGAGAGTAAGCTCCATTTTAGAGGTTATCAGGATATTCATATCATCTGATAAATTTATTGCCGTATACAGACCTGCGACTCCGCAGCCTGCAATAATTACGTCGTAATTGTTCATAATACTGACATTTTCCCCAATCGTAATTTAATTTCAAAGCTAAAAATAGTTATACTTATTTTATAATAACACAAATTAAATGAAAATACCATAGTTTTTTATAAAATATATTATTTGCAGAGAAAACACCTGCAAACAAAAGAGTGATTTTTGGTTGAGCGTGAGGGCAGACCGTCTAGCTGGCAGGGGTGACCCCTGCACACACTCTGCCTTTGGGAAGTTTGCAGAGCGTGTTTACTTTACTGATTAATGTGCGTTACAGTTCACAAAAAAAGACTCCGTTGTTTGTATAAGTCTACAAAGTTGTTTAAAATACACAAAATTTCCTTTACTTTCTATAATTTCCATAGTACAATATAATTACAGTTAACTGTAAAATATTAAAATTATTAGAAAGGAAAATTTAATATGAAATTTAAAAACATTTTAAGTTTATCTATGGCATTAACAATGGCATTTACCGCAACACTAGGTTCATCAGCATTTGCCGACGAGCTTGTTTTATCAGGCGAAAAAGAAACTTATGTTGTTTTAACTGAAACTGCAAAAGACGGTAAAGAGATCATATCCGATTATGATGGTGAAGCTCTTTACAGTAGTGAAGCTGTAAGCTGTGAGCTTACAGAACGTCAGGCTGATAAACTGGAAGACCAACCCGGAGTGTTAGCTGTAAGTGAGGATATTATTCTTACGGGTACAGGAAAGAAATCAAAAGATAAGAAACTTATTAAAAATGATGCTCCGGAGCAATGGAACTTGGACGCTATAGGAGTTAGTGAATCTGATGCGAAATCATCAGACGTTAAAATAGAAGTACTGGACAGCGGTGTTTCATATACTGATGATATTAATATTCAGAGCAGTGTAAACCTTGTTCCGGGCGAAGAACAGGTAAGCCCTATGTTCGTGGACGCAAACGGTCACGGAACAGGTATAGCAGGACTGATTGGTGCAAAAGATAATAGCGACGGAATAAAGGGGGTTTATCCTAATGCAGAGATATATTCAGTAAAAGCTCTGGACGAAAACCTAAAATCACCTTTGAGCAGAATAGTTGAGGGTATCTATTGGGGAATTGAAAACGATATGGATATCATCAATATGAGCTTTGGTACAAGTGTTAATACTGAAGTTCTTCATGAGGCTGTAAAGGCTGCGGCAGATGCAGGAATAATTCTGATAGCCGCTGCAGGAAATACCGAGCATCAGAACGTAAACTATCCAGCGGCATACAATGAAGTAATAGCAGTAGGCTCAATAAATGCAGAGGGCGAGCTTGCTGAGCTTACATCAACAGGTACACAGCTTGAGTTGCTTGCACCGGGTGAACAGGTATATACAACAGGACTGTTTTATGGTACAATAGGTGTAAGCGGAACAAGTATAGCAACAGCACAGGTAACAGGAACAGCGGCATTGCTTAAAGCAAAGGATAAAACAAAATCCGCAGACTTTATCAGAGGACTTCTCAAAGCTTCATCAAAAGAGGTAGCCGGAACAGGTGCAGGACTTATCGACTATAACTATGCTCTTGATATTTACGATGAATATGCAAACAGCTATGTTGAGGGCGAAGATAATGACAATGAGTTTGAAAACACAGAGGAAATACCCGATTACTCCGACGAAGCAGATGTAGTTGTTGAGGGGTTGTGGAATAGCGATGGTCACAAACAAACCATTAATTATGCAGCAGGTGTTATAGGTGGTTTAAGTCAAAATGAAATAGGATTAATTGCTAACATTTCGAATTTAGCAGATTCAAATGAATATGCTGCTCCAAAAGTTACTTGCCTTCATGGTAATCAGAATTATATTTATAGTTTAAAGTATTTATGGAATTATGCACTTAAATTGCAAAAATCTAAAAAAACTACTCTTAATGCACAGGTTACTGAAGCAGAGAATTATGCTCGTTCTACTGTACCTAGCAATAAAGCACCTGTTGGTTTTGAAAATTTAGTTAAAGCTACAAATAAAATGGTAAAAGCTAACGGAAGTGCTTACGTTAATAAACCTAAGCAAAGAAGAAATCTTGTTTTTGGTTTTATATTCCACTTGATTGGAGATACATTTGCACATAAAACAATAGTACCAAAGTACACAATATCGGGTACAACTTATAAGGAATCTAAGACAGAGTATTCTAAAGATGCTAACTTGGGAAAATCTGATTTTACAGATTGGAGTAAGTTAACAAAAGATATTGGTAATCAAGTTGCTACATTTACAATGCTTCAAAATTATGTTCCAACGTCTAAAAAGCAGTATATAAGAACTAGATATGAAGATAAGACAACGTTTTGCAAGGAGCGATTTGCTGATGCCAAATCTGCTTGTGAATATTTTCTTGAATTTTATTCTCAAGGCTTTAGTATAATAACTCTAAGCCCTGTTTATGGATTGAAATTGGATAAATTTAATGAACATCAAAAAGCACTTGGGTATTAATCATGTAAAAGTTTAAATTACTTTTTATATGTATTATATGTAAAATGGAGAGATAAATTTGAAAGTTAAAAAACTTGTAAAATTGTTATATTTGTTTTTAATTAGCTCAATTATGACTACAATGTTCAGTTTAAATGGAATGTCATATATTGAATTACCTTATTATAAAGTTCATTATGGTAAAGGGTCTGATTCATTTTATAATGTATATATCGACGGTATTTATTATAATATTGACATATACGGAAAAGAGAAGGGTAAAGAAATTTATTCCGTACAAGCTTTCTATCCAATTATTAAGGGTGATATATTAAAAATACCTGAAAAAATAAAATTTAAAGGTAAAAATTATAAAGTTGAGGATATATCTTTAGGTCTTGATCTGGCAAGTTTTGATGGAGGATATAACATACCTAAATTACCTAATAAATTAGTTCTTCCTTATAAAATCATATACTTACCTAAATATGCTACTAATTTTGCTATACGTTCAGGCGTTAAACTTAACAATTTAAAGAAAATTTATGTATCAAAAAAAATTAAAGATTTAAGCGGTTTTCCGAATATGTCAAATGTAAAAGTAATTATTGATAAACAAAATCCGTATATAAAGATGAAAAATGATGCTATTTATTCAAAAAATGATAAAACGCTTATAAGATTAGTAAATGAGAAAAGGGTATATAGAGTAGCTAAAGGAACCAAAGAAATAGACCTAACCAGTTTTGATTGTGTAAAAAGCATTGAAAAAGTTTATTTGCCCGCTTCATTGAAAAAAATATCTGATGGTGCGTTTGACAGATGTAAAAAATTAAAAACAGTTTTAATAAATAATAAAACAACTCAAATAGGTGATTTGGCATTTGAAAAATGTAAATCGTTAAATAAAATATCTATGCCAAAAAATCTTGAAAGGATAGGTAATTCAGCTTTTCTAGATTGTATATCACTAAAAAAAATAGTTATGCCGACAAATGTTAATATAATTGAATTCAGAGCTTTCAAAAACTGTAGCGAACTATCAAAAGTAATAATTGAGAGTGAAGAAAAAGCACCAGTTATTGAAAAAGCATCATTTAAAAACACAAAAGATGGAATTCAGTTTATTGTTAAAAACCAAACTATAGCCGACCAGTTAAAAGAACAACTCACAGGCAGCGGAGTGAAAAATGCAAAAATTTTGATAGGCAAAAATGTTGTTTATCAAAATATTAATGGATAGCATTCAAGTAAGTGCAAAAATGTGAATATGTGAATATATTAATAAAAAGCTAGATAGACAGCAAAAGCGTTCAGGTCAATGAAATGACTTGAACGCTTTTATCTTGTTTCTTGCTTCTAACCTGCAGCCTCAATGTATATAAGCAACTAAATATTCCCATACTAAATTTGAGTTATAAAATTTAGTATGGGAGGAAACTTTATGCAGACGATTATTTTTTGCAGTGGTGAAACTGAGGTGCTTGAGCCTGTTACGTCAGACACTCCGCTTGAACTGCTTTCATTTTGTTCAAAGAGGGTCATAGACTATGTTCTTGATAACCTGTCAGAAAGCGGAATAGCCGACTGTACAGTCGTAACCGACAGCGTGGACACTAAGGAGTATATTGAACGTCTTATAGCCTGTGAAGTAAAGGCAGATGTTTTTTTGTGCAATGAGGATATGTCGACAAAGGATATTCTAAACACACTCTGGAACGGCGGAGACGAGATTATGGTTATTCAGGCTGACGGTATAATCAAGCTTGATCTTGAAGCGATGATCAAGTTTCACAAGAGCAAAGGGGGTCTTGCCTGTGCGTATGCTTTAAAGGTTAATAGCAGTGATTCAGATTACGGTACAACTGTAGAGTTTGACGAGCAGAACAGGTTTGAAAGGTTCTACAAAAATGCTAGCAGCGATTTTCCTTCGACAAATTATAAAACTGCTCCGGTGTATATTATTTCTGTTGAGATGCTTAGCAGGCTGCTGGATGAAAACGATTCAAACAGCGACAAAAAAGGTCTGTTTTCGTGGATGAATTTTAAAAGAGAGCATAATATATACGTCTATACAGATGAAAACTGCGAGGCAGGTTCTTTTAAGCCGTTTTATCAAAGAATAGAAACAACAGAGGATTTGCTAAAAGCTGCGAAAAGAACGGTGTCTGAAAGGATTTTTGATAATGGCGTTACCTTTGAGGACGGCGTATATTCAAACACACCTTATATGTTCAGAGGAGTCTCCTTTATTCCGCCTTTGTATATAGGCAGTAACGTAAGCATAGGTATGGGGTGCATTATCGGCAGAGGAACGGTTATAGAAGACAATGCGGTTATCGGCGAGAATACCGATATTACAGGTTCATATGTAGGGGAGTATTCAAAGATAGGGGACAGAATAAAGGTTCAGGAGGCAGTTGTATGCAAGAACTCACGAATTGATAACGGCGCAGAGCTCAAAAGGCATTCGGTTGCAGGAGAAGGCTCGACCGTTATGGAAAACTCAATAATAAGCGAGGGAGTAAAGCTGTGGAACGGAAAAACTCTTGCAAAAAATACAAGACTTAAAACCAATCTGCGTTACGGCTCAAAGCCGGATTTCTCATTCAACGAGGAGGGAAGCGATAAGCTGATTTCTCCTGTTCAGTCGGCTTCATTAGGCTGTGCTATTGGCTCTGTGCTGGATAATCACAGCAGTGTTCTTGTGTGCTGCGAGAATGTTTGCTGTTCGGCTTATGCAAAGGCTCTTATGTCTGGAATAATGTCAGCAGGGGTTTCTGTGTGGGATTTGGGGGTTTCTCATGACAGAGCCGCCGACTTTGCGGCAATTACTTTAAGGGCTGATATTTATGCAGTGTTGTCTGCAAACCCGTCTGCCAAGCTTACGCTCAGATGTCCGGGTGGACTTAGAATAAAGCGTGATATGGAGGCTTCTATAGAGCACAGGCTAAAAACAAGGGTCTTTCGTTTGGCTGATATATCTGCCTTTGGGGAATATGTTTTCTGCGGAGGATTGAGCGAGATGTATGTGTCAAATCTAATGTCAGTTCTGCCAAAAAGGCTTGATGGCATAAATGTGAGTGTTAAAACGTCTAACGAGAAAACAGCACGGGAGATAGACAGGCTTATTGCCCCTATAAACGATATCAACGGTGAAGAAATAGTGTTTCACATTCTTGACAACGCACATAAGGTCACGGCATATTCTGAGAAAACAGGATATGTAGTTTTTGAAAGACTTGTCTTGCTATGCACAAAAATTCATTTGGAAAACAATGAGGACACAGCAATTCCGTTTACATTTCCGAGTGTTTTTGATGACCTTGCCGTAGATTATTCTGCAAAGCTTTACAGATATTTTAGCTCAAGCTGTTCCCATGCGGACGATAAGGCTAGGGAATTAGCGTCAAGGGAAAGCAACAGTTATGTTCACGACGGAATGTATCTGATAGCTGACATTTTGAGTTACCTTACTAAAGAAAAAATAGGTTTTTCAGAGGCGCTGGAAAAGCTTCCTGAGTTTTATTCAAGCGAGAGATTTTTGGCTGTCGGTGACGGAAGGGAAACGGACAATTTCTGGAGCGAAATCAAGTCAAAGTATAAGCGTTCGGATGAGGGGATTGTTATAAACGAAAAAAACGCAAGGGCGGTTATAAAGCCGGTGAGTAAAGGCAAGGGTCTTATGCTTTATGTTGATTCAGAAAAGGCGGAGACAGCACAAGCATTATGCGAAAGCATAGAAAAGAAGATTCAAGGACAAATGTAAAAGTATGAGGTCAAAAATTAGAACTTGTTAAATGGTTGAGTTGCTGCGTTTTGCATCTGTCTGCATTATTGGCTGCTTGACATCATAAATTTTATGGAGTATAATCTAAAATATAATTTGTGTTCGGAAGCTTAAAGCTAAATGCCCGTTAGGGTTAAACAGAATGACAGGGCGCATTAAACGTCGAGGTTCTGTTTTTATCTGGGAAGTCAAAAGACTAAAATCATCATATTTCTCAGATTGTTTTATTATTCGGAAATATAGGCTTAAAAGGATTAAGCCGTAAGGTTTTGTTTTTGTGTAAAATAAGACCTAAATTTTTAGTGTATGAAAACACCTTGTGCATCAGGCACAAAAGCTACGGATTTGAATTTTAATATTATTAAAGGAGGTTTGCTCTTAATAGAGCGAGACACTGATGAAAAAACAGAATAACAGACCTGAGAACTCGTACAGAAGCAGAGTGCAAAATGGTTCAGTACAGAAAAGGGGCAGACCGTCTTCGGTGAACGGAAAGACAGAGGACGGATTGACAAACCTTTTCACTATTGACGTGCCTGAAATTAATTCGGCGCCGATAAGGGAGTCGAGAAGGCCTAGTATAAACAGTACAGGTTCGTCTAACGTTGGCAGAAATCAGCGTGATACCAATACAGGCAGGAGGTCAAATGTTCAAAGCGGTAAAACTGCAAGTACGCTAAGGGAGTCAAAAACTGATGCGAGAACGGAAAAGACAAAGGCAGTCTCGGCGAAAAGAAAGCAAAATTCTTATGTTCCAAAGCCTAGAACTCAAAGAACCGCCGCTAAACGTGATGTAGCGAGAAAAACTCCCGTGAAGATCATTCCTTTGGGAGGACTTAACGAGATAGGAAAGAACCTAACAGTAATCGAGTGCTCAAACGATATAATAATACTCGATTCGGGAATAGCTTTCCCGGACAGTGAGATGCCGGGTATAGACCTTGTTATCCCTGATTATAACTACCTTGAGAAGAACGCTGAAAAAATCAGAGGTATTGTTATAACACACGGACACGAGGACCATATAGGCGGTCTTCCTTATATGCTGAAAAAGGTCAAGGCTCCTGTTTATGCAACAAGGCTTACTATAGGTCTTATAGAGGGAAAGCTGAAAGAGCATGGTATGAGCGGTATAAAGCTTGTAAATGTAACTCCGGGTCAGACGGTAAAGCTTGGCTGTATGGCAGTAGAGTTTATAAGGGTCAACCATTCGATCCCCGATGCTGTGGGATTGGCTTTTCACACCCCTGCTGGAATAATCTGTCACACAGGCGATTTTAAGGTGGATTTTACGCCTATTGACGACGGGGTCATTGACTTGGCACGTTTTGCGGAGTTGGGTAATAAGGGCGTTTTGGCACTTATGGCAGATTCTACAAACTCAGAGCGTCCGGGATATACAATGAGCGAGAGACTGGTGGGCGAAAGCTTTGAAAAGCTGTTTGCTGCGGCTGATACAAGAAGAATCATTATTGCGACGTTTGCTTCAAATATTCACAGACTTCAGCAGATAATCAATATTGCCGAGCGGCAGAAAAGAAAAGTCGCCGTTTCCGGAAGAAGTATGGTAAACGTAATAGGAATAAGCATAGAGCTTGGTTACTTAAAGTGTCCGAAGGGTATACTTATAGATATTGACGAGATAAAGAATTATAACCCGGAACAGCTTGTTATCATAACTACCGGAAGTCAAGGAGAGCCTATGTCTGCGCTTACGAGAATGTCCAGAAACGAGCACAGACAGGTAAACATAACCCCAAAAGACTTTATTATAATTTCTGCAACGCCTATTCCAGGAAACGAAAAGCTTGTTACAAATGTTGTAAACGAGCTTATGAAGGCGGGCGCTGACGTTGTATATGAGAAAATGTATGACGTTCACGTTTCGGGTCACGCCTGTCAGGAGGAGCAAAAGCTTATCCTTTCGCTTACAAAACCGAAGTTTTTTATACCTGTTCACGGTGAGTATAAACATCTGGCAAAGCACGCCCAGACGGCAAGGAAGATAGGTATTGCCGAAAATAACATCATCATTTCAAGTATAGGTGACGTTATTGAAACTGACGGCGTTGATATGAAGGTAACAGGCTCTGTTCAGGCAGGAAAGGTATTAGTAGACGGCTTGGGAGTAGGAGACGTCGGATCTATTGTTCTGAGAGACAGAAAGCACCTTTCTCAGGACGGTCTTCTTATCGCTATTGCAACGGTCAATTCTCCGAGCAGAGAGATTATTGCCGGTCCCGATGTAATATCGAGAGGATTTGTGTATGTTCGTGAGAGCGAGGAGCTTATGGATGAGGCGAGAAAACTGCTATACAATACTCTTAGAAAGTGCTTTGACGACGGTGTTACCGAGTGGAACGCTATAAAAATAAGAATGAAGGACGTTCTTTCAAACTTTATTTATCAGAAAACAAAGCGCAGTCCTATGATTTTACCAATTATTATGGAGGCTTAACTAAGAAGTAAGACCGGCAGGCTGTCGGTCTTGTTTCTTGCTTCTAGCCTCTTGCTTCTAGCAATATTGACAACACAGCTAAAATACTATAAAATAGTATCAGTTATAAGATTATGTTATATAAAATCTATGTAAGGAGGAGTGTCCCCGTTTGGGGGCATAGCCGTAATTATGAAAAACAGACTGTCTCCGTTTTTTATAGTTTCATATTTAATACTCAGTGCCGTCGGCATTTTTTCTACATGGTTTGTTCGGCAGATAACTAACTACAAAGGGCTTGGTACGTTGCTTTTTGCCGTCTCTTTGATAGGCTTTGCTGTTATGACGGTAGAGATAGTGCTGTTTTATGTCGGCAGAATGAGGTATGTTGCCCGAATGTCGAGGGATATCTCTGTCGCTCAGCGGGAGACTCTTTATAATTTTCCTGCTCCTGCTTTTATTATCGATGAAAATAAAGTGATAGTATGGTTGAATTCACGCTTTGACAAAGAGGTCTTTAAGGAAAAGGACGCTTTCGGCGCTCGTCTTAATGACCTTATGGATATAAATTTTAATAAGCTCTTTTCAAAAAGAGGCACTATGGTTACATATAAAGGTAAGTATTACCGTGCATTTGCCGTTAAGCCAGCGTCTAATGAATCAGGGCTTACGTTGATTTACTTCAAAAACGAAACTGACTTTGTCAATCTTGATTATGAGTACAGACAGTCACGTCCGTCGGTTATGATAATATCGGTAGACGACTACGAGGATTTGCTTGAAAACGCAAGAGACAGTGAAAAAGCTCATATTCTTGTTGAGATAGAAAAGCTGGTCGAAAACTTTATCGACGGTACGACCGGAGTTACTAAGAAAATCTCGAATAACAGATTTTTTGTCGTTCTTGAGGAAAGGCATCTTTCAAAGATTATTGAAAACAGGTTTGACATTCTGGATAAGGCTAGGAAAATAGAAATCGGAGAAAGACAAACAGTAACGCTTTCTATCGGCGTTGGACACGGTGCACAAACGCTTCACGAAAGCGAGGTTTACGCAAGGCAGGCGCTTGATATGTGTCTGGGAAGAGGCGGAGATCAGGCTGCTGTTAAAACGGATAACGGTTTTGAGTTTTTCGGCGGAGTTTCAAAGGGTATTGAAAAGAGAACAAAGGTAAAAACAAGGATAATTGCCAACGCTATAAAAGAGAACGTAAAGCAGTCGGATTTAGTTTTTATTATGGGTCACAGGCTTGCCGACCTTGACAGCGTCGGCTCGGCGATAGGAGTGTGTACTCTTATGCGTCAGATAGGCAAAAAGTCGTATGTTGTTGTTGACCCCGAAGAGAACCTTTCGGGTGTTTTAATAGAACACGTAAATAAAAACGAGAACGATACCTTTTTCATTCCTCCTGAGCTTGCAATATCAATGAAAACTGACGACACAACGCTTATAATCGTCGACACTCATAACCCTGAAATTCTCGACAGCGTTGATTTGTATAAGATGTTTGATAAGGTAATTGTTATAGATCACCACAGAAGAATGGTAAAGTCAATCGATAATTCAATTGTATTTTACCATCAGCCGTATGCGTCATCAGCCTCTGAGATGGTTACAGAGCTTGTGCAGTATTTCGGAGACAATATCAAGCTTTCCCCGAGTATTGCAGAATGTCTGCTGGCAGGGATTATGCTGGATACTAAAAATTTTGTTATGAGAACAGGCGTTAGAACTTTCGAGGCGGCGGCGTATTTAAAACGTGCAGGTGCCGATACGGTAACCGTAAGAACTATGTTCTCGACCTCGTTTGATTTATATAAAAGAAAAACAGACCTTATTAAGAGTTCGGTTATGTACAAGGGCTGTGCAATAACGGTAACTGACGATGAGAACAGCGATACTATAAGAATAGCCGCTCCTCAGGCGGCTGACGAATTGTTATATATAGAGGGCGTAAAGGCGTCTTTTGTTGTTTACGCTGACAACGGCAAGACATCTATTTCCGCACGTTCTATAGGAGAGATGAATGTACAGGTGGTTATGGAGTCTATTGGCGGCGGCGGACATCAGACATCTGCAGGTGGTCAGCTTGAAACGGGTCTTGAGGAGGCAACAAAAAAATTACAGGAAGCTATTGATAAGTATTACGAATTTAACAATCAAAATAAGTTGTCATAGGATCAATTATCAGTTGTCAATTTAAGAAGAGAATCGCATTTATCCTGCATTTTATATGCCTCTTCCATTAGATATGAGAAAACTTTTATTACATCTTCAGACTCATGTGTGGTCTCAAAAAATACGGTCAGGACGTACGATAGCCCTGCCAGCAAATCAGAATTGCATTTGATTTCTTCTATATCGGATATTATTTTGTCTGTAATTATTTTTTCCATTGATGTCAATTTCCTTTCGTATAGTGTATTATAATTATATATCTTCGGAGACATATAATCAATGGGCATAATTAACAAATATCTTGTATTTACATATTGTTTTTTGACAATAGTGTACAAATACATTATATTTTTATAGAGAAAATCAAATAAAACAAAAAGAAAGTAGGATAAATATGCCAGTAAGTAAAGCACAGCAAAAAGCAACACGTAAGTACATGAAAAATCATTATGATAGACTTGAAATGCAAGTACCAAAGGGAAAAAAAGAGAAAATTTCTGCTCATGCAATAGAGCATGACGGTTCAATAAACAAGTTTCTTAATCGAGCAGTTGACGAGACTATAGAAAGAGACAATAATAATTGACAATTGAGAATGGACAATGGATAATTTAATGAAGCAAGATAATAATTAAGATTGTTTCTAGTCTCTGGCATCTTGCATCTAGAAAGGATTGATATAATATGAAAGTAATTTTATTAAAAGACGTTAAAGGTACGGGCAAATCAGGTGATATTCTGAATGTTGCCGACGGCTATGCGAGAAACTTCCTGATCGCACGCAGATTTGCCTGCGAGGCAAATGCTAAGAACTTAAACGAGCTTGAGGGTAAGAGAGCGTCTAAACAGCACAAGCTGGAAGTTGAAAAGGCTGACAACGAGAAAATAGCAGAGAAGCTCAAAGACAAGACTATTGAGATAAAGGCAAAGGCAGGGCAGGGCGGAAGGCTGTTCGGCGCTGTTACTGCTCTTACTATCAGTGAAAAGATAAAAGAGCTTTATGGTATAGAAATTGACAAAAAGAAGATCTCAACAAACGGCGAGATAAAAAGCTACGGAGATTTTAATGCAACGGTCAAGCTCTCGCAGGGGGTTAATTTTTCAATAAAAGTAAAAGTATTAGAACAATAGGCATTAAGTTAAGCAAGGACAGTAAATCAACTAGACAGGTATTGCCTCTTGCTTTGGGTCTTTTGCATCTAATTATTTGGGAAGGAGCGTCTTACAAATGGACTTGAATAATCAGCCTGAATTTACCAGCAGGGAAATTCCATACAGCTTAGAGGCGGAGCAGACAGTTCTGGGCGGCGTATTGATTGACGCACAAAAGGCGTTACCGACCGTAATTGAAACGCTAAAGCCTGAGTGCTTTTACAACGAAATACACAAGCAGATTTTCAACATAATGGTGAGAATGTTCACTAATAATGAAACTGTTGATATTGTAACTGTGGGCAACGAGGCTTATGAAACAGGCGTATTTGAAACGAGCGTAATGGCTAAGACTTACCTTAAAGGTATGATGGAAAACGTACCGTCTGTTTCAAATATAGCGAGCTACTGCAAGATAATTGAAGACAAATTTTATTTGAGGTCGCTTATTGAGACGGCTCAGGATATTATAGAAAAGGCGGCATCAACTGTTGACGCTGAAAACCTTCTTGACATTGCCGAGCAGAAGATATATGACATAAGAAAGGGCAAGGCGTCAAACGGTCTTACTAAAATTGATGAAATCATCATTGAGTCTTACGACAGGCTCCAAAAGATATCAGGTACGGATAGGGAAAAATTTCTCGGAGTTAAGACGGGCTTTAAGCTTATAGACAGCTATACAACAGGGCTTAACAAATCTGATTTGATAATTCTTGCGGCGCGTCCGGGAATGGGAAAATCTGCATTTGCTTTGAATGTTGCGAGAAATATGTGTAAGTCTTCTGACAAGCAGGTTGCTATTTTCTCACTTGAAATGGGCAAGGAACAGCTTGTTTCCCGTATGCTTTCGTCAGAATCGCTGGTCAATAATAATTCTCTGAGAAGCGGTATGCTTGAAGTTGAGGACTGGACTAAGCTTGCAGAGGGTGCAAGGGCGTTGTCAGAACTGCCTATATATATTGATGATTCTGCTGGGCTGACTGTTCCGCAAATGAAGGCAAAGCTAAGAAGAATGAGAAATCTGGGTCTTGTTATTATAGACTACTTACAGCTTATGGAAAGTCCAAATCGTCACACTAACCGTGTGACTGAGGTTTCAGAGATAACAAGACAGCTAAAGCTTATGGCAAAGGAGCTCGATGTTCCGGTTATATGCCTTTCACAGCTTGCTCGTGGTCCTGAGAACAGAACCGATCACAGACCTCTGCTTGCCGATTTGCGTGAATCCGGTTCTATTGAGCAGGATGCGGATATTGTAATGTTCCTATACAGAGAGGGTTACTACGATAAGATGAATCCTAATCAAGGGGATTCTGAATGTATTGTTGCCAAAAACCGTCACGGCGAGACGGGTACTGTTAAACTGGCATGGCTGGGAGAATATCAGTTGTTCAGGAGTATAGACGTTATTAGGGAGCAGTAGATTAAAAAAATGGATAACAGATAATTGATAAAAAATTGTCTGTTATCCATTAATAATATGAAACGGAGTATTATTATGCTCGAAAAAGTAAAAAATACAATTTTAAAATACGATATGCTTTCTCCTTCGGATAGCGTACTTGTAGGGCTTTCAGGCGGTGCGGACAGTGTAGCGCTGTTGGTGTGTTTGAATGAACTGGGATATAATGTGTCAGCTATGCACATAAACCACAACCTAAGAGGTGAGGAGAGCGACCGTGATGAGAGGTTCTGTGTTGAACTTTGCAAAAAGTTCGGCATTTCTCTTACTGTTAAAAGCTTAGATGTTAAAGAGTATTGCCAAGCAAATAAGATGGGTATCGAGGAGGGTGCAAGAGAGCTGAGGTATAAGGCTTTTTCAGCTGCTCAAACGGATAAAATTTGTACAGCGCACACTCTTTCTGACAACGTTGAAACAATGCTGATAAATCTCATAAGAGGAACTGCGCTTAAAGGTCTTTGCGGAGTGCCCGGCAAGCGGGGAAACATAGTGCGTCCTTTGATAGAGTGCACGAGAGAGGAAGTTGAAGCGTTTTTAAGTGAGCGAAATATCGGTTATGTTACTGATTCGACTAATGATTCAAACGACTATACAAGAAACAAGATAAGACATTTAGTTGTTCCTAAGCTTGTCGAGATTTCAAAAGAGCAAAACGGAAGTATTTACCAAAATATAAGCAAAACGCTTAATTCTATAAAACTTGACGAGGATTATTTAAGTATTGAAGCTGAGAGTTTGCTTAAAAAGGCTCAGACAGATGAAAATGTTTTTGATCTTAAAATGATTTTTTCAATGCACGAGGCGGTTTTGAACCGTGTGCTAGTAATGCTTTTAAAAAGGTACGAGGTTGAGGTGTCAGCGGCAAAGCTTGAGGATTTTAAGAGAGCGTGTAAAGACGGCAGGAAAATAAATCTCAAAAAGAATGTTTACTCAAGCGTTAAATCGGGAAAGCTAATTATTACTGGGGAAAAAGAAAAACCAAAGGTTTATTTAAAAGAAGTATCATTTGAAAATACTGAAAAGGTAAGCGAGGATTTTTTAGGCAGGAATGTAGAGATTCGCCTTATTGATTATGACAATAAAATGGCGAATATTCACAATATGTTTACAAAGAAAGAAATTGATTATGATAAAATAAAAGGCAAGATTTTTCTAAGAAACCGAATAAGCGGAGATAAAATAAGACTGCCCGAAAGGGGACTTACAAAGAGCTTAAAAAAGCTATTTAATGAGAATATTCCGCTTGAAGAACGTTATAAGGTTGCTGTATTAAGCGATGACGACGGAGTGATATATGTTGAGGGCTTCGGCGCGGACGAGCGAGTTTCTTCAGATGAAAATACTAAACGAATTTTAAAGGTTGAAATATCATAAAACTATCACAATTTAGTTTTATATTAGAGGTTAGAAGTTGGAAGTTAGATGCAGGGAGTTGGAAGATAAATTTCTAATCTCTTATCTCTTTAATTCTAGTTTCTACGGAATGGAGTTGACAAATTGAAACAAAACAGAAATAAGAGTATAATAATTTATATTTTGGTATCGGTAGCAATAATAACAGGTCTTGTATTTATGCTGAACAACGTAAATACAAATAAAGACGAGGTTGATTATTCAACTATAACGGGTTATTTTGATGATCTCAGAGTATCGGAGTTCACTCTTGATTTGGGATCGGGAGAGCTTAGTTACAAACTTATCGGTTCGTCTGAGGAGAAAAAATATACCGTACCGAGCGTTACAGCTTTTTACAACAGAATTTTCAACGATCAGTACGATTATCAAAAAGAGTATAACAAAGCGCATCCTGATAAACCTCTTAAGATGAATATGAAAGAGGTAAAGGACAACAGCTTCTGGATAAATCTTATACCCACACTGGTAGTGCTGGGAGCAATGGGCTTATTCGTATATATGATGATGAAAACTGCCGGAGGCGGCGGCAAGATCGGAAGTTTTGGAAAGTCCAACGCAAAACAGCATATGGTTACGAGTAAAAAGGCTACCTTTGAAGATGTTGCAGGCGCAGACGAAGAAAAGGAAGAGCTTGCCGAGATTGTCGATTTCTTAAAGGATTCTAAAAAGTATAACGAGATAGGAGCAAGAGTGCCTAAGGGTGTTTTGCTTTTAGGTCCTCCGGGAACAGGTAAAACTCTGCTTGCACGAGCTGTTGCAGGAGAGGCAGGAGTACCGTTTTTCTCGATTTCCGGCTCAGATTTTGTTGAAATGTTTGTCGGCGTGGGTGCGTCGAGAGTAAGAGACCTGTTCTCTGAGGCAAAGAAAAACGCACCTGCAATCATATTCATAGACGAGATTGACGCTGTAGGACGTCAGAGAGGAGCAGGGCTTGGCGGCGGTCACGACGAGCGTGAACAAACGCTTAACCAGCTTCTTGTTGAAATGGACGGCTTTACAGGCAACGAGGGTATAATCGTTATGGCGGCTACTAACCGACGTGATATTCTCGACCCGGCGCTGCTTCGTCCGGGCAGATTTGACAGGCAGATTTTAGTTTCTTATCCTGACGTTAAGGGCAGAGAGGAGATACTCAAGGTACACTCTAGAAATAAGCCGTTAGCTCCCGATGTCGATTTGAAAACTATTGCAAAAACGACAGTTGGATTTACAGGAGCAGATTTGGAGAACCTTATCAACGAGGCAAGTCTGCTTGCGGCAAGAAAGAATAGAAAAGCCATCACCAGAGAGGACTTGGAGGAGGCTTCAATTAAGGTAATTGCCGGACCAGAAAAGCGTTCTAAGGTCGTTACTGAAAACGAAAAAAGACTTACTGCGTACCACGAGGGTGGTCACGCTATCTGTACCTACTACTGCGACAGGCAGGATAAGGTGCATCAGGTGTCTATTATTCCGAGAGGTGCGGCAGGAGGATTTACTCTTTCTCTTCCTGAAAAGGATAAGGCTTATGTCTCCAAAAAGGAAATGTATCAGAACATTATAGTTCTGCTCGGCGGACGTGTGGCTGAGAAAATTATTCTTGACGATATTTCAACAGGTGCTTCAAACGACCTTGAGCGTGCTACTTCTACTGCAAGAAGTATGGTTACAAGGTACGGTTTCAGCGAGAAGCTCGGACCTGTTGTTTACGGAAATGACGAACACGAGGTATTTTTGGGACGTGACTATACAAACGGAAACCGATACAGCGAGGAGATAGCGTATCAGATAGACAGCGAGATAAGGAGCATTATCGAAAGCTGTTTCAAAGATGCGGAGAAAATTCTCAGAGAGCATATCGACCAGCTTCATTTGGTTGCTGATTATCTTATCAAGAATGAAAAGATAGACGGTGATGATTTTGAGGCTTTAATGAAGGGCGAACTTTCTGAGACTTCAGATACAGAGGATAATGATTCTAAAGCTGATGAAAGCGAATAGAGGAAAATTGTAACGGCAGACAAAGCTGTAATTGTTACTTTCAAAAGTATTGAAATAAAAATCAAAATATGATATAATCTATAAATGACTGGTATACTTTATTAGTATCAGTCATTTATTTGCATATTAAGGTGTCAAAGAATTACTAAGCGGAGGTAGGTTTTGAAAAAGGTTACTATTATCACAGGGCATTACGGAAGCGGTAAGACTAATATCTCCGTAAATCTTGCACTTGACATGGCTCAAAGCGGAAAAAAGGTTACGGTTGTCGATTTAGATATTGTAAATCCGTATTTCAGAACCGCCGATTTCGGTGACCTGTTTTCAGATTATAACATTGAGCTCATTACTCCTATGTACGCAAATTCTAATCTTGATATACCTGCGATAAGCTTTGACATTGAAAGGCTAACAAGTGAAGAAGGTTATCTTATAATAGATGTAGGCGGCGACGACAGCGGTTCGACTGCTTTGGGAAGATACAAGGCTGTCTTTGACAGGCTTTCCAAGTCGGGAGACATTGATATGCTTTACGTTATTAATAAGTACAGACTTCTGACAAGTAAATCTGATGACGCTGTTTCGCTTATGAGGGAGATAGAATACACCGCGCGCTTTAAACATACAGGTATAATAAACAACTCAAATCTCGGCGTGGAAACAGACAAACAGACTGTTTTGGATTCTCTTGATTATGCTGATGAGGTTTCAAAGCAGACAGGTCTGCCTGTAGTGTTTACCTCGTCGCCCTGCGAGTTTGAATGCGAACGCACGAAAATTAAGGTAATAAAGCGTTATGTACGCAATATTTGGGAAAATGGCTAAGCCATTTTCCCAGAGGCAAGAGATTTAGAGGCTAGAAGCAAGACCGGCGAACCGGCAACGGTGACGTTGCACCGGCGAACCGCCGGTGGCTCTGCTATTAGAGGTAAGAGGCAAGAAGCAAGAGGTTAGAAATTAGAAATTAGAAATTAGAGGTTAAAGATTAGAAGATAACATCTGATTGAGTATTTATTCTTCCGCCTCTTGCATAAGTTCATTACAATGTTCGCTTAATTTTGTGGCTTCATAAGCTAAACATTCAAACGCTCCTCTGAAAACGTCGTCTTCAAATGAATTGATATAGCTTAATAAGCATACCTGAGCAAGTCCGGATAACATTTCAGCCTCTTTCATTACTTCTTCAAAATCCACTAAATGAATAGCCCTAAACTTTCTTTTCATTGATGTCACATCCTTAATTAGTATAATCATATTATATACCGTATTTGGTGAATATGCAATATGTAAATTGCACAAATTTTTTCAATAAATTATGTGTAATTTATACATTGAAAATCGTGAATAATTTAATAAGCATATAATATTTTAGGAAAGGGTGGTCACTATGGCTATAAAATTCGATAAGCTATTTAGTTTAATGAAAAAAAGAGGATTAAGTACATATAGGATAAGAAAGGAAAATATTATATCTCAAAGTGCATTAACGTCTTTAAATAATGATAAAGGTGTAACTACTAATACAATAAATAAACTTTGTAAAATTTTAAATTGCCAGCCCGGAGATATTATGGAGTATGTAGATGAAGATGATATAATAGAGAACAAATAATTGATAATTATTTTGAAAAATATTCGAGGAGGAAAAGTATGGCTAAAATTACTGTTAATTTTGAAAAATGCAAAGGCTGCGGTCTTTGCACGACTGCTTGCCCTAAGAAAATAGTTGAGCTTCAGAAGAAAAAGAGAAACTCGAAGGGCTATTTCACGGCAGTATGCATTGACAACGACGCTTGTATAGGCTGTAAAAGCTGTGCAATTATGTGTCCCGACTGCTGTATAACGGTCGAGAGATAGGAAATAAACTATATAAATGGAGTTGAATTAAATGGAGAGAAATTTAATGAAGGGTAACGAGGCATTGGCAGAAGCCGCAATGCGAGCAGGCTGTAAGTGCTTTTTCGGATACCCAATAACGCCTCAGACGGAGATTTCTGCCTACCTTGCTAAGAAAATGCAGGCTAATGGAGGAGTATTTTTACAAGCTGAAAGCGAGATTGCAGCAATTAATATGGTTCTCGGTGCGTCTGCGACAGGAACAAGATGTATGACTTCAAGCTCATCGCCGGGAATATCGCTTAAAAGCGAGGGAATATCCTACATAGCAGGTTCGGATTTGCCGTGTGTTATTATAAATGTAGAGAGGGGCGGTCCGGGACTGGGAGGTATTCAGCCGTCGCAGTCTGACTACTGGCAGGCAACAAAGGCTCTAGGACACGGAGACTTTCAGCTTTTGGTATTTGCGCCTGCGTCAGTTCAAGAAATGGTGGATATGGTCGTAAAGGCTTTTGATAAGGCTGACGAATACAGAATGCCAGCTATGATTTTGGCAGACGGTCTGCTTGGTCAGATGATGGAGCCTGTGACTTTCCCTGAGATAAGCGCCGAGCAAAAACCAAAGGCTTGGGCGTGCGACGGTACAAAGATGAAGAGAAAGCATAATATAATAAATTCTCTTTATCTTCAGCCAGAAACGCTTGAGAACTCTAACATAAGCCGTTACGAGAGATATAAAAAGATAAAAGAGACTGAAACAGACGCAGAGATTTATCTTTGCGATGACGCTGAAATCGTAGTAACTGCGTTCGGCGCAACGGCAAGAGTTGCAAAGAGCGCTGTCAATGCTGCAAGAGAGCAGGGTATAAAAGCGGGGCTTTTCCGTCCTAAGATATTGTGGCCTTTCCCTGTTAAGGAGATAAACGAGGCTTGCAAGTCTGCAAAAAATGTGCTGAGTGTTGAGATGTCTATGGGGCAGATGATAGATGATGTTAAGCTTGCTCTTGAATGCAGAATTCCTGTATCATTCTTTGGAAGAACAGGCGGAGTAATTCCAAAGCCTTCGGAAATTTTAGATGAAATAAAGAAACTGGGAGGTGCTGACTAATGGCAGTTGTATTTGAAAAACCTCATGCGCTTTGCGATGTTAATCTGCACTATTGTCCCGGCTGTACTCATGGAATTATCCACAGACTTGTCTGCGAGGTAATTGACGAAATGGGCATTGAGGGAAATACTGTTGGTATATGTCCTGTCGGCTGTTCGGTTATGGCATACGACTACTTTAACTGTGATATGATAGAGGCGGCTCACGGCAGAGCTCCTGCTACTGCGACGGGCGTTAAGAGAGCAAGACCCGACCTTATGGTGTTTACATATCAGGGCGACGGCGACTTAGCTGCTATAGGTACGGCTGAGACTGTTCACGCCGCAACAAGAGGAGAGAACATAGTTGTTATTTTTGTAAACAACACCACCTACGGAATGACTGGCGGTCAAATGGCGCCTACGACCTTACCTGGTCAGGTAACTCAAACAACTCCTTTCGGACGTGATCCAAAGGTTCAGGGTTATCCGATAAGAGTGTGCGAGATGCTTTCGACTCTCTCTGGAACGGCTCTTGCACAGAGGGTTGCCGTTGACAGTGTTCCGCATATAAACGAGGCAAAAAAGGCTATAAGAAAGGCTTTTGAAAATGAGAGAGACGAAAAGGGCTTCTCGATTATAGAGGTGCTTTCCACCTGTCCGACAAACTGGGGGCTTTCTCCTGTCGAGGCTTTGGAGAGGTTGAGAACTGATATGATTCCTTACTATCCTCTGGGAGTTTTCAAGGATTGCGACGCAAAAAATCCAAAGGAGGAGAAGTAAGATGTTAAACGAAATAATATTAGCAGGCTTTGGCGGACAGGGAATTTTGTTTGCCGGAAAGATACTTGCTTACGGCGGACTTATGGACAGTAAGGAGATCTCATGGCTTCCGTCTTACGGACCTGAGATGAGAGGAGGCACTGCAAACTGCAGTGTTTGCATTTCAGACGATCCTATCGGTTCACCGCTTGTTTTAGAGCCTAATTACCTTATCGCTATGAACACTCCTTCATTTGACAAGTTTATAGGAAGCGTCCAGCCGGGCGGAAAGGTGTTTATTGACAGTACAATGATTGATAAAAAATCAGACAGAGACGATATAGAGTGCTTTTATCTACCTGCATCTCAGCTTGCAGAGGAAAACGAAATGTCAGGAATGGCAAACATTATCCTGCTTGGAAAGTTCATTAAGGAGACAGGTATAATATCGTTAGATACTTTGCATAAAGCATTTGAAAAGGCAATTCCTCCTAAGAAAGCGCACCTGATTGAAGTTAATATGAAAGCGATACAGCTTGGACAGCAGGAATAAATAATGTATAAATGTCAATTTATAATTTGACCAATAAAAAATAAGAAGTAAGAGAAGATTTTTTCTTACTTCTTTTTTGTTTTTATTTAAAGCCTTGAGCTTTATTGGATTACATATCTTTAATTAGCGGCAATTATATTAGCAATAAGAGAGTAAAGCAAAATTGCAATGTAAATAAGAATTACAGGATTTAAAAATATCTCAATACGCTTTTTTCGTTCCGTAAGGGAAGATGTTTCTGATTCGGTTTCCTCTTTTAAACTTAAAAGCTGTCTGCCTTTTAGTAATAAAATAGTAATACCGACGAGAACGATTGCATAAACAAGGAAGTTATATATAATCGTTATAGCAGTTGACTTGACGCTTGAGTTAATATTTACAAGACAGGGGAGCATATTATTTAGCGAGTGCATAATAATTGAAGGAACTATAGAATTAGCCTTTGTATCAACGGCAGCAAATATAATTCCTATTGCAAAGGCGCCCACAGCTTGAGGTATATTCTTGTGCATCAGTGCAAATAAAAGAGCCGAAATAATTATTGCATTTTTCTTACTGTAGGGGGATAAGGTTCTTAAAACAAGACCTCTGAAAACTATTTCCTCAGATATAGGAGCAATAACAACAAGATACAGAATGGTCATAATAATAGCAGCAGCGCTTGCTTTATCTACTGAAAAATCGGCGGTGGGAATGGTGGTTCCGCTCTCTTTGAATAGTTTGGTTATAATTGAAGTAACCGAAGTAAGTATAGTGTTCACCAAAAGACCTATAGGATATGCCATAAGTCCAATTCGAATATTTTGCTTGCTTATTTTAACAGAACTTAAAACTCTGATACCCATTAGGCGTGCTGTTACAACAACAAAAATAAGTGACAGCACAATCACAAAGCAAGAAAATGACATAGAAAAGGCTGATGAGTTTATAATATCATACCTGCTTTGTAAAAATTCATTTATTTTTACTGCGTTAAAATTAAGACTTCTTGTAGAAATTGCATAATAGCCGTAAACAAAAATTTGTCTTGAAAAATACATAAAAATCAAATCATAAAGTATAAAAAGCACTCCCAGCTTTGTTACGTTGTTTCTGAGAGCACGTTTTTCATTGATCTGTGCCAATTCAAGCTCGTAAGGTGTGTAATTGTACATTTATCATACCTCTTTCGGTAGAAAATTTGAGCGCTTAGCCAAGTAATAGTATACCATATTTTTGTATTCAAATTCAAGTCTATGGGCAACGTCGAGATACTGGCGAGATACTGATGAATAAATATTTGACTTCTTTTTGATTTGGTATTATAATTATATTTGGATAATTTATTTAAGGTTATTATAGTCAAGCGAAGGCTTGATATTAATAATAAATTTAGTCACAGAAAGGACATAAAAATGATTGGAACAAGAAAAGACACTATGATTAAAAACATTATGAGGTTGTTTATTGCAGCCGCATTTGTGTGCATTTGCACGATTGCTGCTTCAGTGATTACTGCAGAAGCTGCCGTGACGGTTGTACCTACCGGAGATAAAACTGGTAAAGAAGACTTAAACAATATTACAACCGCACTTGAAAATGACGGATCAGTAGTATTGCAAAACGGCGGTGTGTACTATATAAAAGGTACTCTGTATGTAAAAAGCAATCAATCCATTATTGCGACAGGCGCTACTGTTATAACCCAAACGGGTGCATTGCGTAACACGCCTACCGCTGTAAATTACAACTCTATAAACAACTTTACGCTAGACGGAGGAACTTGGAAAAGCTCGTCGCCTGAGGGTTTTAAAAGAACTATGATTCAGTTCTCTCATGGACAGAATATAAATATTAAAAATGCTACAGTAGAGTGCAATTATCAGGGACATGCTGTTGAAATAATTGCCTGCAAAAAAGTAACTGTAGAAAACTGCAAACTGCTTGGAATAGGAAAGGTTGTAAAAAACAGCTGTGAGGAACAGCTTCAGATAGACGTTGCAACTCCGAAAACTGCACCTACACTAGCTGAATATGGTTCTCAGTTTGTAAACGGACAAACCTGTCAGAATATTACTATTAAGAACAATACGGTTCGCGGAAGCAGAGGTATATGCGCTAACTACGCTCCTAGCGAAAAGAAGTATATAAACAGATTTCATAAAAATATAAAAATCATAGGTAATAATGTAACTTCAAAGACGGCTGAATCGCTTGCGTTGTTCAATGTAATAGGCGCAACTGTTAAGAACAACAAGCTTACTAATAATAGTAAGCGCACTGGCACTGCTTATTCTGTAGGGCTTCACATTACAATGTTTGCAAAGGCTCCTGCATCAATAAAGAAGGCAAAATACACCGTTACCGGAAACACAATTAAGGGAGGACGTCAGGGATTTTTCGTTTATTCACATTCCTCGTCGAAATTCGGTAAGGTTATAGCAAAGAAGAATAAATGCTATTCCAAGAAAGGGGCTTCGTCAGCTCTTGAAATTCACAAGGACAGTTCTATAAAAGTATCAACCTCTAAGAACAAAAAATACAAGTGGTAGAACTGAAGATTCTACAGCAGAGAGCGGGCAACGCTGAAAGTTTCATCCAGTCCGCGTACTGAAAAGTACGCGGATTAATTTGTTTTATTCTTGTGTTAGTAGTTATATCCTAGTTTATATTGGCAAAACTATTATAGAACTTGACATTTGTTTTTTGTTGTGATATCTTAAAAGGTGAAAGTGAGACCTATAAAATTTTTTTGTATAAGTATATATTTTAAAAAACATTTTAGGGGATATGTTTAAATGAAAGTAAAGAAATTTATTTCAAGCTTGTTGGCAGCCTTTATAATGATGAGTTTTTTGTCATTAAATGGGATGCCGGCTATTACAGGTATGGCTGACGATGGAGTAATGCGTGATTATATGACAGCGCAGGATTATGCAGATGATATGGGGCTTGGCATCAATCTGGGCAATACAATGGAATCTTATGATGCAGCTAATTGTACAAGTTTATCGTACACATGGCCTCCCGTTGTAAAAAATAACACACCTAGAGACTATGAAACCTGTTGGGGTGCTGTAGAAACTACTCAAAAGATTATTGACGGAATGAAAAATGCAGGATTTAATACTATAAGAATTCCAGTGTTTTGGGGAAATATGATGGCAAACGACGGTACATATACTATTTCTGATGCATACATAAACCGTGTCAAGGAAATTGTTGATTATTGCCGTAATGCTGGAGTTTACACGGTAATAAATATTCATCATTTTGATGAGTTTATAATTAGACGTAATACTAAAGAGAAGTCTGCAGAAATATTTAAAAGAATTTGGACTCAAATTGCTGAAAAATTCAAAGACTATTCGGATTATCTTATGTTCGAGGGATTTAATGAATATCTAGGCGGAGGTCAGATTGACTCTAATAATGAAATTAAAGATTTGCCTGAAAGTGAAGGATTTGATTGGACAAATAAAATGAATCAAGCGTTTGTTGACGCAGTAAGGTCTACCGGCGGAAAAAACCTAAAGAGGATGTTAATTGTTTCGGGATATTATACTAATGTTGACAAAACCACTGATCCGGCTTTTATAATGCCAAAAGATACAGCTAAAGATAGAATGATGGTATCAGTTCATTATGTTGACGGTAATGCATATTGGTCTAATCAAATCGGAGGTAAATTCTGGCAAATGTACAGTTTAAATCAGTTAAATCGTCTTAAAACTGCTTTTGCAAAAAGAGGAATTCCTGTATTCATAGGTGAGACAACTTCTATTTATGGTGATGAACTTTTTGATAAAAACGCTATATTCAAAACGACAAGCGAAGCTTTGGATTATTTGCTAAGACTTATTAAGGGATACGGATTTATTCCTGTGCTGTGGGATGTAAATGATAATTTTTATTCAAGAACGCAGTGTAAAATAAAATCTGAAACTGATACGGAGGTTATAGAAAAGCTTGCTAAGGAGCTTGCCGATGGAACATTTGTTCCTCCTGAAACAAATTATCTTGACCCTATGCCAAAAGAAGATGCTCTCGGTGTGGTTAACAGCGGCAATCATCTTCTTAATTTGGCAAGCGGAACCGCTGACGCTTCAATGGCAGGAGCAGTAAAGATAAAATACATATTTGATTGTGCTTTTGATGTATCATTCAATCCTTGGGCAGGTATTAATTTATCGGCAACGGTTGCAGGAAAAGAATCAAAAATTACTGTAATGGGTACAAATGATTTCAAAGGAGAAACTGCAATTGAAGCCACTTTAGACCTTATCGGTCAGATTAACGAAGGTGACAGTTACAGCGTTTATGCATCAACATATTCATGGGATGATGCTAGAGACTATGTATATTTGATAAGATGTATAAAATTTATTGATAAAGACGGAAATGTAATCAAGACAATTGAAAAATCAAATAAGCCGTCTGAGCCGCCAACAAAAGATGAGCCTAATATATCAGACAACTCTTCAAATCCGTCAAATCAGTCAGGCAGCGGCGATCAGTCAAAGCCAACAAGTACAACACCTACAGCAGTTCCGACAACGGCAGTGCCAAAGGTAACAACACCGAACCCGACGTTTACAAAGGTTGTCAAGCCTGCAAAGGTAAAAGCAATTAAGCTAAAGGCAAAGAAAAAGAAGCTTAATGTATCATGGAAAAAAGTAAGCGGTGCAACAGGGTATGAGGTAAAATACGCAAAGAATAATAAATTTACTAAGGGTAAAAAGACGGTTACGGTCAAAAAGAACAAGGTGACACTTAAAAGGTTGAAATCTAAGAAGAAGTATTTTGTAAAGGTAAGAGCTTATAAGCTTGCAAGTGGCAGGAAGTATTTTGGAAAGTGGAGCAAGGTTGTTAAGAAGAAAGTACGATAGATAACAAAAGCGTTCGGAGTAATTCCGAACGCTTTAGTTTTGCTTTCTAACCTCTAACCTCTTGTCTCTGATTTTTTGCCTCTAATAGGCTATTCCGTTTGTGTTTCTGTTTGTTCTGACTGTTGTGTAGGCTGTTCCGATACCGGTTCGTGAACTCTTCCAGAGTTAAGCATTTCAGTTTCTTCAAGTGATCTAGGGAAAAATTCATTGGTCGGGAATTTTATTTTCTCAAACAGTTCACAAGGGGAGTCTGTGGTTGTTGAGCATTCCTTATTTGGTATGCAGTAGTCGTATGCAGGAACCAAAATAGGTACAGGACGTGAAAGCTGGACTATTGAGAAAAGTCCGATTGTTATGTAAGCGACCTTTGGAATATTACAATCTCCCGAGTTGTTATCATCACATTGAACAGGACAATCACAGCGGTTATAGCGATATTTCGGAAGCAGCTTGCAGTCGAGTGAGATCGGCTCTACAACGCTGACTGTTGCTCTAGGAAGCGTCTGTGAATAGTATCCGTTAGAATTTATGACTTCCGTAGTCTCATCAGAGGAGAAGTATTTTGTATTTCCGTCGCCGCCGTAGAGAATAACCTTCTTGCTGAAGGTAGTTACGCCGTTAAGGGTCGTCGAGGGCAGTGCTACATTAGTAAACGCTTCGATTTCTACATTGAAGGTGTAAGTCAGGTCAACCGAGAAGAAGCCCTTGTTGAATGGCACAGGCTCAATGTCAAAGACCGTATTTACTACCTCAACGCTCTTGCTTTTAATGAATGTTGCATTTTTTATAATTTCCTGCTCTTCGGGCAAGCCGAACACAACTTCTAAATCTTCAATGCAGTCCTTGTCAGAACAGCTGTCGAAGATTCTCATTGCTTCAATGCAAACAGCTTCGCTGAAAGCGGCTGAGTTAGAATTAAATTCGCTCATTTAAGTTTCCTCCTTTAGTAATATTTGAAGTTTTTGACTTCTATATATCTTATTCATATTTACTAATTTTGTGCATAAGCAAGGGAATTGTGGGGAATTAAATAACATTTGCATTATACAAGCACTGATTTACATATTATTATTGAGAAATAATGCCATAGAAATAAGGTTTAAATAAGGTGTGAGAGTAGATGATTTGTCAGTTTGCTGAACTGAAAAATAAAGAAGTGATAAATGTAACAACAGGCATTAAGATAGGGTATGTTGACGATATTGAGATTGACACAGAAAGCTCTGAGATAGTAAATATGATAGTGTACGGAAGGCCAAAGTTTTTTGGGTTATTCGGGCATGAAGACGATATACTTATAAGCTTTGACAATATACAGCTTATCGGAGAAGATACAATTTTGGTTTCCTTTCAAAACAGTACAATTTGTACAAAAACGAAAGGAATTAAGGTTGAAAATTTGTTTAAATAAATTACAAATAAATTCTTGTATTGAAGTATAAAAAATGGTATAATATTTAAGCAATTCGCACGCTTATCATTTGCATTAGGTTCCTGGAGCGGTTCAGGTAGAATGCATGCTAAGGTAACGCGGAGGACAGTCTGAATTTCAGGCGAATAAAAACCAATTTTTAAGGAGGAACTACTATGGGAGTAGTATCAATGAAACAGCTTCTTGAAGCTGGTGTACACTTTGGTCACCAGACAAGAAGATGGAATCCGAAAATGGCACCGTACATTTTCACAGAAAGAAACGGAATTTACATTATCGACCTTCAAAAGACAGTTGCTAAGTTGGAAGAGGCATATATGTTTATCCGTGAGCTTTCAGAAAACGGAGAGGAAGTTCTTTTTGTAGGAACGAAGAAACAAGCTGCTGATTCTGTTAAGGAAGAGGCTATAAGAGCTGAAGCACATTATGTAAACGCAAGATGGCTCGGCGGAATGATGACAAACTTCAGAACGATAAAGCAGAGAGTCAAGAGACTTGAACAGCTTCATCAGATGGAAGAGGACGGAACATTTGCCCTTTTGCCAAAGAAAGAAGTTATCAAGCTAAATCTTGAAATTGAAAAGCTTGAGAAGTTCTTGGGCGGAATTAAGAATATGAACAAGCTTCCGGGAGCTTTGTTTGTAGTTGACCCGAGAAAAGAAAGAATTGCAGTTTTAGAAGCTAAGAAGCTGGGTATTCCGGTTGTAGCTATTGTTGATACAAACTGCGACCCAGATGACATTGACTATGTTATTCCGGGAAATGACGATGCTATAAGAGCAGTTAAGCTGATAGCAGGGGCATTGGCTGACGCTATTATCGAGGGCAGACAGGGTGAACAGAATACTGCTGATGACAGTGCTGATGAAGAAGTAGAGAATGAGACTGCTGAAGAAACCGCTGAAGAGGAAGTTGTAGAAGAAGCAGTTGAAGAAGTTTCTGAGTAATAATCAGTTCAAATGAAATAAAAATAAATATAATCGGGCAGGATAATTCCTGCCTTAATTTTAACAGATAACAGGAGGAAAATAAAATGGCTAATATAACAGCAAAAGACGTTGCTGAGCTGAGAAAGCAAACAGGCGTCGGAATGATGGATTGTAAAAAGGCTTTAGTTGAGGCTGACGGAGATACAGAGAAAGCAATTCTTATTCTTCGTGAAAAGGGACTTGCTACGCAGGCTAAGAAAGCAGGAAGATCTGCTTCTGAGGGAATAGTTACTGCTGTTGTTAAAGACGGCGTAGGAGTTGTTGTTGAGGTAAACTCAGAGACGGACTTCGTTGCACAAAATGACGAGTTCAAGGCATTTGTTGATACTGTTGCAAACACGATTATTGAAAGCAACCCTGCTGATATAGACGCTTTACTTGCAACAAAGGCAAGCGGAAGCGATATGACTGTTAAAGAGCTATACGACGAGCTGTTCTTAAAGATAAGAGAGAATATGAGCATTCGCCGATTTGAAAGATTTGAAGGTATTTTAGTTCCTTATGTTCACGGCGGCGGAAGCATAGGTGTTATGGTAAAGCTTGACACAGACATTGCACCTGACAATGCTGAAATGCTCACAGCAGGTAAAGACTGTGCGCTTCAGATAGCTGCTATGAATCCTAAGTATTTAGACGAAGCTTCAGTACCTGAGTCAGCTATTGAAGAGGAAAAGAATATTATGCTTGTTCAGATGAACGACGATCCTAAAATGGCTTCAAAACCTGAACAGGTCAAGGCTAAGATTATTGACGGTAAGATAGGAAAGTTCTATAAAGAAAACTGTCTGCTTGACCAGACATTCGTTAAGGACGATAAAGTATCAGTTAAGCAGTATCTTGACAGTGTCGCAAAGGCTCAAGGCGGCAAGCTGACCGTTTCAGAGTTTGTAAGATACGAGCGCGGCGAGGGAATCGAGAAAAAGCAGGACAACTTTGCTGATGAAGTAGCGTCAATGATTAATCATTAAGTACCTCAGCAAAGTCTTAATTAATAAAACTCGCAAAGCTAGTGTTTATGGGTTATTTAATGTGTTTTGTATGATAAATCTTATTTGAGTAATGTATCATAATCTATCGTAAATTATCGTAACTTATTAAGAGATTTTGGGTCAAATTTGCGTATAAATTTGCGTAATTTTTAAGTCAGTTTCCTTTGGCGAAGTTTACGCAAATTATACCGTGTTTTGTAAAAAAAACATCACAGTATCAATTTACACATACACAATACAAGTTTTTTAGAAACAACCATTTTAGTTGTTCCTTTTTCTTTTTAATCAAGCGTAAAAAAAGGACAGTGCATATTAAATCGCACTGTCCTTTTAAAATTGCTCAATTAGTCAGTAAGAGTAAAATATAAAATTTATAACCCACAACTTATCGCTCAATTAATGTCACTTTATAATCATCTTCGTAAATAATATTATCATCTGTAATAGTTGCCACTAGCTCATCTTTCTGTGTGGTAACTATTATTTCTTTTATTTGCTTATCTCCAATTTTCATTGGTAATACCTCCTTAACAGAGACACTCTCTAAAATATAATTTGCGGTTTTTTAGCTAATAGCAGGGATAAACCGCTAACCCATAGACACAAAATATCAATCCTCTACTGGCTCATAAGTTTTTTCAAAAATATCAGGCTTACAAGGATAAAGTTCTCCATTAACGCCTTGAATAATATAATCACCAACCGAAGCCAACATATGACCTTCTAATGTTTTTTACAAACAATTCGCATGGCGGAGACTGTGAATCCTCTGCACCATAGAACAATGTTCCATCTTCATAAGCCTTTACTGCCCATTCTGGTACATAATAATTACCGTTGGTATCTTTTAAATCACCATCATATTGAAATGCCTCAATAATTACTGGTTTCTTTCTGTATTTCTTTACTTTCATTATCCTTTCCTCCTCAACTGCTGTTTTTTAGTTATGGTTTTTCTTATAGCCCAATAGTAGCGATTATTATACAAAACCTTGACAAGCTCTCGGCCGCCTTTAACTTTTCCGCTTCCTGCAATTACCTTTACGCTTTTTGCATTAATGGTCTTGACCTTGTTTTTCTTTTTGATACTGTTTGACTTGTAAAGTCCGAGATTACCTTTCTTTGTTACGATGTTAAAGGTTATAAGCTCCTCTTTCTTTACAACGACGTGACCTTGCAAATTAGATTGTTTCATCCAATTATCAAGCGACATCTTTTTAAGTACGCCGTCATCAGCCGAGATTGCATTATCAGCGTTCCAATTAGCCTCTGTGAAATACACTGTATTTGCTATAACGTGTTCAACATATCTAACGTGACCGTATGTACCGCCGTTGAAACAAGCTATAGAATTTGGCTTAGGGTATTTTGAAACCTGAAAGCCGTCATTCTTACAGCTTTGATAAACGTCTTTTGCGTTACCTCTTGCACCAATATAAACGCCTTTCTTTTCATAAGCTCGCCCTTGTGTATACCAAACACACTGACCTCTTGAGGCGGTGTTTACAGGCGGTTTATAATACTCGCTGTTAAAGTTAGCTAACCGCTTACCGAGCGATTTTTCATAGTTTATTGACATTGTAAGTCCTCCTTATAAATTTTGCTCAATATTAATCGAGCGGGTTTGTTATACTTTATAACAATATATATCGCTTTTTACTATTTAAACGCTTTCCAATGTAAAGCTACTTCACTTCCTACACCAAACCAATTTATTTGAAAACCATGTTCTTCAACATAAATATCTCCTTGTAGTTGTCGAAGCTTCTCATCATATAATACATTACCGTTATACCATATAAATAATGTTTCAGCACTTTCTAAGAACACTTCTAAATATTTGAAGTTTTCAATTTCAACAGGAACATAATAGTCGTTAGAGTTAATATAAAGAGTTCCAGCTCTAGCCTCAGTTATTCCTGCATTAGACTGAGTTTCTAATGGTGCAAATCGTCCTTTTAAATTTTCAATGATTTCTTCCATCATTTCATCGGAAACATAGTGCGGTAGTTTGTTTATTTTTTTTACGTTATTAGCCATTATGTAAATCACCTCTTAGCTTAATTACTGTTAAATACCCTTTCAAACATCTGATTTACTTCTTCAGGCGTCATTGGCTGTAGACTTAAGGATAGGTTGTCTACATCTTCCTGCAATGAATTAATTGTCTCGTCTTGCTCCTTGACTTTCGCAGCAACAATTTTGTTTTGTACAGGATTTTCAGATGTTTCATCAAGCTCTGCGTCTACTATGGTCTTATTAGCGCCTTCATCTATTTCTGATAGCTTGGTTTGTTCCTCTACCGTGTAGCCGGCTGTGATTTTGTCTAATACCAGCTTATTGGAGTGGTTATGCTTATTATCTTTTAAGTCTGTTATATCTTTCTTTATTCCGCTGTCATCATAGTTTGATAAACCGTTTAATTTAGTAAGTAAATCAGAAGTGAAGCTTGCTGAAGTAGCGTCTAATATAGTCTTATTGCTGTGGCTGTGAGATGATGTGCTTAATTGCTTCTGCAGGCTCGCTACAGTGGTTTGTAACGCCGTTAGGTCTGTTTTACTAGCCTTGTCTCCTACAAGCGCAATAAGCGCGTTATATTCGTCTGTATGTGATGATATGTAGTCGGATATTTCTTTTAAAGTGTTTAAAGCCTCAGGCGCACCGTCAACCAACTGATCTATCGCCGTTTTGACCTTTTCTATAATCCAACTTTTTAATTCTGTTTCAACCGCTTCTAAGTTTTCAGGACTTACATACTTTGTCTCTGCCATTTTAATCAACTCCCTTTATTTTATTAACCATATTTTTAACTTCTTCATCAGTCATTGGCGTTAGATTTTGCACAATAGCCTGATACTGCATTGTTTCAATATCATATATGTAAATTTGCTTGTTAGACTTGTCTACATATATAACATTGTCCTGTCCCTGAATAGGGAACAGCAAATAGCTTGTCTTTATAACAACGCTTTGAGCAGAAATGAATTGAGGAAGATCTGTTCTTATCTCTACTCCTGTTTTCTGCTTTATCTCTAAGGCTATTTGTTCTTTTGCTTTTATTTCAATAGGTAAATCTATTGTTTTATAAACCATTCTCTCCTACCTCCAATGAATCAGGCGTATGTCGTTTAATTATAAATTTACGCTCTGCTACGGCTGTAAATTTGTAATAAGTATCATCTGCTGATTGATAGTACCGTACACCGTAAAAGTATTCGCCTGGTTCTAATCTAGCTGTATCGCTTTCGCCAATGAAAAATGTAGCAGTTAAGCCATTGAAATCAGAAGCATAAACTTCTTTTACTATTAATGCATTTTTAGCGTTCATATATCTAGCAATTGAAAAAACCAATTTATCATTTGGGTTTAACTCAAACGGCATTTTGCAAAGGGTAATATCTAAACAAACCGTATCGCCTTGATGTATTTCTAAATCGTAAATGCCGACCTTTTTTAAACTCACATAATCACCTTCTGCTATGTATTACTCTTTTCTATGTATTACAACATCTTATCCGCTTCTATAGCTTTCTTTGTAAAGCTGTTGTTTTTCCACCAAGCAATAAGCGATGCTATAACTGTCCATGCTGTTGATATAAGATTTGTTACAGTGTCATCGTCTATCGGTATTGGTGATTTTCCGAATACTGCGAGTATCTGATTAATAAGTGCAAGAACAAGTAATATTGTCCTTATAAACGTTCCTTTTGTTATTTTCTTTTTCATAATATATACTCCCTGTTTTATTTATAAATTTCTATACTTTTTCGTATTACCGCCCGACAACACTGCCGAGCGGGTTTATTATGCTTTGATTTTGTTAAACGTCGTATTTGTAAGCAACATAAGTCCATTTGCCATTATTCCCTGATTTACCTACAAATACACTCAATGTGGTACTGGATACACTTGAAATATACCCCTTATACTGTGCAACAGCAGTAACTTTATATGAAGAGTCAACGGTTGCTGACATTCCAAGCGTTCCATCTGGTGCATAAAGTTCTATATATCCAACACCTTCAAAATTACCGGGTATTTTCATACTATAATTACCACTTGAATTTGTGTCACTATACTTCCCTGTTGCCACAACCAAAGGAGCATGCCAAGTTCCATCACCTTTAAGATACCTATATCCTGTAACGGCGATTGCTGATGATGGCACAAGACCGGGTAGATATGTAGTAGCACTATCAATACCTTTGTTGTCAGTATTTTTGCTTCCAAATACATTCTTGCTTTTGGAAGCAAAATCTTGAATGTCAATGTCATCTTGATTTAAAAATTGTCCCTCTGCTTCTTCTTTAGTTACAAAAAAATTTTTTATTTTTTCCCAAAAGATTTGCACTCCAGATTTATCAAGCGCATCATCGAGTCTCATAGACATTTTAATTCCTCCTTATACACAAATTTCGTTTAATTCTTCTTCTGTAATTGCTCTTATATTAATTTCAAAATTACCGCCTAAATCATCCCAGTCCGAGCCTGTCCACGCATAGTTTTTACCTGTATCTTCTACATTGTAAACATCTCCGCTGTTTAAGTCTCCGCCGGGCAAATTACTATATGTATCAACACTACCCTTATAACAATACACATTCACAATATCAGACTTTTTAGCATACACATCGGGAAGCTCATTTATTGTTTTCTTATCAGCGGCGCTCATCAACCCTTTTGCAGAAGCTGTCGCCTCAGACGAAGGCAGCGTATATTTTGTAATCTTACCTCCTGTTACGTGTCCGTTTGTGTCTTTAGTCACTTCTGAATACGCCGTTACCTGATCGCCCCAGCTTAGTGTCGTGCTATTGTTTGTTGGGTTACCTGTATCAATTGTTGGATGTGCCGTTAAATAGTTTTCATGTGTATGTTTTTTCTCAGCAAATGATTGAGAACTCCAATTCTTTATTTTTACCCATAGTTTCTCAAGCATGTTTAAATCTAAATATGCATTTTGATCATATGCATCACCCATTTTAATACCCTCCTTATACACAAATATTATTAAGTTCTTCTTCTGTAATTGGTCTTAGTTCTATAACATTATTATCTATTGTAGATTTAAAGATAATGAATGTAATAATGTCGTTATAATTACTAAATTCAGTATTTATAAGTTGAATGTTACCATCTTCAATAACATAATCCTTATCAACAACACTATGCATACCATTAATAAAAACTTGTATTCCTGTGTTGCCATAGTTTTTATTTATTATTTTAGGAACAAGTGGAATAGCAGCACATCCTGTTTGATCTGTTATAGTTTCATATGTTTCTAACGAAATATTTATTTTTTTATTATCAACGTTATCTGATTCTTTTTCTATTGTTTGAAAAACAACAAACGTAACTATATCACTTCCTAATAGAAATTCGGAATTTACTATTTGAACGCCTGTATTATCGCCTGTAATAGAATAATCTTTATCTTTTGTCGCAAGAACTCCATTTATAAAAACTTGAAATGTTTGATTATCATAAGAAAACGGCAAAAGAGAATAACCATCTTCATCTGTTTTGGTTTCATATATATCTGAAGAAATTTTTATCGGTTTATTTTCTCCTGTTTTCCCATCGACAACATATTTGAATATAACAAATGTAACTACATCATTACCCGAAGTGAATTCAGAACTTGTTATTTCCACATTGTTATCAGTTATTTGATAATCCCTTCCTTGAATAGCTAATAATCCATTAACAAACACATAATTTGCTTGAACGTCTTCTGATGTAAAGGGTATGGCAACCTGCCCACTATCATCAGTTGTCACTTCATATGTTTCTAATGTTATATATGACTCCGTAGTAGATATTTCTGACTTAGATAACCATTCTTCGAGTTCTAATACCAATTCCTCTAACTCAGATATTTTAGAATCTACACTTTCTTTTAATTCAGATTCTAGTTTATCAAGCCTATCCTTTATTTCCTTTTCTATCTGAGCTACAGTTAAAGAGTCAATATTTTCAACATATTTATATTGTGATGGTTTGACTCTTGGTCTAACAGCTAGTTTAATTGCAACTAAAGCCTTTGCGGATGCAGAAGATACAACATCGGTCAAATCATCCATTTCTTGTTCTGATGGTAAAGAATATACATACATATACGCAATAAGAGGATAACTTTCTTTCAGTAATATATTAGGCACTTTTACAGCGATGACATTATTATCTTCAACGGTTGATTGTACAACTAAAGCTTCTTTACTATTTTTATTGCAAAAATGAAACATAGGAGCTTCTGTTAATCCAAAATCATCATATACATTTTTAAGATAAATAGTTTGGTTTATATCCCATTGTGTAAAGCCTTCAATAACTCTATCATATGAATCCCAGCAAGTTACTTCAAACAAATTCACCCCTCCTTATTTATTTTATTTGGTAAGTATATTAATCTAAATTATTTGGTTTTTGTGTTGGCAAAGCCATAAATTTTTCATGAATATCATCCATTACTCCATTTGCGCCTAGATTATGGTATTGTCTCCAACAATTTTCAAAGCTTTCTCTAGCATAAATAGGAGCATAATTTTTATCGAGCCATTTATTATAGTCATTAATCATTTGGCTGCGCAATAAAGCTTGAACACCTAATTTAACAGCACTAGTTTCATTGTCATTTACTTTTATCTTTTTATAAATCCATCCTATAATAGTAAATAAAGAAGGAATACCCAAAAGACAAAGAATTTGATAGAAAGTCGTAAATTCCATATGTTCCTCCTTATAAAATAATAAAAGTGGGCAGTAGTAAAACTACAACCCACAATAAAATAATGCTTTTATGTTTATATTTATATTTACTGTTTATCCTTTTGAACTTTCAATGTCTCTTCCCACTTCTTCCTATCTGCCTCCAATTGCCTTTGACTAGCAATATGTACTTCGTTAATGAAATCCTTCAGCACACCCTCAACTACAAACGCAGGAAGTTTGGATTCATTTATCGCCTTTGCTACAGCAGAGATTAAATCCTCTCGTAGTAAGGTGATCGGCTTTGTTGCTTCTTTATTTTCTTTTATTTCACTGCTCATATAATTGGATACCTCCTAGATGTTTATAAAACGCACTAGAATACATTCTAAGGCGTTTTGTTTTTGATAGTATAATTTTCACTAATTACTAATAAAAATGTGACACGGTGTAGATTTGTTGCGATTATGGCAATGTCTTGATTATATATTCATCATGTTTTTGATGTGTATTTGACAAGTTACAAATAATGGTGTAATATAAAATAGCACACTTCTCCTAAACTGCAGCTAGTATGTTTGACAACTTGACAGAAAACTGTCAGGGAAGGAGGCGATTGGCATGGCTAAAATTAGGGCGAAAGTCAGAATTAGAGTTACAACTCAAACGAGAGTTCGAGTTTACAAACGCCATCGTTGATGTGCAAAAGAGGGTGT
>CANQCL010000007.1 GCA_947589215.1 uncultured Clostridia bacterium
TAATACTTATACAAATCATCATACGAATTAAGTTTATCGACTAATTCTTTAGACATATCTTCTTTTGTGTCATCGGAGATATGCCAGATATAATCAGTACCGTTTGGATTACAGTTACGAACAGTGGCAGTCATCAAATCATCGCCAGCTTCAAGTTTAAAGCAGTTTTTGACTGAGTTTGTATCTGTTGAATATGTAATATTGTCTGCTAGGTTTTGTTCTGAAATAAAAATAGTAGTATCTTTTCCATAACCTGATGAAATATTTTTACTTCCGCATTTTGGACAAGCTATTGTAAATTCTTCTCTGTTGCCGCAATCATAACAATATGATTCAAGATCATAAACACTGATTTTTCTGTCAATATGTCCTTTACTATCAGAACCAGAGTTTATTATAAATAAGCACTTAATTTCTTCACTTATATCTTGCAAAGCATCATAAAGAGAAGTATTGTTAAAAGAGAATGTTCTTTGAATGTTTGCAATGCTCGAATCTACATGGTCAATATGATAATGCGGAGCTTTTTCCATTATTCTGTGTAATAACGATGCTTCTGGGTGTTCAGGATTATATAAGACTGTTGGAATTTTATAATCGTTTCTAGCAATATCGTCTTCGGTATTTATTTCAATATCATATAAGTTGATTTGAGATAATTCGGCTTCGCCTAAAGATTTTGCACTAACATTTTTGACAAGTCCTTTAGTATTATCTATTTCAACATATATTTCAAACCATATATCCCAATCCTTGCACCAAACAAGTCTAAAATCTTTTAACTTATCCCAGTGAGCATACTCTATTCCGTTATCTACTTTATTAACTTTAAAAAATAATTCAGAACATGCATTTAAAGAATCTTTAAATGAAATATTATATGCCGGTATAGTTCCTAATTTTCTACCCGTTCTTGTTGCTAAAACAAAAGTCGGGGTTTGTATTTTATTTGCTGAATCAAATTTAATTTTTATTGCCATATATCCTCTCTCCTTATGGTGAATCTTTAATAACTGGGTTATATTTAATTTCTAGTTTGCAGGGGAGGGACACAGAAATTTTATTATATCTATTTTTAATTGTGTTTCCAATTTTTAAAAATTCATAATTAAAGTCATTATAAATATCATGGTCATTATAAGATGATGAAAATATTTGCGACTCTCCATCAATAGTAATAACTTCACCGGCTCTACAATTTTCTATTTTCATTGTACAATTTTCAGTTTCATTAACGATTTTTAAATCTCCATTAGCAATACAAGTGATAATCATAGATGGATATGTAAATCCAATTTCATCCGATATATCCCTTAATAAATAAGATTTATTTATATTACTAAAATCCCAATAAAAATGTTGCTCTTGCCCATATCCAAATGGTTTATTAGTTTCCATAGTAAGTTCTAAACCATATAATATTTCACGAATTTTAATTTTCTCAACATTAAAACTTGCTTTATAATAACAAGAACCTCTTTCATTAAATAACTCATCTTCAATAATTTGAAATTTTAAAAATTCTTTGCGATTAAGCCATCTCATCAAGTCTCTATAATCATTATCAGTAATTCTTAAATCATCATAAATATCTGGATTTTTACAAATATCAAAAGTGGTCTGAATACATTCATCATATGGTGTGTCAACTAAACTATATTTTTTTCCTTTATGGTGTGATACAGTATTAAATGTGATTTTTGAACCAGCGGTCATAATATTTGCACCAGAAGGACTATTAAAATCGCATATAATAAAGCCAAAATCACTTAAACATCGACCATCATATTCAAAATCAAGAGCATACATAAATTATTCACCACCTTACTCATTTTATATATTTTTAAATTGTTTAATTATTTGTTCCATTTCTTTTTTATATTGTGCTTTTATATCATTAACAGAAGATACAACATCAAAATACTTCTGTTTTAGATATTGAAATTTTTTTGACTCGTTTTCAAATTGTTTTTTTATTTTTACAAAGTTTTCATTTAACTCATTTATTTCTGTTTGTTTACCTAGAATATTTTTTCTTAAAATTTCATTTTCATTTTTTAGAGTTGTATTTTTTCTTTTAAGATTTTTAATCTGTGTTTTCATCTTATCTATGCGGTTTTGTTTTGATAACATTTTCATCTTCCTCCCAATGTAAAAGGAGAGATATATAAAAATATCTCTCCAAATCATCGCCAAATATATTTATCATTTTCATATTTGTCACCTTTACATAATGGATCAATTGAAAACGAGTTAATTAATTTTTCAAACCGTTTATCTTGTTGTAACTTTGTTACAAAATCGTTATAATCATCAACATGTTCAATGGGAATATTAATGTTTATATCTCCCATAGAAACCAAATCTTTATTATTGTCTTGATTTTTGATAGTAGATAGTATATTTGAAATATCGGTTAATCCACTTAAATGTGGTATTAAGTCAGAAGAATATTTGGTTGTAAAATCAACATTCAAATCTTGTTCCGATAGTCTTTTGAGAGTGTCACTTAATATACTATCACTAATAAATTTCTTAGGATTATTAGCAAATTCAAACAAATTAGAAGTAGCTTCGGCGTTTAAAATACTATCATTACGAGCTAATGGAGTAAGTACCGCACCATCAGAAGGACGTATAATAGCCTCTGCTTTTTTACCTTCTTGTGTCCATGCTAACTCATCCTTGAGAATTTTTTTAATACCAGAAGAATAGCCAGAAATTTGACTTTTCTTTACCCAGCCCAACTGTGTACCTTTATCTACACTAGGATTTGTACCAAGAAGATATGGAAAGTCTGTACTTACCGCTGAGTTTACGCCCATAACATATAGTTCTTTACCACGCCATTTATCGGATTTATTTTCGTACTTACCTCCACCCTTTTTAGGAGTTTTGTGCAAATCACCTTTTTTAAATTTTACCTTATCTCCCTTTTGAACTACACTATCTCCTGGAATACTTCCAAATACACCTTTTTTGACTGTGTTTGAACCTGTAGATGATGTAGGAGTAGATGTAATTGTAGCATTAGTAGAAGCAATTGAATTGTTAGCAGAAGTATTTGAATCCGTTACCATTTTTGAAATACTTGCTAAAATACTGCTTATAGTAGCAGAAACATTTGTTAAAGCGTTTTTTAAAGTATCGGTTTCATTATAACCTACACTACTTGCTGCTTTATTGATAGCTTCAGATATTACATCTTTATTGTTATCAATAGCATCTTTCATATCAGAAAGCAAAGCATCAACATTGTCTAACCTTGTATTTAAAATTTCCTCATACTCATCATATAAATCGTCAAGTAAATTTTTCTGATCTGATATATATTGGTCATACTCTGCCTCTTCTAAACCTTCTTCAGCTTCCTCTAAAGAAACTTTAATTTGCTGAATTTTAGATTTAGTTTCTTCAGACATATCGTTTTCATAAGCAGATAACTGTTTTTGTAAAGAAGTTATATCTTTTGTTTGGTCTGAAATCTTCTTTTGATAATCGTATAAATCTTTCTGTGCATCAAGTGCGTCTGTATAACTATCAATTAATTCTTTTAATGCATCAAGTTCTAAATTAATACCTTCTTCAACCATATCTACAATTGCTTGCTTTTCATCTTCAGCAGAGGAAATCATTTCTTGTTGTAATTCAAGAAGTTCTTCTCTACGGTCAATAAGGTGTTGATTATATGGATCGTTTTTAAGTTGATTATCAATATCGGACAATTCTTTTGCATACTCTCTAGCTTGTTGTGTGTAAATTTCATAATTGGTAGTATAAAGGCTCATAGTTGCCCAGCCTTCATCAGTAAGCTGACCTTTATTATCGTATAACTTTTTACTGCTTATAAGATCAATGAGAAATTCAGTTTCTTTTGAAATTTGAGAAATTTTTTCTTGCATTAAGTCAAATATCTGCCAATCAATATCTCGAATAGAATTGTTATATTCGATTATATTGGTATTTGCTTCTGCAATAGAAAGAGAAACTTCATTAATCTCTTTTGCCATTTCATTATATGCTTCTGAACCTACGGTGATTTTACCGTTATTTACAGCTTTATTTAATTTGTTTATTAAAGCAGTACGCTCTTTACCCATAGTTGAAATACTATTTTGTTCGTTTTTAATTAAAGCCTTATAATAATTACCACTAACTATATAGCCCTTTTCTTCAGTTTGACTGATTTGTTCATTAAGCATATTTGCTTTTTGTTCATTAAAAGCTAAAATACCATCGTATTTAGTAACAACATTATCAAAACGCTGTTTATATAAATCGGCTTCTTGTTCTCTAAGTTGTCGAACTGCATCTTTACATTCAAGGGCTTTCTCATACCATTGTTGATACTCTTTTATCTTATCAGCTAACTTTTCATTTTTAATAGTGTCAATATCAATTATGCCATCTTTAACTTTTTTTCGCCAAGACTTGCTTAATCCTACAGAATTAGCTTGATTTATGTACTTGTTATAACCCTGTTGTTGAACATTGATTTCTTTTGTTACCTTAGATATTTCTTTGGTTAAACTTTTATTTCTTGTTGACCAAGATTTATATACACTACTAGCTTTTAAATCAAGGTTTGAAATTGCACGTTCAACTCTGTCAATAGCAACTTCAACCCAGTCAAAAGTTTCTTCAAAATCGTCTTTTTGGGATTTGGATTTACTTGATTTCTTATTTTTGCTTGATTTGCTTTTAGATTTACTACTTGAAGACTTGCCATAGTTACCTGTTGAATTTCCACCAGATTTTGAACTAGTTACTGTACTGTTGTGACTGATACCACCGGTAACCATAGCAGTACCATTAATTAATGCAGAGGCTCTGCCTGCAACATAACCATTTTCCAACAGAGATTCTGTTTGTTTATGATTAAATACTACTGCACCTTTTGGTATATCAACAAATTCTGCACCATTGTCACCAACTGTATACCATTTACCAGTGTGAGGATCAACCACTATCTCTCTGCCAAGTTCACCAGTAAGGGTTTTGCCGCCTTGTTTAGCCCCCCAGTTACCACCCAACATAGCAGTACCATTTATATTGTTATTGCCTGATGATTTAGGAATATAAACTTTTTTGCCTAAGATTTTACCCTTACCCGAGAGTTTGTTTTCATAATCAGTTAAGGCTTGAGTACCACTAAGGTCTACTTTAACATGATAAGTTACTGACCTCTCCAAATTCTTTGGATTATAACTGTCAATTTCCGTAGTATCTTTGTCATATTTAACAGTTGCGGTTTTATTATTAGCTGTCCATCCATCAATTGCACTATCATCAATACCTATTTTAACTAACTGTTCTGCACCTATTTGTTTAATACTGTCCCTTAGTTTTTTAACAGATGAAGTATCAAGATTTAACTGTGCTCGAATCGAAGGGTCAATTTTTTTTACTTGTCCTGCAAGTTCCTTTACTTTTGCATTTGCATCACTTGTATCTACACCAAGCGCTTTCTTTAAATCTAAATCATTGTAAGCACGTTGAAAATTTTGAATTAGTCCAATAGCTTCTGAATTTCTTTCGCTAATAGCAGAAGTATCAACACGCATTACAATAGGCTCTGATAGACTTTGTTGCTGTGCAACACAATATTCTATAATCTGATTAGCATACTCAACCTCAGATGCATCAACTTTTGCTTTACCCTTAATTCTCTGCATTTTTTTGATTGTAGTTTCTAATGTTAAAATTTTTGTATCAGAATCATCAATATCAGAAACATCAAGCCGTATTTCTAAATTTTTATAGTCTTTCATTTGACGAAGTGACTCTGCGGCTTCATTAGCAGCAACACCTAAATCTCCAATGGTTTTCGGAGCTTCATCAGCCCAAGAAAACTTACCGCCAAATTCCTCCATTTCACCGAATGCCGCTTGAACGATTGGCATAGATAATTTAAGACCTTCAGCGAAGTCTTCCATCGTCTTTTGACCAGCAATTTTATAACTGTCTTTAGATTTATCAAAAACCATTAGACCTTTATCAACGGCTTTTTGACAGAAATTTTCAATATTTAATCCAGCATAATTTCCATCTTCATCATAGGTAAATAAGTCATATATACTTTTTAAATAAGAGTTTACTTTTTCTTTATCAGATGAGTCAACACTATCGGGAATTATCAATTCAAGAGATGTTTGATAATCACTTCTGCCCACTCTACCATAATATTCAGACTCAGATTTGTTTAATGTTTCATTAATACGGTTGACGGCATTAAGAGCATCATCAAACATATCACCGCTTTGTGAAGCATTTTGAGCGTTTAGCCAGTTATGATAAGCATCGGTTGCTTCTTGTAAAGAAGCAGTCATTAAATCATAAGAATCGCAGCTTTCTTTAATTGCACTGTTTTCTTCTAAAAGAGCGTTAATCTCATTTTGAATAGATTTTCTACTTTCTCCGGTTTTACCTTTAATTTCTTGACGAAGTTTTTCAATCTTTGCAGCATTTTCAAGATATGTAGATTGAGCCATTGCTTTATTAGTATTATTGGTTTCAATCTGCTCTTCTGATTTTGCCTTAACAATTTCTCTAACTTTTTCAGCATTTAACTGTAATACTCCGTTGTGATATTCAAGGGCTGAAGTATATTCTTTTAATTCATCAGAATCGTAATCTTCTAGCGATAAAGAGTTACCCGTTGATTGAGATGACAAAGCATCTTTTACAGAAGAAATGCTACTAATTACAGATTGTGTGTTTTGAAGTGAATTTGTCACACTTTGATTAATTCCCTCTACAGTCTGCTCTACGGCTGTCTTATATTCATTAATTTCTTCTTGCAATTGTTCTTTTGTATAATTTAAATAATCAGAACTGTTTTCACTAGGAAATATATCTAAAGCAACGCTTAATTTTTCTTTTGTTAAATCAAGTAAAATAAATCTTATGTAAAGATGTAAAGAGCAGCCGGTTTTGGCTGCTTTTTATATATAAAAAATTTTCATATTGTAAAATTAATTAGAATAAGACAGAACAGGCATAAATTCACTTTATATATTTCACACAATTATCATATAAATGATTTATACTTTTAGCGTTTCAGTCAATGTCTAAACGTGTCGCAAACTTGTATTTTTTTAACAGTTTATCTAAATTTTCGTAAAATACTTGAAAAAAGTATGTGAATGTGGTAGAATAAATACAATATGTATATTATAGCATAGTAAAGTGATATTATAAAAAATTGGATAGTAACGACTGAATCTAAATTTAATTTAGAATAAGGAGGTACATATGCCTGAGAACAAGAAAGCGGACGATTTTTCTGTAGATGATATTATCAAGGATGTTATGAGGAAAAAGAGAAGAAGTGAATCCGGAAGCTTTGTTTATTCTGAAAATGTCAAATCTGATGATAATATAAATGTTAAAAGATCTAATATAAAATCAGAGGATATTAATTCAAAGGATTATTTTAAATCGTTCTATAATGACAACAAAACAGTAAACAGCGCAGATAAAAACAGCAGTATTCATATTGAAAAGACAAATGATACCGATGCGCTGAAAACTCAAAAGAATTATACGAAAAAAAGCCTTGATGAAATGTCAGGTGAAGTTGAAAACAATAATTTTATGTCAGAATTGTTTGAAAATGCTGTTAAGAAAAGCGGCAAAAAGCTTTCACCTGCACAGCAAGCGGCTATAAAAGAGGCTCGAAGTGCAAAGCCTGAAAAACCTGTAAGAGATTCGGCAAAGCTGAAAAAAGCTGAGCTTCAGGCGCCTGCCAGATCTGATGAGTGGAGAACTGATGGTATTCCGCTTTCTGATTTGGTTGCAGGGGCTATGCAGGCAAGAAAAGGTCCTAAGACAACTATAAGCGATATGTCTGAGCCTGTAAGCCGTGCGGAGGTTGTTGACGTAAATAGCAATAATGTAAAAATAAAACCAAAACGCAGAAAATGGTCTGTAAAGAAAAAAGTTTCGGTAATTTTATGCTACGTGTTCGGAGTTGTATTTCTTCTTTGCGGCGCAGGTATTTCGGTGTTCGCAAGCTTTACGGGAATGCTTGACAGAGATAATAATCAAATAATTAACATAATTGACCCAGGTCAGAGTGAAATAGGTTCAAACGATACAGTAAATGCTGTTGACTATGAGCAGATGCTTAAAGATAAGCTTGCAAAATCGGCAGCGAATGTTGTTTCCGACAGCGATGTAACAAATATTTTGCTTGTCGGTGAGGATTTGAGAGACACAGTAGATAATACCGCTCAGTCAAACGGTAATACCGATGTTATTATGATGATTTCCATAAACACCGCAAAGGGTACTGTAACCACTACCTCATTTATGAGAGATATTTATTTGACTATACCGGGTTATTATGCTACGAGGATAAATGCGGCATATTCAATGGGTGGAATACCGCTATTGGAGCAGACCATACAGGATAATTTCAGTATCAAGATAGACAGATACTTAAAGGTCAATTTCTATTCTTTTATTGACATAGTTGACACTATGGGCGGGCTTGACATCAAAATCTCAGATGAAGAGGCAAAAGGTATGAGAGCTCCTCTGGGAGAGCAAAACAAGTATCTTGGTAAAAAGTACGGAGCAGACTACATAAAAAAAGGCGGAAAAGTTCATATGAACGGCAATCAAGCGTTGGCATATGCTAGACTTCGTAAGGTTGGAAGATCAGACTGGGAGAGAACTCAGAGGCAGAGAACGGTAATTGATCTTATTGCAAATAAGACAAAGGAGCTGTCACTGACCGAGCTCAACTCGTTGCTCAATAAGGTATTGAATAAGATCTCAACTGATTTGACTGATGCAGAGATCGCATATTATCTGCTGCACGCTTCAACGTATTTAAACTATGAGCGTGACCAGATACAGATTCCTGCTGAAGGAACATGGACTCGCCAAATAATCAGAGGCGCCGATGTTTTATGTCCTGACTTTACATCAAATATTAGAACTTTACAGAAGAAGATATACGGATATTCAAAAATAAAAGACGATGAGACCGATTATACAAGCGGAACTTCATCATATACTGACGGTTATTCTGAAAGTACAGAGGTTTATAACAGCTATGATGACGAAAATACCGATGGTATGAACACTTTTTATTGATTACATTAAAAGCGTACTGCACTTAGATGCGGTACGCTTTTTCGTAGTTAATTAGTGATTTAAAGATTTATTCTTAGACTTCAAAACTTATTTTTTAAAGCTGAAATAAAGTTAAAATTAAATGTATTGCTGATTTCGACTGCGTGGTTATATTGTTTAATAGCCTCAACATGAGCGTGTAAGCCTGCGCTTGTGTGAATATAATCGTTGCTTTCGTGCAATGATAACTGCATAGACACAGGCAATGAGAGAAAATATTTTCGACTGCTTGAGCTGTTATAAATCAAATCCTGTAGGTTATTATAATACATTCTAATCACCTCATAGGTATTATTTGCAGATGCTTTTATGCAAATACGTGACACTTATAAGAGTTATTATATTCCAATCAAATGAAAAGTGTTATTGTTAATTTTTTACCGAAATTCAAACTAAAATCGTGTAAATAATGAGAATATTAAGAATTGTAAATAATTTATGAACCTTATGGTATTATTTCTTGACAATTTACAGTATATGTAATATAATTACAACCATGATGTGATAATTTTATAAATGACTTGCATTTGATTTATTCAGTGCAGGTCATTTTTTTGCAATTTTGATGTAGATTTATTTTTATATTTATGTTATACTTAATGTAATTGAAATCAAATTGGGAAAGATATTTGTATACTAGTTTAGAAGGGAAGATGAATTTGTGAAAATTCTTATAACTACAGACTGGTACAAGTCTGCGGTGAACGGTGTTGTTACATCAGTAAGAAATCTTGAGATCGGTCTTAGAAGACGTGGTCATGATGTAAAAATTCTCACTCTTTCGGAAACTCGTTTTTCTTATGTAAATGAGAACACAACATACATAGGTTCTGTTAATGCTGAGAAGATATATCCATGTGCAAGAGTAAAAATTCCGCTTAAAAGCAGACTTATTGAGAATATTATTAAATGGAAGCCTGATATTATCCATTCACAATGTGAATTCAGCACGTTTTCTCTTGCCAGAAAAATTGCAGAAGTTACAGGAGCGCCTATTGTTCATACATATCATACTATTTATGAAGACTACACTCACTATTTCTCACCCAGTATCAAGCTGGGAAGGCAAGCGGTAAGGCTTTTCACCAGACATATTTCACGTCATATTGACTGTATGATAGCTCCGACCGAGAAGGTTGAAAATATTTTGAACAAGTACAATTGCAAAACACCTGTGGCGGTCGTTCCAACGGGTGTAGACTTTGATATGGTAGTCTCTGATAAAAATAATGCTGAGCGTGAAAAATTCAGACGAAGTATTGGCATTCCGGAGGATAAAAAGGTTATACTTTATGCGGGGCGTCTTGCTGAGGAAAAGAATTTAGATGAATTGATAGATTTTCTGGGCAGGAACAAGCCTGAAGATACTATATTTCTCATTGTGGGCGACGGACCCTACAGAGAAGCGACTATAAGAAAAATTAATGACTCCGGCTTACAGGATATAACTATTATGACCGGTATGGTAAAGCCTAGTGAAATAAAAAATTATTATTGTGCAGGCGATATTTTTGTAAGTGCATCTCAAAGTGAAACTCAGGGACTTACCTATATTGAAGCTCTTGCAAACGGTCTGGTACTGCTTTGTAAAAAGGATAAATGTCTTGACAATGTACTTGAAAACGGTGTTAATGGATATGAATATTCAGATGAAAAAGAATTTGCAAAGTATCTGAATTATCTTCTAACTGAGGATATTTCAGAAATGAAAGAAAAAGCGGCAGAAATTGCAAAACAAAAATTTTCAATAGAAACCTTTGCTGAACAAATTGAAGGTATATATAATTCTATACTAAGACAGCATAATAGTAATTTGATATCGGCTTGAAGAATTTATTTTATTTTCAAGTATAAGTTACTTTTCACAGCTTTTAAAATAAATTTAATAAAATTCAATCTTTCAATTTATTTGTTGTTTTATAAAAAATTACCTCTTATATTGATGAAAAAGAGAGCAATAATAATAAGGCAAACTCAAATATATTAAAAGGAGTGAAATGTAATGAAGGGTGTTACTACAGAACAGGGCAGACAGAATCTTGAAAAGTTCAAGATGGAAGCTGCAAACGAAGTAGGTGTAAACCTCAAGCAGGGTTACAATGGAGATTTAACATCTCGTCAGGCTGGTTCAATTGGGGGCCAGATGGTTAAAAAGATGATCGACGCATACAAAACAGCACAATAAGTATAATTAAAAAGTATAATGACATAATAATATAAAATCCCGGTATGAAATATCATATCGGGTTTTTATTTGTTCAATATTGACAAAATATAATATAAGTATTTGTGTAAAAAGTCTTAAATTACAGTAAGCACTTTAAAAAAGTATTTTTTTGTGATATAATCTAATGTGTTATACTATAATTATATTCGGAGGGTAATTATGTCACAGAATATTTGGCGCAACTTAAAATACAAAAATGTTGCAGTATTATTGGCTGTGGTTTTATTGTTTATACTTATAATCGCTTCGTCCTGTTCAAAGGATAGCTCAAACAATAAGGGAAATATCGCTTCTACTGTGGCTAATCAAGTAAAGCCTGAAAATGCTCAGTCTGAAAATAAGCTTGCTGATAATTCGGAGTTTGTTGAGATCGTTAATAATGAGTTTCTTTATTCGGGTAATCTTATTTTGGTAAATAAAGACCATGAATATGCTTTTAAGGATCAAGAACCTGAAAATCTAACATCAATGTATCAGTACAGCACTAACAAAAACGGCAATATGAGATTTGCACTCACTGATTCGTCGGTTTCAGTTGCTCAGAATTTTGCCGTTGCTTTAAGCAATATGCTCATAGACTTCTATAAAGACACAAAGAATAATACCATAATGCTTAAAAGCGGATACAGAACGGTAGAGGAGCAAAAAGAGCTTTATGACGCTGATACCGAGTCATCCGGTGTAGAGTCGGTTAAGTATAACAAGGAAGGTTTTTCAGAAAGCCACACCGGTTTGTCTATCGATTTGGGTGTCAATACAGAAGGATACCCACAATATAAGGGAACCGGAAAGTTTCAGTGGATTACTGATAATGCCGCTAAGTATGGTATTATAACACGTTATAACAAGGACAAAGAGTCAATAACTAATATAGAAGCCGAGCCGTGGCATTTAAGATATGTCGGCGTACCTCATGCTGAAATTATGACTGAAAAGAATTTGTGTCTTGAAGAGTATCACGATTTTCTCAAAGGCTATTCTTACAGTAATCCGCTTATTTATACTGCGTCTGATAACATAAAGTACGGCATTTATTTCGTCGAAGCGGCAAAGGATAAAACAAATATTGAAATTCCGCTTGATGAGAACGGCAGCCAGTATAATTATGAGATATCGGGAAATAATGTAGACGGTTTCGTTATAACAGTAAATCTCGGGGAGGATATGGAAGCACTTGAAGCTCTAACATCCTCAGTTACAACTTCACCTCAGACGGAGGCGGCTGTAAATAACAACACTCAGCCTACGCAGGCAACTTCCGCCGGAAATTCTGATTCGGTAATAACCGTGTCTACAACAACTGTACCATCAGAAGAATAGAATATAGGTAAAGTATAAAAATAAAATCCTTCGGCATGACCGGGGGATTTTTATTTTGCTTAATATACAATTATGGTTATTTGTCGAAAAATGACTAAATCAAAAAAAGTTAAACTTTATTTCAAGTTTATTTGTCCTCTCTAAGCTTGGCATTTTGCTGAACAATGTCGATTGCCGCTTCGGATGACATTAGCAGTTCAGACGGCGTTATTTGTAAATAAACTATTAACATATATACTCCGCCCTTGATTTTTCTTCCAGCGGTGTTATAATACTATTAGCACTCTAGCGTGTAGAGTGCTAAAACAATTATTAAGACGTTGAAAGGAATGGTCAAGATTGGGTACAAAACAATTTAAAGCGGAGTCTAAAAGGCTTCTTGAGATGATGATAAACTCAATATATACGCATAAGGAAATATTTTTGAGAGAGCTTATTTCTAATGCGTCGGACGCTATAGACAAGCTGTATTTTAAATCGCTTACCGATACAAGTGTTGGTTTGGGCAAGGACGATTTTGAGATTAATATTGAAATCGACAAGGACAACAGAACTCTCACTATATCGGATAACGGAATAGGTATGACTAAAGAGGAACTTGAGAACAATCTCGGTACTATTGCAAAGAGCGGTTCGCTGGCTTTTAAAAACGACAATGAGCTTGGCGAAGACGTCGATATAATCGGACAGTTCGGCGTTGGATTCTATTCGGCATTTATGGTAGCTAAGAAGGTCACTGTAGTGTCTAAAGCCTTCGGTGAGGATAAGGCGCATATCTGGAAGTCATCAGGTGTGTCGGGTTATACGATTGATGATTGCGAGTCTGATATGAGCGCAGGTACGGTAATTACACTTGAAATCAAGGATAATACCGACGACGAAAAGTATGACGAATTCTTAGAGCAGTATAGAATTCAATCTCTTGTTAAGAAGTATTCAGATTATATTCGTTTTCCTATCAAGATGGAAATGGAGAAAACTGAGTACCCTGAGAAAAAAGAGGGCGAGGAGAAAGAACCTGAACCTATTACTGTCAGGGAGATAGTTACGCTTAACAGTATGGTTCCTATTTGGAAAAAGAATAAGAGCGAACTTAAAGACGAAGACTATAACAGTTTCTATACCGATAAGTTTGCAGATTATGAGGCTCCTATCACGCATATCCACTCGAAGAATGAGGGTATAGCTACCTATGAAGCTTTGCTGTTTGTTCCGTCGAGAGCGCCTTTTGACTACTACTCAAAGAATTATAAAAAGGGCTTGCAGCTTTACTCAAGCGGAGTTATGATTATGGATTGCTGTGAGGACCTGTTGCCTGATTATTTTAACTTTGTAAAGGGTCTTGTAGATTCTCAAGATTTGTCTCTTAACATTTCCAGGGAAATGCTCCAGCACGACAGACAGGTTAAAATTATTGCCAAGAATATAGAAAAGTCGATAAAGAACGAGCTTACCAAAATGCTGAAAAATAAGAGGGAAGACTATGAGAAGTTCTTCAAGGCATTTGGTCTTAACCTCAAATTCGGTATCTATCAAAGCTACGGAATGGCTAAGGAAACCTTGCAGGATCTGTTGTTATTCAAATCGTCTTTTGAGGGTAAGATGGTTACTCTTGACGAGTATGTAAGCCGTATGAAGGACGACCAAAAGTATATTTACTACGCCTGCGGTGAGAGCGAGGCTCGTATTGAAATGCTACCTCAGGCTGAGGCTGTTAAGGATAAGGGCTATGAAATTCTTTATTGCACCGACGACGTTGACGAGTTTGCAATTAAGATGATTATGAACTACAAGGAGAAAGAGTTTAAGTCTATTTCTGCAAGCGACCTCGACCTCAGTACAGATGAAGAGAAAGAAGAAGTCAAAAAGAAAACTGAGGACAGCAAGGATATGTTCGACTTTATGAAGGAGGCTTTAGGCGATAAGGTTTCAGAGGTAAGGCTTTCTTCAAAGCTCAAAACCCACCCTGTTTGTCTTTCTAGCGACGGTCAGGTTTCAATAGAGATGGAAAAGGTATTAAATTCAATGCCTCAGAACGGTGATAACAAGGTGAAGTCTGAAAAGGCTTTGGAGATCAACGCTTCTCACCCGATTTACGACAAGCTGAAAAGCCTTTATGAAACGGACAAGGACAAGCTCAAGGTTTATGCAGGTCTGTTGTATGATCAGGCTTTGCTGATTGAGGGAATGAGTATTGAAAATCCGCTGGAGTTTTCTAATAATATTTGTGACCTTATGGTTTAATAATAGTTAATCTTTTCAGTTGACAAAATGTCGAAAAGTGTTATAATAATGTGGACAGATTTAAAGGTAGGACTGAAATGTGAAGTATATCGGTAGAATAGATATTGAAAAATATAAATGTATATCTAAAAAAATACAAACTGATGAAGTTATAATTACCAATGAGCGTATACAACACATCAAAGATAGACATCCTAATGATTATGAAAAATATTATAAATATATGAAAGAGGTGATTTTAAATCCTGATTATATTATTGAAGCAAATAAACCGAATACAGCATTAATTCTTAAATCTTTTTCTAAGGGGAAAGAACAATTTAAAACAATACTAAGACTTGCTACTTCCACAGATAATAGTGAATATAAGAATTCCATAATAACATTTATGAAGATTAATGAAAAAGAGTGGAATAGACTTTTGAGAAATAAAAAAATGCTTTACAAAGCAGAATAAATATGCTATAATATGAGTAAAGTAATAATAGGTTATTTGAGGTGGAAAATTACGTCCCCGTCCACACGCTGATGGCTTGACAGGGTAATAATACCCGAGAGATGCAGGAGAATGGGACGCCTGCCAAATAACTATTACTTGTTGCACCACTCTGAGAAATCAGGGTGGTGTTTTTATTATAAAAAAGTAAGAGACTAAAATTTTCTCTTAATTCTTTTATCTTTTTCTAAGTATAATAGTTTGACAAAATTTTTATTTTGTTTTATAATAAACTAAAGGGTGCTGTACATAAACGGTCAGCGGTCGGCGGTTTCTCCCTGTGAAGGGAGGTGATAGCAATGATTCATTTTTCAGATATTATTATATTTGGAAATTTTATAGTCAATGTTATCTCTCTTTGTTACAATATGCTTTATAAAAAGTAACAAAGCTTTTTATTACATTAATAAAAAGAACAACCGCCTAACTTCTAAGATAACGGTTGTTCTATAACCAATCTTAGGGAAAAACTGCAAGCCGTAAGGCTTTGTACAGCACCCTTTTTATACTTATATTATAACACACATTTTTAATATGTCAAGCACCTGTCAAGGAAAAATTAAGCTTTGACAGGTTTATTTCTGTTTGGTATCTTCTTCTGTTTTTGAAAATAAATCTTTTACATCAATATTATATAAAGCTATCATCATTCTAATTGTATCTAAATTAGGCTCTAAAACTCCGCTTTCATATTTTGATATATTACTTTGAGATGTTTTCAAAAGTTCTGCTGCTTTTTCTTGAGATAATCCTGCTTCTTTTCTAGCTTTTTTAATTTTTTCTGCAAAATGTTTTATTATAATCATCTTCTTTCATTTACTTTGTATAATTTTATCATATTCTATAATAGAATATTATTCAATTTTGGAATAATCCACAATATACATTATGGGATTACTGTGATATAATATAATTATTCCAAAACAGAATAATAGGAGTGAAAACAATGGATAAGAATATTAAGCGTATTCAATTTAGAGCAGATTCAGAAACGTTGGAAAAAATTAATTACATAGCCGAACATTACGGACGCTCTGTTAAAGAGCAGATAATTCATTTAATAGAAAACTGCGTTTCCGAGTATGAAGCAAAGATAGGTCCGATTGAAGCTGAACCCAAAGATAAAGATTAGGAGGTTTATAAAAGTGGAAAAATATTTAGAAAGATTAAAGAAATTAAGAACTGAGGCAGGGCTGACCCAAAAGCAGATAGCGGAAATATTAAATGTATCGCCGAGTACTGTATCAAAATACGAAAGCGGAAAAAGTCCAATAAGAGTTAATGAAGTAATAGCATTAGCAAGATTCTATGATGTAAGTGTGGATTATATAGGCGGTTTTACAGATAAGAAGGGTTACTTTTTGGGCAGGAATAAAGCATAAACAAATAAGAAGTAAGAGAAATTCAATCTCTTACTTCTTATAATATCTAATATCTTGCTTCTTGCATCTGATTTCTCGTCTCTTGTATCTATGTACTAGCCTGCCGTTTAACAAAGTAAATACATTTTACAAACTTTACAAAGGCAGCACTGAGTGCAGGGGTCTACCCCTGCCAAAGCGCACCCAAGCTAATTAAAGCCTGAGTGCGCTTTGCAAATAATTTATAAGTGGGATGGGGCAAATTAAAATATTGGAGGTTACCTCTCATCACTCTTAATCTAACTTTTATTGCTCTTAGTAAATTCTAACCTATTAGAGGCAAGTGACCAGAGACAAGATGCAAGACCTAATTTTTCACAAAAGTTCTGATAGTAATATCTTGTTTCTTGCTTCTAAATTTCTTGCTTCTAGCAGTCCAAAGGCAGCAGTGCCACCAGCGGCTCGCTGGTTAGTCGTCTTGAAGAGCGTCGTAGCCCTGCTCGCCGGTACGAACCTTGATTACGTTTTCAATGTCGTAAATAAATATCTTACCGTCGCCGATGTGACCTGTGTATAGAGCCGACTTAGCAGCGTCTACAACTGTGTTTACAGGAACTTTGCATACAACGACCTCTGCTTTTACCTTAGGAAGCAGGTTAGCTTCGACCTCAACTCCACGATAGAATTCTGCCTGTCCCTTCTGCATACCGCAGCCGAGTACATTTGTAACGGTAATACCGGTTACATTGATGTTTTCCATAGCGGCGATGAAGTCTTGCAGTTTTTGCTGTTTAAATACAACAACTATCTTTGTTATCTTAGGATTGCCGACTGTGTAATCCTCAACTTCTACAGCCTTGTTTACAGGAACTGTAGGAGTAGGAGGAGGGGTAATTTTTTCAACGCTGTGAGCGTCGTCTGAGGTGTAAGCCGAGATAGCTGAAACTGCCGGAGCGAAGTCAGCGTAAGATGATACAAGACCGTGCTCTGTGGTGTCAAGACCGATGATTTCCTCTTGTCTTGTTGCTCTTAGACCTACAATTTTCTTAATAAGTAAGAATACGATTGTCATAGTAACGGCTGTCCAAGCGGCTACTGAAACAAAACCGGTTAGCTGTTTGCCGAGAAGTGAAAATCCTCCGCCATAGAAAAGACCAACTAAATCATTTCCAGGAACAGAATCTGTTGCGAAAAGACCTACAGCGAGAGTACCCCATATACCGTTGAACATATGAACGGCAACAGCACCGACAGGGTCGTCAATGTGAAGAACGTAGTCTAAGAACCAAACGCCGAATACAACTAAAAGTCCTGCTACAAGACCGATTATAATAGCACCGGTGCAGTCGACAACGTCGCAGCCAGCTGTGATACCTACAAGTCCTGCAAGCGATGCGTTAAGACACATTGAAACATCAGGCTTGCCGTATTTTATCCAGGTGAAAATCATACAAGCTACAGTTGCAACAGCAGGAGCGACCGTTGTTGTCAGGAAGATAGAGCCTAACTGTTCAACGCTTGTTGCGGCAGCACCGTTGAACCCATACCAGCCGAGCCAAAGAATGAACACACCCAAAGCACCGATAGTGAGGTTGTGTCCTGGAATAGCGTGAACCTTGATCTTACCGTCTTTGCTTTTTGTGAATTTTCCGATACGGGCTCCGAGTATTTTAGCACCAATAAGAGCCGATATTCCGCCTACCATATGGATAGCGCAAGAACCTGCGAAATCGTGGAAGCCAAGCTGAGCCAGCCAACCGTGACCCCATATCCAGTGAGCCTCAATAGGGTAGATAAGAGCGGAAATCACTCCTGAGTAGATACAGTATGAAAGGAACTTAGTTCTTTCAGCCATAGCGCCCGAAACGATAGTTGCGGTCGTAGCGCAGAATACTAAATTGAATACGAAGTTTGACCAGTCAAAGCTCTCATAAGCTGTAAGAATATCCAATCCAGGCTTACCAATAAAGCCGACTAGATCCTCGCCCAATAAGAGGCTGAAACCGATGAAGATGAACATTACCGTACCGATACAGAAGTCCATCAAGTTTTTCATAATAATGTTACCGGCATTCTTTGCTCTTGTGAAGCCCGTTTCGACCATTGCAAAGCCTGCCTGCATCCAGAATACTAAAGCCGCACCAATCAGAAACCATACTCCGAATATCAGACCGCTGGTTTCGGACATTACCGTTTCCAGAATACTGCTGCTTTCAGCTAAAGTTACCATAATAATCTCTCCTTTATTTGTTGGTATAAAATAAATATAAAAAGGTACAAATTCCATTGGGCAGTAAGCCTTAGGAAATTGTACCTCTTTGTACTAAAATTATTTAATTGTACTTTTATTAAACGTAGAAAAGCATTTTACCGTAAGTTGGGTAAGGCCAGTATTTCTCGCCGACTAGAGTTTCAAGCTGATCGGCAGGAGCTCTAAGCATACCCATTGCGGTAAGAACCTCATCGTGATAGAAGGTTGCCGCTTCTTTCATATCTTCAATGCCGGAAGCCTTAACTGTAATATCCTCAAGGTTCTGAAGGTTTTTGTATGTTTCCTTTTCTAAATCTGTAAGCTTCTTGACTAAATCAATCTCATAAGCAGGGTCAGCACCGCATTCTTTAGCAAGTTTAGCAGTCTGGCTTAACTTTCTTACATATGATGAAACAGCAGGCAGGATATCCTTCTTAGCCATATCGATCATAGTTAGCGCTTCTATGTTCAGAATTTTTACATATTCCTCTAAGAGAATCTCAACTCTTGAGCGAATTTCAGTTTCGGTATAAACGCCGTGTTTCTCAAAAACTTCTATGTTCTTAGGGTCAGCAAAGTGGGGGATAGCTTCTGGGGTTGATCTAAGGTTCAAAAGACCTCTCTTTTCAGCTTCCTTAGGCCACTCGTCGCTGTAGCCGTCGCCGTTGAAGATTATGTTCTGATTTTCCTTGATAGTTTCCTTTATAAGCTCGTGAAGCGTACCCTGAAAATCGTCAACACCTGTAAGCTTTTCAGCGAACTCGTCTAAAACTTCTGCAACTATCGTGTTAAGTACCGTATTAGGACCTGCGACTGACAGTCTTGAACCCGGCATTCTGAACTCGAATCTGTTACCTGTGAATGCAAAAGGCGAGGTTCTGTTTCTGTCGGTGTTATCCTTAGGGAATGACGGCAGAACGTCAACGCCTATCTGTAAATCAGCTACGCCGTCGTTATCGTAATCTACGTCGTTGCAGATAGCGTCCAGGATAGCTGTCAGCTCATCGCCTAAGAAAATCGAAATTATAGCAGGAGGAGCCTCGTTAGCGCCAAGTCTGTGGTCGTTTCCTGCTGTTGCAACTGAAAGCCTGAGCAGATCCTGATACTTGTTTACAGCCTTGATAACCGCTGTTAAAAAGAGCAGGAACTGTGCGTTTTCAGCAGGTGTCTTACCTGGGTCTAAAAGGTTAATGCCTGTATCTGTTGAAAGCGACCAGTTGTTGTGCTTACCGCTTCCGTTAACGCCTGCGAAAGGCTTTTCGTGGAGAAGGCATTTAAAGCCGTGCTTTTTAGCAGTCTTTCTCATAGCCTCCATAGTAAGCTGGTTGTGGTCTGAAGCTATATTAGTTGTTGAGAAAATTGGAGCAAGCTCGTGCTGTGCAGGAGCAACTTCGTTGTGCTTTGTCTTTGCTGTGATTCCGAGTTTCCAAAGCTCCTCGTCCAAATCTTTCATATATGCCGAAACTCTCATCTTTACAGAACCGAAGTAGTGATCCTCGAGTTCCTGACCTTTAGGAGCAGGAGCGCCGAATAATGTTCTGCCTGTGTAAATGAGGTCTTTTCTTTTAGCGTAATCTTCTCTCTCTATAAGGAAATATTCCTGTTCAGGTCCGACAGTAGATGAAACTCTGTTAGCCTTTACGCCGAACAAATCAAGAATTTTAAGAGCTGATTTTGATACGGCGTCCATTGAACGAAGCAAAGGAGTTTTCTTGTCCAGCGCTTCTCCTGTGTATGAACAGAACGCTGTAGGAATACAAAGAGAACCGTCTTTGATAAATGCGTATGACGTAGGATCCCACGCTGTATAACCTCTCGCCTCAAATGTTGCTCTCAATCCGCCTGATGGGAATGATGAAGCGTCAGGTTCGCCTTTGATAAGCTCTTTTCCGCTTAACTCCATAATCACTCCGCCGTCCGGAGTAGGCGAGATAAAGCTGTCGTGCTTTTCAGCAGTTAAGCCTGTCATCGGCTGGAACCAGTGAGTAAAGTGGGTCGCACCTTTTTCTACCGCCCAGTCTTTCATTGCGTTTGCCACAACATTTGCGACGGACAAGTCTAACGGTTCAGCGTTGTCAATGGTTTTCTTCAGAGCCTTGAATGTTTCCTTCGGCAGTCTTTGCTTCATAACCTTTAGGTTAAAAACATCTTCGCCGAAAAGTTCAGGAATGTTGCTCATTTGAATTTCCTCCATTTCAATTATAAATTATAAATAAAAAGGCACTGCGGACATCAATTGTCCACAGCGCCTTTGCTGTTTACACTGTTAGTATATTCTTTTTATTTTCATTTGTCAAGTGTTTTTTAAGTTTTTCTTGAAATTTGTATATTTATTCAATTGGAAAAGCCACAAATTATAAAGTTTTAGTAATTTTTAATAACAAATCATACACAATAAAATTAAATCGTATTATATTAATATAGTATACAAATAAGTTGCAAGTTGAATTAAACAAACTTGCAAAATTAAAGAAAATATTAAGTATAATTTCATCTAAAATTTATAAAAATGAATTTTAATCAAAAAAATTCTGCAAAAATGCTTGACAAGGAAAGAGCGATGTGATAGAATGTGGAATAGAATAAATAAGGTTAATATTTGGGACAATGGTGTTCACTAAGCGGCAGGTTATACTGCGGCTGTTTTGTGAATGCTTTTTTTGTGCTTGATTTAATCAATTGAATACTGAATAATATTATATATAATTTATAAGTCAGGAGGAAGCTTGTATGCTTAAAGAGGGAGAGATAAGAATTCCATCGGGCTGTGCGATTTCGGGTATGATTTCGACAAGCGGTAAGAAAATCAACGGCTCTAAAATCGTCCAGTCAATAGCGACTATGCACGACCGTTCAAACGGTTTGGGTGGAGGTTTTGCAGGATACGGTATATATCCGCAGTATAAAGACCTTTATGCCTTTCACGTATTTTATGATTCAAACAAATCAAGAGAGGAATGCGAAAGATTTTTAGACAGGCATTTTGACATTATCAATTTGTCTAAAATCCCAGTTAAGCCAAATCAGACCATCACGGCTGAACCGCTTATCTGGAGATATTTTGTAAATCCGCTTCCGACAAAGCTAACTGACAGTCAGCTTGATGAAAAGGAATTTGTTACAAGAAGCGTTATAAATATAAACTCAAATATAGAGGGGGCTTATGTTTTCTCCTGCGGAAAGAATATGGGAGTATTCAAAGCAGTAGGCTTTCCAGAGGACGTCGGAGACTATTTCAGATTAGACGAGTATGAGGGATATGCTTGGACCGCTCACGGAAGATACCCTACAAACACTCCAGGCTGGTGGGGAGGAGCTCACCCGTTTGCAATGCTTGACTATTCTATAGTACACAACGGAGAGATTTCAAGCTACGATGCAAACAGACGTGACATTGAAATGTACGGATACAAGTGCACGCTCCAGACAGACACAGAGGTCATTACATATATAATAGATTATCTTTTAAGAAAACAGAAGCTGTCATTAGAGGACGCTGCAAATGTTATAGCCGCACCTTTTTGGTCTACGATAGAGAGTATGCCTAAGAAAGAAAAGGATAAGCTTAATTATCTCAGAAACGCTTTTCCCGGACTTTTGATTACAGGACCGTTTTCAATAATTCTAGGCTTTGAGGGCGGACTTATGGCGCTTAATGACAGGCTGAAACTCAGGTCAATGGTTATAGGCGAAAAGGACGATATGGTTTATATGGCTAGTGAGGAGTGCGCTATAAGAGTTATAGAACCTGAGCTTGATAAGATTTGGTCTCCTAAAGGCGGAGAACCTGTTATAGCTACTTTACAGCCAAAGGCGATGGCAAGGCACTAGATGCAATAAGCAAGAGGCAAGAGATTATAGATTTGAAACTAGATATTAGAAGTTAACATAATTAGAAATAAGAAACTCTAACCTCTTATTTCTAACATCTAATATCTAAACGGAGGTTATTATGGCGATAGATTTTTTATATCCCGAATTTGAAGTTGTGAGGGATAAAGATAAATGCATAGGCTGTCGTGTATGCGAACGGCAATGTGCAAATGAAGTTCATAAATATGACGAGGATTTGGACTGTATGGTATCGGATAATGCAAAGTGCGTATGCTGTCACAGATGTGTAGCGCTTTGCCCTACAAGGGCTCTGAAAATCGTCAAGACTAATCATACGTTCAGAGAAAACGCAAACTGGAAGAGCGAGAACATCTCTGAGATTTACAGACAGGCAGGAACAGGCGGAGTTCTGCTCTCGTCAATGGGTAATCCTAAGAACTATCCTATTTACTGGGATAAGATGCTTATAAATGCGTCGCAGGTAACAAACCCGTCAATAGATCCGCTCCGTGAGCCAATGGAGACAAGAGTTTTCTTAGGCGCAAAGCCTGAGAAGGTAGAATTTAACTCAAAGGGCGAGATAAAGAACAATCTAACACCGCAGCTGAAGCTTGATATTCCTATAATGTTCTCGGCTATGTCTTACGGTTCTATAAGCTACAACGCTCACGAGAGCCTTGCAAGAGCCGCAGAGGAGCTTGGAACTTATTATAACACAGGCGAGGGCGGACTTCACAAAGATTTCTATAAATACGGTCCGCATACAATTGTTCAGGTTGCGTCGGGACGTTTCGGAGTTCACAAGGATTATTTGAACGCTGGAGCCGCTATTGAGATAAAAATGGGACAGGGCGCAAAACCGGGTATCGGCGGACACCTTCCGGGAATAAAGGTCGGCGATGATATTTCAAAGACCAGAATGATACCAAAAGGTTCAGACGCTATTTCTCCTGCGCCTCACCACGATATTTACTCCATTGAGGATTTAAGACAGCTTGTTTATTCGCTTAAAGAGGCGTCTGACTACAAAAAGCCTGTTATTGTTAAGATAGCAGCTGTACATAATGTTGCGGCTATAGCTTCTGGTATTGCGAGGGGCGGAGCTGATATTATCGCTATCGACGGCTACAGAGGAGGAACAGGTGCTGCACCGACCCGAATAAGAGACAACGTGGGTATTCCTATTGAGCTTGCGCTGGCGAGCGTTGACCAAAGACTTCGTGAAGAGGGAATAAGAAACAAGGTTTCCATTGTTGTCGGAGGTTCAATTCGTTCATCGGCTGATATTGTAAAGGCTGTTGCACTTGGTGCAGACGCTGTTTATATCGGTACATCTGCACTTTTAGCTCTTGGCTGTCACCTTTGCAGAAGCTGTCAGCAGGGCAGATGCAACTGGGGTATTGCGACCCAGCGAGAGGATTTGGTAAGGCGTCTTAACCCTGATATCGGTTACAAGAGGCTTGTTAATCTTCTTACCGCTTGGAACCATGAAATCAAAGAGATAATGGGTGGTATGGGTATCAATTCTATTGAGTCACTGCGTGGTAACAGGCTTATGCTTAGAGGTATTGGCTTAACCGAAAAGGAGTTACAAATTCTCGGTATAAAACACGCCGGCGAATAACGGCGAGCCGCCGTTGGTTCTGCTGCCTTTGGTAAGTTTGAACAAGGTTATAGTTTGAGAAACGGCAGGTTGTACAAAGTGGAAATGTAAAAAACTATGCTGATGTTAGTTCTGCTGATTTTGATAAGTTTGAACAAGGTTATAGTTTAAGTAACAGCAGGCTATACAAATAGAAATGTTATAAACTGTGCTGGTGTTAGTTTTGCTGATTTTGGTATGTTTGAGCAAGGTTATAGTTTGATTAACGGTAGGCTGTACAAAGTGGAAATGTAAAAAACTATGCTGATGTTAGTTCTGCTGATTTTGATAAGTTTGAACAAGGTTATAGTTTAAGTAACAGCAGGCTTTACAAATAGAAATGTTATAAACTGTGCTGGCGTTAGTTCTGCTGATTTTTGTAAGCTAAGCTGTACGAATGAAAATGAGATAAGTACAATGGATATTAAATTATCCATTATCCATTGTCAATTATCAATTGTAATGTAGCGGAGGGTAGATTTATGAAGCGAATTTATGTAGATGAAAAATGGTGTTTAGGGTGCCATTTGTGTGAATATAATTGTGCTTTTGCAAATTCGGGGGAAGACGATATGGCAAAGGCGCTTAAGAATGTAAAAATCAATCCTAGAATACAAATAGAGGAAAAGGACGGAATATCATTTGCGGTTTCCTGCCGCCACTGCGAAGAACCGCTGTGCGTTAAGGGCTGTATAACCGGAGCTTTGTCGGTAGTTGACGGAGTAATTGAGATCGACAAAGATAAGTGCGTGGGCTGTTATACCTGTGTTCTTTCTTGTCCATACGGTGCGATAATGCCGTCCGATGACGGGGTTGTTCAAAAGTGTGAGCTTTGTTTGAAGAATTCTAACGGAAAGCCTGCGTGTGTTGAGGGCTGTCCGAACAGGGCTATTATTTACGAAGAGAAAGAATAGGAGGCGGTAAAATGAGCAAATATGTAATTATCGGAAACTCGGCAGGTGGTATCGGCTGTGTTGAGGGAATAAGAAGCGTTGACAAGGACGGAGAAATAACACTAATTGCGTCCGAGCCTCACCACACATATTCAAGACCTCTTATTTCTTATCTTCTGTATGGAAAGACCGACGAGCAGAGAATGAAATACCGTCCCGACAGCTTTTATAAAGACAACAAGGTAAAGAAAATGCTGGGCAAGACGGTCGTTTCTATTGATAAAAAGGAAAAGAAGGTTTTACTTTCAGACGGCAAGGAAGTGCCTTTTGAAAAGCTTATGGTAGCAACAGGCTCTGTGCCTTTTGTTCCGCCTATGGACGGACTTGACAAGGTCAAGAAAAAATTCAGCTTTATGACGCTGGACGACGCACATAAGCTTGAAAGGGCAATCACACCGCAGAGCAAGGTGCTTATTGTCGGAGCAGGATTGATAGGTCTTAAATGCGCTGAGGGCATAAACGATAAGGTAGAAAGCATAACTGTCGTTGATTTAGCAGACCGCATTCTGCCGTCAATTCTTGATTCAGACGGCTCGAAAGTTGTTCGCAAGCATATTGAATCACAGGGTGTTAAATTCTATCTAAGCGACAGCGTAAAGAAGTTTGAGAAAAATAAGGCAATTCTTGTAAGCGGTACTGAGATTGATTTTGATATTCTTGTGCTGGCTGTAGGTGTTAGACCGTGCGTATCTCTAATAAAGGATATAGGCGGCAAGGTCAACAGGGGAATCGTTACAGATAATAAATGCAGAACTTCAATCAAGGATATTTATGCAGCAGGCGACTGTACAGAGTCGCATGATGTTTCCAGCAATACTGATAAGGTTATGGCTTTACTGCCTAACGCATATATGCAGGGTGAGACAGCAGGTATAAATATGGCAGGCGGAGATGCTTCATACGATAATGCTATTCCTATGAACGCTATAGGCTTCTTCGGTCTTCACATTATCACTGCCGGAACATACGAGGGAGAGAGTTATGTATGTGCTGATGACAGTAATTATAAGAAACTGTTTTACAAGTCAAACCGACTTAAAGGATACATAATGATTGGCGATGTAAAGAGGGCAGGGATTTATACAAGTCTTATAAAGAAGCGCACACCGCTTAGCTCTATTGATTTTGATTTGATAAAGGAAAAGCCGCAGCTTATGGCGTTTTCAAGAAAAAGCCGAAAAGAGTTTTTGGCAAAGTAATTGAAAGGAGGAAAGCTCTTAAGGGAGCGTGAATATACTTATGAATATTACGGCAGGAGATATGCATTTTCAGCTTTTAAATAAAAAGCTAAAGGCTTGCAAGGATAAAACCATAACTATTGATAAATGTCTTGGGCAGAGATATATATGTGCTGGACGTTCAAGTGGAGATATTGTGATAAACGGAACTCCGGGAAATGCTCTCGGCGCTTATCTTGACGGCAGTAACATCACTGTAAACGGAAGCGCTCAGGACGCTACAGGCGATACAATGAACGACGGTACAATAACCATAAACGGCTCGTCGGGCGATGCAACAGGCTATGCAATGAGAGGCGGAAAGATTTTCGTCAGAGACGACGCAGGATACAGAGCAGGTATTCATATGAAATCATATATGGATAAGACGCCGGTTCTGGTCATAGGCGGAAAGGCAGGAAGCTTTCTGGGCGAGTATCAGGCAGGCGGATATATCATAGTTCTTGGACTTGGATATGAAGACGAGCAGATAGTTGGTTATTTTTGCGGAACAGGAATGCACGGCGGAAAAATATTTTTGAGGACGGACAATTATCCGGCTGATTTGCCGAAGCAGGTCAAGGCTGATGTTGCCCAAAAGGCAGACCTCAAAGAAATAGACGGATATGTAAGTGAATACTGCAAGAAATTCGGAGTTGATAAGGCTAAGGTTATGGATCACAAATTTTATGTTCTCACTCCGGACACAAAAAATCCATACAAACGTCTTTACACACCGAACTAAATATTGTATAATTTAAGGAATAGTTCAGCTAAGTCTGATATTCCTTAAATTTATGTTTAAAATAGTATGTGTTTTGTATACAAAAGATATGATATTCCGATAGGAGGATTAAAAATGAAATATACCGAAAGAGATGTTTTGCAGTTTATTGAGGAAAACGACGTTAGGTTTGTCAAGCTGGTTTTTTCGGATATGTTTGGAAATCAGAAAAACATTTCTATAAACAGCTGTGAGCTTAGACGTGCCTTTGCCGACGGAATAAGATTTGACGCTTCTCATATCGAGGGCTTTATGAATTTTAACCGTTCGGATCTGCTTTTATTCCCAGACCCTGACACTCTGGCATTACTTCCTTGGAGACCTCAGCACGGCGGAGTTGCAAGACTTTACTGTGATATAAAAAATATTGACGGAAGCGAGTTCGGCGGTGACGGCAGAGCTATTTTGAGAAACGCTGTAAAAAAGGCTGAAAGGCTTGGGTATACATTCAAATTTGGTACATCGTGTGAATTTTACCTGTTTAAGTGTGACGACGATGGAAACCCAACAATGATACCTAATGATTACGCAGGGTTCTTAGACGCATCACCTATCGACAGGGGAGAAAATGTACGACGTGAGATTTGCTTAACCCTTGAGCAGATGGATATAATTCCTGAATCGTCAAGGCACGAGAGCGGACCGGGACAGAACGAAGTTTATTTCAAATACAGCGATCCTCTAAACGCCGCTGACAATTTGCAGACTTTTAAATCAGTTGTTAAGAATATGGCTGATAAAAACGGACTTTATGCGTCATTTATGCCAAAGCCTATTGCTGATAAAAGCGGAAACGGACTTCACTTTGGGATTTCTATGTCCAAAAACGGTAAAGAGCTTTTTGAGAATTTTTCTGATAAGGGTATTAGTTCGGGCAGTAGCGCTGTTGCAGGTATTTTAAACAGAGTTGCCGATATGACGGTGTTTTTAAATCCTACAGTAAACAGTTTTAAGAGATTTGGAGAGTATCTTGCACCTAAATATCTTACTTGGTCGCACCAAAACCACGCTCAGCTTATTTTAGTACCTATGGATAAGAATAATTCTGCAAGAGTTATTTTGCGTTCGCCCGACTGCGCTTGCAATCCTTATCTTGCAATAGCTTTGCTTATATATGCTTGTCTTGACGGCGTTGAGCGAAAAGAAAAGCTTTGCAACTCGGTAAATATCAATTTAAGCTGTGCAGATGAGAGCGACTTAAAGGGTATAGCTACACTTCCGAGTAATTTGGACGAGGCTGTAAAGCTCGCTGAGAAAAGTGATTTTCTATACACATATATGCCAAAGGAAATTGTTGACTTTTTCCTAAAATCAAAGAGACAGCAGTTTGAGAATTACAGCAATACTGATGATAAGGATGCTTTCGAGAGAGTTTATTTTCTAACCCTCTAGAGGCAAGACCGGCGAGATGCCAGTGGCACAAGGGTTATAATAATTACTAATTCTAAAATGAGAGAGGAGGCGAAACAGATTGGAGAGTGTTCTTATAGTATCGTCGGGAGATAAAGCGACTGTACTGATTGCAGGTATGTTTAAAGGTGTTTCAACGCCGAGAATAACGATTGCTAAAAGCTCTTCGGAAGCTAAGAGACTGCTGTCTAAAGCAGAATTTGATTTAGCGGTTATAAACGCTCCGCTGGGTGACGAATACGGTCATGAGTTGGCTGAGATATGCGTTGAATCGACAAATGCAAGCTGTCTGATGATAGTAAAAAGCGAGCATTATGAGAGCGTAAGCCAATCTGTTGAGCCTATCGGAGTAATGACTATTCAAAAGCCTATAAATAAGGCGTTATTTATACAAGCAATACGTTTTATAAATGCGTCAAGAAACAGACTTTCGGGTCTTAGGAGCGAGAATCAACGGCTTCATAAGCGCATTGAGGAGATGAAGCTAATAAACAGAGCAAAGTTTATGCTTATGCAGTATTTGGGCTTTGACGAAAACAGGGCACATAAATATTTGGAAAAGCAGGCGATGGATAAAAGAGTAACAAAACTGGAGGTTGCAATAGAAATTATTAAAATTTATGAAAATTAATAGTTTTGACATAGACAAAATAAGCCTAATAGTGTATACTTAATTAGATAACTAAAATTAATTAAGTTTTCATAAATAACGCAGAATTTTGCATTCGATTTGCGGATAAAGCAAATAGTGTAAGAGATTATCAGCAAATCATAATACAGAATGGGAGGATTAAGATGCAGAAAGCGTATCTAATGTTAGAAAACGGAACAATTTTCGAGGGTAAAAGCTTTGGCAAAACCGGCGAGACCGTCGGGGAAATTGTTTTTACAACAGCGATGACCGGATATCTGGAGACTTTGACCGATCCAAGCTATTACGGTCAGATTGTTGTTCAAACTTTTCCTCTTATCGGAAACTATGGCGTTATTCCTTCTGACTTTGAAAGTGCGCATCCTTTTGTTAAGGGTTATATTGTTAGAGATTGGTGTCAAGAGCCCAGCAACTTTCGTTGTGAGGGTGATCTTGACACTTTTTTAAAGAAAGAAGGAATTATAGGGCTTTACGGAATAGATACAAGAGCTTTGACGAAAATAGTCCGAGAATCGGGAGTAATGAACGGCAAGATTTTTATGGAGGGTACTACCGATTTCGGATTGACCGAGCTTAAAAGCTACAAGATAATTGACGCTGTAAAGAACACAACCTGCGACAGCGAAACTACATACAAGCCCGAAAATGAAGTTAAGCACAGAATTTGCCTGCTTGATTTGGGAGCAAAGGCTAATATATGCCGTGAGCTTGTAAAGAGAGGCTGTGAGGTAACGGTAATGCCTAGCTACACCAAAGCTGAGAGAATATTTGAGCTTGATCCGGACGGCGTTATGCTTTCAAACGGACCGGGAGACCCTGCGGAGAATGTTGAAATAATAGAAGAGATAAAGAAGATATGCGATAGAAAAATCCCTATCTTTGGAATATGTCTTGGACATCAGCTTTTAGCTTTGTCTCAGGGGGCAAAGACAAAGAAGCTAAAATACGGTCACAGAGGTGCTAACCAGCCTGCTAAGGATGAGAAAACAGGCAGAGTTTATATAACAAGTCAGAATCACGGATATGCGGTTGTAAACGAAAGCTTGGGAGATAATGCAGTTTTAAGCTTTACAAATGCTAACGATGGAACCTGCGAGGGTATTGATTATAAGAATATGCCTGCGTTCTCGGTACAGTTCCACCCGGAGGCTTGCGGTGGACCGCTTGATACAGGCTTTTTGTTCGACAGATTTATGAAACTAATAAAGACAGGAAAACTGGATTAGAAATAATATATAAGGATACAGAAAATAAAAATCTTATAGTTTAAGAAAGGAAAATTTCTATGCCTTTAAATAAATATATAAAGAGAGTTCTGGTTATCGGTTCGGGACCTATAGTTATTGGTCAGGCGGCTGAGTTTGACTATGCGGGAACTCAGGCGTGCCGTGCATTAAAGGAGGAGGGACTTGAGGTTATACTTATAAATTCAAACCCTGCAACTATAATGACCGACAAAGCAATGGCTGATAAGATTTACATAGAACCGCTTACACTTGAAACAGTAAAGAGGGTAATCAAGAAGGAAAGACCTGACAGTGTTCTTTCAACTTTGGGAGGACAGACGGGGCTTACCCTTTCAATGGAGCTTGCAAAAGAGGGCTTTTTAGATGAGTATAACGTAAAGCTTTTGGGTGCTGACCCTGAGACTATAGACAAGGCTGAGGACAGACAGATGTTCAAGGACACAATGGAGTCTATAGGTCAGCCGTGTATTCCGTCTAAGGTGGTAAATACAGTTGAGGACGCCGTTGCCTTTGCAAATGAGGAGGGTATCGGTTATCCGCTTATAATACGTCCTGCATTCACGCTAGGCGGAACAGGCGGCGGAATTGTAAACAACGAAAAAGAGCTTATTGATATCGCAAGAAACGGACTTTATCTCTCTCCTATTACTCAGGTTTTGGTTGAGAAGTGTATAGCTGGTTGGAAAGAGATCGAGTTTGAGGTTATGCGTGATAAAGAGGGTAATGTAATAACAGTCTGCTCTATGGAGAACTTCGACCCTGTTGGAGTACATACCGGTGATTCAATAGTTATTGCACCGACTGTTACTCTTGCAGATAAGGAGTATCAGATGCTTCGTTCGGCGGCATTGAAGATAATTGACGCACTAAAGGTAGAGGGCGGTTGTAACTGTCAGTTTGCTTTAAATCCCGATACTTTTGAATACGCAGTTATCGAGGTAAATCCTAGAGTATCACGTTCGTCTGCTCTTGCATCAAAGGCAACTGGATATCCAATTGCAAAGGTTGCGGCAAAAATCGCTATAGGTTATACGCTTGCTGAAATCAAAAACGCAGTTACAGGTAAGACGTACGCTTGCTTTGAGCCTGCGCTTGACTATGTTGTAGTTAAGCTCCCAAAATGGCCTTTTGACAAATTCGTTTACGCTAAGAGAACTCTGGGAACTCAGATGAAAGCCACAGGAGAGGTAATGGCTATCGGTACTACATTTGAGCAGGCTATTATGAAGGCTGTAAGGGGCGCTGAAATAGGTCATAGCTCTCTTTTGTCGGAAAAGCATATTGAAATGAGCGATGAGAAAATCAAAGAGAAGCTCCATAGCTGTGATGATGAGAGGCTGTTCGTTGTCTATGAGGCAATGAGAAGGGGAGTTTCGGTTGACGAAATTCACGAGATAACTAAGATTGACGAGTGGTTCTTGTATAAGCTGATGAAGCTGATAGATGTTGAAAAGGAGCTCAGAAAAGGCGTTTTGACAAATGAGCTTTATTTAAAGGCAAAGAAGCTCGGGTATCTTGACAAGGTAATAGAAGAAATATCAGGCTGTACTATAGAGCAAAAGAAGTATGCGTCATTTAAAATGGTAGATACCTGCGCTGCTGAATTTGCTGCACAGACTCCGTATTTCTATTCTACATTTGATGAGGACGACGAGGCGGAGCAGTTTATAAATTCATCAAAAGAGGGCGAAAGAAAAACTGTTATAGTTTTCGGCTCGGGACCTATAAGAATCGGACAGGGAATTGAGTTTGACTATGCGTCTGTTCAATGCGTTTGGGCACTTAAAAGACAGGGATTTGACGTTGTGATCGTAAACAACAACCCTGAAACCGTTTCAACTGATTTTGATACAGCCGACAGGCTTTACTTTGAGCCGTTGACTAACGAAGATGTTATGAACATCATCAATGTAGAAAAACCATACGGCGTTGTTGTTGCGTTTGGCGGTCAGACGGCTATCAAGCTGACAAAGCATATGGCTGAAAACGGTGTTAATATTCTGGGAACGCCTCCTGACAGTATAGACGCCGCTGAGGACAGAGAGAGATTTGACGAGCTTTTAGAGGAGCACAAGATAAAGCGTCCGCAGGGATTTACTGTTATGACTACAAAAGAAGCTTTGGAGGTCGCTAATAGGATACATTATCCTGTTCTTATGAGACCGTCTTATGTTCTGGGCGGTCAGAATATGATCATAGCCTTTAACGACGACGATATAAAAGAGTATATGGCGATAATTCTCGCACAGGAGATTGAAAACCCGATACTTATTGATAAATACCTAATGGGACCAGAAATTGAGGTAGACGCTATATGTGACGGTGAGGATATCCTCATTCCGGGAATAATGGAGCATATCGAGAGAGCGGGCGTACACTCAGGAGACTCTATTGCGGTTTATCCGGCGTGGAATGTTTCCGACAAGCTGATGGACAGAATTGTTGACTGCTCTAAAAAGCTGGCGGTATCACTAAAAACAAAAGGTCTTGTAAATATTCAGTACCTAATTTATCACGATGAGCTTTATGTAATCGAGGTAAACCCGCGTTCGTCAAGAACTATTCCGTATATCTCAAAAGTAACGGGAGTACCTATGGTTGAGCTTGCAACAAGGGCTATGCTGGGTGAAAAGCTCAGTGATATGGGTTATGGTACAGGACTTTATCCGAACTCTCCGTATATTGCGGTAAAAGTACCAGTGTTCAGTTTTGAAAAGCTTATTGACGTTGACAACCATTTAGGGCCTGAGATGAAGTCTACAGGAGAGGTTTTGGCAGTTGCGAATACTCTTGAGGAATCGCTTTATAAGGGGCTTATCGCAGCAGGTTATACTCTTGAGAAAGAGGGCGGTGTGTTTATAACGGTAAGAGACTCGGATAAGCCGGAAATTGCAGAGACTGCAAAGGCGTTTCAGGATCTGGGCTTTGAGATATACGCTACAAGGGGAACGGCTAAAACCTTAGAGCAAAACGGCATAAAGTCTATAGTTGTTGATAAGATCCACGAGGGAGAAAACAACACCTTAAAGCTTATCGAGAGCGGAAAGATTCACTATGTTATATCTACATCATCAAAGGGAAGAAATCCGGAGCGTGACAGCGTTAAGATAAGAAGAAAAACGGTTGACAGAAACATTCCTTGTTTGACGTCTATCGACACGGCGAATGCTATTGCTTCAAGCCTAAAGAGCAAGTATTCAGAGTTATCTACCGAGCTTGTAGACATAAATGATATGAGAAAAGAAAAACAGAAGCTGGAATTTTCCAAGATGCACGGCTGCGGAAACGATTATATATATTTCAACTGCTTTGACCAGCGCCTTGACAATCCTGAGGGACTGAGCATACGTCTGTCAGACAGACATTTCGGAATCGGCGGCGACGGAGTTATACTTATAAGGCGCTCAAAGGTCGCTGACGCTAAGATGAGAATGTTCAATCTTGACGGCTCTGAGGGCAAGATGTGCGGAAACGGAATACGCTGTGTTGCAAAATTTATGAGGGATAACGGTCTTGTCGACAAGGATGAGATGGATATTGAAACTCTTAGTGGAATAATACACGTTGAGCTTCAAAGGCACTACGGCGAAGTAGTTGGCGCAAAGGTTACAATGGGTAAGGCTGAGCTTGACCCTAAGAAGATACCAGTTGCATTAAGCGGCGACAGCATTATCGACAGAGCGGTAAATATCGGCGGAGAGGATTATAATATCACCTGCGTTTCAACGGGAAATCCTCATTGTGTGACATTTATAAATAATGTAGATACCTTCCCGTTGGAGGAGGTAGGACCTAAGTTTGAGAGAAATGAGCTTTTCCCTGAGAGAGTGAACGCTGAGTTTATACAGGTCATTGACAAGAAAACTCTCAAGATGAGGGTATGGGAGAGAGGCTCAGGTGAAACTTGGGCTTGCGGAACAGGAGCCTGTGCGGCTGCTGTAGCAGCTATTCTCAACGGATATTGCGAAAGAAATACCGATATAACAGTTAAACTGCGCGGCGGAGATTTAGTTATCAGATACACAGACGACGGAACTGTTTATATGACGGGTGAGGCTGTAACGGTATGTACGGGAACGGTTATCATATAAAATTTACTGGAAAGGGAAATAGTTAAAATGGCTTTAATGAATGACAACTTTAACAACCTTGTTGCGAACTATCTGTTTGCAGAGATTGCAAAAAGGGTTAATGAATACACAAAGGAACACCCCGAGTCAGATGTTATAAGGCTTGGTATAGGCGACGTTACTTTGCCTTTAGCTCCTGCCGTAATTGAGGCAATGAACAAGGGCGTTGATGAACTTGCAAACAAGGAGACCTTTAAGGGCTATCCTGACTATGACGGGTATGAGTTTTTGAGAAAGGCTATTGCAGATTATTATAAGACGAAAAACAATGTAGATATTTCTCCGAATGAGGTGTTTGTTTCTGACGGTGCAAAATCAGACTGCGGAAATATTGTAGACATTTTCAGTGAAGATAATACGGTTCTGGTAACAGACCCTGTATATCCTGTATATGTTGATACAAACATCATAAGCGGAAGAAAAATACTGTATGCAGATTCGACCGAAGAAAACGGCTTTGCCGCAATGCCTGACAAGAACGTAAAGGCAGATTTGATATACCTGTGTTCGCCTAACAATCCTACCGGCTCGGCTTATACAAAAGAACAGCTTGGCGAATGGATCGAATACGCAAAGAGCCAAAATGCAATTATTTTATATGATGCTGCATATGAGGCATTTATTACAGAGGACAATATTCCATGCAGTATTTATGAGGTCGATGGCGCGAAAGAGTGCGCTATTGAGTTTTGTTCTCTTTCAAAGACAGCAGGATTTACAGGAACCAGATGCGGATACACTATCATTCCTAAAGAACTGAAAATGAAGAATAAGTCTGGCGAGGACGTATCGGTTTACGATACGTGGTACAGACGTCAGGCAACAAAGTTTAACGGGGTTTCATATCCTGTTCAGTGCGGAGCAGCCGCTGTATTCTCAGAAGAAGGACAAAAGCAGATAAAAGAGAATATAAGCTACTATCAGGAGAATGCAAAAATTATTGCAAACGCACTTGACGAACTTGGAATTTACTACACAGGCGGTAAGAACTCGCCTTATATCTGGCTGAAATGCCCTAATAATATGGGAAGCTGGGAGTTCTTTGATAAGCTTTTGAATGAGGCAAATGTAGTCGGAACGCCCGGAGCAGGCTTTGGAAAGAACGGTGAGGGCTATTTTAGACTTACGGCTTTCGGTGACAGGGAAAAGACAAAAGAAGCGGTTGAAAGAATCAAAAGGCTAAAGTTTTAATAATAAAATTATAAAACCTCTCATAGAAGAATAATCTTCATAGAGAGGTTTTCTATTGTACCAATACTTATTTTTTATTTCTGGCTTTAAAATTCAAAAACAACACGCTTAAACCAACTACTATCATTATTCCGCCGATTATCAATAAAACAGTTCCTGCAATATCGTTTTCACCTTCAACGGAGTTTGATATTGCTTCATCAGCTTCGCTGCCGGTGTTTTCAGATTCAGTTTCTTTGTCGATTTCTGATTTGGTTTTATCCTCGTTTGTATCGCTATTAGGATTAGAGCTTTCGTCTGTGTTTTCCTCAATTCCGTCTGGGATTGAAATTTCGCAGGATTCAACAAGTCGGCTAAGCTCGTTGCCGTCATTATCCTTGAGTGACGCAAACTCAATGGTAACTCCTGCAAGCTTTTCATCTGAGTTTTTAATATCAAACATCAGAGAGCATATTTTTCCGCCTGCACTTAAATCGTTATCAGTCTTGCTGAACTTGACATTCATTCGCCCTTCATCGGCAAACTCCTCTGTTGAAAAGCCGTCGATTGCAAAGTCGTAACCGCTGAGGCTTATAATTGAGGAATTGTAGAGTATGTTGAACTCACTCTCTGAAATTCCAGGATTACGGTCGCATACTAAAACAACTTCAGCTGTGTTGTTTTCAGGTTTCTCGGCTGAAAGTGTAAATCTTATCTCGTCTTCTGCAAAAGCGAAAATCGAAGATAATAAGCTAAGAGTTATGCAGGTTATGATTACAAAAAATTTTTTCATATTGGTCTCCTATTTCTTTTTAAAGAATTTCACTCATTTTAGTTTGTTTCGTTTGATTAAGTATATTAAATAGACGAGGGTTTGTCAACATTATTAATTGACACAAGAAGTCGAATAAAGTATAATTGTAATGATATGAAAATAATATATATAGTAGTTTGTTATGTAAAACTTTTGATATATCCATACTTGCGAAGGGAATGATATTTGTGTCAGATTTGAATAAGAAAATGGTGTCATTCAGTAAGACGGCGTTTATGATTTTTTTGTGCCTGTTAAGCTTGTTGGTTTTACTTTTATATCTTTTCTTTGGCAGAGCAGCGATGTCAGCCGACAATAAGCTTAGTGATATGATTAAGTATTCAAATCAATATCATGCAAGCTTTCTTAATAGGACAAATATGCTGTATTTATATGTAGATTCTTCTAATGTCGATTATTATTCAGAATATATGAAAGAAAACGTAGCAACCGGCGATATGAATAATGCAAAAAATATGCTTTCTGCAATAGGTCTTGAGGATAGTGAGAAGGAGATTTTAAATCAGATCGACAGCGCTTGGGAGAAGTATATTGCTCCTGCTGAGCAGAACGCTTTAAATAAGATGATTCAAGAGGCAAAGCAAAAACAGGCTAGAGAATTTATATCAAGCAACGAGTATACCTCGTGTGTAAAATATATAAGCGACTCGCAAAAAACTCTGAGAGACGCCGTTATAACAAGGTTGAGTAATGAAAAGAAAATCTATGAGCTTTGGGAGTCTATATTTCAGGTCATATTAATTTTCATAGTGATTGGTATAATAGCAGTGTCGTATGCCTGCCGAAATAGAATTAAAAGGCTTGGAATTATGGTCGAAAATGAGCGTGAAAGCCAAAAGGAAATTAAAATTAAGAACGACGTTTTAAAACGCCGAGAGATGAGAAATTCGAGAAAAAGACGTTAAAAAAATAACACCTTATGGAAGAAAAGATCTTTCATAAGGTGTTTTAGTTTTGTTTAAATATCTTAGTCAGTAAAATATTTTACTCCGCTTTCAAATATTTTCTGGTCTTTATTTCCCGGAACATTTTTACAAATATCTTCTCCGATTCTCTCTGAGTGTCCCATTTTGCCCAAGACTCTGCCGTCAGGAGAGGTGATACCCTCAATAGCAGACATTGAAGTATTAGGATTGCAGTGAATGTTCATTGTAGGACGGTTTGCAAAATCTACATACTGAGTTGCAATTTGTCCGTTAGCTGCAAGGCTTGCTATTTCCTCCTCGCTTGCGACAAACCTTCCCTCGCCGTGTGAAATGGCAACTGTGTGAATATCTCCTACGTTGCAATTTGCAAGCCAAGGGGATTTGTTTGATGCAATTCTCGTGTTCACCATCTTTGACTGGTGACGTGCAATAGTGTTGAATGTTAGAGTAGGGGAGTCGTCACGCATATCAACAATCTCACCGTAAGGCACAAGACCCAGCTTTACAAGCGCTTGGAAACCGTTGCAGATACCAAGCATAAGTCCGTCTCTGTATTTCAAAAGCTCGTGGACTACCTGAGTAAGACGTGGATTTCTGAAGAATGATGTTATAAACTTACCGCTTCCGTCAGGCTCGTCTCCTCCGCTGAATCCGCCAGGCAGCATAATGATCTGAGATTGCCTTATTAGCTTTTCTATTTCGTTGACCGATTCAGAAATAGCTTCGGCAGAGTAGTTTTTAATAACAAATACCTCTGGAATTGCACCTGCTCTTTCAAATACTCTTGCGGTATCATATTCACAGTTTGTGCCCGGAAAAACAGGAATTAAAACTCTCGGTTTAGCAATAGGTGCAATAGGCTTTATTTTTTTCTCTGATTTATAGGAATATTTGTCTACAACGCCGTGATCATTATCGATTTTAGCAGGGAATACAGGTTCAAGCTTGTTTTCCCAAAGCTCTTGAAGTCTATCTAAATCAAGCTCATAATCTGGTGTATAGATTTTATATTCGTCTATTGTTTCTCCGATAACTCTCTCTTCTGTTTCAACATTACTCTTTAACTCAACTACAAAAGCTCCGTAGCACGGTGTGAACAGTTCTTTTGGTGAAACATCACCTGTGAACCTGAATCCAATCTTGTTACCGAAGCTCATTTTAGCAATTGCTTCTGAAATACCGCCGAATGTTATTGCCCAACAAGCATTAACCAGTCCGTCTTTGATAAGCTTTTCTACCCTCTCAAAAACGCTTTTTACGCTTTCAAAATCAATAATTCCGTTACTGTCATATTCAGGTGCAAGATAAATGACTTTTGAGCCTGTCTCTTTAAACTCCTGAGATGTGATATCATAAGAATCTGCGGTTGACACTGCAAATGATACCAGCGTCGGAGGAACATCGATTTTTTCAAATGTACCGCTCATTGAGTCCTTGCCGCCAATAGAAGCACATTCCAATTCTATCTGGGCTTTGTATGCACCGAGAAGTGCGGCAAGAGGCTTGCCCCAGCGTTTAGGATCGTTCTGGGTTCTTTCAAAATACTCCTGGAACGTGAGCCAGCATTTTTTGCTGTTTCCTCCTGTTGCAACAACCTTTGCTATAGATTCAACAACTGCGGCAATTGCACCGTGATAAGGGCTTTTTTCAGATAGGAACGGATCGTATCCCCAGCCCATTATCGAGGCTGTAGTTGTCTCTCCGTGAAGAACAGGTATTTTAGCTGCCATTGCCTGAGTAGGGGTGTTTTGATACTTTCCTCCGTAAGGCATAAGTATAGTACCTGCGCCGATAGTAGAGTCAAACCTCTCAACAAGCCCTTTTTGAGAGCATATATTGAGATTTGAAATCATAGCCTCCCACTTTTCAGGACTGTTATCGATGTTTCCTCCTGTTGCCATATAAGGGTCTGTAATTGTAACCTTAGTGTGCTTTTCAGCACCGTTTGAATTTAAGAAATCTCTTGACAGATTAACGATCTCGTTGCCCTTCCAGTTCATTTTCAGACGTCTGTCATCAGTAACATGAGCAACAACTGTAGCCTCAAGATTTTCCTTTTCAGCTTCTGCTAAGAATTTGTCAACATCGTCTTTTGATATAACAACAGCCATTCTTTCCTGAGATTCCGATATAGCAAGCTCTGTTCCGTCAAGACCGTCGTATTTTTTTGTTACGGCGTCGAGGTTTATCTCCAAACCGTCGGTAAGCTCGCCGATAGCTACCGAAACTCCGCCTGCGCCAAAGTCGTTGCATCTCTTGATCATTTTTGTAACTTCAGGTTTTCTGAAAAGCCTTTGAAGCTTTCTCTCCTCAGGAGCGTTACCCTTCTGAACTTCTGCTCCGCAGGTTTCAAGAGAATCCATAGTGTGTGATTTTGAAGATCCTGTTGCACCTCCGCAGCCGTCACGTCCTGTTTTACCTCCGAGCAAAATGACAATATCGTTAGGCTCAGGGCGTTCACGGCGTACGTTTTCAGCCGGAGCAGCGCCGATAACTGCACCTATTTCCATTCTTTTAGCAACATATCCGGGATGGTAAATTTCGCTGACGTGACCCGTTGCAAGACCAATTTGGTTTCCGTAAGACGAGTATCCGTTAGCCGCACCTACAGTGATTTTTCTCTGAGGTAGCTTTCCTGTTACCGTGTCCTCAAAAGGTACAAGCGGGTTTGAAGCTCCTGTAACTCTCATTGCTTGGTATACATACGAGCGTCCTGACAGGGGATCTCTTATCGCTCCGCCAAGACAGGTAGCGGCGCCTCCGAATGGTTCTATCTCAGTAGGGTGGTTGTGTGTTTCATTTTTGAACATCAACAGCCAATCTTCGCTCTTGTTATCAACCTCTACTTTTATTTTTACAGAGCAGGCGTTGATTTCTTCACTTTCGTCAAGATCGTTTAAAAGACCTTCACTTCGCAGTTTCTTAGCGCCGATAACTGCGAGGTCCATAAGCGTAACAGGTTTATCGTCTCTGTTTCCGTAAAGCTTTTTTCTTGTTTTTAAATAGTCATTAAAGGTTTCTTCAATATAAGGCGCTTTTATATCAGTTTCATCTATAATAGTAGAGAATGTCGTATGGCGGCAGTGATCAGACCAGTATGTGTCTATCATACGAATCTCAGTAATAGTCGGGTTTCTCTTTTCGGTGTTTTTAAAGTAGTCTTGACAGAATTTAATGTCGTCAAAATCCATAGCAAGACCTAAAGATGTCATAAGAGATTTAAGTTCAGTATCGCTTGAATAGATAAAGCCTTCAAGAGTAATTACCCTTTCAGGAATATCATATTTTATATCAAGTGTTTCAACCGGCTTTAAAGACGCCTCACGGCTTTCGACAGGGTTTATAAGATAATTTTTTACATCATTTATATCTTTTTCTGAAATATCTCCCTGCAATATATATATTGTTGCAGATTTGACCGTTGGACGGTTACCTCCTGTAAGAAGGGAAATACATTGAGCGCAGGAGTCTGCTCTTTGGTCAAACTGTCCCGGAAGATACTCAACAGCTATAATGTTTTCATTGTTCATAAGCTTTGGAAATTCACTATAAGTAACGTCAACAGCAGGCTCTGAGAACACAACAGGAACGCATTTTTTGAAATCGTCTTCCGAAAGTCCTTCTGCGTCGTAGCGGTTTACAATCCTTATACCTGTAAGCTCAGGAATTTTTAAAACCGATTTAATTCCGCTGAGAAGAGTTTCAGCCTGTGAAGCGTAGCTTGGCTTCTTTTCAACATAGATTCGATAAACTGGCATAATCACATCTCCTTATATTTATTTTCAGATAAATTCTGCATTGTTAAATCATCAACAAGACTGCCGATACAATAATTCTTATCGACTTTTTCTATTCTAACATATAATATTTGTTTTCGCAAACTGTTTTGAGGTATTTTAAGGTTTTTTCTCGGAATTTTTACAATTGTGAAATTCGGAGTGTGACCCTCAAAAAAGTCAGAGGACTTCTCTTTTTCAAACAAAACAGGGAAAACCTTTCCGACCTGAGCGTTCATAAACTCTGCTGATGACTTTAAACATACAGATTCCATAGCTTTAGCACGGCTTTCTTTTGTCTTACCGTCAATCTGATCATTACGTTTAGCAGCTGCCGTTCCCTCTCTCTTTGAATAGGGGAATATGTGAACCTTTGCAAATTTCATTTTTTCAACAAAAGCAATAGATTGCGAAAAATCTTTATCGCTTTCACCCGGAAAACCGACCATAACATCAGTAGTTATAGCGCAGTCGGGGAAGGCTTTTCTAAGTTTTTTGCAAAGAGTTTCGTATTCAAAAGCCGTATACTTTCTGTTCATTTCTTTTAACGTTTTGTCGCAGCCGCTTTGAAGAGATAGGTGGAATTGGGGGCAAAGCTTATCAAGCCTTGACATTCTCTCTATATCCTCGTCTAAAATCATTTCAGGCTCAATTGAACCGAGCCGTACACGCTCTATACCTTCAGCCGAGCAAGCAGTCTCAACAGCGTCTATAAGCCTTATGCTTTTACCGTCGCTCAAATCCTTTCCGTAACAGCAAAGGTTAATGCCGACAAGTACGACCTCTTTATGTCCTTTTTTTGAAAGTCCCTCTATCTCTTTTCTGATTTCATTTAGGCTTTTTGAACGTATATGTCCTCTTGCAAAGGGTATAACGCAGTATGAACAGTACTGATCGCATCCGTCCTGAATTTTAACATTTGCTCTTGTTTTGTCTTCATAACCGCTGATGCTCATATTTTCAATTTTATCCGTCTTAGAGTGCTTCTTGATATCAACGATCTGCTGCCTTTTGCCGTTATCGTCAACATTATAAGCAGACAAATAATCTTCAAGCATTTGGGGGATACTCATTTTATTTGCAGAACCGCATATAATATCACAGAAATCAAAAGACTTTACCTCTTTTTCAAAAGCCTGAGGAAAACAGCCGGTTAGAATAAGTATACAATTTGCATTTTTCTTTCTTATCTTGTGAAGAACCTGTCTGCATTTCAAATTAGCCTGTCCTGTCACTGTGCAGGAATTTACTATTGCAATGTCAGCGTCGGATATTGATTTGGTGCTTACATTACCTAACCGTTCAAACTTTTCCTTCAAAGCTTCGGTTTCATAGTGGTTGACCTTACAGCCAAGCGTATAATAATATATTTTCATTTTATTTACTCCATAATAGAAATTAAAAGAGTGTACGCATTACTTAATTTATAAACATTTTATTTTACTTTAAGATTATACTATATTTACTTATTTTTTTCAAATACCCCTTGACAATTTAAAATAATATGTTATATTTTAGTTAGAGAATTAAAAAAGAAATAATTCTCTGAATTCCTAAGGGTTTTCAGCAACAAAACATTTATTAGGGAGGAATTTATTATGACAAAAGCAAAAGTTTTACTTCAATCAATTTCTGATGTTAAGGAGTTTGTAAGCGCAGTATCGTTGTGTGACTTTGATGTTGATTTAATTTCTGGAAGATACGCAGTTGACGCAAAGTCTATTATGGGTATTTTTAGTCTTGATTTGTCGAACGCTATTGAGCTTATCGCACACACAGATGATTCACAGGCGCTGTTTGCACATATTTCAAAGTTTGTAGTTAAATAAGCAAAACTAAATTTTAATACTTAGTAAAAGCAACGGTGACGTTGCATCCAGTGCTGCCTTTGGGTGGCTAGAAGCAAGACCGGCGAGCCGCCGGAGGCTCTGCCGCCTATAATAATTCTGATTTAATGTTAAACATTGATAAACGGCGGGCTAGTACCAAGATACAAGAAGCAAGAAATTTAGAAGCAAGATGCAAGACCGGCGATCCGCCGCAGCCACAGCCGCCTTTGGGAAATTATATTATGAAACATAACTAAAAAACGGCATACCATAAATTGTTATGAAAACATAAAAAGCATTCGGAATGATCCGGATGCTTTATGTTTTATATTTTTAGTTTTTATTTAATTAGAAAGCAGGGTTTTATCGTTTGCAAACTCAGAGCCGCTTACTTCTTCAAATTTGTGGAGAAGAGTTTCAACAGTCAACCGTTTCTTTTCTTCACCCGAAATATCTAAAATCACTCTGCCTTCGTGCATCATAATAAGACGATTTCCATAGGTGATAGCATCATTCATATTGTGGGTGACCATCATAGCTGTTAGGTTTTCGCTTTTAATAATTCTGTCGCTGATTTCTAAAACCTTTGCAGAGGTCTTAGGATCAAGCGCAGCAGTGTGTTCGTCTAAAAGTAATAGCTTTGGATTTTGAAGTGTAGCCATTAAAAGTGTAACAGCTTGTCTCTGCCCGCCCGAAAGTAATCCAACCTTTGATGTCAGACGATTTTCCAAGCCCAGATCCAGAACCTTCAGCATTTCTTTGTATTTTTCTTTTTCTTTGCTTGTCAAGCCGAATTTTAAGGTTCTTCTCTTTCCGCGACGTGCCGCTAAAGCAAGATTTTCAGCAATTTCCATTGTTGCAGCAGTACCTGTCATAGGATCCTGAAACACACGACCAAAGTATTTAGCACGTTTATGCTCAGGCATATTTGTGATATTTATGCCGTCAATAAAAATATAACCGCTGTCAACCGAGTAAGCGCCGGTAATCAAGTTCAATAATGTTGATTTGCCTGCGCCGTTTCCGCCGATAACTGTTACAAAATCTCCGTCGGCTAATGTTAGATCAACTCCGTTAAGAGCCTTTTTTTCGTTTATAGTTCCGGGATTAAAGGTTTTATAAATGTTTTTGATTTCAAGCATTAGGCACACCTCCATTGTTTTTTGCAGTTTTTTTGAATTTTCCTGCGTACTTGTTTTTCCAATAAGGTAAGCCGAGAAATACTGCAACAACTGCTGCTGAGAACATTTTGAGATTGTTAGCATTTAGACCTAGCTTTAGAACTATGGCAATAACAATATAATAAATCACACCGCCGACTACACACGCAAGCAGCTTTAAAGCAAAGTTCTTGAATATTTTGCTTAACAAAACTTCACCTATAATAACGGCAGCCAGTCCGATAACAATAGCACCTCTGCCCATGTTGATATCAGCATTTCCGCTGAACTGTGCCAATAAACCGCCCGACATTGCAACGATACCGTTTGAAATAATCAAGCCTAGTATTTTACGTGAATCGGTGTTGATTCCGTTAGCACGAGCCATAGCTAGATTTGCACCAGTAGCACGAATAGAATGTCCAAGCTCAGTTCCGAAGAAATAGTAGAGCAAAGCAATAACAACAACAATTATGATAGCGATTACAATAATAGTTTCTGTAATTGTATTTATGTTAGATGAAACAATCAAATCATATTTTCTGCGGCTGATAGGTGTGTTAGCCTTACCGCCCATAATAAGAAGATTGACAGAATATAAAGCAAGCTGAGTTAAAATACCGGCTAAAATTGCAGGTATACCAAACTTTGTATGAAGTATACCAGTTACAAGACCTGCAAGACAGCCAGCAATAAAAGCTGCAAGCATTGATATGTAAATGTTAACTCCGTTTACGGTCAAAACAACAAGAACAGCACCGCCGGTAGCTAACGAGCCGTCAACTGTAAGGTCGGCAAGATCTAAAACTCTATAAGTGATGTATACGCCGATTGCCATAATGCCCCAAATCATTCCCTGAGCAATAGGGGAAGGTAAGGACTGTAAAAATTCTATAAACATTAACAACAAAACTCCTTAAAAATATAATAAGATATAATAAAGCGATAAGAAACCTTACCGCTTTATTTATTATCTGCTAATTGTATATGGTTATTGGTCCATAACTATTTGCTCATAATCATCTGGTATTGTTAGTTTTAGAGCTTCTGCACGCTTAGCAACATACTTTTTAGTTAGGTCGGTGGAGTATTCGATAGGCATTTCTTCCGGCTTTTCACCGTCGTTGAGAATTTTGTATGCCATTTCGCCAGCACGGTGTCCTATATCATAATAGCTGATTGAAAGTGTTGCAACACCGCATCCTTTGCATATTCCTTCTTCTGCTGCGATTACAGGGATATTAGCAGGTTCAGTAATATTATTTATAGCCTCAGTGTTAGAAGCGGCAGTGTTATCGGTAGGAATATAAAGAACATCAGATGCATCAACTGCTGCTTGAGTTATTGATGAAACATCATTTGTATCAACAAATGTATAAGCTTTACACGTATAGCCGAGACCCTCTAACTCAGATTTCATAATATCAGCCTGATACTTTGAGTTAGGTTCATTAGAGCAGTATAGTATACCGACATTCTTCTTGTCAGGACAAAGCTCTTTTATCATTGCAGCTTGGTCTTTCAAAGGTGCAAGGTCAGCAGTACCTGTTGCATTTATTCCTGTTGTACCTGTCCAGTTGTCAATTTCAAGTGCAGTTGCATAATCGGTGATAGATGTTCCGACTATAGGAATATCTTCAGTAGCAGATACAGCAGCTATAAGTGAGTCTGTAGCATTAGCCATAATTAAATCCACATTGGAAGAGACGAACTGTGAAATAATTGTAGTACAGTTTGTTTTTTCACCCGATGCATTTTGTTCGTCAAACTTGACCTTGTCACCCAACTTTTCGGTCAAGGCATCCTTGAAGCCTTTTGTTGCGGCATCAAGAGCTTCGTGTTGAACCAACTGGCAAATACCGATAGTGTATGTGTCAGCAGATTTTTTGCTGCTGCACGATGTCATTGCGCCTACCATAGTTATAGCCATAGCAACAGCGGCTATCTTTTTAAACGTCTTCATAATTAATCCTCCATTATATTTACGACACAAGTTCGTGAATTTCTGATAAAGGTAACAAGAATTACGTTATCTTTATCATAATTTATATTATATTACCAAATTTAGGCCTTGTCAATTGACATATTTAACGAAATTAATACGCCACTTTTTTTATAAAAAGTAGAAATATGTATTTTATGAGCTATTGAATAATATTTATAATGTATTACTTTCAAAAACAAAATTCAGAAATTTATATGCTTTTAAAAAAAATTTTAAGATATATATAAACAAAAATTCTGTTATATAATTGCAAAAGCGTTCGGAATTTTTCCGAACGCTTTTGTTGTGTAAGACATTTATTCTAGTAAAATAATTAAGTAGCTTTACAGTTCAATAATAACCTTTCCGCCAAAGTTTGGAGTAATGTCAATTGACTTATCTGTACCGGCAACGGTAATTGTAAATGTGGAATCTGTATCTGTGTATTCACACTCGATTTTATTTTCGTTTCTCTTAGCTGTTAACTCAAATACCTTGTTTGCTTCCTTGTCATAAACAGGGCAAACAGCTGATTTACCGTCTTCAAGGTTGTAAATTGTAAAGTTTGTGCCGTCAACATAATCATATTCAAAGTCACGCTCAAAGCTGCCGAACGGAATAATTGAATTAGGTTTAGCAAGCGCAGGAATTTCAAAATAGCTGCACTTGTGTTTGTACCATTTACCGCCCTCAAGCGTCTTGCCTGTTATTATGTCAGTCCATTTTCCCTCTGGAACATAGTATTCAGCTATACCTTCATCATTAAGTATAGGAGCAACTAGAATATTGTCACCGAACATATATTGTCTGTCAAGAGTCAGGCAGGTTGGGTCGTCTGCATAGTCGATGACCATAGCTCTCATCATAGGAACTCCCACATTATGAGTTTTAATAGCTTGTGCAAAGATGTACGGCATTAGCTTGCCCTTTAACTCCGTAAAGAATTTAAGAACATCGCATGATTCCTCGTCAAACAGCCAAGGTACTCTGTAGGTTTGGTTTCCGTGAAGTCTTGAGTGAGTTGAGAACAGTCCGAAAGCCGCCCATCTCTTGTAAATGTCGGGAGTAGCAGTAGCCTCAAAGCCGGACATATCGTGGCTGAAGAAACCAAATCCTGAAAGTGAAAGTGAAAGACCGCCTCTGATAGTTTCTGCCATTGAAGAGTATTCAGCAGAGCAGTCTCCGCCCCAGTGAACAGGGAACTGCTGTCCTCCTGCCGTTGCAGAACGTGCAAACAGACAAGCCTTGTTCTCGCCGTAATATTCTTTAAGTACATTGAACACTGTTTTGTTGTATAGATGTGTGTAGAAGTTGTGCATTTTTATTGGGTCAGAGCCGTCGAAATAAACAATATCCTTAGTAGGTATTCTCTCGCCAAAGTCTGTCTTGAAGCAGTCTACACCCATTTCACAGAGTGCTTTTAACTTTGATGCGTACCACTCGCAAGCCGCCGGGTTTGTGAAGTCAACAAGCGCCATACCAGGCTGCCATTCATCAGCCTGAAATACGTCTCCGTTTTTCTTTTTAACGAAATATCCGTTTGCCATTCCTTCGTCAAACAGCTTTGAACGCTGTGCTATGTATGGGTTTATCCATACGCAGGTGTGAAGACCTTTCTCCTTGTGCAGACGCTCAAGCATAGCAGGCGGGTCAGGGAACTGAGACTTATCCCACTCAAAGTTGCACCATTCAAACTCTTTCATCCAGAAGCAGTCGAAGTGGAACACCTGAAGCGGAATATTTCTTTCAGCCATACCGTCGATAAATGAAGTTATTGTTTCTTCGTCATATGTTGTTGTGAAAGAGGTTGTCAGCCACAGACCAAATGTATATGCAGGAGGGAGTGCAGGTTTACCTGTGAGATTTGTATAGCCCTCTAAAACCTGAGTGAGATTCTTTCCGCCGAAAATAAAGTATTCAAGCTCTTCGCCGGGAACAGTGAAGGAAACCTTTGATACCGTATCAGAAGCTACCTCGTATGAAACCTTATCTGAGCTGTTTACAAATACTCCGTAGTTTCTTGAAGATGTGTAGAAAGGAATACTCTTATAGCTTTGGTCAGAACAGGTACCGCCGTCGGCGTTCCATATCTCAACATTCTGACCATTTTTTGTGAATGTAGTGAACTTCTCGCCGAAGCCGTAAATATATTCTCCGACTGAAAGCTGTAACTGTTCACGGAGATAAGTTGTGTGAGGATCCTGCGGATAACTCCAGAATGTATCATCCTCTTGCTTAGCAAGTCTCGCATTGGCCTTGAACTGGCTTTCTTTTACTAATGTAGTTGCTCTCCATGCACCACCAGTCAACAGCTTGTCGCCGTAGTAATACTGAACGCTCCAGTTATCCTTGCTGATAACTACCTTAGTTTTACCTGTGATAAGCTCAACGCTGTTTTCATTCTCGTTGATAACAGGCTTGTAGCCGTAATCCTCGTTAAGCTCAAAATGAGGTCCGTTATCAACCGTACCTTTATAGTGCGTGATGTGCACCTTGATACAGTTCTCCATAGTTGAAGAATAAGTTATTTCAAGGTTCGGTCCGCCTAGTGTCATAGCTCTGTTGTAGATTTTTGAAGGCGTTGCTACAACCTTGATGGCATTTTCTGTTGTTTCGATAACATATGCCTCATTGACGTAATTGACTTCATAGCCTCGTTCTGTAAGCCAAAATCCATCTGAAAATTTCATATCTTTTTCCTCCTGTTAAAATAATTTTTAATTAAGAAAATACTATTAAAAACATACAGTATTTTCAGAATTTCTTTTTTATGACTTTTTATTATTTTGTCATTGATTACATTGTAGCACATAATTTGTATAAATAATAGTCCTTTTTTAACTTATTTTTGTCAATTGTTGCTCTGGAGGATCTGTCGTCTTTGGGTAGTTTGATAAATGTTATAACTTGTTAAATGGCGGGCATTAAAAGACTTTTTGTTGCAATTAGTATGAATCATGGTATAATAATTATAAGGGTATTGATTATTAAATAAAGGGTGATTTTTATGCGAATAGGTCATGGATATGATGTGCATAAACTTGCAGAGGGCAGAAGGCTAATTTTAGGAGGAGTTGAAATTCCATTTGAAAAAGGTCTGCTCGGACACAGCGACGCAGATGTTTTAATTCACGCTGTTATGGATTCATTAATTGGAGCGTGCGCTCTTGGAGATATAGGAAAGCTTTTTCCTGATGATGATGAAAAATTCAAGGGTGCGGACAGCATAAAGCTTATGAAAGAGGTTTATAAAATAATAAAAAACAGAGGATATGCTGTTGTGAATATTGACTCAACTATTTGCTGTCAGGCACCGAAGCTAGCGCCTTATATAAATGGGATGAGAGAAAATATTGCCAATGCGTTGAAATGTGATATTGACTGCATTTCCGTAAAGGCAACTACCGAGGAGGGTCTTGGGTTTACAGGGGCAGGAGAGGGAGTTTCTGCTACTGCGGTCTGTATAATAGAATAAATTATGTAAAAACAAGGCGGTAAGATAATTCTTACCGCCTTGTTTAGATGTAAACTGTTTTTCTTTCTAATCTTTTTTGTTCTTATTGTTTGATAAAACGGAAACAAGTACAGTTAAATTGGATACGAGAAGTGCAGAAAAAGCTAAATATTCATTGTCTTCGCTGAAAAATTGATAAATAAGCCCAGCGAGACTGACCAAAACTGCTAAAAGAGAAAGACAAACAGGCACAGTAAATATTTTTTTCAATGTTTACACCTCCGTTCTTTTGTTTATTAAGTCTTATCCGTTAGAAATCATTTTACTCATATCATAAAGTCCTGCTGACTTATTGCTTATAAATATTGCCGCATTCACAGCGCCAACTGCAAAAACTTCTTTTGAGTGTGCTTCATGTTTAAGGGTTATAACCTCATCACGACCTGCAAAAATTATTTCATGCTCGCCTACAATCGTTCCGCCCCTTATCGCGTGCATACCGATTTCAGTTTTAGAACGTTTTTTTCTAACCGAATGTCGGTCGTAAGTCAAAGAGTAGCTGTTGCCCAGTTCCTCGTTTATTACGTCAGCCAACATAAGCGCCGTTCCCGATGGAGCGTCGATTTTTTGGTTGTGATGCTTTTCTACAATTTCGATGTCAAATTGTCCGCCTAAAATCTGAGTAGCTTTTTTAGCAAGCTGTGCTAAAAGATTTATTCCAAGAGACATATTGAATGTAAAAAACACAGGTATCTGCGAGGACGCTTTTTTTATTTTTGATATTTGCTCGTCTGTGTAGCCTGTTGTTGCAATAACAAGAGGAGTGCCGTTTGTCTGGCAGTAGTCCAAAAGCTCGTCTAAAACGCTGGGGTGAGAAAAATCAATAATAACATCTGGCTTTTCTTTCAAATCAGACACCTTAGACACAATAGGGAAGTTTGAATATGTATCTGTAATTTTGTCAATTCCTGCGACAATTTTGCAGTTATCTCTTGAAGATACAACATCGCAGATCACCTTACCCATTTTTCCGTTCGCACCGCATACAGCAATATCAGTCATAAATATTATTCCTTTCAAAGAGGGCAGACTGAATGCAGCCCTTTGTAAATTTAAACGATCTTATTTTATACTTATTTTATAAGTCCTATTTTTTGCATTTGAGCCTTCAGATTATCAATTTTAGCCTGAGGCATTTTGCAAAGAGGAAGTCTGCATTCTCCGACTTCAAAGCCCATAATGTTAAGCGCTTCTTTTACCGGAATTGGATTTACGTCCATAAACAATCCGTTTGTAAATTCCAAAAGCTTGAGAGCAAGATGGGAAGCCTCTTCGTACTTATTTTCAAAGCAAAACTCGCAGATATCGTGAGTTTCTTTAGGCATACAGTTTGATAATACAGAAATTACGCCTTTTCCTCCAAGCGAGAGAATAGGTATAATCTGATCGTCGTTTCCGCTGTACACGTCCAAATCGTCTCCGCAAGCTGCACGAATTTGAGCAACTCTTGAAATATCTCCGCTGGCTTCTTTGATAGCAGCTATGTTTTTATGCTTTGAAAGCTCAACACAGGTTGAAACAGCTATGTTTGTTCCTGTTCTCGACGGAACATTATATGCAATGATTGGAATATTCACAGCGTCGGCAATAGCATAGTAATGCTTTATCAATCCCTCTTGGGAACATTTATTGTAATAAGGAGTAACAACAAGCAGAGCGTCAGCGCCTTGCTCTTCAGCGTGTTTTGAAAGAGCAACCGCATATTTTGTGTCGTTGGAGCCGGTTCCTGCAATAACAGGAATTCTTCCGTCTGCTTTTTTTATTGCATAAGTTATACAATCCTGATGCTCTTTGTCCGTCATAGTAGCGCTTTCACCTGTAGTTCCGCAGATAATAATAGCGTCAGTGTGATTTGAAATATTAAATTCGATAAGCTCGCCAAGCTTATCAAAATTAATAGAACCGTCCTCGTTCATAGGTGTAACAATGGCAACACCTGCGCCCTTGAAAATTGTTTTTTTCATAGCTTGATTACTCCTTTCATGAGTAAAAATAATAAATATTTATATTCATCTATATTAATCAAAATAGCCCTTTGCAGCTAGTAACTCCGCTAAAAGAACTCCGCCTCCTGCGGCACCTCTTAAAGTGTTGTGCGAAAGACATACAAACTTATAATCAAACAGTTTATCCTCTCGCAGTCTTCCTAGAGTAACTGCCATTCCGCCCTCTAAATCTCTGTCAAGCTTAGGCTGAGGTCTGTTATCCTCTTCAAAATAGTTTAAAAACTGCTTTGGTGCAGAGGGCAGGTCAAGCTCCTGCGGAACACCGCTGAACTCTTTCCAAGCCTTTAGAATTTCATCTTTTGTTGGTTTTTTATCAAATGATACAAATACTGCCGCAGTGTGACCGTCCTGAACAGGTACTCTCAGACATTGTGTAGTGATACAAGGGGTTTTAGCGTCAACGATTCTGTCACCCTCAATTTTTCCCCATACCTTTAAAGGCTCAATTTCAGACTTCTCCTCCTCACCGCCGATATAGGGGATTACATTATCTACAATATCAGGGAAAGTCTCAAAGGTCTTTCCTGCACCGCTGATAGCTTGATATGTGCAGGCAAGAACATTCTTAACGCCGTATTTCATAAGCGGATGCAGAGCAGGCACGTAGCTTTGAATAGAACAGTTAGACTTAACTGCAATAAAACCACGCTTTGTACCGAGTCTTTTTCTCTGAGCATTTATTATTTCAATATGCTCAGGATTTATCTCAGGAACTACCATTGGAACATCAGGAGTATGTCTGTTTGCCGAGTTGTTTGAAACCACCGGACATTCAGCTTTTGCATAGGCTTCTTCTAATGCTCTTATTTCGTCCTTTTTCATATCTACGGCACAGAAAACAAAGTCGACCATACCTGCGATTTTTTCAATGTCTGCTGTTGCGTCGAGAATAATCATATCCTGCATTATCTTTGGGATAGGAGACGGCATTGCCCACCTTTCACCTACAGCGTCTTTATAGCTTTTGCCAGCCGAGCGAGGTGAAGCGGCAAGACATTCAACTTCAAACCAAGGGTGGTTTTCAAGCAAGGTTGCAAACCTTTGTCCTACCATACCTGTTGCACCGATTATTCCCACTTTAAATTTTCTCATAAAAACCTCCGTACAAGCACTTGTTAAAGTACAAATATTAAAATTTAATATAAAAGCATATGTGCTTTCTATTATAAATTATATAACATAACTGAATATGTAATTGTAAATTTTCAAACAACTTCATACAAATATTAAAAAAACTGGTTGAAAACCAGCTCATCATACAATATAATAGAAATGTTGACATATATGTAATAAAAATATATGCCGATAGCACTCCATCATACTTATGATGACAATTACAAGCCTTTTAAGCGTGTAATCAGAAATAAGCTTTCCCAACACTTAATTCTTCGGCAGCTTCACCTTTCACATTTCCGGCTGGGAAACCAATAATACAATGGAAATGCTAATAATTTCAGCCGCACCTCTATCGTTTCTTTAATTATAATAACAAAAATAAGTCTGTGTGTCAACACCGAAGGAGAAAAAAGCAGAAAAATTTTATTAGGCTTTATTTTTGCGCTTTTTGAACAAAAGAAAGGAATATGTAACATATATGATAGATATAAATGATATGAAAAAGTCCGATTTTTATTATGAGCTTCCAAGCGAGCTTATTGCCCAAACTCCTCTTGAGCCGAGAAACTCCTCACGGCTTTTGAAAATAGACAGAGTTACAGGGAAATGTGAGCATAGTCATTTCTATAATCTATGCGATTATCTAAAAAAAGGTGACTTGCTTGTTCTTAATGATTCAAGGGTGCTTCCGGCGAGAATATACGGAGTGAAAGCAGACAACAATACGCCTATTGAGTTTTTGCTTTTAGAGCAAAAAGAGAATATGGTCTGGGAGATTTTGTGCAGACCGGGTAAAAAAGCAAAAGTCGGTACTAAGTTTCATTTTGAACATGGCGGTTCAAGTCTTGATGCTGAGATTATAGATGTTCTTGACGACGGCAACAGAATAACAAGATTTACTTGCAATAAAAACTTTTTTGAGGCGTTAGATGAAATCGGACAGATGCCGCTTCCGCCATATATAACTGAAAAGCTAAAGGATAAAGAGCGTTACCAGACGGTGTATTCAAACGAGCTTGGCTCTGCCGCCGCTCCCACAGCAGGACTTCATTTTACAAAGAAACAGCTTGTCGAGCTTGAAAGTAAAGGTATAAAGCTTGCGTATGTAACTTTGCACGTCGGTTTGGGTACATTCCGTCCTGTTAAAGAGGACAAGGTTTTAGAACATAAAATGCACAGCGAGTATTATGAAGTTCCAAAAGAAACTGCAAAGCTGATTAGTGAAACAAGAAAATCAGGCGGTCGAATTATAGCAGTAGGCACTACTTCATGCAGAACGCTTGAGAGCGTTGCGACTGAAAATAACGGAGAGATTGTCCCTTGCAGCGGAAAAACAGATATTTTTATCTATCCGGGATATAAGTTCAAGGTTCTTGACGGACTTATAACAAACTTTCATCTTCCTGAAAGCACGCTTATAATGCTGGTATCAGCCTTTGCAGGCTATGAAAACACAATGAATGCTTACAAAATAGCTGTTGAGGAAAAATACCGTTTTTTCAGTTTTGGGGATAGTATGGTGATATTGTAATGAAAAATTTTATGGGAAAAGGCACTGTGTTCAGAGACATTAAATGGATTTTCTTTGATATTGGCTCAACGCTTATTGATGAAAGTGAATGCTATAAACTAAGATACCGTGAAGCTGTTGTGGGTACATCGATCAGTGCCGATGATTTTGAAAAAAAAGTCATTGAATTTTCTAAGCAAAATCTGAAAGGCGACTATGAGACTGTCAAGTATTATGGTATAGAATTGCCGCCGTGGCATAAAGAGGCGGAAAAGCCATACGATAACACGGAATCTGTCTTAAAGCAGTTGACCGTCAAAGGATACCGTCTTGGTGTTATCGCAAATCAAAGTTCGGGAACGAAAGATCGCCTTTCAAGCTGGGGGATTTTAAACTATTTTGACGTCGTTTTAGCCTCTGCGGAAGAGGGTATTTCAAAACCTGATAGTGAGATATTTCATCGTGCACTGACTGCGGCAAAGTGTTTGCCTGTCAATGCTGTTATGATTGGTGACAGATTGGACAATGACATCGTACCAGCAAAAAAAGTTGGTATGAAAACGGTATGGATAAAACAAGGTCTTGGTGGATTGGCAAGTGCTATTCATAAAAATGAGCAGGCAGATTACGAAATAAAGGATCTTTCGGAGCTATTGAATATATTTTAAAAAATGATGATGTTATTATGGAAAAATGGAAAGTGAATGAATTTAGAGGAGAATAATATGAACATTAGAAAAATGACAATTGATGACTACGATGAGATTTATAACTTATGGGTGTCATGTGCAGGAATGGGCTTGAACAACTTTGATGACTCCAGAGATGGTATTGATAAATTCATAAATAGGAATCCTGATACCTGTTTTGTTGCATTAATTGAGAATAAAATTGTCGGAGTGATCTTGGCAGGTAATGATGGTAGGCGTGGGTTTATCTATCATACCGCAGTAAATCCACGATTTAGAAAGCAAGGTATAGGGCGTAAATTAGTAGATACCGCAATTTTGGCATTAAAGCAATGCGGTATCAATAAGGTCGCACTGGTCGTATTTGATAAAAATATAGATGGAAACGCTTTTTGGGAAAGTCTCGGTTTTACAGTCAGGAACGACCTAACATATCGTAATAAGGTTCTTACCAAAATGATTAGGATTGATACATAAATTATCATTAAAGGAGATAAAACTTATGGACATTAATATGTTTTTGAAAGGAATAATTGACGGTGATGAAAAGCAGATAGTTGTATGCGATTTAAGTCACACTATAATTTATATGAATCCTGCCGCAGTTAAGAATTATGAAAAGCGTGGCGGAGCGTCTCTTATTGGCAAGTCAGTTCTTGACTGCCATAACAGTAATTCGCAGGAGATCATAAAAAACAATGTCAGCAGAATGCAGAAAGATAAGTCGGTAAACAAGATTTTCGAGTTTCATAAAACCCGTAATGGTGCTAACGACGACGTTTACTGCGTAGCAATAAGAGACGAAAGCGGTAATCTTATCGGATACTATGAAAAATTTGAGGATAAGAATTTACACAATGCTTAAATAAAAACGGAGGAATACCCTGTATGGGTAAGATATTTTATGTTTACATTACTTAAACAAGAGGGCAATGCAAGGCGTGGAGAGTTTAAAACTCCGCACGGTGTAATCCAAACGCCTGTTTTTATGAACGTAGGAACGCAGGGCTGTATAAAGGGTGGAGTGTCGTCTGTTGACTTGGAAAATCTCAAATGTCAGGTCGAGCTTTGCAATACCTATCATCTTCACGTTAGACCCGGAGAAGATGTTGTATATAAAATGGGCGGGCTTCACAAATTTATGAACTGGAAAAGACCTATTTTAACCGACAGCGGCGGATTTCAGGTATTTTCTCTTGCCGAGCTTCGTAAGATTAAAGAAGAGGGAGTATATTTTAGGTCTCACGTTGACGGCAGAAAGATCTTTATGGGACCTGAGGAGAGTATGCGTATCCAGTCGAAGTTGGCGTCTACTATTGCAATGGCGTTCGACGAATGTGTTGAAAACCCTGCCGAGCACAGCTATTCAAAGCAAAGCTGCGAGAGAACAACCAGATGGCTCAAGCGTTGTATTGCTGAGCTTAAAAGGCTTAATTCGCTTGATGAAACGATAAATAAAGAGCAGATGCTTTTCGGTATAAATCAAGGGTGTACATTTGACGATTTGAGAGTAGAGCATATGAAAGAGATAAGCGAGCTTGATTTGGACGGATTAGCAATAGGCGGTCTTGCAGTTGGTGAGCCGACAGAGGTTATGTATCACATAATTGAAAAGGTCGAGCCTTATATGCCTGTAAATAAACCACGCTATCTTATGGGAGTGGGTACGCCGGAGAATATTATAGAGGCGGTCGCTAGGGGAATCGACTTCTTTGACTGCGTTATGCCCTCAAGAAATGCGAGACACGCCACTATATTCACCTGGAGCGGTCTAATGCACATCACAAACGAGAAGTATATTACCGATGACAGACCGCTTGATGTTGAATGCGACTGCCCGACCTGCAAAAATCATAGCAGAGCGTATATACGTCATCTTTTCAAGGCTAACGAACAGCTTGCAGGGCGTTTATGTGTTATGCACAATTTGTATTTTTACAACACGCTTGCCGAGAGAATAAGAAACTCCCTTGACAGAGGAGAATTTGAAACTTTCAGAAAAAAATATTCTGCACTTCTTTCATCAAAACTGGAGGATTAATATGGGCTTAATCGAGCTATTATTAATAGCTGTAGGACTTTCTATGGACGCATTTGCAGTGTCTGTAACAAACGGGCTTTGCTATAAAAATGTAAAGTTCGGCTGGACGCTTGCAATGGGACTTTGCTTTGGTCTTTTTCAGGGAGCAATGCCGACAATCGGATATTTTCTCGGAAGTACCTTTGCTGATTATATTACAGCATATGATCATTATATTGCGTTGATTTTACTTTGCTTTATCGGAGGCAAAATGCTTATAGACGGTGTTAAAAGCAAAGATGAGGGTATAGAAGCAACGGGAGCGTCGATAGGCTTGGGTATTCTATTGGTTCAAGGGGTCGCAACCAGTATTGACGCATTGGCTGTTGGAGTTTCTTTTGCAATGCTCCCCAATGTAAATATTGTTACGGCGGCGGGCTTTATAGCTCTAGTCACGTTTTCACTTTCAATTATCGCTGTTTTTGTGGGTAAAAAATTCGGCAGCCTTCTTAACAATAAGGCTCAGATTATCGGTGGACTCATTCTTATTGCAATAGGAATTAAAATTTTTATTGAGCACACTTTTTTTGGCGGTTAGTTAAAAGTTAGTAAATAACATAGCTTGTTAATATTTTTTTAACATATTACAGTTATAATTATTCTATTATGATAAAGTATATTATTTTCGATTTAGACGGAACTTTAGTAAATTCAATCTATGACCTTGCAGATTCAGTCAATTATGTGTTAAAACAAAACGGATATGCTGAGCATCCGCTTGAGAGCTATTACTATTTTGTTGGAAATGGAACTTTAAAACTTATTGAGAGAGCATTGCCGGAGGATAAGCGGACGGCGAATGAAATTGAACGTGTACATTCGCAGTTTGCAGAGCGTTACTCTCAAAACTATCTAAGCAAAACTATACCTTATAACGGTATAAATGAGTTACTTGACGAGTTGGATAAAAGAGGGATAAAGTATTCAGTTGCATCAAATAAAACAGATATTTTTACCCAAGAGATTATCAACGGACTGTTTCCTAATAATCGATTTGATGTTATAATAGGTAAAAGGGAAGAAAATCCGACAAAGCCTGACCCTAAAATAATATATGATATATTGGATGGTAAGAATTTAACATTAGATGAAATTTTAGTTGTCGGAGACTCTGACGTTGACATTGAAACGGGACATAATGCGTGTCTTAAAGCAGTTGGTTGCTTATGGGGATTCAGAGATGAAAGGGAGCTTAAAGAAGCAGGTGCTGAGTATATAATTTCAAAACCTATGGAGCTTTTTGAAATAATAGATAATAAATAATTTATAAGGCGGAAAGGACGAGAATTTATGACTTATAACATCAAAGAAGTTGCTGAAAGGCTGAAGGGACTTCGTGAAGCGTGTGACTTGTCAATGCAGTCTTTTTGTGAAAAGACCGGTATTTCTGTTGAGGATTATCAAAAGATAGAATCAGGAGAAAAGGACTTTTCAGTGACATTTCTATATAAGTGTTCTGAATTGTTTGACGTTGATTTAGTTGAACTCTTAACGGGAGCCGCTCCTCGTTTGAGCAACTATTCGATAGTGCGTAAGGGAGAGGGACTTCCCATTGAGAGAAGAGAGCGTTTTGCATATCAGCATCTTGCATACAGGTTCAAGGATAAAAAGATTGAGCCGCTTATGGTTCAGGCTCCATATGACGAAAATGAGCAGGACAAGCCGATAAGACTGTCTGTTCATGAAGGTCAGGAATGGGATTTTATCATTAAAGGAAGTCTGAAATTTGTAATAGGTGAGCATACTGAGATACTAAATGAGGGCGACTCGTTATTCTACAATTCAAATCAGCCTCATGGTATGATCGCAATAGGCGGCAGCGATTGTGAATTTTTAGCTGTACTAATTAAAGAATAGAAAATTTGAGCAGATATTTAACTGAAAGGGAAATAGAAATATGAGTGTTAATTTGAGTAATTTTTATAAAAGGTTTGTTATTGAGGAGTTTGATAAAAAGACTGGAGTTGTTTCAAAGTTTGAAGCAAATCCGGAGCCAAACTATAATTTTTCATATGATGTAATTGATGAAATTGCAAGGCTTGATCCAGAGCGTATTTGCCTTTACTGGGTACACGAGGAGGGCGAGGAGAGAAAGTTTACTTATAAAGATGTCTCCGAACTTAGTAATCAATTTGCAAATATGTTTTTGGCGCACGGTATTAAAAAAGGCGACAAGGTTATGCTTGTTCTAAAAAGGCATTATGAGTTCTGGCTTGCGGCATATGCGCTTATGAAAATAGGAGCGATATTTATCCCTGCTACTTGTCAGCTAAAAGAAAAAGACTATGTTTATCGTTTTGAGGCAGCAAGTGTTGAATACCTATGTGCAACGGTTGACGATAATGTACCTGAGACGGTTGAAGCTGCAATGAAAAAATATAACGGGATTAAGGAAAAATTCATTGCAAGAGGACACAGAGACGGCTGGATAAATCTTATGGACGAAGCGGCTAAGTATCCTAAAACTCTTGACAGAATAGAAAACAGTGTAGAGGACCCTATGCTTTTGTATTTCTCGTCTGGAACTACGGGATATCCCAAGATGGTTTTACATAATCACTATTACACAATCGGTCACATAATTACCGCTAAGCACTGGCATAATATTTCTGACGGTACTCTTCATCTTACGATTTCTGAAAGCGGCTGGGGAAAATGCGCTTGGGGTAAGATGTTCGGTCAGCTTACCTGCGGTGCAACTGAATTTATTTACGATTTTGACAGGTTCCACCCAGACCAGATGCTAAAGGTTATTCAGGACTATAAGATAACGTCTTTCTGTGCGCCGCCTACTATGTACCGTTTCTTCATAAAAGAGGGTATTGAAAACTATGACCTTTCAAATCTCAAATATGCTGCAACCGCTGGAGAGGCTTTGAATGCCGAAGTTTTCAACAAGTTTTATGAGTATACTGGCTTAAAAATTATGGAGGGCTTCGGTCAGACAGAAACTGTTGTTTGCGCTGCAACAATGGTAGGAATGGAGCCAAAGCCGGGTTCAATGGGCAAGCCTACTCCTATTTACAATATGGACATTGTAGACGAGAACGGAAACTCATGCCCTGTAGGCGAAACGGGCGAAATGGTAATCAGAACAAACGGCAGAAAACAGAAGTGCCTGTTCGTTGAATATTACAGAAATGAAGAGGCTACAAACGAGGCTTGGCACGACAATATCTATCACACAGGCGATACAGCTTGGAAGGACGAGGACGGCTATTACTGGTATGTTGGAAGAACCGACGACGTTATAAAGGCATCCGGATACAGAATAGGACCGTTTGAGATAGAGTCTGTACTTATGGAGCATCCGAGCGTTTTAGAGTGTGCTGTTACTGCGGCAAAAGACCCGATAAGAGGTAATGTTGTTAAGGCTACTATCGTACTTGCAAAGGGATATACCGGCAGCGATGAGCTTGCAAAAGAGCTGCAAACATATGTTAAGAACGCAACTGCTCCTTACAAATATCCGAGAATAGTTGAGTTTGTTGACGAGCTTCCGAAAACCATAAGCGGAAAAATTAGAAGAGTGCAGATCCGTGAGGAGGACGCTAAGAAGAATAAATAAAATATAAAAGAGAACTATATATTTGTTTAATCTATAAAAAGGCTTAGCGTTAATTCAAAAGTTTTCGCTCAAGCCTTTTTCAAAAGGCTTGCGGGTCAAGGGCAGAGCCCTGTCGCTGACGAGCCGTCAGCGAAATCTCTTACGGAGTGCGCTCCGAAAAGGGTGAATTTTAAAATAGTCCAGTGGACTATTTTAAAAGAGGGAAAGCCCTGCAAGAGAGGGCTTTCCCTAAAAATTAATTAACTACGATATTAAATGTAAAAGAACATTTGCTCTATTTGCTAGGTGATAAAATGCTGTTATATAAATTTCCGAAAAATCTGTCTGCCTCTGAACAAATTGAACAGGCAGGAGAGCGAATAAAGGTCAATAAAAAAATAAGAAAGATAAGAATTCAGAATATAATCCTGCTTGCCGTGATTTGCATTTTGCTGTGGCGAGTGTCTATAATTTGGCTTAAAATTTTGACTGCTTTTATACTTTTACTGTGCATTGTGTTTAACTGTCTGATTTTAATGGTTGTTAAGCGTCAGGAGGACAGCGGTGCTTATACCAAAATTTATGATGACCATATTGAACACAAGCAGGCAAGTCTTTTCAATCTGAAAAAGACACACTATAAAGAAGTTAAAGTTTTTTATAGCGATATTCTATCCTCATCTCAGGACGTTTTTGGTAATTTACAGCTTAAGCTGAAAAACGGTGAAATCATTTCTCTATATTTCTGTGATACAGAAGCTAAACTTTATCTGATAAACAATTTGTATAAAGAGATTAAATATCCGAAGAAAGAATATAGAGATTTAAGCGCTGATGAAATTATTGATAAAGATGACCCTGATTATAAGTGGAAAAACTGGAAGGATTTTTAGCGATGGCAGGTATAATCGTTTAAACACTTAAGACTTAATAGTTTTCCAAAATAGAATTACTCACACTATTATCATAGTCGGAAATGAGATTTCCGTCTATATCATAAACTTTTGTAAAGCCATCTTGGTATTTAAGTAAAATTTTATTTTTGTCATGTACCATTTCAGTAACTCCTCCATGAGGATCAGAACTTGATGAATCCATATATTCTTTAATATATTCAGGAACTTCATCATCACTGTTTTCCTGCTCAGTCCATATTACCTTACCGTTAAGAGTAAGCGTATTTACAGTTTTGTATTCTTTTGTTGTTGACCATCCTGTTTCAAGTATATCATTATCATCATCATTCCAAACAATTAACGGTTCTTTTATATTTATGTCAAGTGTATTTCCGTTTTTACTCATTACTTCCTTTATATCAGTGTGTGCTGCATTTTTTCGATTATAGTATACAAACCATATACCCTCATATTTATAAACGTGAGTTACAGATAAATTATTCTGTGATACATTTTTTAAAGGTATTTGTGTAAGCACATAAAATGAGCTTATTAATACAGCAATACAGAGAACAGCTATAATTATACCCTTTATAAGCCCTTTATGCTTAATGCTTTTTAAAAGCGTTTTAACACCTTTTTCCTCGTTGCTGAGCGTTGCTGTAAGCTCAGTACAGAGATTGTCGTATTCCTTTGAACATTCCTCGCAGTTATTCATATGCTCCTCAACTGCTATTGCAGTAGTATCGCTTACTACGTTGTCATGATACAGCGGAAGCAAATCTTTCACTATTTCGCAATTAATATTATTTTCACTCATATTAATCCATCCTTTCTTAGTTTTTCTATAATATTTTTTTTTAGCACGGTGATATGTAACCCGTGCCCAGCTTTCGGTTTTTTGAAAAATCTCTGCAATGCTTTTAAATGATAGCTGACCGAAAACTCTGAGTGAGAAAACCTCCTTATACGGTTCGTCCAGAGTATGAAGTACCATATGTATACGCATTGCGGTATCGGTATCGGCAATGCTTTCTTCAATGGAGAAGGAGTTTTCGCTTAAATGACTATCATCAAATTCGCACAATCTGCCTTGCTTTTTTAAATAATCAAGCCATATGTTTTTGGCGATTGCGCAAAGCCAGGTACTTTCTTTAGAATTTCCCGAAAACTTCTCTTTTGATTTTAAAGACTTTAGAAACGTTTCCTGAGTAATATCCTGTGCTAAATTTTCGTCTTTGCAAAGAGAAAGCGTGTATCTGTATACAAGTGTGTAATCTGCCTCAAGAATACCTCTTTGAAGAGATTTATCATTTCCTTTATTTCTTATTGAAACCACCTCCTTGACTTTGCAGTATCCAAAAGATCTTTTGCTGTATATTAGACGAATAAAAATAAAAAATGTTACAAATTTTTTGCTTTAATAATTTTATCATATAAATATCGGGAGTTAAAGCCTTTTGCTAAATGCAAAAATTGAAAATTTTTTAGCTTATTGCTTGACAAAGAAAATTTGTTGTGATATATTATTTTTAAACATTATGACTGAGAGAGTAGGTTTGCAGTATAGCTTTCAGAGAGGGGAATGTCTGCTGAAAATTCCCTAAGTTAGATCAGACTGAAGTTCACTCACGAGTGGTTCTGCCGAAGTTTATATATTAAATTGTAAGCGGGGACGGATTTTGAAACCGTTAAAATTCAAGGGAGTGTTGGCTCTTTTAACCTTTAGGTGGTATAGCAAGATACAGTCTTGTCCTGATGGGATAAGGCTTTTTATTTTATTAAGGAGGATTATAAATGAAAGATGCGCTTTTAAAAATCAAGTCGCTTGCAAAAGATGAGCTTTCAAAGGTAAACGATACTAAGGCTCTTGAAGAAATAAGGGTTAAATTCTTAGGCAAAAAGGGTGAGCTTACGTCAATTTTAAAGCAAATGGGTAAGCTTTCTGCTGAGGAGAGACCCGTTATCGGACAGCTTGCAAATCAAGTCAGAGCCGAGATCGAGGAGTCTATAACAAACCGTGTTAAGGAAATAAAGGCTTTGATGCTTGAGAAAAAGCTAAAAGATGAGGAACTTGACGTAACCTTGCCGGGAACTAAGACGACTATAGGAAAGCTTCATCCGCTTAATATTGTATTAAATGAGATTGAAGATATTTTTATGGGTATGGGCTTTGATATTGCAGACGGTCCGGAAGTTGAGTATGATTACTATAATTTTGAGGCTCTTAATCTTCCTCCCGATCACCCTGCAAGAGATACTCAGGACACGTTTTACATTACTGATAATATTCTGCTTAGAACGCAGACATCTTCTGTTCAAGTACACGTTATGGAGGAGAAAAAGCCTCCTATAAGAATAATTTCTCCGGGCAGAGTTTACCGCTCGGACGCAGTTGACGCAACACATTCACCGTTGTTCCATCAGATTGAGGGACTGGTGGTTGACAAGGGTATCACAATGTCTGATTTGGTAGGTACTTTGGAGCTTCTTATGAAGCGATTGTATGGCGATGACTGTAAGATAAGACTTCGTCCGCATCATTTCCCGTTTACAGAGCCCAGCGCTGAGGTTGACGTAATGTGCTTTAACTGCGGAGGAAAGGGTTGTTCAATGTGCAAGGACGAGGGCTATATCGAACTTTTGGGCGCAGGAATGGTTCACCCGAAAGTTTTTGCAAACTGCGGAATTGATCCTGAGGTTTATTCCGGCTTTGCATTCGGTCTTGGTCTTGAGAGAATAGTTATGAGAAGATACGGAATAAACGATATGAGACTGTTGTTTGAGAATGATTTGCGTTTTTTGAATCAGTTTTAATGTGTGAGGGGAGGAGCATTATAAATGGATTTATCAATGAAATGGCTGAATGATTTTGTAGACGTCAGCGATAAGAGTATAAAGGATTTTTGCTATGATATGACAATGTCGGGCTCAAAGGTAGAGGGTTACACACCGGAGGGCAAGGACATTACAAACGTAGTAGTAGGAAAGGTTTTATCAGTTGTTCCGCATGAAGATTCCGACCACCTTGTTGTTTGTCAGGTTGATGTGGGAAAAGAGCAGCTTCAGATAGTAACAGGAGCTCAAAATGTAAATGCCGGAGACTATGTGCCTGTAGCTTTGAACAATTCAACGGTTTTGCACGACGGTAAGCCTGTCAAGATAAAAAACGGAAAGCTAAGAGGTGTTGAGAGCAACGGAATGTTATGCTCGCTTGACGAGTTAGGTCTGACAACTCATGATTTTCCATATGCAATAGAGGACGGAATTTTCATTCTGGGTGACGATTGCGATAAAACTCTGGGTAAGGATATAAAAGAGGCAATAGGTTTTAACGACACAACGGTTGAGTTTGAAATAACCTCTAACAGACCTGACTGCCTGTCGGTTTTAGGTTTGGCAAGAGAGGCTGCCGCTACCTACGGAATAAAAAGAACTCTCAAAGAGCCTTCGTACAAGGGCGTTGACGGCAATATTGAAGATGAGCTTTCAGTTGAGATAAAAAATCCTAAGCTGTGTTCAAGATATATTGCAGGAATTGTTAAGAATGTTAAAATAGAGCCTTCTCCAAGGTGGATGAGAGAAAGACTTCGTGCTAGCGGAGTACGTCCAATCAACAACTTCGTCGACATTACAAACTATGTAATGCTTGAATATGGTCAGCCTATGCACGCATTTGATTTAAGGTATGTAAGCGGAAACAGCATTATAATACGCAATGCAAAGCACGGGGAGAAGATTGTAACTTTAGACGGCGAGGAGAGAACGCTCAGCGAAGAAATGCTTGTAATTGCCGACAAGGATAAGCCTGTTGCCGTTGCGGGAGTTATGGGCGGAGAATACAGCGGTATTATGGATGATACTACCACCGTTGTTTTTGAGTCTGCTTGCTTTGACGGTGCAAGCGTTAGAAGAACTGCCAAAAAACTGGGTATGAGAAGCGACGCATCATCAAGATTTGAAAAAGGACTCAGCCCGCAGAATTGCTATCCTGCAATTATGAGAGCCTTTGAACTGGTCGAGCAGCTTGGAGCAGGTGAGGTTTACAATACGATTATTGATAAGGACTGCTCTGAGGTGAAAGAAAATCCTGTTGAGTTTGACCCAAAATGGATAAACAGCTTTTTGGGAACAAATATACCGGAAAGCGATATGATTGAATATTTAGAAAGACTTGATTTTAAGGTCAAAGACGGAAAATGTTATGCACCATTTGTAAGAATTGATATTGAATGTAAAGCGGATGTTGCAGAAGAGGTTGCGAGAATTTACGGATATAATAATATTCCGTCTACAATAATAAAGGGTGTTGCTGAGGCAAGGAGAACTCCCGAGCAGAGATTTATCAAGAATGTTCAGTCGGCAATGGTATCACTGGGTCTTAACGAGATAGAGACTTACTCATTTATCTCACCGAAATATTTTGATAAAATCTCTCTTGATAAAAACAGCAGTCTGCGTGATGCAGTTACTATAACAAATCCGCTGGGTGAAGACACGTCTGTAATGAGAACGACAATCATACCTTCAATGTGCGAAACTCTGGCAAGAAACTACAATTACAGAAATATGAAGGCTTCATTGTTTGAGCTTGGCAATGAGTATATAAAAACAGAGGACGGAAAGCTGCCAAACGAGCCTGTACGTCTTTGCATAGGTATGTATGATGCTGACGGCAGCGTGGATTTCTATTCACTAAAGGGAATTGTTGAGGAGCTTTTAAATGCTTTGTCGATAGCCGATTATGATGTTGAGCTTGGCAGCGCTGACTGTGCATTTGATGAATATAAAGCTTTCCATCCGGGTAGAGTTGCTGTTTTGAAAAAGAACGATGTAGAATTCGGAATTTTAGGCGAACTTCACCCTGCGGTTCAAGAGAATTATGATATAGGAACAAGAACCTATATTGCTAAGTTAAATATACTTGAAATGATGTCTTTAGCGGATGCTGAAAAGACCTATAAACCTCTTCCTAAATATCCTGCAACAACTAGGGATCTATCGCTTGTATGTGATGATAAAACACCGGTTGCGATGTTAGAAAAGGCTATTAGATCTGCTGTGGGCAAAACGCTTGAAAAGGTTACCTTGTTTGACGTTTATAAAGGTGAACAAATTAAAAAGGGAAAGAAATCGGTTTCTTATTCAATTTCTATGCGCTCGCACGACGGAACTCTTACTGACGAGCAGGCTGACGCAGCAGTTAAAAGAGTTTTGAAAGCGCTTAAAGAGCTTGGTGCTGAACTTAGAGCATAACAGTTAGAATAAATTACTACAATTTCTTCTATAAATTATTGATAAACGCAGTATATTCGACTGACCTTTATAAATGATAAAAATAAAAAACTATTAATTTTGCTATTTTTTTCAAAAGTACTTGTTATTTTGAAAATTTTAGGTTATAATAATAAATAGCAAATGTTTTATTTGTACTAGAAGGCGTATTGGTTTTAAAGCAGTGTTTATTTGTTACGCCTTTTGGTGTACCGTGTAAGAATGTTTATAAAGGAGGATAAAGCTTATGTACGATCAAACAATGACTTTTTCTGTTAAAGAAGACAAGGAAATCGAACTAAAAAAGAATCTGACAATTATTTATCAGGCATTAAAGGAAAAAGGTTATAATCCTATCAATCAAATAGTAGGTTATATTCTTTCTGAGGATCCGACCTACATAACGACCTACAACAATGCACGAAGCTTGATCCGTCATATTGATAGAGATGAATTACTACAAGCGTTGGTTAAGTCTTATTTAGGGGATTAGATATCAAAGACGGCTTTTAGAGCCGTCTTTTTTTGTTCAATTTTCAATTAATTAACAGCATTGTATTATTTGATTCTGGTTATCCTATCATTAGAAAGGATGATCATAATGAAATATATTTTAAGCATTATTTTGTCTCTGACATTTATTTTATCGGGATGTGCCAATGATATACAGCCTAATACAAGGGATTTTGATGAAAGCACTACCGATTCTTCTTCAACGAGCGAAAGACAAACGGAAAATCGTACTGAAACCAGTCCTACTACTGAAGTGCCGACATCAGGTTCTTTAAAATCAAGCTCAGCCAGCGCAGAGCCTCTTAGGGCAAATGCATCTGTAGATTTATCAACTCTTGACAACACACTCATTGGGTACGGACAGGGAGTTATTGTAGACAGTGAAAACAGACCGCAGGGAGCAGTTGATTTTAACGAAAGATATTCTAAATATAACGCTATGGCAATGGCAAAGACAAACAATAATAAAAAGAAAAATAAAAAGACAATATATCTTACCTTCGACCAGGGTTATGAAAACGGATACACAGAGAAGATTCTTGACACTCTTAAGAAAAAGAAGGTAAAAGCCACTTTCTTTATATTGCAAGACTACGCTGAGAGAAGCCCTGAGCTTGTAAAAAGAATGATAAAGGAGGGTCACACAGTAGGAAATCATTCAGTTTCACATCCGTCAATGCCTAAGATATCAATAGAAGAGGCAAGACAGGAAATTATGGGTCTTCACAATTATGTGAAGGAGAAATTCGGTTATGAAATGACAGAATTCAGACCGCCCAGAGGAGAGTTTTCGGAACGTATATTACAGCTTGCAAATGAGTGCGGTTACAAAACTGTTATGTGGAGCTTTGCTTATGAAGATTGGAATGTAGACGATCAGCCGAATGTAACTGAGGCTCTTAAAAAAGTAACAAATGCAAAGCATGACGGTGCAATTTATCTTCTTCACTCAGTTTCGGAGACAAACACGAAAATTTTAGGTGATGTTATAGATAACTTAAAAAAGGACGGATATACTTTTAAATCTTTTAAATAATTTCATTATCAATAGTAATTGTTTCATATTATACGCCTTTAGCAGTTTGCTAGAGGCGTTTTTTGTATTTCAAACTCATAGTATTTTTGGTTTTTAATTTTTGCCAATCATATTTGTTCTCGTTTTTAATATAATTTAATTAAGTATAAAAAGGAGGACAAACATTGAATAGAAAAAGAAAGATTAATATTTTACCTTTACTTATGATTTTACTGCTGTTTTTGTGTTCTTGTAAAAAGAACATGCATATGGAGACATTTGAGGTAAGAAACGAAGGGGTGTCTCTTAATGAAGATATAAGAAAACAGATAAGCGGAAACAGTTCAGAATCAGAACAGAATACTCAAAATAACGAAAGCAAATACAAGCCTTTGAACTATGATGAGCAAAAGGCAATTTGGTTTTCTTACATTGACCTTGCTGAATTCATCTCCGGCAAATCCAAATCAGAATTCAAAGCTTCAATCAGCGCTGCGCTTGAAAACGTAAGCAAAGCGGGCTTTAACACGGTTTATATTCACGTAAGAGCATTTGAGGATGCATTTTACAAGTCAGAATTATTCCCTAAAACATCGTATCTGGGAACACATACATACGACCCTTTAAGGATAATAATTTCAAAGGCACATAAGTTAAATCTGTCAGTACACGCATGGATAAATCCCTTCAGATGCTCAAATGTTGAAACTATTGAATCGATTGATGAAAAATACACAATTAAAAAGTGGTATAACGATATAGAAAAGAACGGTACATACATTAATAGTGTAGATGACGACGAGCATATGTGGCTTAACCCTGCGTACGAAGACGTAAGACAGCTTGTAGCAGACGGAGCAGTCGAAATCGTTAATAATTATAAAGTTGACGGAATACACTTTGACGACTATTTTTATCCTACTACTGACAAAAGCTTTGATAAATCGGCATTTGAGGCATCTGGTGAAGAAAATCTTTCAGAATGGCGTATTGAAAACATCAACAAAATGGTTAAACTTGTTTATGAGTCTATAAAACAGATAAATCAAGAAGTTGTATTTGGAATATCCCCTCAGGGTAATATTGAAAATGATTATCAGCTTCAGTTTGCAGACGTTAAGACTTGGTGCAGTAAAGACGGTTATGTTGATTATATAACGCCTCAAGTTTACTATGGATATTCAAGCACATGCCCGTACCTAGAAACTATAAAGAGATGGGATAAAATTAAAACAAATAAGAACGTAAATCTTGTAATTGGTCTTGCAGAATACAAAGTAATATCAGAAGACGAATACATAAACAATAAGGGTATAATTGCGGAGCAGATAAAAGATGCAAAGGAATTATCAAATTACAGCGGAGTTGCATTATACAATTATAAAAATCTGTTTACGGCTGAGGACAAGTTTTCAGAGAGAGTAGAAGCAGAGTATGCTTCTATCATAAAAGAATTGTCAGACTAATAAGAAAAATCAAGAATATTCACTCTGCGAGATAATGAAAAGCAAAAGAAGAAAAACAGAAAGTATAGAAACAATTCTCATTATTAAGTATAAACTATTTTTTATTTAGAAAATTTATATTTACTTTTTAAGTACTTTATGGTATACTGTTAAATAATAAAATAAGAACAAAGGATGTGTTCCGGTGAGACCGAAATATAACAGGATTCTTTTGAAGCTGAGCGGGGAGGCATTAGCAGGCGATAAGCAGATGGGTCTGAGTTACGATGTAATAAACTCATTCGGCAGAGCAATCAAAAAGTGCGTCGATGCAGGCGTTGAAGTCGGTATAGTGGTCGGCGGAGGAAATTTCTGGAGAGGGCGTTCAAGCGGCGCTATGGACAGAACAAGGGCTGACCATATAGGAATGTTGGCTACAGCTATGAATGCTCTTGCGGTTGCGGACGGTTTAGAAAACTGCGGATTAGAGGTAAGGGTTCAGACAGCAATATCAATGCCTCAAGTAGCGGAGCCTTATATTAGAAACCGTGCTATGCGACATTTTGAAAAGGGTAGAGTAGTTATATTCGGCTGCGGAACTGGAAATCCGTTTTTCTCAACAGACACAGCGGCGGCATTGAGAGCTGCTGAAATTGAGGCAGATATATTTTTCAAGGCAACAATGGTCGACGGAGTGTATGATAAGGATCCGCATAAGTTTAAAGACGCAGTAAAGTACGACGAGCTTTCGTTTGATGAGATTTTGTCTAAGGGCTTAAAGGTGATGGATTCTACTGCGGCGGCAATGTGTAAGGATAACGATATACCGATTTATGTGTTCGATTTAGCTGATCCTGAGAACATATACAGAGCGTGTATGGGTGAATCTGTCGGCACAAAGGTAACGAACTGAGAGTAGTGCTTAATAAAAATTTAACATAAAGGAGAATTCATATGAAAGAAGTATTAAATAAAGCTGAGGAAAAGATGAACAAGACTGTAAACAGTTTGAAAAATGAGTTCGCTTCCATCAGAGCAGGAAGGGCCAACCCTTCGGTATTGGACAAGGTGTTGGTAGATTATTACGGAACACCTACGCCTGTAAATCAAATGGCGGCAGTTTCGGTTTCAGAAGCAAGGGTATTGGTTATACAGCCTTGGGATAAAAGTCTTATCAAGGCTATTGAAAAGGCAATTCAAGCGTCTGATATCGGAATCAATCCTTCAAATGACGGCAGCGTTATAAGGCTTACATTCCCTCAGCTTACAGAGGACAGGAGAAAGGAAATCGTAAAGGATTTGAAAAAGTACGGCGAGGAGGCAAAGGTTGCAATACGTTCTGCCCGCCGTGACGCTAACGATAAGCTAAAAGCTAAGAAGAAAAACTCCGAGCTTACTGAGGACGATCTAAAAAATGGCGAGGATAAAACTCAAAAGCTGACCGATAAATTCACAAAAATTATAGACGAAGTAGTTGCTGAAAAGGAAAAGGAAGTATTATCTATCTAGCGAGGACAGCGTTCTGACTTTATCGGAGGTTTAAAGTGTGGCAGTGAGCAGTAAAAAAGGTGACAAAAGTGATATTTTAGTGCCGGCGCATATTGGCGTTATAATGGATGGAAACGGCAGATGGGCTAAAAAGCGTCTTTTTCCGAGAAAGTTTGGGCATAGAGAGGGCGCAAAGACTTTCAAGAAGATAGCTTTGGCTGGCAAAGAAATGGGCGTTAAGTATATGACGTTCTATGCTTTTTCAACTGAGAACTGGAAGCGTCCTAAGGACGAAGTCGATGCAATAATGAAGCTTTTTGAGGATTATCTTGATGATGTTTCTTCCTTTGAGAAAGAGAATATTAGGTTGATTTTTATTGGAGACAGGTCAAGACTTTCTCAGAATTTAAGGGATAAGATGAAACACGCAGAGGATATTTCACGAGATTTTGATTCGATGACTGTAATATTGGCAGTAAATTACGGCGGTCAGAGTGAGATATGCAAAAGCGTCAGGGAAATTGCAAAGATGATAAAAAACGATGAGCTTGATATTGACGACATAGATGAAAAGCTTATAGAGGATAACCTTTATACCAGAGACATTCCCCCTGTTGACTTGATAATACGTCCAAGCGGAGAAATGAGACTTTCAAATTTCCTTATATGGCAGTCGGCGTATGCAGAGTATTATTTTACCGATATTCTGTGGCCTGATTTCAAAGAAAAGGATCTGGCGGACGCTATAAAGGCTTTCAGCGACCGCAGCAGAAGATTTGGAGGAATATAAATGCTGACGAGAATTGTTTCTGCCGCTGTGGCTATAGTAATTGCAGTCATAGTGCTTTGCTTTCACAATACTATAGTGCTTAATATCGCTGTAGCGGCTCTTATTGAGATAGCTTTGTTTGAGCTTTTCAGAGCAGAGGACTGTTTGAAATTTAAGGTATCTCAGGTTTTATGTTATGTCTTTGCACTTTCAATTCCGTTTTCAAATTATCTTTTAAAGCTGGATGAAAACATAATGTATTATATTACCGCTGTGTTTTTACTCTTGATGTTTATAGCTTTTCTTGGATATTATAAAACAATGAGGTATGAAAAGCTGGCATTTATGATTTTTGTTTCATTCTTTGTTTCTGTATCTATGTCATCATTGCTTTACTTGAACAGAACAGGCGGAAAGCACGGACTGTTCTATGTTATAATTACCCTGTGCGGCGCATGGCTTGCCGACAGCGGAGCTTATTTTGCAGGAACATTTTTCGGCAGGCATAAGCTTTGTCCGAACATAAGCCCAAAGAAAACTGTTGAGGGCTTAGTTGGCGGAGTTATAACAAACGGACTTATTTTAGTTATTCTGGGCTTTGGGTATTCTAAGATTGCTGATATAGTTGTAAATTATATTGCTTTGTTTGTTCTTGGAATGATTTGTGCTTTACTTGGACTTGTAGGTGATTTGACAGCATCGCTTTTAAAAAGACAGACGGGTATTAAGGATTACGGAAATATTATGCCCGGTCACGGAGGAGTTATGGACAGGTTTGACAGCGTGTTGTTTGTTGCTCCGTTTATGACTGTTGCACTCAGCATCATTAATATTATTAAGTAAAATACGATAGGGGCAAGCTGATATGCTTACCCCTATTGAGTGTTTAATAAGGTTTTTTGAATAAAAGTATAGAAGATTAATTATGGGAGGTATGCTCTAAGAGAGCATTGACAATAAGGTAATGAAAACCATATCTGTTTTAGGATCTACGGGTTCTATTGGAACTCAGGCATTAGATATTGCAAGACTGCATAAAATTAATATAAAAGCTCTGGCGGCAAACAGAAATGTATCTCTTTTGACTAAGCAGGCAAAAGAATTTAATGTTGAGTATGTTTGCATTTATGATAAGGAGAAATATAAAGAGCTTAAAGAAAATTTTATAGGTACAAAAGTAAAAGCCCTCTGCGGAATGGAGGGGCTTTGTGAAATAGCGGTACTTGACGGAGTAGACATACTGCTCAATTCGGTAGTTGGAATTGTGGGGCTTAAGCCTACCCTTGAAGCGATTGAAAAAGGCGTTGATATTGCCTTAGCAAATAAAGAAACGCTTGTCACAGGCGGTAAGCTTGTAATTGACAAGTCTACTCAAAAGGGAGTTAAAATTCTCCCTGTTGACAGCGAACATTCAGCGATATTTCAGTGTCTTCAGGGCAACGAAATGAATGAGATAAACAAAATAATTCTTACAGCGTCCGGCGGACCGTTTTTCGGATTTTCTAAAAACGAGCTTGAAAATGTAAGCGTTGAACAGGCGCTTGATCACCCAAACTGGTCGATGGGAAATAAAATCACCATTGACTCTGCTACACTTATGAACAAGGGACTTGAATTTATTGAAGCAATGTGGCTTTTTGACTTAAAGCCAGAGCAGATTGAAATAGTAGTTCACAGGGAGAGCGTTATACATTCCGCAGTTGAGTATAAAGACGGCTCTGTTATTGCTCAGATGGGAGTGCCTGATATGAGACTTCCCATTCAGTATGCTTTGCTTTATCCTAAAAGACTTCATTGTAAGGAAAAAGCGTTGTCGCTTACCGATTACGGAACGCTATCATTTTCAAAGCCTGATTATGAAACCTTCGACTGTCTCAGAGCATGTAAAAAAGCCATAACAATAGGAGGGTCTATGCCTGCTGTTGTAAACGGAGCTAATGAGAAGGCGGTTGAGTTGTTTTTAAATAGAAGAATTTCTTTTCTGCAAATCGGTGAGCTTGTAACTTCTGCTTTAGAAAGTATAAAGTCTTGTGAGGTAACCTGCTTAGAGGACGTGTTACAGGCTGATAAAACGGCAAGAGAATTTGTTTTAAGTAAAATATAATTATCTATTGTGAGGTTCAGATGGTTGGTATAATAATAGCAATAATAGTATTCGGAATAATAATTATAGTTCACGAGTTTGGACATTTTATCGCCGCAAAAAAAAGCGGAGTGAGAGTAAATGAATTTGCAATAGGTATGGGTCCGAAGCTTTTTTCAAAGCAGTATGGTGAAACAAAATATTCTCTGAGACTTCTCCCTATAGGCGGTTATTGCTCAATGGAGGGTGAGGATAAATCCAGCGAAGATGACAGAGCATTTTGCAAAAAGAGCGTTACAAAGAGAATTATTATTGTCGCTGCTGGCGCTTTGATGAATTTGGTACTAGGTTTTATCTTTATTGTAATAATGACTTCAATGAACGACACCTACGCAGGCACTACAATTTCGTGGTTTGAGGATAATGCGTCTTCTCATGCAAGCGGACTTCAAATAGGAGACAGAGTAATTAATGTAAACGGTATGCACATTTTTACCGATACTGACTTTGCATATCAGCTACAATCCGATAAGGACGGAGTTTTTGATATGACGGTTATTAGAGACGGAGAGAAAAAAGAGCTTAAAGATATCAAGTTTTCAATGAGCGAGAATGATAACGGCAAAAAAACAAGCAGTTTGCATATTGATTTTAAGGTTGAGCCGATTGAGAGAAGTATAAGAAGCATAGCGTCTCAGTCGTGGAGGAGAAGTGTTTCATATGCAAGACTTATATGGGTATCACTAGGCGACCTGCTGACAGGGCAGTATAAAATAAATGACTTATCCGGTCCTGTGGGAATCGTTTCAGCGATAAGCGATGTAGTTTCTAACGAAACGACAGATACAGGTATAAACTGGCAGGAACTTCTTCAAAATCTGTTTTCAATGGCGGCTCTTATTTCGATAAACGTCGGTATCTTCAATCTTCTTCCTCTTCCGGCTTTAGACGGAGGTCGGCTTATCTTTTTAATAGTCGAGGGAATAAGAAGAAAACCTATAAGTCCAGAAAAAGAGGGAGCAGTGCATTTTGTGGGACTTGCGCTTTTGATGATGCTTATGCTTTATGTTACCTTTAATGATGTTGTTAAGCTAATAAACTGACAGGATACAAAATTAAACAGAAGAATCGCTCTTTGGGGGTATTTAATAAATGAATAGAAAATGCAAGCTTGTTAAGGTGGGTGATTATTGCTTTGACGGCAAGAAAATATATATACAGTCTATGCTTAATGTACCTGCTGAGGATATTAAAGGAAACGTTGAGCAGGCGGCAGAGCTTGAAAAGGCAGGGTGTGAAATTATCCGCGCGGCAATACCTAATATGAATGCTGTCAAGCTTATTCCTGCAATTAAAAACGCTGTAGATATTCCTCTGGTTGCCGATATTCACTTTGATTACAAGCTTGCAATAGAAGCGGTAAACGCAGGAGTTGACAAGATAAGAATAAATCCTGGAAATATCGGCGGAATGGTTAATGTTAAGGCGGTTGCTAAGGCTTGCAAATCTAGGGGGATTCCTATTAGGATAGGAGTTAATTCAGGCTCGCTTGAAAAGGAGCTTCTTGACAAATACGGCTCGCCAACGCCTAAGGCTTTGGTGGAAAGCGCTCTAGGTCACGTTAAAATGCTGGAAGCGGCAGACTTTGACGACATAGTAATATCGATAAAATCTTCTGATGTTAAGACTATGATCTCAGCTTACAGACTTTTAGCTGAGAAATGCAATTATCCGCTTCATTTAGGAGTTACTGAGGCGGGTACAGAGCGAATGGGTCTTATAAAATCAGCGGTTGGGATAGGTTCGCTCTTACTTGACGGAATAGGAGAGACAATAAGAGTTTCGCTTACAGATGACCCTGTTAAGGAAGTATACGCCGCAAAGGATATTCTAAAGGCAATAGGGAAAGGAAACGGTGTGAAAATTATTTCCTGCCCGACCTGCGGAAGAACGAAAATAGACTTGATTTCTTTGGCAAAAGAGGTTGAGGAACGTACAAAGGATATCGACAAAAATATAACAGTAGCTGTTATGGGTTGTGTTGTAAACGGTCCGGGCGAAGCCAGAGAAGCAGATATAGGAATAGCAGGCGGAGACGGAAAAGCGGCGCTTTTTAAAAAAGGAGAAATGCTTTTTACAGTTGATGAGTCAAAGGCTCTGGACGCTTTGCTTTGTGAGATTGAAAAAATGTAAAAAATCGTGTGGGTTAAGCCACACAGAAACGGAGGACAAGCCTGAAAATTCAGGTTATAACGTGAGAAAATGGAACAGCATTATATAAACAGCTTTTTTGAGGATTACAAGGATATAATACCAAACGATATTAGAAACGGAAGAATAATAAAGCTTACATTTGAAGAAAATTACAGCTTAATGAAGATAACCGCCGCATTTGATAGGCTAATTAGCTATGAAGCAGCAAGTAAATTTGAGAGAGATTTAAGGTCAGCACTTGAAATGTCTGAAATATGTTTAAGTATCAAATACACTCCCGATATGTTTTGCGTTGAATATTTCGGTGAACTTATTAAGTTTTTAAAGGATCACTTTACGGTAGTAAACGGATTTTTTGATGGCGCAGATGTTACATATGACGATAACAACAGCGAACTTAAAATCAATTTGAAATCGGGCGGATTCAGTCTTTTGCAGAAAGCAGGTATTGAAACTGCTTTGCCTGATTTGATTTACAAGTTATTTTCTAAAAAAGTAAAGGTCGTTTTTGCAGGAGTTCTTTCAACTGATAGGGAAGAACACGAGAAATATTATTCTGAAGCAATTTCAAATATCCCGTTGCCTGAGCCTGTAATTCAAAAAAAGACGCAGAAAGACTCTGAGAAAAAAGATTTTTCTGTGTATGATATAGATTTCGCTGACAGCTATTTAAACGGCAGAGGAGCAAAGCTTTTAATGGGTAAGGTTATTAAGCCTGCAAATAAGCTTCTTTCGATAAATGAGCTTAATATGAATATTGACAATGCTGTTATATGGGGCGACGTATTCGAAATAAACACAAAAGAGACAAAAACGGGAATGCTGATTGCAGTTGTTTACATAACTGATTATACAAATTCCTGCGCTGTAAAACTAATAGGTTCTCAGAACAGAAAAGCAAGGCTTCAAAAGGACAAGCTTGAAGCAATGCTGGGAGAAATTAAAAAGGGAACAACAATCGTTTTGACCGGCACACTCAGAGAAGATGACTATGACCACAAGGAATATTTAATTCCTAATGATATAATGACAATTCACAGAAGTGTAAAAAAAGATAACAGTGAGGTAAAGCGTGTAGAGCTTCACTGTCATACGAATATGTCAGCAATGGACGCCGTATCGCCCGCTGATAAAATTGTAAATAAGGCTTTCTCATGGGGACATAAGGCAATTGCCATTACTGATCACGGTGTAATGCAGGGCTGTCCGGACGCTATGTATGCGGTAGATAAAATTAGAAAAGACGGCGGAGATTTTAAGCTTATTTACGGTATTGAAGCTTATCAGGTAAATAGTGATACATTGGATCAGAGCACTATTAAAAAACCATACCATCAGATTATTTTGGCAAAGAACAAAACAGGACTTAAAAATCTCTACAAGCTTATATCAGATTCAAATTTGAAATATTTTTATAAAAGACCCAGAATTCCAAAGCAGGAGCTTATAAAGCACAGAGAGGGACTTCTTGTTGGAAGCGCCTGCGAAATGGGAGAGCTTATACAGAATTACTTGGCAGGAAAGTCTCATGAGGAACTGGCAGAAATAGCAAAATTTTATGACTATTTAGAGATTCAGCCAATAGGTAACAATAAGTTTATGCTCAGAAGCGACCGTGACGTTTATAAAAACATAAAAACAGAGGAACAGCTTAAAGAAATAAACAAATTTGTTGTCGGACTTGGAGATGAGCTTGGAATACCTGTTGTTGCAACGGGAGATGTTCATTTTTTAGAGGAAGGAGACGCGACTTTCCGTGCAATTTTGCAGGCAGGACAGGGTTATCAAGACGCAGATATTCAAGCTCCGCTTTATCTTAAAACTACAGAAGAAATGCTGGATGAGTTTACAGAGTATCTGGGAGAGGAAAAGGCATTTGAAGTCGTTGTAACAAATTCAAACAAAATTGCCGATATGACGGATCCTGAGCTTCGTGCTTTCCCAAAGGGAACGTTTACACCTCATATTGAGGGTGCAGAAGAGGAGCTTGCGGATATTTGTTGGAGTAAGGCAAAGGAAATCTACGGAGACCCTGTTCCGAAAATAGTTGGCGAAAGATTAACTCGTGAGCTTGACTCCATTATTAAGCACGGATTTGCCGTACTCTATATTATTGCGCAAAAGCTTGTAGCAAACTCAGTTGAGAACGGCTATCAGGTAGGCTCAAGAGGCTCGGTAGGCTCGTCATTTGTTGCGTCTATGGCGGGCATATCAGAAGTAAATCCGCTTGTGCCGCATTATGTTTGTCCAAAATGTAAGAACAGTGAGTTTATAACCGACGGTACTGTCGGTTCCGGTTTTGACTTACCTCCAAAGGCGTGTCCAAAGTGCGGCACCGTTATGAACCGTGACGGGCACGACATTCCGTTTGAGACTTTCTTAGGCTTTCACGGAGATAAATCTCCCGATATTGATTTAAACTTCTCGGGAGAGTATCAATCGAGAGCGCATAAATATACCGAAGAACTTTTCGGTTCTGACCATGTTTTCAAGGCGGGAACTATATCGGGAGTTGCCAATAAAACTGCCTACGGATATGTTATGAAGTATTTGGACGAGCGTGGAAGAAAGGCAAACCCTGCCGAAATTCAGAGGCTTGTAAACGGCTGTACGGGAATAAAGCGTACAACGGGACAGCACCCGGGCGGAATGGTCGTTATTCCTGCTGATTACGAGGTTTATGACTTCACTCCGGTTCAGCATCCTGCTGAAAAAACCGACAGCGATATAGTTACTACTCATTTTGATTTTAACTCGCTCCACGATACAATATTAAAGCTTGATGAGCTTGGTCACGATGTACCGACGCTGTATAAGCATCTCGAAGATATGACAGGGTGTGAGGTTACAAAAATCCCTATGTCTGACGAAAAGGTGTATTCTCTGTTCACCTCTACTGAGGCGTTGGGCGTTAAGCCCGAACAGATTTTTGTAGAGACGGGAACTCTTGGAATACCTGAAATGGGAACTTCTTTTGTAATGCAAATGCTTTTAGACGCTAAACCTAAGAATTTCTCAGACCTTTTACAGATTTCTGGACTATCTCACGGAACAGACGTTTGGCTTGGTAATGCACAGGAGCTTATCAAAAACGGAGTTTGTGATATTTCACAAGTAATAGGTACTCGTGACAGTATTATGACTAAGCTTATTTATTACGGAGTTGATCCGTCTCTTTCATTTAAAATAATGGAGATAACAAGAAAGGGTAATGCGCCAAAGCTTCTAACAGAAGAAATGAAACAAGAAATGCGGGATAACAATGTTCCCGAATGGTTTATAGATAGCTGTCTGAAAATAAAATATATGTTTCCGAAGGCTCATGCTGCGGCTTATGTAACTGCCGCTATACGTCTTTGCTGGTTTAAGATATATAAACCACTTGAGTTCTATTCTGCAATTTTCACAGTAAGAGGTGAGGATTTTGATGCCGAAAGTGCAATTAAGGGTGAAGAGGAAGTAAAGCACAAAATCCAGCAGCTTAAAATTAAAGAAGATAAGACTGTCAAAGAAGAGGGAACTCTAGATACACTTTTACTTATAAATGAGATGCTTTCAAGAGGATTAGAGTTTTTGCCTATTGATATTTTTAAATCCGACGCTACAGCTTATAAAATCGAAAACAGCAAGCTGAGACTTCCGTTCAATTCGGTAACCGGAGTAGGGATAACGGCGTCAAGAAGCATTTATGAGAAGGTTCAAAAAGGTGATTTCATCTCTGTTGAGGATTTTTCAACTCTAGCCGGAGTTACTAAGACTAATTTGCAAACCTTAAAAGAACTGGGTGCATTCGGAGATATACCCGAGAGCAGTCAATTTTCGTTGTTTAGTATGTAAACAATTGGTTTGAAATCAAAATGTAAGGGTGTTTAATTAAGTTTTAAACATTATTGAATATTGTTAATGGTTTAAAACCTAGTAAAATGTAAACTAACTGTGAACTTTATTCAAAGCTGTTGACAAGGCTAATTTACTATGATACTATGTTACTAGATTAGCGTGTTAACACTTTACTAAGGTAAAGTGAAGTGTATAAGTTGATATAAGAAAAATAAAAACTATTTCGGAGTGAAAAATGAAAAGATATGATTTGATAACCCCAGAGGGTACTAAGGATTTGCTCTTTGACGAATGTTTGTCAAGACGGGCTGTTGAAAACAGATTCGCTGAGATTTTTAAGTCGCACGGCTACAGCGAGGTAGTGACAACGGGAATTGAATTTTATGATGTTTTCAATAAGGGTTCAAGGTCTATTCCGCAGGAGCAGTTATACAAGCTCGTTGATTCAAAGGGGAGGCTTATTGCAATGCGCCCCGATTCAACAATACCGATTGCAAGGCTTGTTGCCACACGTCTCAAAGATGCTGAAATGCCGCTTAGATTGTATTACATACAGACAATGTATGAGAATAACGCTTTGCTGAAAGGTCATTCTGATGAAATTGTTCAGGCAGGTATTGAACTTATCGGTTCAGATTCAAAAAAAGCAGATTTTGAGGTCTTGTCTACGGCTATGGAAACGCTTACTGCTTTTGAGAAGGATAAATTTCGTCTTGAGATTGGAACAATAGGATTTTTCAAAGAGCTTATTTCAAAGCTGGATATTGATGAAAACACAGCGGAGGAAATCAGATATTTGGTTTCTAATAAGAACTATCCTGCGCTTAATGATTTGCTTGACGGAATAGGCAACAACGATGCTACAAGAGCGCTAAAACAGCTTCCTCGTTTGTTCGGCGGCGAAGAGGTGTTTGAGAGAGCGTCAAAATTGTTTTCTGATGAGAAGATAGAAAAAATGCTTTCTGATTTGAGGTTTGTATATAATTCGCTGTCAAAGCTGGGATATGAGGGCAAAATTATTGTCGATCTAGGAACGGTAAACAGGGTAGATTATTACACAGGAATAGTTTTCAGAGGATATTTGGAGGGAATAGGCGAGCCTGTTTTGTCAGGCGGTCGTTATAATAAGCTTATATCTGAGTTTGGCTTTGATGCAGCTGCTACAGGCTTTGGAATAAATGTCAATGCTGTTTCATCACTGCTTCTTAAAAGCGAAAATGCGCCGAGAACTAAGGTCTCAGACGCTATTGTATTCGGAGAGAAAGAAAATGTTTTGAAGGCTGTTGCGTATTCAAATGCTCTTGCAAAAAGCGGTATGACGGTTGAGAATTCGCTTTTTGAAACGCTTGAAGAAACAAGGGAATACGCAAGGAAAAAAGGAATATCAAAGCTGTATGTGGTGTCAAACGAGGTTAAGGAAATTGATTTATAAGACGATACTTTGATTTAGCATAGTTCTTTCATTTGACATCTTGAATTTGAAAGGAAATTGATGTATATTATGAATAAACCTATTAGAATTGCTCTTACAAAGGGCAGGCTTGAAAAGGATACAGTCGGGCTTTTAGAGAAAATTGGTTTTGACTGCACAACTGTTCGAGAAAAGGGAAGAAAGCTTATACTTCCCATTTCCGATGCAAATTTAGAGGTTGTTCTTGCAAAGGCAAACGATGTAATTACATATGTAGAGCATGGCGTTTGCGATATGGGCGTTGTGGGAAAAGATACAATTATGGAAATGGGCGGCTCGTTTTTCGAGCTTGTTGACTTAGGCTTTGGCAGATGCAGATTTGCACTTGCAGCAAAGAAGGGTTCGGGCTTCTACGGTGGTTACGACATCAAAACGATAGCGACTAAGTATCCGAATGTTGCAAGAGCATATTTTGAATCTAAGGGTATGGATCTGGAAATTGTCAAGATAGAGGGCTCTGTTGAGTTAGCACCGCTTTTGGAGCTATCCGACGGTATTGTAGATATTGTTGAAACTGGAACGACGTTAAAGGAGAACGGTCTTGAAATTATTGAAGATATTGCTCCAATTTCAGCAAGGCTTATAGTAAACACGGTGAGTATGAAGCTGAGACAGGCAGAAATTGAAAAGCTGGTTTCGCTTGTTGAAGCTAATCTTTGATTTTTCAGTATATAGGCTTAAATTTTGAGAGGAGGAATACTCCGTAAGGAGCAGAAATATGAGTATAAAAACGATTTACGCAAACGGTAAAGACGAGGTTGAATTTTTAAAACAGGTAGCTGACCGAAACGGCGAAACGGATAAAAAGGTAACTGCGATAGTAAGCGAGATTATTAATACTGTAAAAGCAGGCGGAGACAAGGCTGTAAATGATTACACAGTAAAGTTTGATGGTAAAGCACCGGAATACTATGAAGTTCCGAGAGATGTTATAAACGACGCACTTACTGAGGCTGATCCTGCATTTGTTGAGGCTCTTTTGAATGCTCAGGAAAACATTGCAGACTTTCACAACAGACAGAAGTCGCAGAGCTTTGTAAATAATAAAGCTAACGGAGTTATTCTCGGGCAGAGAGTAAGAGGTTTGGAGCGTGTAGGTTTGTATGTTCCAGGGGGAACAGCCGCTTATCCGTCGTCTGTACTTATGAATGCAATTCCTGCAAAAATCGCAGGTGTTAAGGAAATAATTATGGTTACTCCTCCGCTAAAGGACGGAACACCTAATAAGGATATTTTAGTTGCGGCGGCAATATGCGGAGTAGACAGAGTATTTCTGACAGGAGGCGCTCAGGCAATAGCGGCTCTTGCGTTTGGTACAGAGACAATTCCTAAAGTAGATAAGATAGTGGGTCCCGGAAATATTTTTGTTGCAACTGCAAAGAAGATTCTTTATGGCACAGTTGACATTGATATGATAGCAGGTCCGAGTGAGATTTTGGTAATCGCCGATGAGAGCGCAAATCCTAAGTTCGTTGCAGCTGATCTGATGAGTCAAGCAGAGCACGATAGAATTGCCTCAGCTATTTTAGTTACAACAAGTGAAAAGCTTGCAGGTGAGGTCAAAGCCGAACTGGAGCGCCAGATAAAGGAGCTTTCAAGAAAAGAGATTATAGACGAATCTCTGACAGGCTTCGGAGCAATAATTGTATGCGATTCAAAGGATAAGGCTGTACAGCTTGCTAATGACCTTGCTCCTGAACATTTAGAGGTCCTGTTTGAAAACCCGTTAGAGTATGTAGGCAGGTTAGATAATGCAGGCTCAGTATTCTTAGGCTCATATGCGCCCGAACCGCTGGGCGATTACTATGCGGGACCTAACCATGTTCTGCCGACAAGCGGAACGGCAAGATTTTTCTCACCGCTTTCTGTAAACAGCTTTGAAAAGCGTTCAAGCTTTATATATTACACTGAGGACGCACTAAGAGAGGCAAAGGACGATATTGTTTTGATTGCAGAGAAAGAAGGGCTTACCGCTCACGCAAATGCGGTTAAGGTAAGATTTGAATAAAGGAAAGTTTGCAATGAGAAATTGGGAAAGCAATGTAAGAAGGGTTGTGCCTTATGTTCCGGGTGAGCAACCTAAGGATAATGGTATAATAAAATTAAACACAAATGAAAATCCATATCCTCCTGCCGATGGAGTTATTAAGGCTTTGAAGGATTATGATGCGGATAATTTAAGGCTTTATCCTGATCCCTCATCTGAGGAGCTTGTTAAAGCGCTTGCTGAGAGATATACTGTAAAGCCGTCACAGGTGTTTGTAGGCGTTGGATCTGATGATGTTATTTCAATGGCTTTTATGACGTTTTTTAATTCTAATAAGCCGATTATTTTCCCTGATATAACATATTCGTTTTACGACGTTTGGGCAAAGGTTTATAATATTCCATACAAGACCAAACCGCTAGATGAAAATTTCAGAATAAACCCAGATGATTATAACTGTGAAAACGGAGGAATTATATTTCCAAATCCTAATGCGCCGACAGGGGTTTGTGAAAGTCTTGACAAGATAGAAAGTATTATAAAGGCAAATCCTGATGTCATTGTGATGATTGATGAGGCTTATATAGATTTTGGCGGGGTAAGCTGTATTCCCCTTTTGAAAAAGTATGATAATCTGCTCGTTATTCAGACATTTTCAAAGTCACGCTCGTTAGCAGGAGCGAGAATAGGTTTTGCCATTGGAAATGAAATGCTTATCAAATATCTGAATGACGTCAAGTTTTCAGTCAATTCTTATACAATGAACAGTCTTACTCAAAAAATAGGCGTTGAGGCTGTTAAAGACGAAAGCTATTTTAAAAAAATTGTAAATAAAATTATTCAAACGAGGGAAAGAACAAAGATAAAATTGAAAGAGCTTGGATTTACTTTTCCTGATTCAAAGAGCAATTTTATTTTTGCGTCTCACCCAAACAAACCTGCAAGTGAGATTTTTGAAGAGCTAAAAAGGAGAAAGATTTTTGTACGCTATTGGGATAAGCCGATGTTAAACAATTATCTGAGAATTACGATAGGTACTGACAAAGAGATGGACATTTTCTTTGAAGCCTTAGAAGATATTTTAAGAAATTAAACAATCTATATATTGAATGGAGGGCTATTATGAGAACAGCCGAGATTTCGAGAAAGACAAAGGAAACGGATATAAACGTATTTGTAAAGCTAGACGGCGAAGGTAAGGTGTCGGTCGATACAGGAATAGGATTTTTTGATCATATGCTTACAGCGTTTGGAGTACACTCGGGAATTGATTTGCAGATAAATGTGACTGGCGATTTGAATGTTGACGGACACCACACTGTTGAGGATACTGGGATTGTTTTGGGTCAGGCTGTTGCAAAGGCTTTGGGAGATAGGTCGGGCATTGCCAGATACGGAAGCGCATATATTCCGATGGACGATGCTTTGGGCTTTTGTTCTCTTGATATAAGTGGTAGACCGTTTTTGGTGTTCAATGCAGATTTAGATAATGAAAAAATAGGAGAGATGGATTCTTGCCTTGTTGAGGAATTTTTCAGAGCGTTTGCGTTTAATTCGGGTATAACACTACACATCTCTGAAATATACGGAAGCAACGATCATCACATATGCGAGTCGCTTTTCAAGGCAGCTGCTCACGCATTCAGAAAGGCTATTTGTGAAAATAAAAGCGGAGAGGTTCTGTCTACTAAGGGAGTGTTATAAGTGATAGCAATAATTGATTACGGAGCAGGGAACATTTTTAGTGTAAAAAATGCTCTTGATATGCTTGGTATCGAGAGTGTTTTGACAAAGGAAAGAAAGGTCATTGAAAACTCCGACGCTATAATACTGCCCGGAGTGGGGGCGTTTCCGTGGGCTATGAACGAGCTTAAAAAGAGCGGTCTTATAGACACTATAAAGTACGAGGCAACCAAAAAGCCGTTTTTGGGCATTTGTCTTGGAATGCAACTTCTATTTGACAAGGGTTATGAGTTTGAAGAATGTGACGGGCTTGGACTTATTCCCGGAAAGGTAGACAAGATCAACGAACCTGAACTTGTTATTCCGCATATGGGCTGGAACAAGCTTGAATACAATATAAAAAACTGTCCGCTGTTTGAGGGACTGCCCGGGAATGACTATGTATATTTTGTTCACTCTTATAAGGCTTACTGCGACAATGATAATAAGAATTTAGTCGCTTACTGCGAATACGGAGACAAGGTTCCCGCAATGGTTTGGGACGGAAAATTCGTGTACGGAGCGCAGTTCCACCCTGAAAAGAGCGGAAAAATAGGGCTTAAAATCTTGCAGAACTTTTCCCGACTGATAAAATAACATTTACATACGAAACGGAGGATAAAAATGCTTGCAAAAAGAATTATTCCCTGTCTTGACGTTAGAGACGGACACGTTGTAAAAGGTGTTAACTTTGAAGGCGTAAAAGACGTCGGCGACCCTGTTGAATTTGCATATGAGTACAATATGCAGGGCGCTGATGAGCTTGTATTTTACGATATAACCGCTTCACACGAGGGCAGAGGGGCAATGCTTGACGTTGTTAGAAACACAGCTAAAAAGGTTTTTATCCCTCTTACTGTCGGCGGCGGAATAAAAACTATTGAAGATTTCAGAGAAACTCTAAGGGCAGGGGCTGACAAGGTCTCGGTTAATTCGCAAGCTGTTCAGAATCCCGAGCTTATCCGTGAGGCAGCTGACATCTTTGGAAGCCAATGCGTGGTAGTGGGAATTGATGCTAAAAAGGTTTCAGACGGCAAGTGGACTGTCTATATTAACGGCGGCAGAATAGATTATAAGCTTGACCTTATAGAATGGGTTAGGGAAATAGAAAAGCTGGGCGCAGGCGAAATATGCTTGAATTCAATCGATACTGACGGTGTTCGTGGCGGATACGATATTGAAATGCTCAACGCTGTGTGTGACGCTGTAAAAATCCCTGTGATAGCGTCTGGCGGCTGCGGAAAATTAGAGGACTTTCTTGAAGCTTTTAAAAAGACAAATTGCTCTGCGGCTCTTGCAGCGTCATTGTTCCATTTCAAAGAGCTGACGGTAAACGAGGTAAAATCATATCTAATCAAGTACGGTGTGCCTGTCAGAGATGTGAGCAATAATCTATCGCCCAGACTTTTCTGAGCGTATTAATTATTGAGAGGAAATACAATGAGTAAAATAAAAATAGATGTTAATGATCTTGATAAATATTTTATTAAATCGGAGCTTGTTCCTGCGATTGCATTTGACGTTGATACAAAAACAGTTTTAATGCTTGCTTATATGAACAAGGAGAGCCTTAAAAAAACTCTTGAAACTGGGTATACATGGTACTGGAGCCGTTCTAGGGGTGAGCTTTGGAACAAGGGTGCGACTAGCGGACATCTGCAAAGGGTTGTATCTATATACAGCGACTGTGACGATGATACATTACTTTTGAATGTAAGGCAGACGGGTAATGCCTGCCACACAGGTTCGTACAGTTGCTTTTTCAATGAAATGTATAATGATGAATAAAGGAGAAGTTATAAATGGAGACTTTGAAAACATTAGAGCAGGTCGTAAAATCCAGAAGGGAAACAAAAGCAGAGGGTTCATATACCTGTTATCTTTTTGAAAAGGGAATTGACAAGATACTTAAAAAGGTAGGCGAGGAGAGTGCAGAAACTATAATCGCAGCTAAGAACAAGGATAATTCTGAACTCAAAGGCGAGGTTGCAGACCTTTTATATCACCTTATGGTGATGTGTGTTGAAAGGGGCTTGTCTTGGAGTGAGGTTGAAGCGGTTCTTGATGAGCGGCACAACAAGACGGGTAACCTAAAGAAGATGAAAGTAGTTGATAAGAACACCTAGACGGTTAGATGGTCAATTGATAATAATAAGCATAAATTATTTAAACTGAATATGAATTGGCTCAGCACTAAAATACTGGGCTTTTTTGCATTTACCATAAAAAAATAAGCAATACTACAAAAATCTTGACTAAATTGTCGAAATATGATATTATAAAAACAGCAAAGAAAAGCAGGCGACTTTGTTGTATGTAATGTCCTTAAGTCTGCAAAAAATTATAGGAATTTTAGGAGGTTTCTAAAATGAAATTTAAAAGAATCTTATCATTTTTAGCGTCAATGGCAATGATAGTAACAGCGGTTACGGGCGCGATGAGTGTTTCGGCTGTTGAGGATGAGGGGAAATTAGGTGACAACTTATCTTGGAAGCTTGATGCAAACGGCAAGCTAACAATCTCGGGTGAGGGAAAAATGGCATCACCTACTGGTCTTGTTTATGGAGGAAACCAACAAAGTGATTACTCTGATATATATGGATATAAAAAATATGCTGAAGGTATTAAAGAAGTAGTAATAGAAGAAGGCGTTACATCAATAGGGTTCTGTGCATTTTATAAAATGCCAAACCTTGTAACTGCAGTTATACCATCAACAATAACAGAGTTTAGTGGTCCTGAGGCTCCACAGGATCCATATGATAAACAAAACTATGCATTTGCAGAATGTACATCACTTAAAAACTTGACATTAAGTGAGGAAATAACGGCTATAGGTGCTTATTCATTTTATGGCTGTACATCTCTTGAAAGCGTAAGAATACCGTCAACAATTAAAGATTGGGGTCAACATTCATTCAGTGAATGTTCAAAACTAAAAGATATAACGCTTCCAGAGGGATTAACTGTTATGGGAGGTTATGCATTTTACAAAACTGCAGTAGAGAGAGTTGTAATTCCGTCAACCATTACACAGTGGAATGAAACTCAGCACAGAGATAGAGTAGGTGCAAATGATTTTAACAGCTATTCATTCGACGGCTGTCAAAATCTTTTATCAGTAATATTTACAGAAGGTTTAAAGGAGATACACGGAGGCTTTAGAGATTGTCCGAAGTTGAATAAAGTAGTAATACCAAAATCGGTAAACAAATTAAATTACGCATTTGAAAATTGTAACGGACTTGAAGAGGCATATATAGAAGAAGGAGTTCAGATATCGGATGGAAATAGTAATTTTCAAAATGCTTTTTACAATTGTACAAATCTTAAAAGATTAGAAATACCTGCTGGTGTTGCAATTGCATATAATAATGCACAATGGTGTATGGGATGCAGCTCATTAACAGATTTATATATACACGGTCAAAATTATGGATATTTTCCAGTAGGTAATAATTCATCAAAAATACACTGTTATTCTGGCACGACAACGTATAATTCACTGTTAAAAGGTGGAGTTTCAGGCGTTAGAATTGTTGATATCGAAGAAGATATAGAGAACGCTAAAACAGAATTAAACAAGGCAGTAACAGAAGCTCAGAAATATGCAGAGGCAGATTATACAACAGAAAGCTATGGTGTATTAAAGGCATTGCTTGAAAAGGCAGGTAAATACGGAGAAGATTCAAACGTAATGGCAATGGAGGACACGACAGAGGGGATATATTCAGCCATTGATGGGCTTGTAGATAAGTCAAACGAGCCATCTTCATCTGATCCATCTTCATCAGACCCATCAGATTCATCAAATCCGACAGACAACTCGTCAGATCCATCAAATTCATCAGGCAATAACAATCAGTCACAATCACCAAACACTCCGGCTACACCGCCTACATCTGCACCGACAACAGCAACTCCTAAACCTACAACACCGCCTGCCGTTACTACAACTGTAACTAAGCCTGCAAAGGTAAAAAATGTAAAGGTTACAGCAAAGAAAAAGAAGCTTAACGTCTCATGGAAAAAGGTTAGCGGAGCAACGGGCTATGAAGTATTATCGGCAACTAACAACAAATTCACAAAGAACAAGAAGACAGTTACAGTCAAAAAGAACAAGGTGACTCTTAAAAGGTTGAAATCTAAGAAAAAGTATTTTGTAAAGGTAAGGGCATACAAGCTTGCAAACGGTAATAAGTATTTTGGAAAGTGGAGCAAGGTTGTTAAGAAAAAGGTAAAATAAGACGTCAAAAAGCGTTCAGGTCAATAAAACGACCCGAACGCTTTTATCTTATTTCTGACAATTGTCCATTATCAATTATCAATTGATAAGCCTGCCGTTGCTCAAAGTAAACACATTTTGCATACTGCCCAAAGGCAGCAGGGCAGCCAGCGTCACGCTGGTCGGCGGTCGGGCGGGTTTGTCTTGCTTATTGCATCTGATCTTCTTGCATCTAGTTAAAAAGCAGAGTTTTCTGCTTGATTTGCGGTTGCAAAAGAGGAAGAATAGTGGTATAATATTTGTTAATAATTCTGAAAGGAAAGCTGTATGAAACGCTGGGAAATAAAAAAGCCTGATCCTCAAAAAGTAGATGAGATTTCAAGAAAAAGTGATTTAACTTCATTGTGTGCAGAAGTTTTGGTGTCAAGAGGATATGATAATATGGAAATGCTTGTTGACTTTTTCAACAATGACGAGCTTTCTGACCCTATGACTCTTAAAGATATGCCTGAAGCTGTTGAAGTTATTTCCCGGGCAATATATAACGGAGAGCTTATCTGCGTATATGGAGATTACGACTGCGATGGAGTAACTTCAACTACAATTTTAGTAAGGTATCTTGAATCAAGCGGAGCCGATGTTATGTACTATATTCCGCATCGTGACGAGGGATACGGAATTAATAAGGGAGCTGTAGATAAGCTTAAAGAGGAGGGAGTATCTCTCATAATAACGGTCGATAACGGAATTTTGGCGGTTGAGGAAGCAAAATACATAAAGGAGCTTGGAATCAAGCTTGTTATAACCGATCATCACCAGCCTGGTGATGAGCTTCCGGAGGCTGAAGCAGTAGTTGATCCGCATAGAGAGGACTGTCCCTCTGTGTTTAAGGATTTAGCCGGCGTCGGAGTTGCGTTTAAGCTTTGTGCGGCGCTTGACGGTGATTATTCTATTGTTTCAGAGCAGTTTTCCGACCTTGCAGCAGTGGGAACTATTGCAGATGTTGTTCCTCTTAGAGGTGAAAACAGAACGCTTGTAAAAGATGGATTGCGTATGTTTGAAAACAGCGAAAATTACGGACTGTTATATTTGATAGAAAAGTGCGGAATAAATAAGAGCAGGATGACCTCAAACTCTGTGGCGTTTGGTATTGCTCCCAGAATAAATGCTGCAGGAAGATTCGGTTCGGCTTCAACTGCGGTTGAAGCCCTGATAGCTGAGGATGAAAGCGCAAAATTTGATGTAGATAATCTTATACTTCTTAACAATCAAAGAAAAGAAACTGAGCTTTTGATATTGAGGGAAATTTTTGAATATATCGACTTAAACTCTGAAATACTAAATGAAAAGGTTCTGGTAATAAGCGGTAAAGGCTGGCATCACGGGGTAATAGGCATAGTATCGGCTAAAATAGCCGAGCTATACGGTAAGCCTAATTTTATAATTTCGGTTGATGAAAATGGAATAGGCAGGGGTTCAGCAAGAAGCTTTGAAGGCTTTAATGTATATAAGTGCCTTAGATACTGCGAAGATACATTACTGAGGTACGGCGGACATAAATTTGCAGGTGGATTAACAATAAATGCTGATGACATTCCTCTTTTTATAAAAAAGGTTGCTGAATTTGCAGGAAAATGCGAAGATCTAAGCGGAATGAAAATAACTGCCGATAAATTACTTGAGGCTAAGGATTTTGACATTAAGCTGGCAGAGAGTTTAAGTATTCTTGAGCCTTTCGGCGAGGGAAACAAAATGCCTATTTTTGCAATAATTGGGGCAGTTGTTAGAAAAATAGTTCCTCTGTCTCAGGGTAAGCACTCAAAGATAGAGTTTTCATATAAAGGCGTAACCGAAACAGCTCTTTTGTTTTCGAGACCGCCTGTGTCACTGCCGTTTAATGTGGGCGACAAGTTAGATATGCTTGTCAATATGGAGGTCAACGAGTATAAAGGCGTCAGCCAGTTGTCAATAAGGGTCGTGGATTTTAGAACTCACGGAATTTCGGGTAAGCAGTATTTTGCGGCGAAATCCTGCTATGAGGCTTACAAGCGAGGCGAGCCGGTGCCTCAGAATGTTATCCATAGGGTTAAGCCTACAAGAGATGATCTTGTAAGGATTTATAAGTATATTATGGCAATAAAACGTGTTTCTGTAGATAAGCTGTTTATGAAATTCAATACGCAGTCGATGAACTATTTTAAACTTCGTATTTGTCTTGATGCGTTTAACGAGATGGGGTTGATAAAGCTTATAGCGTCACGGCAGGAGGTACATATAGTTGAGGTTTCAAAAAAGGTTGATTTATCGCAATCAACAGTTTTAAATAAGATATATTCTTTATAATACAATTAGCAAGGACTGAGGGCTTATGGGAAATTCAAAGAACTATTCTATAGATTTGCTTATAGAGAAAATCACCAGCGAGGATAAGAAGTATGATTTGGATAAGATCACTCGTGCTTATGAGCTTGCTGAGAAGAAGCATGAGGGTCAGACACGTGATTCTGGCGAGCCTTATATAACTCACCCTATTGCTGTTGCTCTTATAGCTATTGACCTTGGAATGGATACAGATTCTATTTCTGCAGCGCTTTTGCACGACGTTGTTGAGGATACTGATTTCACTATCGAACAGGTGAGAAATGAGCTTGGTCCTGACGTTGCAATGCTTGTAGACGGTCTTACAAAGCTGAGAAAAATTCCTCTTGCTACAAAGGAGGAGCAGCAGGCGGAGAATGTCAGAAAAATTATACTGGCAACAAGTCAGGATATAAGGGTTATTATTATAAAGCTGTGCGACAGGCTTCACAATATGAGAACTCTTCAATACAGAACTGATGCAAAAAGAAGAACTACTGCCCTTGAAACTATGAACATATATGCGCCGATTGCTCACAGGCTGGGAATACAGTCTATTAAAGAGGAAATAGAAGATTTGTCGTTTCAGTATCTTGACCCTTATGCGTATGAAGAAATTGATAAGCAGATGAATATGCGAAAGGATAAGCGTATCGAGCTTATTGAAAGTATAAAGGATAAGATACGAGCAAGGCTTAAACAGGAGTTTGATCCAGTTCCCGAAATTGAGGGACGGGTTAAGAGCAACTACGGTATTTATAAAAAGATTTTCCGAGACGGAAAGGATATAGACCAGATATATGATAAATATGCAGTAAGGATCATCGTAAATACTGTAACCGAGTGTTATAGTGTGCTGGGAATAATACACGAGATGTTCAATCCTATTCCGAACAGATTTAAGGATTACATTTCAACGCCTAAGCCAAATATGTATCAATCGTTACACACAACGGTTATCGGGCGTGAGGGCATACCTTTTGAGGTTCAGATTAGAACATGGAAAATGCACCACACCGCCGAATACGGAATAGCCGCCCACTGGAAATACAAAGAGGGAATAACTAAAAAGGACAAAAACGATGAGCGTCTTGCATGGATAAGGAAGATCCTTGAGGCTCAGAAGGAAGCCGACGACGTTGAGGAAATCGTAAGAACTATAAAGAACGATCTAGCTCCAGAAGATGTTTTTGCATACACTCCAAAGGGTGATATGATCTCTCTGCCTATTGATTCTACAGTTATCGACTTTGCATATGCTATTCACACTCAGGTTGGACATAAAATGATAGGCGCTAAGGCTGACAATAAAATGGTTTCTATCGACCATAAGATCCAGACGGGTGAAATTATAGAGATACTGACCTCCAACAATGAAAATCACGGTCCGAGCAGGTCTTGGCTTGATATTGCTAAGACTAATGAGGCTAAGTCTAAAATACGCTCATGGTTCAAAAAAGAACGCCGTGAGGAGAACATTGCTGAGGGTAAGGCGGAGCTTGAACGTGAGTTCAAGCGAAACTTTATTCATGTTCCGGATGATGATTTAGAGGAGTTTCTTGCAGCGGATATAAAGCGTCACAACTGCGACAGCCTCGACAGCTTTTATGCTGCCATCGGTTATGGAGGGGTACAGCTTCATAAGCTCATAAGAAGACTAAAGGATTCTTATAATAAGAAGTATGAGAAAAATTCAGAAGTTGATAAATCAGCTATTGAAGTTCATACCAATAACGGAAAAAGCAATACCTCCGGTATAATTGTCGACGGAGTAGGCGACTGTCTTGTTAAATTTGCAGCTTGTTGTTCTCCGCTTCCGGGCGACGACATAATAGGCTTTATTACAAAAGGGCACGGTATTTCTGTACACAAAAGAGACTGCGTAAACTTTATAAATCAAATAAGAAAAGAGGAAAACAGTCAGAGATGGGTTGCTGTACACTGGGCTGAGGAAAGAAACACCTCTTACTTTAGAGCAACACTTGATTTAGTTGCGTACAATAGAATGGGTCTGCTTGCTGATATATCAAACGTATTGACAGCAATTAAAATCCCTATGCACGAGGCTTATGCCAGAGAGCTTAAAAACGGTAATGCAAATGTTATAGTAACTATAAGTGTTGCAGGTACTGAACAGCTTGAAAATGTTATCAACAGGCTCAAAAAAATTGACAGTGTGATCACTGTTGACAGAACAGGAAAATAGCAATGCAATGGTGACGTTGCATTTAGAGGCAAGAGAATTAGAAGCAAGAAGCATGAAACGCTTATTCTAATCATTTTATATCTTGCATCTTGTCTCTAGTTTCTTGCATCTAGAAGGAGATATTACTGATGAAAATTATAAAACTTAAACCGCTTAGTGAAATCGGCACTAACACTTATATAGTTGAAACAGACAGCAAAAATTCGGTTTTGATAGACGCGCCTGCTGATGCAGGTTTTATTATTTCACAGCTTAGACAAAGCGAACTGACCTTGAAAAAGATTTTGCTAACTCACGGTCATATCGACCACACAGGAGCGGTTTGCGATTTAGCAGAAAAAACAGGCTGTGAGGTTTATATTCACTCTGCTGATATAACTAAGCTATATGACGCTGATCTAAGCTTATCAAATTATCTTGGAATCCCTTTAAAGCCTTACAAAAATGCAAAAGCTTTGTCGGACGGTGATATTATAACTCAAGATGAGATAAAATTTGAGGTTATTTCAACTCCCGGACATACAAGCGGTTCTGTGTGTTATATAAGCGGTGATGTTATGTTCTCAGGAGATACTCTTTTTTACAGGTCGGTTGGAAGAACTGATATGGTTGACGGAGACTCTGAAACGCTTATTAAATCGCTTAAAAGGCTTAAAAAAATTGATTACGACTATACTGTTTACTCAGGACATGGAGCGCCTACAAGCTTAGCAGATGAAAAAGCATTTAATCCTTATATGAGGGAAATGTAAAATGACTTTGATTTTCAGCGGAAACGATTTTAAATACGAGCTTGAAAGTGTAGTAAAGCTTTTTATACCTGCAACTCTTTTTGAGATTCATTATGATATTAAGCCTGAGTATTTCAGTAATGATTTTTGCTTTCTAAGACGAAAAAAAGGTAAAAGTAAAACTTATCTTTACACTGTATGTAAAATTGATAGAAAAACTAATAAAAAATCTCAGAGTATTTTAAATTCATCTGACAACTATGAGGGTGAATGTGAAATAGTCCTTGCAAGGCTGATTTTTAATTGTCTTACTGCTCTGACAGGGAAGTCTGCAAAATGGGGAATACTCACAGGTATACGCCCTGTTAAGAGGGTAAATAAAATGCTTGATGAGGGTATGTCAAGACAGGATATTGAGAAAGAGCTTTCAGAGAAGTTTCTGTGTGAAAAGTCAAAAATAGATATAGCTTACAAAACGGCGGTTACTCAGAGAAAATTGTTTGAAGATATGAGTGATAAGTCATTCAGCTTATATATTTCCATACCGTTTTGTCCGTCGAGATGCTCATATTGTTCTTTTGTATCGCAGTCTGTAGAGAGCAGTATAAACCTTATTCCCGAGTATGTAGACCGTCTTTGCGATGAGATTGCCTACACCGCAGATATGATTTTATGTAAAGGTTTAACGCTTGACACAATATATTTTGGCGGTGGCACACCGACATCTCTCGAGGCAAATCAGCTTGTAAAGATAATGAAAGCTATTTCCCGACACTTTGATTTATCAGCATTGCGGGAATACACGGTTGAAGCGGGAAGAGCAGACACAATAACCAGAGAAAAACTGGAGGTTATAAAGTCCTGCGGTGCTGACAGGGTTTCAATCAATCCTCAGACTATGAATGACAGTGTTCTTAAGGCAATAGACAGAAGGCATACTGTAAATCAGTTTGTAGACAGTTTTATGCTAGCTAAGGAAATAGGATTTAACAGCATTAATACTGACCTTATAGCAGGATTGCCGACTGATACAGTTGAAAGTTTTAAGAAAACAATAGATGAGATAATAGCTCTTGAACCTGAAAATGTAACGGTCCACACGCTCTCAATCAAGCGTGCCGCTGACCTTAACCGCAAGAGCAATACGGTTATAGACAATCCTGCCGAGCAGATGGTTGATTACGCTTCACAAAGGCTTATAGATAGCGGATATAATCCTTATTATTTATACAGGCAGAAAAATATGCTTGAGAATTTGGAGAACATAGGCTGGTCAAAGCCTAATATGGAAAGTTTGTATAACATTTATATAATGGAAGAAAACCAGTCTATAATCGCACTGGGAGCAGGAGCGTCTACAAAGCTAGTAGCAAGAGACGGACATTTAAAAAGAATATTTAACTATAAGTTTCCGCTTGAGTATATAAAACATTTTGACTTAATGCTGGAGAAGAAAAACAAAGCAAAGGAATTTATTGAACAAAATATAATATGATTGCAGAGTGTGCATATGAAGAAAAACGATATAATAAAGCTTAAAATAGACAGCATTACAAACGAAGGTAATGGGGTAGGCAGATTTGATGGAATGGCAGTTTTTGTTCCCTTTACGGCTATCGGTGATGAAATAGACTGCCGAATTGTAAAGCTGAAAAAGACCTACGCTTACGGTATCATCAAGAGAATACTAACTCCGTCAAGTGATAGAATTAAGTCAGAATGTAATACTTATAGAAAGTGCGGAGGGTGTTCGTTTCGGCATTTGAATTATGAGGCAGAGCTAAGTGCGAAGCAGGGATTTGTAAAGGATTCGTTTGAGAGAATAGGAAAGCTGTCTATTGATTTTGACGATATACTCGGCTGTGAGGAAACTCTGCACTACCGAAACAAAGCGCAGTATCCTGTATGTGAGAAAAACGGCAGGTTAGAGTGCGGATTTTATTCAAAGCGTTCGCACAGGGTAGTTGATAATAAAGACTGTCTTTTACAGCCTGAGATTTTCAATCGAATTGCAGACTACACGGTAAAGCTGTTAGGAAAGAACGGCTTTAAAGCATATGACGAGGAGACAGGTAAAGGTCAGGTTCGTCATATTTATATCAGACAGGGTTATCACACTAAAGAAATAATGCTTTGCATTGTGGTTACTAAGCGTGATGACAGACTTAAAAATATTTCCGAGGAAATATTAAAAGAATTTCCGGAAATAAAGAGCGTTGTTTTGAACATCAATCCAGATAAAACCAATGTCATTCTTGGAAAGAGTAACGAGGTTCTTTTTGGTAAAGAGTACATTACAGACATTATGTGCGGAAACAAAGTAAGGATTTCTCCGCATTCATTTTATCAAATAAACACTGCACAGGCTGAGAAACTGTACGGTATAATAAAAGAATATGCAGATTTAAAGGGCAGTGAGACGGTTCTTGATTTATACTGCGGAATAGGAACGATAGGCTTTTCGATTGCAGGTAATGTGAAAAAGCTGATAGGAGTAGAGATCATTCCCGACGCTGTGGAAAATGCAAAGCTCAATGCAGAATTAAACGGCATTCAAAACGCTGAATTTATTTGCGGTGACGCAGGACAAGTAGCAAACAGACTGATTGAACGTGGAGAAACGCCCGACATAATTATTGCCGATCCTGCAAGGAAGGGTTGTGACAGCGTATCGCTTAACGCAATGCTAAAAATGTCTCCCAAGAAAATAATAATGGTTTCCTGCAATCCTTCGACAGCTGCTAGAGATGTAAAGTATTTGTGCGAGAACGGTTATAAGGCAGTTAAAGGACAAGCTGTCGATATGTTCCCGAGGACGGTGCATGTGGAGACGGTGGTATTGATGTCACGGATATCTTGTATATAAACAATGTGCATTGGACAAAATATTGCGTTTTAGGCTGCGAAGCGATCAAAAATAGCCTACTTGTCATTAGATGCGCCACATGATATAATTAGGCTAAAGTAAGGCTGAGGAAAGGAGAAACGGACGTGGAATCAAAAATATACTTTATACCAGCAAAGCCGGATAGAATCGTAAAGAATGTAGGGATATATTGCCGGGTCAGTACTTCTGAAAAGGACCAGTTGAATAGCCTTTCCGCCCAGATATCTGCTTTGACAAAAGCGGTATCGCACGTCGAACAATGGAAACTTTGTGATACCTTTATAGATATTGGATCAGCCAAATCAGCGTCACCGCGAGGCGAGTTTGAAAGGATGCTAAAGGAATGTGAGCTCCATCATATATCTGTAGTTCTGACAAAAAGTATTAGCCGTTTCGGTAGAGACATCGTGGACACTTTGAACGCGCTTCGTCGGTTAAAGGCAGCAGGTGTGCGAGTTATTTTTGAACAGGAAAACTTGGATACTGATAATATCGACAGCGAAATGATGATTTCTATTATTGAGTCTTTTGCTCAGGCAGAAAATGAGACCAGGAGTGATAATATTCGTATGGGATTAAGTTTTAGAGCTGCCGGTGGTACATCTGGTTTATATAAACGCAGGCTATATGGATATGACAAAAATGAAGATGGCGATCTTGTAATCAGCAAAGAGCAGGCGCAAATCGTGCGTGACATTTTTCGTTGGTACATTGAGGGTAAGAGTGTGCTCGGGATTATCAAGGAACTTAAAAAGGAAGGTGTCCCTTCCCCAACAGGAAAGCCTCAATGGAGCAAGCGGGCTATTGAAAACATCCTGACAAATGAAAAATATATTGGTACGGTAAGACTCACAGACTCGCTTACCGGGGAATACGAATATTTGGTGAAGGACAACCATCCTCCCATTATTACAGAGGATGTCTTCCGAGACGCGCAGGAAGCCAAAAAACGTAGATCCAATATTGTAACGGATGAGAATGGTACTCATCGAAGTGATAAAAAATATAGTTCAAAGAAATAATATTATATGTGTTATAGAAGCAGGTGTCATGAGTGGAAAACGTTAAATTGTTAAATTTAGTAGTAAAGCATAAAGTATATGGGATTGGCGTTATAACAGATGTAGAGGGAAACCATATTACAGTACAGTTTGATTCAAAGACTGCAAAGTTTCTGTACCCAGATTCCTTTGAAAAGTTCATTACGGCAGTAGATCCATCTATACAGACAGCTATTTTGGATGAAATCAGCGCTTTTAAACAAGCAGCTGAGATGCAGAGACGGGTGGCAGCAGTTGTCCAGGCTGCCGAGAAGCACAATGTTAACGAAGAACAAGCCCTCCAAACAATAAAAAAGCGTAAAAGCATTGAAGACGGCTTTCGTTCTGATTACAATGTCAAGTATTTGGCCAAACAGCCAATTCTCACATATCAACAAGTTGAAAATCAATTTGGTATTAAAATTGCTGGCTTTGGTAGGGGCATAAATAAAACTGAATCAACTGTGATTTTGGTTTCATCGATCGATAAAAAGAAAAGCGGATTTGTTTACCATGATCATTGGACAACAGATGGTGACTACATATACTCAGGCGAAGGAAAAACAGGCGATCAGAAAATGACATCAGGGAATAAGGCAATTGTTGACGCTAAGGTTCAAGGGAAACAGATTCATTTATTTGTTAAGTTCTCCCCTCAGGAATATTATTATCAGGGAATTTTTTCCTTAGTGGACTACACGTATGAAGATGATATAGATGAGTCTGGAAATTTACGCAAAGAATATAAGTTCAAATTGAGAAAGATGCCTAAAGAGGGATAGATTTGTGAAAACAGTGAGAGTAGTGGCGGCCGTCATTCGTGACCTTTTAGAATCCAAAACAAGAATCCTTGCTACTAAGAGAGGATATGGAGAGTTTGAGGGCAAGTGGGAATTTCCCGGTGGAAAGATTGAGATTGGTGAAACTTCACAGCAAGCATTGATAAGAGAAATCCAGGAAGAACTTGATGTAACAATATCTATAGACCGTTTTATTTATACTATAGAGTATGACTATCCTGCTTTTCATTTGAGTATGGATTGTTTCTGGTGTTCCATAGTAGATGGTAAAATCATTCTCAAAGAGGCAGCTGATGCCAGATGGATTTCTGTAGATGAATTGTATGATATTGATTGGTTGCCAGCGGATAGAGAATTGATTGAAAAAATCCGAAATAGCCTACTTATATGATGCGGTAGATATGATGTCGGGGGATAATCGAGAATTGTTGAAAAGCATGAAATATCAAGCAAAAACGTTTTTTAAGGCCATATTTCCCCAATAGCCTATGTATGACATGTGGAGTGCGTGGTATTGATGTCACGAGTCAAGGACTGACCGCAGAAAAAGTGCCGTAAATACGGGCTTTTCTGGCATTAGGCCGTTAGCACCGGAGGGCGTATTTAACCGTGAAAATTACTCTGTCAGAACATATCAACCGTTTTGGTCGGAGGGTTGAGTAGGCCATTTAGATGTCATAGGGTTGAGTGGCCGGTTTAGATGTTTTTGCGATAGGGTTGAAGCTGTGATTTAGATGTCAAGGGGATTATAAAAAGATGGTTTTTGATTTAAGGACATGTGATTCTGCTTATAGATTTGTTCTGGGGTTTATGAGAATGACTCCGGATGAGTTTATTACAGAACGTACTATAGAATGTGAAAATGACTTCGAAAAATTTTGGAGGCATAACATTCAAAGAATACAAAACGTTGATATTTCTCACCTGCGAATTATGGCCTTCCATGTTCTGGGTTCATTAGACGGTTGTGAAGAAATAAAAAAGAATGGCCTACGCAATCTTCAAATGGTATTGACTGACGATACTATGCTATCGAGGCTTCTGAGGGATCGCGGTATATATTTTGATATCATAGAAAGGCGGCTCTACGCTGGATCAGAGGAGTACGACATAGACTATGAGCATTATAGAGGCAGACATTTTTTAACTGGTAAAGAGGAAACGCTTGATAGGATCTCATATAGAGTATTCTATGATTATTGCGTTAATGGATTTCTTGTCAATGATAACGTTCTTAACTATGGGACGCGAATTCACGAAAGGCCAGAGTTCTTGATGTCACTTGGCGAATTGCTTCCAGAGGCGCAAAAAGTAGAACGATACTGGGAAACACATGCTGATAGTTATAGAGTGGACTTTTTCGTTACTAAGGATCAAGTTCATCGATTCAATTTTGAGCTGGATGAGTTTAGAGACCCTCCTTATGAAGACTGGATCGATCTTGATGATGATATGAAAATTAAAAAATGGATGCTATCCCATGCTATTGACAGGGCATATGATGATTTAAACGAACTCTATTTATATATAAAGGATGATTTTATTGTCCCGCCCAATCAAATAGTATCATATTCAAGACTATAACTATGATGTAATTGCTGAAGGCTATGTAATAGCGATATGCTTGGTTGTTTTATTTATATGCGCCGTTTACAACGTCTCTAAGCATAAGAATTAGAAGAGTGAATGACATCATAAAGCAAGGCTCCCACACTGCCATCGGTAGTAAGGGAGCCTGTTTTTATGCTTCGATATCGATTGTAATACCGGATTTGAAGTCTACGGTGAAGTGGTCCTCGAAGACTGTAATCTTCTCAATCAGGCGGCTGACCAGTGCCTCATCAAACTCCGTGATGGTGGCTGGTTGGCTCTTGACGAAATCCTGCAAGTCCCGGATCTGCTTCATCTGTTCATCCTTGATGACACTGTCCACTTCGGCCTGCCTGCGCTGGTCCCGAAGCCGGAGTATCTCATCTGCAATGGCGTCGTAGTTGTCTTTCTGATTGACCTTCTTCAGAAGCTCCTTTTGCAGCTTGTTCAGACGCTCATCTATAACTTCCGGCAAGAGGGCATCACCCTGAAGGACTACCGTTGCTATGTTGGCACGTAGAGTTTGCAGGAAATCGTCCTTCTGACAGAGCACTCGGTTGATGGCATCGATCACCACCTGCTCCAGAAGTGTTTCATTGACTGTCCGACTGTGGCAGGCGTGGCCGGTAGCCTCCAAGCGGCTGCAGCACCGCCAAACGATGGACTTGCAGCCTCTATTGTTCCAATGGACGCGCCGGTAAAACTCACCGCACTCGCCGCAGAAAACAATCTGCGCGAAACAGTGCTTGCAGGAATAACACCGCCGTTTTCCGTTGTCGCTGGTATGAACCATACGCCTGCGGACCAGTTCCTCTTGAACCAATAGGAAGATATCCTTTGGAATAATTGGCTCGTGGTCGCCTTCCACATAGTATTGCGGGATGGTGCCGTTGTTCTTAATGCGCTTCTTTGTCAGAAAGTCCGTGGTGTAGGTCTTTTGCAGGAGAGCGTCACCGATGTATTTCTCATTCCGGAGAATCTTGTTGATGGTGCTGGTGTGCCATTTCGCCTTACCCGCGCCGGTGAGAATACCATCGGCTTCAAGACCAGCGGCGATCCTGTCCATGCTCAGGCCCTGCAGGTATTCCCGGTAAATGCGCCGGACAATTTCGGCTTGCGCCGGATCAATGATAAGGTTGCCGTCAGCGTCTTTGGTGTAGCCAAGAAAGCGGTTGTGGTTGACCTGCACCTTGCCTTGCTGGTAGCGGTACTGAATGCCGAGCTTCACGTTCTGTGAGAGGCTCTGGCTTTCCTGCTGTGCAAGGGAAGCCATGATAGTTAAAAGTACCTCGCCCTTGGAATCCATTGTGTTGATGGACTCTTTTTCAAAGAAAACTGGAATGTTCAGGTCCTTCAGCTCTCGAATGTATTTCAGGCAGTCCAGCGTGTTACGGGCAAAGCGGCTGATCGATTTAGTGATGATCATGTCAATGTTTCCGGCATGACATTTCTCGATCATGCGGTTAAACTCGTCACGCTTTTTGGTATTTGTTCCGGTGATGCCGTCATCAGCGAAGATGCCTGCCATCACCCATTCCGGATTCTTGGAGATGTACTCCGTGTAATGCTCGATCTGAGCCTCATAGCTGGTGGCCTGCTCATCGCTGTCAGTACTGACGCGGCAGTACGCTGCGACTCGGAGCTTTGGCCTTTCAGCTTTTTTGATATTGTTTCCGACCTGCCTCTTTGCCGGGATGACCATGACATTTCCCATCAGCTCACCTCGCTTTCGATCAGGCTGTAAATATACTCGGCCTGCGTTACCGGGTTATCTAATCTCTTCTTGATGTCCCGGATCGTAAAAATGGTAGGAGCCTTATGCGTGTTTTCTTTCGGAGCCCGGTTCAGTCTGCCAAGAGCAGCGGCCCGCTTCCTCAGCTCCTCCTGTGCGTTCTGGAAGACAGTCGCGTCGATAATGGCCGGATAGAAATCGTCGCCAATATAATGCTTCGTCATCAGCAGACGCTTGGTGGTGCCGTGGTAGGTATTGATTCCGGCTTCTGCCGCGGCGGTTTTGAGTGCCATGCCGGAGAGATAATTCTCATAGAGCTTTCGGAGTTTTCCAGCAGCTCCTTCATCAATCACCGCGATACCACTCTCAATCCGGTATCCGTATGGTGTGTGTCCCATGTCGTCACATCCTTTCCTTGAGCGTAAGCCCACATTTTAGTTCAAAGGCAATCTCCTCGCGGGAAAGAACCTTGATGCGGGTCACGATATGTTCAAACAGCGCCTCATCGAAGTCCGTTAGCATAGTGGCTTTTTCTACATACCTCAGAAGATCCTGCGTTGCACTGACGTGTGCGCCACCAACGCCGATGATTTTGCTGAGGGAATCCATTTCTTGTCGATAGCGGTCTGCTTGCGAAAGGAGCGCGTTGTTTTCTTCATTGTAAAGAATCTGGTCGATGTAGCCCTGTGCCATCAGCTTGGTCAGGGTTTCTCGTTGCGCGGCATTTCCCAAGAGCAGGGTTTGAATTTCCTGAATCCGGCGCATGGGTGCATCAGTGCATCCGCTCCGTATAGCTTCCAAATAGGGCTTCAGGATCATGCTGTGGGCGAAAATCAGCTTATTGATCATCGTCACAAAAGCTGCTTTGATCGCGTCGTCCCGGATATACTTCATGGAACAGCGGTCCTTGTCCTCAATGTGGGTGTTGCAGCACCACGCAACGTATTTGTTGGTGGTGCTGGAGTGTATCCGGCGCTTGAAGGTATCACCGCATTCGCCGCAGATGATCTTGCCGGAAAAGCAATATCGGCTCTGGTATTTATCACTGCCTTTGACGATACCTTTTTCCTTACCGCGCTGCTCAACCAGTGCGTTTGCCGTCTCAAAGACCTCACGACTGATGATGGCTTCGTGGTGATCTGCCATCAAGTACTGATCCTTCTGGCCGTAATTGACATGACGGTTAAACTGCGAATCGGTATAGGTCTTCTGAAAGATCACATCGCCGGTGTATTTTTCATTGCTGACCATACCGCGAATTGTTGTAGGCGTCCAGCGTCCTCCCTTTTTGGTGGGTACGCCCTTTGCATTCAGTTCCTCAGAAATGGCGTGTGTGCCTTTGCCAGAAAGCACCTGTTCAAAAATCCAGCGGACCGTTTCTGCCTGCTCCGGATTGATGACCATTTGCTCGCCGTCCCAATCATAGCCATAAGGTGGGTAGCTGAGCTTGAAGGTGCCGTTTTTGAACTGCTTCTGGATGGACCATTTGTTGTTCTCGGAAATGGATGTAGACTCTCCCTCAGCTATGCTGCTTAAGATGGTGAGAAAGAGCTCACTTTCCATCGAGCTGGTATTCAGGTTTTCTTTTTCAAAGTAGATCGGAATGTCCAATTCGAGGAGCTTTCGGACCATCTCCAGACAGTCTGTGGTGTTCCTTGCAAAACGGCTGATGGATTTGGTGATGACAAAGTCGATCTTCCCAGCTTTGCAGTCTGCGATCATTCTAAGCAAAGCGGGTCGCTTTTCCTTTTTGGTGCCGGAGATGCCTTCATCAAAATACAGTCCTGCAAACTCCCAATCCTCGCGCCCGTTGATGGTTTTCTCATAGTGCGTTTTCTGCGCTTCGAGGCTTTCAAGCTGCGCGTCGCTGTCTGTGGAAACGCGGCAGTAGGCGGCCACCCGGAGGACTTTAGTGATGGATTTTTTCTTGACGTCTCCACCTAATCTCGTGACCTTTTTCACGGTTTCACCTCCCTTCGGTAGTGTCTATCTATCACTCTAAAAGCGATATTTATCAAGTCATTTTCGGCATAATCTCAGCCAGAAACGGAGAGAAAGATTTTCGGTTAAGCACGGTCAATTTGTTGAATTGCGACAAAGAAATAAGTCCAGTATCCAACATGGTTTTTGCGATGTTCTGGGCTCTGTAATAATCGACATCTCGCTGGAATTGCTCATCGGTAAAGAAGCGGTCAGTGGTTACTCCGTCAAGCGCAGCTGCGAGATCGGCATCGAGTAAAGTGATCTGTGTCATAGGTATATCCTCCAGTCTGAGAGGGTTTCTCTCACTTTCCACTGGAGGCGGTGGACCTGTTTTGACGAAGGAAGGCATAAAAAAGAAGCCCACCGAGGAAAAATCCCCGATGGGCTGTGAGTCAGTTTGGAATCTTCAGTTTCTGGCCGCTGTAGATGGTGTCACTGGTGAGACCGTTGAGCGCCTTGATCTCCTTGTAGCGCGTTCCGCTGCCGAGCAGACGCTGGGCAATCGCCCAAAGGGAGTCGCCCTTCTGCACCGTGTATTCGCGGTAGGCGGCGGTGGGATAGATACTCACCCCGTCATCGCTGAACACATAGTAGCCGGGGTTCTTGTCCGTCTGCGCCTTGGCATTGGAGAGAACTCGGTAGGCGCCGATCTGTGATTGGGCATCATTCCAGGCTTTACGCACACGGTAATAGCCAGAGGTCAGCGTCTCTGGGTATCCGGCTGTGGGCGGGGCGGAAGGCTGCGGATCTTGCCCAGCCGTGCCGCCAAGCTGCGCCGTGACCTTTGCGGCGAGGTCGCCCATCCTGGCATACATCCAGCTGCCCGGACACGACTTGTTGGCAAACCAGCGATGGACGGTCAGCACCATCTCGCCGGATGCGGGAGTGTAGTTCAGCGTCTTGTCCTTGTCGCCGAGCCAGATGAGTTTGGTCTTTCCGTTGCGCTTGCAGATGTCCACGCA
>CANQCL010000008.1 GCA_947589215.1 uncultured Clostridia bacterium
GGTGCGGTAGGCGCAACAGGCGCAACGGGTGCTACAGGCGAAGCTGGTTTAATAGGTGAAACTGGTCCAACTGGTCCGATAGGTCCGACAGGAGCAACAGGAGCAGATGGCGCAGTAGGTCCTACAGGTCCAACAGGAGCAGACGGTGCAGTAGGACCGACAGGCGCAACCGGAGCAACCGGAGCAACTGGTGCTACAGGCGCAACCGGAGCAACAGGAGGTACAGGTGTTACAGGTCCATCAGGTCCGACTGGTCCTTCCGGTCCGACAGGTCCGGCAGCAGGTTTAGCAGCATTCGGCGGACTTTATGATGATACGCCGGAGACTCTTACACTGGCAATAGGAACGCCAACGCAGATTCCGCTTGCAACGGCAATGCCAACACAGGATGTGACTGCGGCAGACAACGCTATAACTATAGATCAGGCAGGTATATATGAAATAACTTACTCGCAAACTGCTTCTGTTTCAGCAGGAGCAAACGTAACATTTGCTGTACGTGTAAACGGTGAGAATATTCCTGAAACTGTTTCTACAAGACTTCTTGCGGTCGGCGTAAGCGATTTGTACAGCGGAAGCGTTATAGTATCTCTTGATGCAGGCGACGTTGTTGATATGGCTGTTTCTTCTGCGCTTGCATTAACTGTAACACTTGGAGACGGCGTAAATGCAACGTTAGTTGTTAAAAAGCTCAGCGACCAGCCTGTAGCAGCAGACTAATTAAAATAAGTTAGAAGCTTATTATTCGTTTTTGTTAAATTATTGATCGATATTAATATATGAAAAAAACAGAAGTATAACAAAAAGCCATACTTGCCTTAAAGGCTTGTATGGCTTTAATATTTCTATGTTTTTGTTTATAGGCTATAAATCAAATTCAAGTATGATTTTTGACGTGTCTGTTTTTCTGATTTTATCTCTAAGAGGCAGTATCATTGACGGTGAAACCGACAACTCGTCAACGCCGATTTTTAAAAAGGTTTCGGTAAGCTCTAAATCTGAACCTAGTTCTCCGCAGATTCCTGCCCTTATGCCGTTTTTGTGTGCATTGTCAACAACCATCTTAATCATTCTGAGAACCGCAAGATGATGTGGATTGAAAAATCTGTCAGCCTTTGAATTTTGCCTGTCTATCGCCATTGCGTATTGAGATAAGTCGTTTGTGCCTATGCTGAAAAAGTCTACTTCCTTTGCAAGCTTGTCTGAAATAAGAGCGGCGGCAGGTGTTTCTATCATAATACCCTCTTCAACATCACGTCTATAGAATATCTTTTGCTCGTCAAGTTCTTTTTTTACCTCACTTGAGATTCTCTTTATCTCCAAAACCTCTTCAACAGATGTGATAAACGGATACATAATTGCAATTTGTCCGAAAGCACTCGCTCTGTATAATGCACGAAGCTGTGTTTTGAAAATTTCGTGATTTGTAAGACATATTCTTATAGCCCGAAGCCCCATAGCAGGGTTTTCTTCCCTGTCTAAATTGAAATAACCGGCTTGCTTGTCAGCGCCGATATCAAGAGTTCTTATTACCGCCTTTTTGCCAGAGAGCGATTCGGCAGTGGTTTTGTAGATTTGAAACTGCTCTTCTTCGGTTGGAAAGCGGTTTTTTTCAAAATATATAAATTCACTTCTGAAAAGACCTACTCCGTTTGCGTCATTTTCAATAACCGACGCTAAATCATCGGCGTTTCCGATGTTTGCATAAAGCATAAGCTTTTTCCCGTCCAAAGTTACGTTTTCTTTACCCTTCAGCTTTAAAAGCAGACTTCTTTTGCGAAGCTCTTTTTCCTGCTTAAGCTGCATTTTCTGTACAAGCTCGCTGTCGGGATCAATGTAAATTACACCGTTATAGCCGTCAACTATAGCCATTCTTCCGTTTATTGAGCCGTCTATAGGAATATCTGCGCCGATAACAGCGGGAATATTCATAGTTCTTGCAAGTATTGCAGTGTGTGAATTACAGCTTCCGTGTACCGTTACAAACGCAAGAATCAAATCTTTGTCAATCTGTACTGTCTCGCTAGGCGCCAAATCATCGGCAACTATTATAGACGGTATTTTAGAATCCATAGTGCTTCCTTTAGCGTTGCACAGGATTCTTATGACCCGTTCTGAAACGTCTCTGATATCGACAGACCTTGCCTGCATATATTCGTTATCCATTTCGGAAAACATATAGTGAAAATTATCTCTTGTGGCTGCGACCGCAAATTCGGCAGTTACGCCTTGATTAGTGATAAAGTCCTCAACAGACTTTGTGTAATTTATATCATTGAGCATCATTTGATGGATTTTAAATATTGCGGCGTTTGTCTTTCCGACCTCTTTTAGCGCTTTTTTGTATAAATTCTCAAGCTCTTCGACAGCTTTTTCCCTTGCCTCATTGAATCTTGCTATTTCTCTTTCGGGATCATTAGATTTGATTTGCTTGATTTCCTGACGTCCCTTTTTGAACATCTGAATTCTTCCGACAGCAATTCCGCCGAAGAAACTTTTGCCCGTATATTTGTCCATTTTTCTCATTCCTTTAAGATTATGATAGGTCGTTAAAAACAATTTATCCTATTATTAAAATAACCAAATCATACTTCAAAATTACACATCTGTTTTCTTTAAAAAGCACATAGAGATATTCAAAGCATAATTGGTTAATAAACAAAGTCCATTAAGTTTCAATTTATGAACGCCATTATTTTTCTTTTATTTTATCTTATAACTATAAGCAGAATTTGTCAATATATTGACGATGTTTTCGATGATCTTACATATTTTAACCGGGAAGTTATATCTTTGCGGCAGTCAGATATTTTGCATATAAATCGCTTGATTTTTTAAAAGTCAAGCCGTATAAATTTTCACACAAAACTCACAAAAGAAATTGAATTAAGAAGTATAATTAAAGATAAACTTTTTGATAATGGTCGAAAAATGCTGAAAAAAATGATCAATGTGTTTAATATATTAAAATCGGTAGACAACTATGTTAAACGTATGATATAATTTATAGACAGAACAAAGGGCTTTTGATGTTTTGATTTAAGGAGAAGCACAGATGAAAATTTTAGTTGCAGACGATGAAAGAGTAATGTGCGAGCTTATTTGCGATATATTGCAAAATCAAGGCTATGAAACTATCGTTGCTCACGACGGCAAGGAGGCTTTGGATATTTTCAGGCAGGAGCAGATAGATTTAATAGTGCTTGATGTTATGATGCCTAAGTATGACGGCTGGACGGTTCTTGAAAAAATAAGGGAGTTTTCCGATGTTCCTATAATAATTCTTACAGCGCTTGAGTCGGAGCGAAATGAGCTGAGAGGGCTTACGACCGGAGCGGATGATTATATTGTCAAGCCATTCAGCTACGAGGTTTTTGTCGCAAGAGTAAATGTTCTTTTAAAAAAGCAGATAAGAAAAAATAATTCTATTTTTAATTTCGGCGAACTAAGTATAAATAAGCTTAGCTGTGAGGTTTCTGTTCAAGGTAAGGAGATACAGCTTACAAATATGGAATATAATCTGCTTTTATATCTTGTTGAAAATGAGAATATAGTAAAAAGCAGAGAGCAGATTTTTCTGTCGGTTTGGGGAAGCGACAACAGTTATACATCGAGAACAATTGATACGCACATAAAGGTTTTAAGAGCAAAGCTTGGTGTATGTGCCGAATATATTAAAACGGTCAGGGGCAGGGGCTATTGCTTTAGCGGAGGAGAATAAATTAATTGCGGTTTTTGCTTTTGCAGCTAAAACATCGAAGGGAGGGATACTCCTTTACGGAGTGTAATTATATATGTCAATTAAAAAGAAATTGTTTGTTTTTTACGGTCTGTTGATGGTTGGGTTTATTTTTATACTGGTCGTTGTTGATGTTTTTTTTGCAAGCAGATTTTTTATTTATGAAAGTAAAAAACAAATGGGCGAAATTTGCAGCAGCTTAAAAGAGGAGTTTCCTCAGTTTGAAAAAAGCGATTTGAGCGATTTTGACGACTATTTGGAAAATTTGGACGAGCGAAGAAATGTTAAAATATTTGTGGTAAATTCTTCTGATGAGCTCATATTCAAAAATCGCTTAATTGACAGTGATAATGCGAGAAACAAATTACCTAAAATGTGGAGTGAATTTTTTCACAGTAATATTGACAAGCTAGACGACAACAAACAGCATTACGAGGTTTTCAGAAACCGTGACGACGCACTTCGCAGAGTTGTGCTTATGTCAAAGCTCAACGATAATTACTACCTGATCTTATCACGCTCGCTTAGAAGTATTCAGGACAATGTTCGCATATCAAATAAACTGATAATTATTATAGGTATCAGTGTGTTTATTATAGGAACTATCCTTGTGTTTTTCTTGGCAAGAAGAATGTCAAGCTCGGTCATTGAAATAAACTCCGCTGCCAGAAGCATTGCAAGGCTGGATTTTACAAAAAAGGTCAAGGTAAAGGAGAAGGGCGAAATAGGCGAGCTTGCAGACTCTATAAATATAATATCCGACAAGCTTAATGAAAGTATCAACAGCTTAAAGGAGAGTGTTGTCAGCAGAGAACAGCTGATACGTGATATGTCTCACGAGCTTAAAACTCCTATTGCTGCGGTCAAGGGCTATGCTGAAGGGCTTAAATACGGTATTGCCGATGATAAGCAAAAGGCTGAGAAGTATTGTGATGTAATAGTCAGCCAATGCGACGAAATGGATAATTTAGTAAAGTCAATGCTGAATTTGTCTAAGATGAACAGTATGAATGATAACATTGAGAAAAATACATTTCTTATTTCTGAATTAAATGATTTTATCAATGCAGGCTTTGAAATTAAGCTTTTGAATAAAAATTTAAAGCTTGTCACAAACGATTTTAAGGATAAGCAAATTTGTGCAAATCTTCTGCTTATACAGCAGGCAGTTTCAAATTATGTCGATAATGCGATAAGGTATTCTCCTGAGGGCGGAACGATTGAAATTAATTATCTCTGGGAGGATAACGGAATTAAAATTACGGTTTTCAACACAGGTGATAGAATTGATGAAGCTGAACTTGAGCATTTGTGGGACGCATTCTACAAGGTTGATAAGTCCCGCACTCAGAACGGAACAGAGAATTACGGAGTGGGGCTTGCGATAGTAAAGAAAATTGCGAATATACACAAGGGTAATGTCTGGGTTGAAAATCAGGATAACGGAGTTCTATTCGGAATATTTATACCCCAGCAGTAAAACATAGAAATAAGCGTCCGGATATTTCTATCCGGACGCTTTGTTTGTATTATAAATAATTATTTTATCTTAATTCTTTTGATATTTAGTGTTAGGTTTTGTGATTTTAATATATCATAATATTATGATGATTTATATAATTATTGCGTTTTTATAAATTTTATTGTATAATAAAATTGAATGAAATTAGTTTTGTACATCACGGGGTAATTATGAGGTTAGATGGTTTTGGTCTGTTTGTAAGAGTTTAAATAAAAAACAGGACCTACGCCAAAAGAATATCGAAAGAAAAATTCTGCCATAATAAAGAGGTAAATGTTATAAAACATTAGCTTATAAAATTTCACAAAGGAGGACTTTTTTATGAAAAAGTATGTATGCCAGGTATGCGGGTACGTATATGATGAAGAAAAGGGCGATCCTGATGCAGGAATTGCACCGGGCACAAAGTGGGAAGACCTTCCCGATGATTTTGAGTGTCCGCTTTGTCATGTAGGCAAGGATCAGTTTGCCGAAGAATAAGAAAACATACATTAAAAGAAGCAGAGAGCGTTAGTCGTTCTCTGCTTCTTTTCTTATATTAACCTGCACCATCAAAAAACAGCACCACCTAAAGGTGGTACTGTTTTTTGGTGACCCGTACGGGAATTGAACCCATGATTCCGCCGTGAAAGGGCGGCGTCTTAACCTCTTGACCAACGGGCCGTATGGTGGCTGTAACTGGATTTGAACCAGTGACACTCCGGGTATGAACCGAATGCTCTAGCCAACTGAGCTATACAGCCTACTGCTAAATAGCGACTAGCTTATTATACAGTATGATTTGATGCTTGTCAAGACTTTTTCTGAAAAAATATTTGATTTTACTAATTTACTTCCATATAATAGCCTTGATTTTCAAGCAGTTTTTTTGCCTGCTTTAAGGGGAAGTTTTTAACCTTGTGACATTTAACATTTTCTGAGTATGTGTAAATTCTTAGACTGCAGTTCTTACTCCATTTTTGAATTATTGTCTGGTAGTAGTCAATTCTTGTTATTTGGCTTGCAGGTATCGTAACCTTGTGAAATTGATAAAGTTTGCAGTAATTTAAAACTGCATAACCATCTTCAAAGCCTACCCCTGTTGTGAAAATTGACGCAAATTTCACTACAAACAGCCAAAACACCGGTATTTCTGCAATAAACGCAACAAACCTTATAATAACCAGCCATTCGGGGAATATTCGCCACATAATATAAGCTAAAACAGGAATGCTTATGCCTAAAAGAAACGGAGGAGTGGTAAAACCGATAAAGTCTCTGAATCTGCTTTTAAGCTTGTTGTGAGGATTTATGCGATCGGGCAGAAGTATTTTAAGAGAGTTGTTTATTTCCCTGTTGGTCGTTACCGGGAGCAAAACGGCTATTTGTCGTCTCCCCTTGCCGTAGCCTGCGCAGTCTATATTTACCGAGCAAATATGAAACATTCTCATAAAAAAGTTCTGACGGATATCAACAGAATATATCTTGTCACGCATAATAACACTTTCACGGTTTGTGATAAATCCCGACTTGATTATAATGCTGTCGCCCTGCCTTACTGTTGTAAAGTTCCAGTGTCTGAGAAGATTTACAGCGAGAGAATACAGCCAGCCGACAACAATGATCGACGCCGCTGCAACAGCAATAGGCGGCAGGTTTATAGTAAGAAAGTTCTGTATTCTGTCGTTTACTATTGTAAGATATTTCTGTTCCAGCTGTCTGCCGATTATACGGCTTGCTTGTATCAATAAGGTAGAAAGAAGAATAACTCCTGAAAGTGTTGACGAAAACAAAAAAGAAAAAATAATTAGATGTACTCTTTTAGGAGTATAGCTGTATTTGACCTTTCCGATATTTTTTTCTTTCAAAATGTTAGTAAGATGTTTAAAATCTGATTTTTTCAAAGTAAGCGTTACGTCGTGACCTCTCATAAAATCTGCGTTAGTGTCAATACACACTTTGTAACAGCCGAAAAAGCGGTAAAATGGTCCCTGACTACAGGTAACAGAGCATATTGTGTTGTAATTGAATTTTGATTTTAACAGACCAAAGTATCCTGTACCTGTTCTGATGCAATCATCATCAATTGAGAAGGTTATGAAAAACCACCTCAAAAATGCAAAACCAAATATAATAGAAATTATTATGATATCAAGCCAGTCGCCTCTGAACCACTCTGCGACATCAAAGCTTAATCTGTATAGTTTTCTGGCAAGAGGGATAAGTAAAAGCCAAAATCCGCTTGTAGTATATGTGAAAATCTTTATCGGATGCTGTCTTGATTTGAAAATGTAAGAAAAAAGATGATTTTCAAGCATATGCTTACCCGCCTTTCCTTTAAAATTATAAAGCTCGTTTTGTGCTAATTATTGTTTTTTGCTATTTCGTCAAGCTGGGATGAAAGCTCCATAGCCTCGTCACGTTTCAAAAAACAAAACAGCATTCTTCCGCCCCATGCGTTTATAATTATGAAATTTAATCCTGTAAGACGTGAAAAAGGCGTTATTATTGTAGAGATGTATTGTATTGAGCGCAGCTTCATATATTGCTTTGAAAAAAATATCATACCTGTACTTTTTCTTATGTCCGAGTCAGAAATATTATAAACGGTGTTTTTAAAGTATATGGGAAGAAAAAAAACACCGTATAAAATAGCTGCTCCCCAGCATACGCCGATTATTATCCACATAATTATATTATGGTTGTTTAAAAATATATAGCTGAGTACGGTAACAATGACAGCTAAAATAACCATAATAAATCTAATTGAATGTAATGCTTTCTTAGCCGGAACATATCTTTTCATAGTTTGATTATGCTCTTTGAGAGAGCATTCCTCCTGTTAATAATTTTTATACTTTTCTTAGTTGTGAAAAGCTTATTTTATAACCTTAAACATTTTAAAAATCTGAATTTTCGGCGGTGGACGGTTTGGATAATATCATCAGTCTAAATGAGAAAATAAATTCATTTGTATGGGGTGCTTTCACTCTCAGTTTATTTTTATTCGTTGGAATATTTTTTACTCTGAGATTAAAGGGTATTCAGTTTAAAAAAGCAAAATTAATCATAAATAAAACATTGCTGTCGCTTTTTAAAAAACAGACGAGAACATCTGTCGGCAAGCATACTCTTTCTCAGTTTGGAAGCCTCTCAACAGCACTGGCGGCAACAATAGGTACGGGAAGCATAGTAGGTGTTGCTACCGCCCTTGCAATCGGCGGAAGCGGCTCGATCTTTTGGATGTGGATATCCGCTTTCTTGGGAATGGGAACAGCTTATGCAGAAAATGTTCTGGGAATTTTATACCGCACACGCAATCAATGCGGCAAAATAACCGGCGGGGCATATTTTTACATAGAAAAAGGAATGAAAGCAAAACCTCTTGCAAAATTGTTTGCACTGTTTTGTGTTTTTGCGTCCTTCGGTATGGGTAATATGGCTCAGGGAAATTCAATTTCTGCGTCGCTTTTTCAAAGCTTTCATATTCCAAGAATATGCTGCGGTATTGCGCTGTTTATTTTAATACTAGCCGTTATGCTCGGCGGAGCACAACGAACACAGAATGTATGTGAGCTTATTGTTCCGTTTATGACAGTTTTCTTTTTGGCAGGAGCTGTTATAATTTTGATAATCAAGCGTGAACGGCTGCTGCCTGAGTTTTTATCTATATTTAAAAATGCTTTCTGTTTTAAGTCTGCCGCCGGAGGTTTAGCCGGCGCAGGAATAAAAAAAGCGGTTTCTGTGGGTATAAGAAGGGGAGTTTTTTCAAACGAAGCCGGCTTAGGCTCAACTGTCAGCGTACACTCCTCATCGAATATCAAAGAGCCTGTTGAGCAGGGCTTTTGGGGTATTTTTGAGGTGTTTGTCGACACAATGGTAGTTTGTACAATTACAGCTCTTGTAATACTTGTAAGCGGCACACCTCTTATGGTGGACGAGGGCGCAGAAATAGTAGTAAAGGCATTTGAAAGCGGTTTCGGAAACTTCGGCGGATATTTTGTATCTGTTTCTATTGTGCTGTTTGCACTTGCTACGTTGATAGGCTGGTCATTTATCGGCGAAAACGCTTTTTGCTATCTGTTCCCCCGTGTTAAGAACAGAGTGTATAAAATACTTTTTTGCATATTTGTCTATCTGGGAGCAGTTTCAAGTCTTGAATTTGTTTGGCAGATCTCCGACACATTCAACGGTCTTATGGCGATACCAAATCTGATTGCACTGCTCGTTTTATCTAAGGAAGTTGTTAATGAAACAAACAGATATTTTAATAAAAATAACTGCTAGATTATACCCCTGAAATAAAGACCTCTTGTATAAGCTCCATTGCAGTGAATATTGTTTTCATATGATTTTATAATATTGTTTATCTCATCGGCTGTTTCATCTTCAAAGCAAAGAGTGTGAAAGGAGACGCTTTTAAAGTCATTTAGCTTATCCGCCAGATAAAGAACATCTGAATTTAACAATTCGTAATAATTATACTTTTTATTACAGCGCACTTTAAACCTGCGGCCTGTACGGTCAGTAAGATAGCCCTTACAGTCTTTGCAGCCTACAGAGGCTTTTATCGGGCAGTTTACGCAAAGCATAAGCGGAAGTCTACCGTAAGAAATAATACCGATATCAATATTGCTTTTCAGACGGTTTATTTCATTTGCTTTGAGTTCAAACGAAACCACAGCGTCTTTTACATTATATTTCGCCAGCGTCTCTAATGACAGCGAGTTTGTAATATTAAATCCAAACCCGGTGTGGATTTCAAGCTTTAAGCCGTTTAAAATTTTCAAGTGCGCCAAATTTGTAGCCTCAAATTTATAATAGCCCTTGTCTTTTAAGCGTTGAATATCATCTATTGCCATTTGCTCATTATGCATATATCGTGGAAGGGATATGCAGATTTTATCCTTAAACCTGCTTTCAAGGTCGTCAGTCAAATCCTCTATCTCCGACATTGGTATCGTAACAAGCTCGACGTTTGATAAATCTACATCTTTTATCTCGGTTATCTTGCTTATGGAAATTCTGAATTTAGTCTTAGTTATAGTGTTTTCAGAATCTAAGTTCACATTTGCAATTATTTTCATTGCCTTTTCTTTATCAAAAGGTACTGTTTTAGTATTCTTTTTGCAAATAGCGCCGTCAAGAGCCGAAACAGCGTCTCTTCTCAGCTTGTTAAGCACTGAAGCTGAAACCATAACGCCGTTTTCAATATTACAGTTTAAGCCGCCTAACTCAAATTGACTTTCACCCAGCTTTGAAAGCTGTCTTTTTACATATTCAGCGTCAATCGGGCGGTTTAAAGCCTTTTGCGGAGGCTCGCCTGTGACCACTGCCTTACAGCCGTTTGATTTTGCAGTGAGAATTACAGGCTCATATAAATGAATATCAATTTCAAAATCTATTTTGTACTTCTTTATTTCGTTTTTATACAAGTGTCTAAGCTTAGGAAGAACATCATTTGCAGATATTACGTCTTCTTTTTGCCTTATGCCGAACATATTTTTACCAAGCTGATTTGTATAATAGCCGTCGGTAAATCCGCTTCGTGAAAAAACGGATTTCAAAAGCTCCATATTAGGGGGGTTACCCTCTAAAGCCTTTCTGCATTCGTAAACTGCCGCAGCTGTATATTCGGGACGTTTCATTCTGCCCTCGATTTTAAATGATGAAACGCCTATTTTTACAAGCTCCTGCAAATATCTGATATATGACATATCTTTGAGCGAAAGTGCGTAGCTGTTCTTATTATCAACAGAGAAAGGAAGTCTGCACGCACCTGCGCAAAGACCTCTGTTTGCACTTCGTGAGCCTATCATTGCACTAAGAAAGCATTGTCCTGATACCGACATACACAAAGCACCGTGAACAAAGGCTTCAATCTCAATGTCCAGACCGCAAAGCTCAGCTAAAACCTCTTTTGTGACCTCTCTTGAAACAACAACTCTGCAAAAGCCCATCTCACGGGCAAAAAGAACGCCGTTTTTGGTATGCAGCGTCATTTGCGTCGATGCGTGAACAGGCATTTTAGGACAGGTTTGTTTAATAATTTCTGTTATGCACAAGTCTTGAGTGATAATCCCGTCTATACCGATTTCACAGGCAAATTCTAGCTCGTCCAAAAGCTCGCTTAATTGAGAATCTAAAATTACCGTATTAACAGCTTGATAAATCTTAACTCCATGACGGTGACATTCTGACACAGCGGATTTTAGTTCTTCTCTGTCGAAGTTTTTAGCGTTTTGCCTTGCAGAAAAGGCTTTTGCTCCGACATAAACTGCGTCTGCGCCGGCACGGACAGCGGCGATAAGAGCTTCATAGCTTCCGCAAGGTGCAAGTATTTCTGCCATACTATTTATTAAAGAAAGACGTTTGTCCGTTTTTGGTCGGAACAAAGGTTGTCTTATCGCCCTTTGGCTCGTTTACGTTTTTTGTGTATCTTTCATAGTCCGGATTAGATTTTTGCTTAACACCCTGACGTGATAAGCCCTGACGGTTTAATAATCTGTTGGCTTCTGAAAGCTCGTCCTCGAGCTTTGCAATTTTAGCGGTGAGCTTTGAGATTTCTTCATTTGCTTCTCTAAGCTTTTCTGCAGATTCCGCAGCGTCGTCGACATATTCCTTTATCTGCCCTCTTATCTTATCTATATCAATATCTGCTTTCAGCGACCTGTCAAGACAGTCGAGCGCGACCAAAACCGCTCCGTCTAGCGGGGTCATCTGAGACATCCCTTGAACGATTTCGGATAGCTTTTTGTTGAGAGTGTCCGCAAGTCTTTGGGTGTATTCCTCCGATTCCGCAGTTTGTATGTTGTATTCTTTGTTGAATATTTTTATTTTATATACCTGAGCCATTTGAAAACTCCTTTCTTTTCAATAAAACTATGTTGAATATTCACATTATTATACTACAAATAACCCAAAAAGGCAAGCAAAAAAACAGACGCTCTAAATCTTGAGCATCTGTTTTAATTATATACTATATATATGGTTTTTGACTTTTTTGTAAGTTTAAACTAAAGTGTTAAGTAAGCTGGCAGGATTGTTTATCACACCCCAGTCGCCGTTTACTTTTGCTACAATAAGGGTCTGTTTGATTCTAGTTTCTTCAACGTCAAAATCATCTTCCAATTCTGCAATTACTCTTACATCGACCTCATAAGCCTTTGAGACCTTGATTTTTTCATCGACATAAAGCTCATATTGACTTCTGAGATTATCCTCAAGTTCATCAACGTCGTCAGAGTCAAGCTTATCGACATCTAGAATATCGTAATCAATATCATCAATCGCAGATGACACATTGCTCTCATTATTTTTAAAAGACTTTTTCATATCAGATTTGTCGCCGTTATAGTCTCTTTCTAAAATAGCTTGATAGATAATTTTTGGAGTAGCGTCTACATAAGCACTGAAATTATCGCCTTTAACTGCATTCATATAGTCTTTTATAGCGCTTTTATATCCCCCTCCGAAGAAAATCGATACCAAAAGACAAATAACAACTATAATTACAATGCCTATAGCAGAAAAACCTATATATTTATCTCGGTTAGGGCTTGTTTTGAATTTCTCATATCCGTCTCCGATTTTATCCTTTGCGATAGCGATGCCTTTATCTATAGCGGTCGGCTCCTCAGCGGTTGGTTCCTCTGACGGCTTTTGTGTTTCTTGAGTCTGAACATTCTCATTATTTGCAGGCTCTGGTTCAGCCGCCGTTGTTTCATTGACTTCGTTTGCAGGCTGAGCTTCATTTACTGTTTCAGTATTTTCATTCTCAACCGCTGTATCAGAAGTTTCATTTTCATTTGCAGCGTTATTTGAATTTTTTACTTCTTCAGCTTTAATAGGTTTAGTTTTTTGTTCAGTTGGTTTATCACCTGTAGTTTTTTCTGTCTCGGCTACCTTAGCTCCGCACGAACTGCAAAATAAAGCATCTTCGTTTATGGGCGAGCCGCACTGCGAACAAAATTTAGCCATTGTAAATCCCCCAATATGTTTTTATTTAACTATATATTATACTAGTATTAAAAAATTGTCAATAGAATGTTACAAATAAGCTCAATCAATACTTTAATATTTCAATCTCCCGTCCGTTATCATAAACAATTCTCGGAACACGCTTTGAAATATTGCATATTATTTCGTACCCGATAGTATTGCCGATATCAGCTATATCGTCGGCGGTTATGGTTTCATTTCCGTCTGTACCGATAAGTGTTACAGTGTCTCCTACCTTGACGTCAATACCCGTTACGTCGCACATAATCTGATCCATACACACTCTACCGATTATTTTGGCTCTTTGCCCGTGAATCAAGACCTCTCCCTTGTTTGAAAGAAATCTGGGATATCCATCGGCGTATCCTACGGGAATGGTCGCAATTTTAGTAGGCTTTGACGTTTCGTAAGTTCTTCCGTAGCTTACAAACACGCCGCTGCCGACCTCTTTTACCATAGACACGCAAGCCTTGAAATCAAGGGCAGGCTCAAGCTTGAAGGGCACATCAAGTGCGGAATTTGGCTTTAGTCCGTACATTATTATTCCCAGCCTTGCAAGGGTGCTTTTGCCGCTTGAATGATAAATTCCTCCGGCTGAGTTTAAAAAGTGTATCTCATTGAGAGAAGCAAGGCGTTTTTTTAGGTTTTTAGCGATGGCAGTGATTTTCTCGGCTTGCATTTTTGTATAATTAATGTCATCTTCATTATCACTGTCGGCAGATGCAAAGTGTGTGAAAGTGCCTTCAAGCTGTATTCCTCTAAGCTTAGAAATACGTTCAACAGTTTCGCAAGTTTTTTCTGTTGTTTTTTCACATACGCCTATTCTTGTCATACCTGTATCCAGCGCGCAGTGTACACGCACACGCTTATCCTTCGGTACGCATTCTGACAGCAATTTTGCATGACTTTCATCTGTAAGCGCTTGAATAATATTATAGTCGATAAGCTCTTTGGCATACTCGGGAGGGGTGTATCCGAGTATTAATATTTCGCCTGAGATGCCGATATCTCTGAGTTCCTTTGCCTCCTCTATGTTGGAAACCGCAAACCATTTGATCCCAAGTTCGTTCTCAAGATACGGTGCTATAGCAGCGTCTCCGTTTCCGTAGCAGTTTGCTTTTACTACGCATAAAAGCTTTGTTTCGGGCTTTAAAAGCTTCTTGTAGTTCTCGACATTGGTTTTAATTCGATCTAAATGAACCTCTGCCCAAGCTCTGTGAAGATAGGTCATAAAAATTTCCTTTCTTTGTATTTCTTTTTGTATCTGGCTATTGATAATTTTTTCAATTTGTGGTATGCTATTACTATATAGGAAAAGCGTAGTTTATCAATAATTATTGCCGTCAGCGGCGTTAGAGGGGAAAATCTTGACACTGACTTCAATTGCAAACGATGGATTTGACATTAAACATACCTGTTGTTTTTCAGGACACAGACCTGAAAAACTTACACAAAACGGAAACATTAATTCTCCGCAAATAAGACGACTTGTCAGTATGCTGTACTTAGAGATCGAAAATGCGATAAAGGAAGGTTATACGAATTTTATTACCGGAATGGCAAGGGGTGTTGACCTATGGGCAGCTGGATATGTATACGAAAAACGTGTTAAAAATCCTGACATTAAGCTTATATGCGCTATCCCGTACAAAGATCAGGGCAAAAAGCTGAGAAACGCAGAAAAGTGGGAATACGACAACATAGTTGCTTCTGCCGATAAGGTTTATATAATTGAAAATGAGTATACGAGAGATTGTATGCAGAAAAGAAACCGTTTTATGGTCAACAATTCTTCAAAGGTAATAGCAGTTGTTGACAATTATCGCAGCGGTACGGGACAGACGATCAATTATGCTCTAAGCAGGGGAATTGATGTTCATATTATTGATATAAATAATAATGCTCCGATTTTAAAATAGAGATAAATAAACCTTTTTTAGTTTACACCTTTACAGAACAAGTTTCAAGTATTAAATATATTTTTTATATTTTTTCTATAAGACTGCTTTAATTAATTAAGGATATAATATGTTTTAGGAGAGATTTTATGGCGAAGAATAAGAAAAAAAGAATGTCGCAGGCACCTATTGCACTAGTTTATTTTTCAACAATGGTTGTTTTTATAATTATTTTCGGTGCTATTGCAATTGCATTGATGAATCGTATGATGCTGGAGCCGGAAAGAAGTTCGTCAACTGTTTCTGTTGAGAGCAAAGACCCGACTGAAGAAAACAATCAGACCTTTTTATACATGGTCAAAAATGACAAAAACAGATTAGATTCGGTTATGGTTGCAAGGTTTATGCCTGCCGACGGAAAAATTATGCTTGTTCCGCTGTCTCCTTATACAACGTCGTCCGCTGACGGCAATGGCCAGACGTTAGATCAGGTATTTCAATCGGGCGGAGCGTCAGAGACCGTCAGTGCTGTTTCTGAGGTTCTTGGAATAGGTATAGATAAATATATGTCTATGGGAGAGCAGTGCTTTGAAAACTTGTGCGACAATATCGGAAGTATTACATATGAGGTCATAGAGAATATGTATTACATTGATGATGATTCCGATGATATTATAAACTATGCAAAAGGTGACAAGATTTCGCTTCAAGGTTCACAGATACGAATGTTTATGACTTATCCGAAATACAAGAACGGTTATTCTCAGAACGTATCGGTTGCCGGAGATTTGATGAAGAGCCTGATAAACAGCGGATTTAAGCTTCAGACTACAAGAGATAATCTGGATTCTATATATTCAAATCTGCTGGAGGAGTCAGCCGATAAGAATTTTACCCAAAGCGATTTTGACGAAACACAAGAATTTTATTATTACATTATGGATAATTACGATAATCCTGCTGATATGCTTATCCCTACGGGAATGTGGTCGGAAAACGGATATAGATTTACAATTGACGGTACTTTTAAAGCGCAGATAAAGTCTATTTTAAAGATTAAGCAATAGTAAGATGCGGCAGCAATTTCAGCATAGTCGGAACCGTTTTAAATTCCGATGGAAAGTATGGTTGTTAATATGAAGTTAATGGTATTGATATTAAATAAACTAGAATCGCTTGAATACCTGCTTGAGGGATTGTCATCAGCGGGGATTGGCGGAGCTACGATAATTGATTCTGCAGGGCTTGTTATGACTTTGTCTAAAATGGAATCAAGCTTTATCAGCTCGTCTATTCGCTCTCTTTTTACGGGAAGAGGAGCAGAAGAAGACAACAAAACCATAATTTCTGTTATAAGAGACGACCAGCTTGATATTGCGAGAAGGGTCGTATACAGTACAGTAGGAGATCTCTCAAAGCCCAATACGGGAATTTTGTTTACTGTGCCTATTGATTTTGCCGAAGGTACGAAGAAAAAAGGAAATCTGGACAAAGAAAACGGCGAAGTCTCGCATAATAAGATAAAGGAAAAGCATAAATAGATGCAAGAAGCCAGAAGTAAGAGTCAGGAAATCAGAAGTTTGATAATAGCAATAACTAAAAATCTTGATTCTTACCTCTTGTCTCTTGCTTTTTTTGTAATAATTCACAAAAATATTGGTTAAATTTCTATGCCGGAGTAGTGTTCTTTCGATAGACAATCACTTTAAAATAAAGTATAATAATATATATGAATTTTGAAAGGACGTATTTTTATGTATGAAGATATCAAGGAACAAATAGTTGACGTTTGTCACAAGATGTGGCAGCAGGGCTGGGTTGCGGCTAATGACGGTAATGTAACAGTAAAGGTAGCTGAGGGAAAATATCTCGCAACTCAGACAGGAGTTTCTAAAGCGTTTATCACTCCGGATAAGATAGGTCTTATTGATGATGAGTTCAACATTTTAGACGCAGTTGAGGGCTGGCGTCCGTCGAGTGAAGTCAAGATGCACTTAAAATGCTATCACGACAGACCTGATGTCGGAGCGGTGGTTCACGCACATCCTCCTACGGCGACAGGATTTGCCTGCGCTCAGTTACCTATGGACGACTACTGTATGATTGAAACGGTCATAGCTGTGGGTTCTGTTCCGCTGACACCTTATGGCACACCGTCTACATATGAAGTTCCCGACGCTATTGAGCCATATTTGCAGGAGCATGACTGTATGCTTTTAGAAAATCACGGTGCGCTAACTGTTGGCGCTGACCTTATAACGGCATATTACAGAATGGAAACTCTGGAGCTTCAGGCTAAGATCTCGCTTGTGGCAAGGCTTCTCGGTGGGGTTAAGGATATCTCAAGAGAGAATATCGACAGGCTTATCGGTATGCGTCCGCAGTATGGAGTTACAGGAAAGCATCCGGGATATAAGAAATATTCAAAATAGGCATAAATTGAGGGAAATTAAATGAGCATAGAAAAAAGGGTACTGGCATTTGATTTCGGCGCTTCTAGCGGACGTGCGATGCTTGGAGTTTTTGACGGAGAGAGTATTGAGCTTTCAGAGATACACAGGTTTTCAAACGACCCTGTATCACTTTGCGGAACGCTTTATTGGGATACGCTGAGACTATTTCACGAGATAAAGCAAGGGCTTATCAAGGCAAAGCTTGCCGGAGGTTTTGACAGCATAGGAATTAATACGTGGGGCGTTGATTTTGGGCTTCTTGACAGTGACGGAGTTCTTTTAGAAAGCGGAGTAAACTACCGTGATAAAAGAACGGCAGGAATGGTGGATAAGGCAGCAGAACTTATTCCGCTTTCAAAGCTGTATAAGGAAACGGGAAATCAAATTATGGAGATAAACACTGCGTTTCAGCTTTTATCTCTTAAAGAAAACAGACAGCCGCTTTTAGACCGTGCTGAAACTATGCTGCTTACGCCCGACTTGTTTAACTACTTTCTTACGGGAGAGATGAAAACCGAATACTCTATCGCCTCGACAACTCAGCTAGTCGACCCGAAAACAAAAGACTGGAACAGAGATGTTATTGACGCTCTGGGACTTCCGCAAAGGTTGTTTGGGGAGATTGTACCGAGCGGAACAAAGATAGGCGAATTGTCAGACGATTTATGCGAGGAGCTGGGACTTCCCAAGATCCCTGTAATAGCAGTTTGCGGACACGACACACAAGATGCGGTCGTTGCTGTTCCGACGCAGGAAAAGGATTTTATATTTGTCTCCTGTGGAACGTGGTCGCTTTTTGGAACAGAAACCGACGAGCCGATTATTTCAGACAAGGCATATGAGCTTAATCTTACAAACGAGGGCGGTTACGGCGGAACGACCAATGTCTTGAAAAATATAATCGGTCTTTGGCTGATACAAGAAAGTAGACGTCAATGGCAGAGAGAGGGAAAGGATTATTCCTTTGCCGATTTGGAAAAGCTGGCGCTTGAGAGCAAGCCGTTTAAGTGCTTTGTCGACCCTGATTATCCTACTCTTACACCGCCTGGCAATCTTCCTAAGAGAATTCAAAAGTTCTGCGAAGAAACAGGGCAGTATGTGCCTAAAACGGTCGGCGAGATTGTAAGATGCATTTATGAGAGCCTGAGTTTAAAATACCGCTATGCGTTTGACCAAATAAGAGAGCTGACGGGTAAGGACTACAAGGTAATAAATATTGTCGGCGGAGGAACAAAGGACGGTCTTTTGTGTCAGATGACGGCGAATTCCTGCAACACCCGTGTTCTAGCCGGTCCTGTTGAAGCGACGGTTTTCGGAAATATCGCAGTTCAGTTAATAGCTGACGGCACTGTTTCGAGTACAAAAGAGGCAAGAGAGTTCATTGCTAAATCGGACAATGTAAAGAGTTTTGAGCCCGAAGAAAAATCGGTAAAAGCTTTTGAGAGTGCATACAGTGATTTTAAGAAAATAATAAAAATTAAATAAATCGGAGGGAAAGAAAATGTATTACAAAATAGGAATAAGACCTATAATCGACGGAAGAAGAAAGGGTATCCGTGAGGGTTTGGAAGACCAGACTATGGATATGGCTAAAATTGCGGCTGATTTGATAAGCTCTAAGGTAACATATTCAGACGGAACGCCTGTACAGTGCGTTATTGCGGATACTACTATCGGCGGCGGTTATGAGGCGGCATTGTGCGAGGAGAAGTTCTCTAAGGAGAATGTTGTAGCTACACTTTCAGTTTCGCCTTGCTGGTGTTACGGAACAGAAACGACCGATAACAACCCTACCACAATAAAGGCTTTGTGGGGCTTTAATGGAACAGAGCGTCCGGGAGCAGTTTATTTGGCGGCAGCTATGGCTGCTTATGCGCAGAACGGTCAGCCCTGCTTTGCAATTTACGGTCACGACGTTAAGGACATAGGCGATAAAGAGGTTCCTGCCGATGTTGAGGAAAAGCTCTTACGTTTTGCAAGATGTGCTGTTGCGGTCGGCGAAATGAAGAACAAGGCTTACTGTAATATCGGCGCTGTTGCAATGGGTATTGCTGGTTCATACTGCAATGTTGAGTTCTTTTCAAAATATTTGGGACTTCGTGCCGAGTGGGTCGACGAGGTCGAGATCTTAAGACGTATGGAGCTTGGAATTTACGACGAGGAGGAGTTTAAGAAGGCTCTTGCTTGGACAAAGGAGCATTGTCCTCAGGGAGACGACAATGTAAACGATCCTCCTATTGTTCAGGGTGACGAGAGAAGCGAGAAGGATTGGGAGTTCACAGTTAAGATGACACTCATAATCCGTGACATAATGCTTGGAAATCCAAAGCTTGCTGAAATGGGTTGGGTTGAAGAATCCTGCGGAAGAAACGCACTTTTGGGCGGTTTTCAGGGACAAAGACAGTGGACTGACTATAAGCCGAATGCAGACTTCTGCGAGGCTATGCTCAATTCTACTTTTGACTGGAACGGAAAGAGAAAGCCTGTTATACTTGCAACTGAAAACGACGGCTTGAACGGTGTTTCAATGCTGTTTGGTCATTTGCTTTCGCATACTGCAAGCATTTTTGCGGATGTCAGAACATACTGGAGCCCTGACGCAGTTGAAAGAGTTTGCGGAATGAGACCTGAGGGCAAGGCTGCAAACGGATTTATCCACCTTATCAATTCGGGCGCTGCCGCACTTGACGGTACAGGCGCTGCTGACGGAATGATGAAAAAGTGGTGGGAAATGACTGACGAGAACATTGACGCTTGCTTAAAGGCTACCGACTGGAGACCGGCAAATCTGGGTTATTTCAGAGGAGGCGGATTCTCCTCTCACTGGAAGACATTAGCTGAAATGCCTGTTACAATGATGAGACTTAATATCGTTGACGGTCTGGGTCCTGTATTGCAGATCGCAGAGGGATATACCTGCGTTCTTCCTGACCAAATTCACAATACTATAGATAAAAGAACAGACCCGACGTGGCCGACTACATGGTTTGCACCGAGACTTACAGGAAAGGGTGCGTTTAAAGACGTATACAGCGTTATGGCTAACTGGGGAGCAAATCACGGCTCGCTTTCATACGGACATATAGGCGCTGACCTTATTACGCTTGCTTCTATGCTTAGAATTCCTGTGTCGATGCACAATGTTCCCGACGATGATATTTATCGTCCGCATTGCTGGAGCGCATTCGGAACTAAGGATTTAGAAAGTGCTGACTACAGAGCCTGCAAAAACTACGGCCCGCTTTATAAATAGCTTTAAATTATGTCAAGGGGCGCATTGTATGTGACCCCTTGATTTTGTTTGAATAGGTGAAACTCGGATTATTTCCTTAAAATCTGCTTATAAGGATTGGTGATTGGAATGATAAAAAAATGTTTTTCTGCTTGTCTTGCGTTTGTAATATCTCTGACTTCATTTTGCGGGTGCTATTTTTTACCCGATGAAGAAGAAGTTTTAGAAGCTCCCAATGTAAAGGCAAGCGAAGTGAAATACACGACAATTACGGCTGAAAAAAGCGACCTTATCAAGCAGATAATTTATTCTGGAAAGGTTGAGTCACTAAACACAACGGAGCTTTCTTATGAAAATCAAGGCGGAAAGATAAAAGAGCTTTATGTTTCGGCTGGTGACAAGGTGGCAAGCGGTGATTTGATTTGCGAGCTGGATACGGGTGATTTGGAGTATCAAATAAAAGACAAAGAGCTCCGTATAAAAAAGGCTCAGCTTCAGAAGCAGATATTAAAAAAGAACAAGGCTTTTCAGGCTGAAATTGACAACGCTCAGGTAGAGGTGGATATTCTAAAAAACGAGCTTGAACAGCTAAATGAACAGATGGAAAATTCATTTTTATATGCAACAACATCAGGTACGGTTTCGTTTGTAACCTCACTGTCGGCAGGTTATGAAATATCTTCCGGAGAGGTTGTGGCGTCAATAGTTGATACTAATAGTCTGTTTTTGGCTATTCAGCCGAGCGATGAAAATATACAAAAGTATAAAATAAATCAGAAACTGAAAATAAAGTACAAAGATAAATATTATTCGGGAAAGGTTTATATGATACCGTCAAAAGTTCCTGAAAAGAGCAGCCAAAAATTTGAATCCGGCTATGTTTATGTTAGATTTACAGGAAACAAGATCCCGTCAAATGCAATAGGTAATATCGCCGATGCTGTTTTGGTTTTGGATAAAGCAGAGAACGTTATCAGTATTCCGTCAAGACTTATAAAGAAAGTAAACGGTCAAAACATTGTATATATTCTCAATGAAAACGGAGAAAGAGAAGCCAGAGAGGTTGAGACAGGGCTTGAGACAGCTACAGCATCGGAAATTAAATCGGGAATTCAAGAGGGCGAAAAAATAGTTGTCAGATAGCGGGCTTTGAAGCTTGAGAAAGGGAAATGAATTTATGTTTACCCTGTTATTCAGAAAAATGCAAAATACCAAGTGGATGGTAATTTGTCTTTTGATTGGTTTTATAATGGCGTCTGCTATGATGAGCACTATTCCTATCTATATGAACGCTTCACTCCAAAGAATGCTTGTTAAGGATATGGAGTCTTATCAGGTGGAAAATGAGGAAAGTCCGGGTCTGTATTCTGTTGAATATAATCTGCCGATGGATATTGACACAGATAGTCAAACTAAAATCGTGCAGAGTATGACAAAGTCTTTTGAAGATAATTTCAGCGATTTGGACTTTCCTACATCAAGTGAGAAAAAGACTGTTACCGATACATATCTATATGCCAAAAACACAGATGAAAATTCAACGCAGGAGCCGGCAAGATTTTATCTAACCGGAATGACCGATATTTATAACCATATTAAAATAAAAGACGGACGGCTTCCTAATACAACAAGAAGCGACGGAGTTTTTGAATGTGTTATGACGGAGGATTCTCTGCAAAATACTGACCTTGACTTAAATCAAGTTTATACTATTGCAAATGCCTTTAATGAAAGTATAACTACCAAAGTTGTAATAGTGGGAATGTTCGATGTTAAGGAGCAGAATGATCCGTATTGGTCGGAGGGACTTGACAGCGCATATGTAAGCACTATGTTTGTTGACTACGACCTTATGCTGTCTCAGATAATAAAAACAAAAGCGGTATCTGTTGTCAAAATGGCTGAGCATAATACGATAGATTACCAAAATATTGATATGACTTCCTTGTCTAGAGTTACGAATCTACTTTCCGAGCAGGAGAAAGTCTATACATCATCGGGGGTAAGTCTTACTGTTCCTGCACTGGACATTTTAAAGGATTATGCGGGAAGATCGTCTCAGCTAAAGCTGATTTTATGGCTTATTCAGATCCCTGTTATGTTGATGATTCTGTTTTATCTGTTTATGGTCTCAAAGCTTAATGTAGAGGCTGAGAAGAACGAAATTGCAGTATTTAAAAGCAGGGGTGCTTCACGGCTTCAGATAATGCTGATTTATGCTCTTGAGTCGGTCGTGCTGGGGATTATAACCGCAATTATAGGACCGCTTTTAGGGTTGGCTCTTTGCACTGTGCTTGGAGCGTCAAACGGATTTTTGGAATTTGTAAACCGAACGGCACTTCCTATAAGATTGTCAGTCGAGGCGTTTTTGTATGCCCTGCTTGCGGTGTGCGTGTTCTTTTTTACCACTCTTGTTCCTACATACCCTGCTACAAAGACTACTATTGTCGAGCATAAGGCTTCAAAAGCGGCAAAGAGAAAACTCCCTCTTTGGAAAAAGCTCGGCGTTGATATAATACTTATTTTTGGCTCAGTTATATGGCTGTATTTTTACAACAACACTCAGCAAAAGCTGATAAGTCAAGGAGTGACCGACACAACCGCAACGGTAAATCCTGTGCTTTTTGCGGCGTCTACGGCGTTTATTTTGGGAGCCGGACTGTTTGTTATCAGAATTTATCCGCTTATTATAAGACTTATTTACATTGCCGGCAAAAGGTTCTGGACGCCTGCACAGTATGTTTCTCTCAACAATATAGGACGTTCCTCAACAGGTCGTGAGGGATTTATTATGGTGTTTTTGATTCTTACCATATCGCTTGGGCTTTTCTTTGCAAACACCGCTAGGGCACTAAACCGAAACGCTGAGGAGAAAACTTATTATTCTATCGGTTGCGATGCAGTTTTGGCAGAGGAGTGGTATAACAGTTCTAACGATTCTGCTGTAACTCAGGAGCAGGCAACATCTATGGGTTCATCTTCGGCTGAAACTGAGGAAGATGATGAAAGTGAAGAAACTGACACTTCGTCTCTTGTGTATATTGAGCCGTCATTCGAGAGATTTGAAAGCCTAATGGGTGTAAAAAAGGCGGCAAGGGTTTATAAAAACGATATTACCACCATAACGAGCGACCGTACTTATGTCAAAGAAACGGTTATGGAGAATCGTGAATTTGACAAAAGAAGAGGCGAAGGCGGAGGGGTCAGAACCAGAAGCGAAAACACAAATGCCGTTGAAAATATAAGCCTTATGACGGTCGTTCCGAGCGAATTTTCTGAGGTTTGCTGGCTTAAGAACGGCTTACTCCCTGTTCATATCAATAATTATCTTGACGCTTTGGCTAAATACAATAACGGAGTAATTCTATCATCGTCATTTAGGGATAACTACGGATATGAAAAGGGCGATGAAATAAAAGTTTCGTGGGGAAGCAACTCAGAATTCGACGCAACCGTTTTGGCGTTTGTTGACTATTGGCCGTCGCTGAACCCGCTTGAGAAAAACGAGGACGGAAGCAATAAGGATTTTGCTGTTATGAACTTCGATTACGTTCAGGTTCAGGCGGCAATCGAGCCTTATGAGGTCTGGATAGATCTAGACGATAATGTATCAGTTTCGGATTTTTACAAGTCTATTGAGAAATCTGATATAGAACCCACAAAGCTCAATGTAGCGTCGCAGGAGGTCATATCAGAAAAAAACGACCCTATGCTTCAGGGCTTAAACGGCGCGCTGACGCTCGGGTTTATCATAATTATGATTATGTGCATAATAGGCTTTTTGATTTACTGGATACTTTCTATAAAGGCGAGAACGCTCCAGTTTGGAATACTTAGAGCAATGGGAATGACATTCAGAGAAATAATAGGAATGTTGTTCTACGAACAGCTTTTGGTATCGGGTGCAGCGATAGTAGTTTCAATAGTGATAGGCGGAATAGCAAGCGACTTATTTGTACCTTTGTTTCAGTCGCTGTTTAACTCCTATGACGCAGTACCTCCTTTCAGCGTTGTTCCGAAAAGGAGCGACTATCTGAAAATTTATGCAATAGTAGGTATAATGCTTATTATATGCTTTGGAATTTTGGGAAGAATAATTTCTAAGATAAAGGTTTCGCAGGCACTCAAACTAGGCGAAGATTAAAGCGGTGATCAAATGAATACTTTTGAAAAAATATACGAGGTAGTAAAGAAAATCCCCAAAGGCAGAGTTGCAACCTACGGGCAGGTTGCGGCTCTGGCAGGGAACAGACGGCTTTCACGGGTCGTGGGCTATGCACTTCACGTCAATCCCGACCCTGAGAACATTCCCTGCTATCGTGTGGTAAACCGCTTTGGCGAGGTATCAAAGGCGTTTGCCTTTGGCGGGGAAAATATGCAGATTATCCTTTTAAGAGCAGATGGGATCAAAGTTACAGACAAGGGGAAGGTCGATCTTGATACTTACCTTTGGGACGGGAAGTAGACCATAATAAAAAGGTCGGCAAAACTGCCGACCTTTAGTTTATATTATTATTTATCTATATCTATATTATTGCCGTTTTGATTATATGATGGTGAACACCAGTTCTTCTTCTTACAGCGTGGACACCTTAAATAACGATCATCGTTCATATGAAGTGCCAAAAGATACTTATACCATTTCAATCTAAAACGACAACCGCATTTATCGCATACATAAATTGTTCTGGACAAGCATATACTAGCAGGTACTACCAATAAAAGCATAAAAATTATAATGCTTATAATCCCTAATACTAATGGAATTTCAAAATGCTCATCAAACCAGTTTATTGTCATAATATCACCCCATTTTTCACTTATGTTATACTACTTGAAATTCAAAAAAGCAATGGGCAAAGTGAACAATATTATATAATAATTTTTGGTATAAATTACTTAATCTTTTTTTATTTAGAAAAAGAAAAGAGCCGCATTTGGTTAGGATGCAGCTCTTTTTCCGTGTAAAAATTTTGGAGAGGATTGAAATGAACCGTGTGACACGGTCAAATCAAATTAACTTTTACGTTAATTAAATTTCCTATGATTATTATACTCTTGTAATAATGGAGTTTGCAATAACAAAGCAATTACGAATTGTAACAAAATAATTACAATTAATCCTATTGAGTAACAAAATGATGAAATAGTTTGATGTTCAAGCACTATATTTAGTGGTTGAAACAGCAGATGAAAATTTAGTACTTGAAATAAAACAAAATTTAGTGTATAATCGCTTTTATGAGAATGTCTATTCTTAAATTTTACTTTTGGAGAAGTGTTATGGTTTTAACTGTTGATGTTGGAAATACGAACATAGTATTGTCGGCTTATAAAGATGACAAGGTAGTATTTACGTCAAGAATTGCAACTGAAGCTTCAAAAATGGAGGATCAGTATGCGATTGACATAAAAAACATCATCAGTCTTTACAACTGTAACAGCGAGACTTTCGAGGGAGCGATAATTTCGTCTGTAGTGCCGTCGATAGTACCAGCTCTTAAATCGGCTATAAAAAAGGTGGCAAAAGTGAACGCATTTGTTGTCGGACCGGGTATAAAGACTGGGCTTAACATCAAGTTGGGAGACCCCTCAGAGCTTGGCGCAGATCTTGTTTGCGGAGCGATAGGAGCGCTTGAAAAGTACAGTGCGCCTTGTATCATCATTGATATGGGAACAGCTACTACAATAAGCGCTATCGACAAAGACGGAGTTTTTTTGGGCGGTTCAATATGTCCGGGAGTTATGCTGTCGCTTGAGGTTCTGGCTAGCAAGACGGCTAATCTTCCCCATATTAACCTTGATGCAGCCAGTGATATAGTTATCGGGGCAAACACTAAAGACTCTATAACTTCGGGAATTGTGCTTGGGGCAGCGTCTATGCTGGACGGTATGATAGATAAGTACCGCAAGATACTTGGAAACGACACTGTTGCAGTAGTTACAGGAGGTCTTGCAGGCGGTATAGTAAAGCATTGTACGGCAGAGAATATTGTTGTCGATGCTGATGTCGTCTCAGACGGGCTGTATGCCATTTACAAGAAAAACGCAAAAGTAAAATAATTGGTTTCGACATTCTTAAATTTACACACTGTATCAAAACAAAGGGTTTGAACAGTAGTTAGGAGAATTTTTATGTCAAACACAACAAAGAAAATCGTAGGAGTAGGTCTGTTTACAGCTATTGTAGTTGTTCTTCAGGTGCTTGCTGTAGTTATCAGACCAATGGTAGTATTCAACATTTCGCTGGTACTTGTACCTATAGTAGTCGGTGCGGCAATGTACGGATACAAGGCAGGAGCATGGCTTGGCTTTGTATTCGGCGTAGTTGTACTGCTAACCGATGCATCAGCATTTTTGGCAGTAAACATACCCGGAACAATTATCACCTGTATTTTAAAAGGTGCACTTGCAGGACTTGTTGCAGGACTTGTTTACTTAGCTTTAGAAAAGAAAAATCAAATTGCCGCAGTTTTTGTATCGGCAATTGTTTGCCCAATTGTTAACACAGGAGTTTTCCTGTTGGGATGCAGGATATTCTTTATGGATACAATTAATACATGGTCAGCGGCAGCAGGATATGAAAGTGCCGGAGCGTATATGATTTTTGCTTTGGTCGGCGTAAACTTTTTGATTGAAATGGCGTTGAATATCGTATTAAGCCCTGTTATAGTAAAAATCATATCTATCGGCAAGGCAAAGAAAGCTGTTACAGCAAAATAATTTATAACGTTATTATAACATATGTAGGGCGGCAGTTTTGCCGCCTTGAATTTTTAAATCAGTAGGTTTATCGGAGAGAAATACTATGGAACTATCCCTTATTCTTTTAAAACAAGTGTCTGTAATGCTTATACTTATTTGTATAGGCGCAATTTGCTTTAAAACAAAGCTTGTATCTCTTGAGGGCAATAAAAGTCTTACTAATCTTGTATTGTATATTGTAAACCCCGCTGTGATAATTGTTTCTTATCAGCAGGATTTTTCACCTCGTCTTTTCAAAGGCTTGGGATATGCGCTTTTGCTTTCTGCGGCAGGACTTTTACTGTTTATAGCTGTTTCTTATCTCTTTTTAAGAGGAAAGGATAAAGACAATATAAGTATAGAACGAATCAATGCTTCCTATTCAAACTGTGGCTTTATGGGTATTCCTCTAGCCCTTGCGCTTTTCGGCTCGGAGGGGGTATTGTACATAACTGCAATAAACACAGTGTTTAATATAATGGTATGGACGCACGGGGTTTTTACTATATCAGGGGAAAAGTTGGAGGTTTCATTTAAAAAGATAATAACAAACCCTACAATACTTGCTACCATTCTGGGATTTCTGCTTTTTGTATTTCAAATCAGAATACCCGGACTGCTGTTTGATACGCTTTCTTATGTGAATAACATTATAACTCCGCTGGCTATGTTTGTTGCAGGAGTTACTATAGCAAACTCAAGCCTTTTAAAGGCTTTAAGAAAACCCAAAATATATTTTGTATCCGCTTTAAAACTTATTATAACTCCCGTAATTTTGATTTTGCTGTTATGTTTCTTCCCCTGCCCTAATGAAACGGCAAAGATTACGACTATAGTCGGGCTTTCCTGCCCGTCTGCCACGATTGGGACAATGCTTGCGATAAGGTTTGATAAAAACTCGTCGTATTCATCTCAAATGTTTGGACTTTCAACAATACTTTCAGTAGTTACCCTGCCGATAATTGTATATATTGCAAAGACGGTGGGGAGTATTTTTGTAGGCTAGCAAAATGAAAGGAGAATAGTCAATGAAAGATATTTCAAAAAAGAAAAAAGCCACTTGGCAGACGTGTATAGTAATGATTTTTCCTCTTCTGACCGGTATAATCTGCGGTATACTGTTTGCAAAATATGACAGTAAAACAAATTCAGAAAGGTCATTTGGTGAAGGCTTGCTGATTTTTGCGGTATGGTTGGCTATTTTATATATAGCAATGTATATTCAAACGATAATTCACGAGGCTGGACACCTTGTATTCGGTTTGTTTACAGGATACCGATTTTCGTCTTTTCGCATTGCTAACTTTATATGGATCAAGGAAAACGACAAGCTATCTTTCAAAAGACTGTTCATTTCCGGAACTGCTGGACAGTGTTTGCTGATACCGCCCGAAATGATTGATGGAAAAATACCGGTTGTTTTATATAATCTTGGCGGCTCGCTGATGAATGTAATTGCTAGTTTTATATTTCTTGGACTTTATTTTTTGTTCGGCGGATCGTCGCTTTTCTCAATGATTATGATTATGCTGGTTGTAGTTGGATTTTGCATTGCCGTGATTAATGGTGTTCCAATGCGTTTGGGAATGATAGATAATGACGGATATAACGCTTTTTCTCTTAGAAAAAATAATGAAGCACTTCGTGCTTTTTGGCTGCAGCTTAAAATCAATGAGCAGATTGCTAAAAGAATTCGCCTAAAAGAAATGCCAAAAGAATGGTTTGTTATACCTTCAGATGAAGCAATGGAAAATAATATGATTGCCGCTATAGGAGTATTTGCCTGCAACCGCTTAATGGATGAGCATAAATTTGAAGAAGCATACAGTTTGATGGAGCGTCTGTTAGAAGCAAATACAGCAATAATTGGTCTGCATAGAAATCTTTTAGTATGTGATTGCATTTATTGTGAGTTGATTTCTGAAAACCGACAGGCTAATCTGGATAAAATGTTGACTAAGGAGTTTAAAAAGTTTATAAAGTCAATGGGAAAATACCCGTCAGTTCTGCGAATGGAATATGCTTATGCTCTTTTAGCGGAGAGGGATAATACCAAAGCGGAAATTTTAAAAAAAGAGTTTAACAAATGTGCGAAAACCTATCCGTATTTCAGTGATATAGAGGCAGAAAAAGAATTAATAGAGATAGCGGATAAAAAGTGTTCTGAGCGTGTTTAAACAAAAATAGCATAACCCTTTTGGGTTATGCTATTTATCTATTTTGTAAAATACAAAAACGGCATATCGTTTTTCTTGTCCTGTTCCAGTTCATCTATCCACAGCTTTGAAACTGCATCGCTCGGCATTCTCCAATCACCTCTCGGAGAAAGCGTAACAGTACCGATTTTCGCCCCATCAGGCAAGCAGGAACGCTTGAACTGCTGTGAGAAAAATCTTGAATAAAATTTTTCCAACCATTTTAAAATAGTGATGTTATCATACTTTCCGTCAAAGGCGTATTTAGCAAGCCTTAACACCTTTCTCGGCGGAAATCCCCACCTTATAGCGTAATATAAAAAGAAGTCGTGAAGCTCATACGGACCGACAATATCCTCAGTTTTTTGAGTAATGTTCTCCTTGCTTTCATCTGTCGGCAAAAGCTCTGGCGAGACAGGGGTATCAAAAATATCGTAAAGAACTTTCTTTACCTCGTCGTCTCCGCAGGTGTCGGCATAGTATTTAATTATGTGACGCACAAGCGTTTTCGGAACGGAGGCATTTACTCCGTACATAGACATATGGTCGCCGTTGTAAGTCGCCCAGCCGAGTGCAAGCTCTGACAAATCTCCTGTGCCGACAACAAAGCCTCCTACTTGGTTTGCTATATTCATCAAGACCTGTGTTCGCTCTCTTGCCTGCCCGTTTTCAAAGACAACATCGTGGTTGCTTTGGTCGTGACCTATATCTTCAAAGTGCTGAAGCACCGAGTCTGTTATGTCAACCTCTCTAAATGTAACGCCTAAGGTGTTGCAGAGAATTTCAGCGTTTGAGCGTGTGCGTTTAGTTGTGCCGAAGCAAGGCATTGTGACTGCAACTATATCCTCTCTGTTGCGGTTGAGCAGATCAATCGCATTTACACAAACTAAAAGCGCAAGAGCGCTGTCCAGTCCCCCTGAAATACCTATAACTATAGATTTTGCATTAGTGTGTGAAATTCTCTTTTTAAGCCCCTCCGACTGCATTCGCAGAATAAGTTCGCATCGGCTGTTTTTCTCGAACTCATCATATGGTATAAACGGCGTCTTTGAATAAAACCTTGTAAGTGATGTGTCTTTAGGTTTTATTGAAAATTCTACGGTAACATAATCGTTTTCGTTGCTTTCGGGAAATGTCGACAGTTTTTTTCGTTCTCCTGCGAGCTTTTGCAAATCAATTTCTGAAATTGTCATTTCATTTTCAAATAATCTGCTTTCTTTCAATATCGCTCCGTTCTCGGCAATGATATTGTGACCTGAAAACACCATATCCTGAGTGGACTCGCCGTCTCCGGCGGAGCAGTATAGATACCCGCAGATAAGCCTTGCCGACTGGTTTTTTACAAGCTCTCGCCTGTATTTATCCTTTCCGATAACTTCGTCGGAGGCTGAAAGGTTGCCTATTAGCGTTGCCCCTGCTAAAGCGTGCTGATTGGAAACAGGACAGGGCGACCATAGATCCTCGCAGATTTCAACAGCATAAATAAGCTCTTTCATTTCTTTTGCTTTGAACAAAATTTTAGAACCGAACGGATAGCTTTTGCCGAGCAATTCTATTTGCTCGGTATCTTTTGGCGCGGAAGAAAAATGGCGAATTTCATAAAACTCGTTATAATTTGGCAGAGAAGTCTTTGGAACAACGCCTAGAATATCTCCGTTGTATATAACCACTCCGCAATTGTAAAGCTTGCCGTTTTTAAAAAGCGGACATCCTACTGTGCAAATTATTTCCTTTTCTTCGGTTGATTTTACAACTCTTTCAAGACCTTCTAACGCTTTTTCAATAAGCAGTCTTTGATTGAAAAGATCCTGACAGGTGTACGAGGTTATGCAAAGCTCAGGAAAAACGCATAGCTTTACTTCTTCTTTGTATGCACGGTTTATATAAGAAATTATACTGTCTACATTAAAGTCTACATCGGCGACTTTGATGCTCGGGGTTATTGCCGCGACCTTTAAAAATCCGTCTTTCATAAATATGGCTATGCTCTGATGAGAGCATCCTCCTTTCAATTTATATGCAAAAGTTTTTACTGTTAACTATCTTCCCCGCCGGACTCGCTTTCAATACTCTCATTGTAATAAAAGCTGTTTATATCGTCATCGTCAAGAGGTTCGGCGTTATCGTAATTGACATATGGAAACCTTCCCAGTATTTCAAATGCTGATGACCTTTGCCACATTGAGGCGGTTATCATAACTTCAAAACCTTCTCCGAAATCGCAGACAAGATCGTTCGGATTGTATTTAGGCAGCCCGAAACAGGAGAGTAGGTTCATTATTATTCCGCCGTGTGTGATAACTGCACAGTTGGTCAATCCCTCCTGGATCATTGACGATACTATCTGCTCCATTGCGGAAACACACCTCTCAACGACTTCTCTCATACTTTCTCCGTTTGGGGGAGGATTGTCAAGACCGCCCTTTAGAAAATTTTTATATTCAGGGGAGTTCATAATATCCTCAGCTTTTTTATTTTCAAAATCTCCGAAGTTCATTTCAATAAGCTCGGGTATTTCGGTTATAAATGCACCCGGATATAAAATAGCCGCAGTTTCTCTGCACCGCTTCAGAGGACTTATAAAAACCTTCTGTACAGAACGGTAATCGTTCTCTTCTGACTTTTTGTAAAGCTCCTCTGCTCCCTCTGAGCAAAGAGGAAGATCTGTAACCCCGATATATTTTCCGTCAAGGTTGCCTTGTGTTATACCATGACGTATTATTTTAAGCCTGTAGCCTGTCATAGAATTCTCCTTTAAGGTTTGTTGTGTAAAGGTGCGTCTTTACATTATGTAAAAAAAGTATTATAATATACATAAAAGTATAAAAATCGACAAAAAGCCCGTATTTTAGAGCATTTATTATCTTGTAGAATTTGTTGCCATAAGTCATAATAAGTTGATAGTTGCATAACTTTAGCAGTTTATGCGCTATAAATTAAAAGAATATGGTGAATGAGATGAATAAAGAATTTCCAAGAATTTTGACGCTTCTTAGAACAGAAAGAGGATTAAGCCAAAAACAGGTCGCAAACGACCTTAATATTTCACAAGGGCTATTGTCCCACTATGAGAACGGAAAACGTGAATGCAATCTTGATACACTGGTGAGGATAGCTAAATATTTTGACGTTTCGTGCGATTATCTTTTAGGTACGACCAGTATACCTAATTCAATTAAAAATAATCCTAAACAGAAAAACAAGACTGTTACAAACGCTTTAAATGAGCAGTTGAGTAAAATGAGTCATGCGTTGGAGATTTTTTATTCAGTGATAGCAAGCTATCAAAATCCTGAATTGATACAATACTCCGATGATATTCTATCTCTTTCGATGTATTCATTATTCAGAAGCGCATTTGTGGCTAATTCAAAAAATGATGAGAACAATTTTGCAGTCAATAAAGACAGTATTTCACCAGCGTTTGCATTACTTTCATCTTCGTTTGAAAGAAAAATGGAAAGGATGAAAATAACTGCTCCGAAAACTTCTTTTATGAAATTATATAATGAATTTCCACTTGAATATAAATCTCTTAATGATATAATTATTTTTAGTGAAGAGTATATAAAAAAGCTAGACGTATAAAATTTCATTTTTATTTTAACATTTTTCTTTAAAAAAAACAATACCATAATATATAACCTATAAGAAACTGCTATTAATAGCGGATAATAGAAAGAAAATTTTTATATGAGAGGGTGATATGTTTGTCGCTTAACTGCATAAAAATACCGCATAAAAAGAATACGGAAAACTGTAAAACAAAAAGGTATACTATTCCGAAAACGGTTTCAATACCTATGTGTCAGCATATGGGCGCGCCCTGCGAGCCTTTAGTTTCTGTGGGAGATGAGGTAAAGGTCGGGCAGAAAATAGGCGACAGCGAAGCCTTTATGTCAACGCCCGTTCATTCAAGCGTTTCGGGAAAGGTTATTGAAATAGAGAATATTCTCTTTGCTAACGGCAGAGAGTGCAAAAGCGTTAAAATCGAATGTGACAGAAAACAAACAGTGAGCGAGAATGTAAAGCCTCCTGTGATAACAGACAAGGTGTCATTTATAAAGGCGGTCAGAGAAAGCGGCTGCTGCGGTCTTGGCGGTGCAGGCTTTCCTACTCACATAAAGCTAAATTTCGATGAAAATAAAACTCCTGTAGACAATCTTGTGATCAACGCCGCCGAATGTGAGCCTTACATAACAAGCGATTATCGTGAAATGATGGAAGATCCTGAAGATGTTATAAACGGAATTAAAACCATTCAGAAGATGCTGAAGATAGAAAAGGTTTACCTTTGCATTGAAGGCAATAAGCCAAAGGCAATAGACCTTTTAAGCAATATGACATCTAAGGATAATTCAATAAAGGTTGTGAAGCTTTCTTCTCTTTACCCTCAGGGTGCGGAAAAGGTTATCGCATACAACGCAACAGGCAGAACTGTCAGGGAAGGCGAGCTGCCGTTAAATCAAGGTATTATTGTTATAAACGTGTCGACTGTTGCTTTTTTGAACAGATACTTTAAAACAGGTATGCCGCTTACATGGCGGAGAATTACAATAGACGGAGATGCGGTCAAGTCTCCTTGTAATGTCAAGGTCCCGATAGGAGTTTCAATAGCCGAGCTTTTAAAGTTTGCACAGTGTGATGAAAGCAAGGTAAAAAAAGTGCTTACCGGCGGACTGATGATGGGTATGTGCGTTTATGACTTAAACACCCCTGTTATCAAAACAAACAATGCCGTTCTGGCGTTAAAAAAAGATAAAAAATCACCCCAGACGAATTGTATTCGCTGCGGAAGGTGTATAAACGCCTGTCCTGCGGGGCTTATGCCTACCGAACTTGAAAAGGCATACGCTCAAAAGGACGCTGACAGGCTGAAGTCTTTGCGGGTCAATTTATGTATGAACTGCGGAAGCTGTTCTTATGTCTGCCCTGCAAAGAGAAATCTTGCTGAAACTAATCAGCTTGCTAAACTGTTTGTTTCTGAAAAAGGATAGGAAAGAGAGGAGTAATAAATGGAAAAGCTAATAGTTTCTCCGTCGCCTCATATGCGCTCGGGAATGACAACTCAGAAAATAATGCTCAATGTTATTATTGCTCTTTGCCCTGCTGTAATAGCTTCGGGGATAATCTTCGGACTTCGTGCGATTTTTCTTATTCTTGTATGCGTTGCGACATCTCTTGTATGGGAAACGCTGTTTAACATTATAACTAAAAAGCCTAACACGATAAGTGATTTATCCGCTGTCGTAACAGGTATTCTTCTTGCGTTTAATCTCCCTCCCTCATTGCCGTTTTGGATGGCGGCAATAGGAACTTTTGTGGCGATTGTGATAGTAAAATGCTTGTTTGGAGGGCTTGGACAGAACTTTGCAAATCCTGCTATAGTGGGCAGAATTGTTTTGATGCTCTCTTTTACAGGGGCAATGACAAATTGGACGCTTCCACAAGCGTTTCAAATAACGGATGCTGTAACTAGTGTCACTCCTTTAGTGAATCAAAAAGAAGATTACTTGGACTTGTTTCTTGGAATGACAGGAGGCTGCTTGGGAGAAACTTGTGCGCTCGCTCTTATTATTGGAGGGATATATCTTATTATTAGACGTATAATCTCGCCAATCACGCCTTTGTTTTTCCTTCTTACAGTTGAGGTGTTCTCGGTCGTTGCAGGAGCTGATCCGCTTTATCAGATTTTATCAGGCGGAGTGCTTTTAGGCGCAATATTTATGGCTACTGACTATGTTACAACACCGATAACCTTTTGGGGTAAGGTAATATTCGGGATCGGATGCGGAATAATTACCTGCGTGATTCGTTTTTATGCATCTATGGCGGAGGGCGTTTCTTTCTCGATTCTTATTATGAACATACTTACTCCGTATATTGATATGATTACGAAGGCAAAGCCTGTCGGGGCTGTATACGCTAAAAAGAAGGAGGAATAGGTAAATGAAAAAGTACATATTTCCTCCGCTTGCGCTTATGTTGATATGTCTTGTTGTTTGCGGACTTTTAGTCGGCGCATATAAGCTTACATACAAGGATACAACAGGCGTTATGACAGATGATTTAAAGGCAGGCTGCGAGGCTGTCTTTTCAGGCTCGAACGGGGAAGATTATAAAATTCTGCTTGACGGTTCTAAGGCAGAAAAAACACCCCTGACATTCGGCAATGAAAATGTAAACTCTATAATCCTCAGCGAAAACAAAGAAAACTGTCTTATTGAGGTTACAACAGACGGCTATTCAAAAGGCGGAATACACATTCTTGTCGGGATAAATCAAAACGGCGAGCTTGTGGGAACAGAGTTTGTAAGCTGCGGCGAAACGCCGGGTCTCGGCACAAAGCTTCGTGACCAGAAGTCTATATTCAGCGATAAATTTATAGGCTTTACGTCTGACGATGATTTTGACAGCGTTGACAACGTAACAGGCGCTACATATTCTTCAAACGGAATGAGAGAGGCTATTAAAACTGCGCTTGAAGTTTACAGCAATAACAAGGAGGCGATTTTAAGTGAGTAATTTTAAAGATTTTACAAAAGGCTTTGTAAAAGAAAACCCTGTTCTTGTAACCTTGCTTGGAATGTGCCCTGCATTGGCTGTAACGACTATGGCTTCAAACGGAATAGGAATGGGTCTTGCGACTACATTTGTGCTTGTCGGCTCGAACTTTGTTATCTCACTGCTTAAAAAGGTTATCCCCGACGCTGTAAGGCTTCCCTGCTACATAGTTATCATAGCAGGCTTTGTAACATTAATAGAATTTCTCTTAAAAGGCTATGTTCCTGCTCTTTATGACAGCTTGGGAATATTTCTCTCGCTTATAACCGTCAACTGTATCATACTCGGTCGCGCTGAGGTTTTCGCTTCTAAAAACAAGATTATCCCGTCTGTTTTGGACGGCTTGGGAATGGGACTGGGCTTTACATTGGCTCTGTTTCTTATGGGCGCAGTTCGTGAAATAATAGGTACAGGCTCGATATTTGGGATAAGCATACCTTTTATCTCACAAAACCCTATGAGCGTGTTTATTATGCCTGCGGGGGGATTTTTCACTCTCGGAGTTATCATAGCCGTTGTTAATAAGCTTAAAAAGAAAAAACCTCCGAAGGAGATCGGCTGTGCAGGCTGTCCAAACGCTCAATCCTGCTCTGTTAAAACAGAGAAAGGAGGAGAAGAATGCTGAAGCTTGTAATAATAATGGTATCGGCAGTGCTTGTCAATAACATTGTTCTGTCGCAGTTTATGGGCATATGCTCTTTTCTCGGTGTTTCAAAGGTTATAAAAAACAGTCTGGGAATGGGTATAGCGGTTATATTCGTTATGCTCTGTGCAACTGCTGTTACATACCCGGTGTATAAATACATTCTCATACCTTATGAGATTGAGTATTTAAGAACTGTTGCGTTTATACTTCTTGTTGCAATGTTTGTTCAGCTTGTTGAAATAGTTCTTAAAAAAACTATGCCTCCTCTTTATAAGGCTCTGGGGGTTTACCTTCCCCTTATCACGACTAACTGTGCGGTACTTGGAGTTACTATAACAAATATCGATGAAGAATACACTTTTATACAGTCAATAACAAACGCTCTTGGAACAGGTATAGGATTCACTGTTGCTATACTGCTTTTCTCGGGGGTTCGTTCGAGAATAGACGCCGCAACAGGGATACCTGAGACGTTTAAGGGCGTTCCGTCTACGCTGATAGCCGCCTCAATAGTGGCGCTTAGCTTTATGGGCTTTGGAGGACTGTTCGGATAATTAAAGAAAGGAGATATGCTCCGGACGGAGTTGGTTTATATGATGAATTTTGTTTTACCTTTGCTGATATTTGCAGGTCTGGGTTTGATTGCCGGAGTATTGCTTACAGCGATATCGAAGGCTTTTGCAGTAAAAACTGACGAAAGACTTGAGGCTGTGCAAAAGGCTCTGCCTCAGGCAAACTGCGGAGCCTGCGGATTTTCAGGCTGTAACGCTTACGCCGACGCTATTGTAAATCAAGGTGCAGAAATAAATAAATGCAATCCCGGCGGAGAGGAAACGGCAAATAGAATAGGTGAAATTATGGGAATAGACGCAGGCGATATCCAGCCTGTTTCGGCTTTTGTCCATTGCAGAGGGACCTGCGATGCATCTCCTTCTGAATTTGAGTTTGACGGCGTAAGCTCTTGTGCGGCGGCAAACAGATTCTACGGCGGTACTAAGCAGTGCAAAAACGGCTGTCTTGGCTTGGGCGATTGTTTATCGGTTTGCTCTGAAGGCGCTATTTCTATCTGCAACGGCGTTGCCGTCATCAATGAGGAGCTTTGCAAGGGCTGCGGTCTTTGTGCAAAGGTTTGCCCGAAAAATCTTATTTCTATAAGGCGCAAAAACCAGCGTACAGATGTTGTCTGCAAAAGCGAGGCTCATGCAAAGGTTACTAAAAAATTGTGTAAAAACGGCTGCGTCGGCTGCAAGCTGTGTGAAAAGGCGTGCCCGTCGGGAGCAATGAAGGTTGATAATAATTTCGCCAGCATTGATTATGATAAATGTTTAAACTGCGGAGCGTGCGCTGATGCCTGCAAGCTGGGAATTATAAGACTGTCAAAATAAAAAACGACCTGATAGTTGATGTTTAAAACAAATCAAACTATCAGGTTTTTTATTTGTAATTTGATAAATATTTTTCGCCTTTTTCCGTGTAAAATTTTAAGATTTTATAAAAGTGTCGTTTTTCGTACATTTGTTGAAAACTTTAAAAGCTGTTGTTTAAAACATAGCCTAAAATAGGGAGTTTCTAACACTTTCAACAGGGTTTTCAACTAAACAGTGCTTAAACGGACAGTTTTGTTAATAGATTGTTCAAATTTCCTTTGAAAAAAATAGTGCATTTTGCACATAAAAATTTTTTTTTATTGTACAAACAAACTATTGACAAGTACATATTGTTTTTGCTCATAAACACATTCAAAAACCGGCGAGCCGGCAGGGGTGACCCCTGCACGCATTCTGCCTTTGGGAAGTTTGCAAAATGTATTTACTTTGAAAAACGGCAGGCTAGTATTAGTGCCTAGAACCAAGTTGTAGAGTTGGTTCAGCGTGTGTCTGTAAAAATCTAAAACTATAACTTAAATACTCGATTTGGGTATTGAAAACGAAAACTGTGTATATTCTCCCTCAATGCTGTCAACGTCGATAGTTCCCTTGTGAATTGAAATAATAGACTTCACTATGTTTAGTCCAAGACCTGCGCCTATAGCGTCCTTTGCACGGGACGAATCGGTTTTATAAAAGCGGTTAAACACCTTTTTACGCTCGCTTTCGGTAAGACCTTCGCCATTGTTTTTTACTGAAATTTTGCTGTATTTTTTATCATCGTTGAATGCAAACTCTATATACCCGTTTTCGGGTGTAAACTTTACAGCGTTTTCAATCAGATTATACATAATCTGATAAAGCATATCCTTGTCGGCAAAAACCGTTCTTTTTCCTGCGTCCAGACCAAGTATTTCAATGTTCTTTTTGTTTATACTTTTTTCAAAGGTGTTAAGTATATCTACAATAATACTTATAACGTCTGTATTCTGCATAACTGGCTTTATTGTGCCTGTTTCAAGCTGTTCAAGATTAAGCAGAAGATTTGTAAGCCTTGTAAGTCTTTTTACCTCGTTTGAGATAAGCCTTAGATACTGAGATTCTTTATCAGACGGTATTGTGCCGTCAATTATTCCGTCGATAAAACCGCTCACTGATGTAAGAGGGGTTCTTAGTTCATGGCAAACATTTGACACAAATTGATTTTTTACATTGTCACTTTTCTGTACGGTTTCGGCTAAACTGTTAAGAGAAAGCTCAAGCTGGTGAAATTCCTCAATTCCCGACGCAGAGACTTTATCTTTAAATTCGCCGCTTGTTATACTGTCTGAAAGCTTAGTTATTTGTTCAAGTGTTTTAGTTAGCTTTCTGAACATAAAATAGAGTACAAAAGCGTTTGCCAAAATAATTAAAGCAGCAAAAATAAATACTATAAGTATTATTTTTAATTTATCATAACTATCGAAAATGTTCTTTGATAAAACTAGCAGCAACATTCCCAAAGCTGCGGCTGCAATTAGGAGCGTTACTGCTGTTATTGTCAAAATACATTTTTTAAATAAGCTGTATGTTTTGTTCATTAGCCCTCATCAACTTCAAACTTGTATCCAACGCCCCAGACGGTTTTCAGTTCCCACTTATCAGAAACGCCTTCAAGCTTTTCACGAAGTCTTTTAACGTGAACGTCTATAGTTCTCGAATCTCCGTAGTATTCAAATCCCCAAACTTCATCAAGTAGCTGGTCACGGGTGTAAACCCTGTTTGGATTAGAAGCAAGGTGGAAAAGAAGCTCTAATTCCTTAGGAGGAGTGTCGAGAATAGTACCGTTTACTTTAAGCTCATATCTCGTCATATTTACTGAAAGCTTGTCGTATTTAACCTCCTTGACTTCCGTCTTGGTAGTTGTCTGACCTGCTCTTCTGTAAACTGCTTTGATTCTAGCAATTACCTCTTTGGTGTCAAACGGCTTAACTACATAGTCGTCAGCACCGAGTTCTAATCCTAAAACCTTATCAAATGTTTCGCCCTTTGCGGTTATCATAATAATTGGTACATTCGATTTCTTTCTGATTTCACGGCAAACCTGCCATCCGTCAAGACCCGGAAGCATTATATCAAGAAGTATAATATCAGGCTTAAGCGCATTAAATTTAACAACAGCCTCCTCGCCGTCGTGAGAAATAATTGCGTTATAGCCTTCTTTTTCGAGATAAAGTCTAAGTAATTCGCAAATGTTCTTGTCGTCGTCAACTACTAATACCTTTCCAAGTGACATATTAATATTCATGCTCCGTTAGAAGCATTTCCTCCTTTCATATTTATAAGCTTTATTTGAATTATTGACTAAACATTTTGTTTAATAGCCAATGTTTTTGTAAAAACCAATAAGTTTTTGATTTGAGATTTTTAATAATAAATGCACTAAAAAATAAACAAAACAAAAACAAACAATAAATTTTAACATAATTATTATAACAAATTCACAACTATTGAAAGTGTACATTAATTGTACAAATTATGTACACAATGTAAACTTTATAATATTGAAAGATTTTATTACATATTTATTCACAAAGATACAGCAATATATACAGAAAGAACCCGTATATTTTGGATTATTGAAGAAAAGAGTAGCCGGAAATTTACTTGTATAAACAACACTAATATTTACAAAATAATTAAATAATTTTGGTAGATATAACAAAAATTTAAAAAGTTGACGGAATACTCTTGATTATTATAAAATTAATGGTAAAATATATTTAGCACTCAGAAAGCGAGAGTGCTAAAACTAAGTCAAATTAAATCAACATATAATAAGGAGGACTTGTTATGAACATTAAACCATTACAGGACAGAGTTGTTATCAAGATGCTTGAAGCAGAAGAGACAACCAAAGGAGGAATCATTCTTTCGGCGGCGTCAAAGGAAAAGCCGCAGGTTGCAGAGGTTGTTGCGGTAGGTCCGGGAAAGGAAGACGTTAAGATGGAGGTTAAAATCGGGGACAAGGTTTTGACCAGCAAGTATTCAGGAACAGAGGTTAAAATCGACGATGAGGAATACACCATTTTAAAGATGGACGACATTCTGGGTATTGTTGAATAACCGCAATTTATTTAGGCAAAAGGTAAACATATAACAAATTTAAAGGAGAGATTATAATGGCTAAACAAATTATATACGGCGAGGACGCTAGAAAGTCACTTCAGACAGGTATTGATCAGCTTGCTGACACAGTAAAAATAACACTTGGACCAAAGGGAAGAAATGTAGTGCTTGACAAGAAGTTCGGCGCTCCGCTTATCACAAACGACGGTGTGACTATTGCTAAGGAAATCGAGCTTGACGACCCATTTGAGAATATGGGAGCGCAGCTTGTTAAAGAGGTCGCTACAAAAACAAACGACGCCGCAGGAGACGGAACAACTACAGCTACGCTTCTTGCACAGGCATTGGTATGTGAGGGTATGAAGAACATTGCCGCAGGCGCTAATCCTATGATAGTCAAGAAAGGTATGGCAAAGGCTGTTGATACTGCTGTTGAGGAGATCGCTAAGAATTCAAAGCAGATAAACGGTTCAGACGATATTGCAAGAGTTGCAACAGTTTCATCTGCTGATGAAAACGTAGGAAAACTTATAGCAGAAGCTATGGAGAAAGTCACAAGCGACGGAGTTATCACAATTGAGGAGAGCAAAACTGCCGAGACTTACAGCGAGGTTGTAGAGGGTATGCAGTTTGACAGAGGTTACATCACTCCTTATATGGTAACTGACACAGAGAAGATGGAAGCTGTTATGGACGACGCTTACATTTTAATTACAGATAAGAAGATAACAAACATTCAAGAAATACTTCCGCTTCTTGAGCAGATTGTAAAGGCTGGTAAAAAGCTGGTTATAATTGCTGAGGATATCGAGGGCGAGGCACTTTCAACACTTATTCTCAACAAGCTGAGAGGAACATTCCAGTGCGTAGGAGTTAAGGCTCCGGGCTTTGGCGACAGAAGAAAAGAAATGCTTCAAGATATTGCAATCCTCACAGGCGGACAGGTAATTTCAGAGGAGATTGGTTTAGATCTTGCAAACACTACAATAGAACAGCTTGGACGTGCTAAGCAGGTAGTTGTTCAAAAGGAAAACACTATCATTGTTGACGGTGCAGGTGACGCAGGTGCAATCAAGGATAGGATTGGTCAAATCAAATCACAGATTGAAAACACAACCTCAGACTTTGACAGAGAAAAGCTTGAAGAAAGACTTGCAAAGCTTTCGGGCGGTGTTGCTGTAATCAAGGTCGGCGCTGCTACTGAAATTGAAATGAAAGAAAAGAAGCTTAGAATAGAGGATGCTCTTGCTGCTACTAAGGCGGCAGTTGAGGAGGGTATCGTTGCAGGAGGCGGAACGGCACTTATCAACGCTATGCCTGCTGTATCGAAGCTGATTGAAACTCTTGACGGTGACGAAAAGACAGGCGCACAAATCGTATTAAAGGCGCTTGAATCACCTGTACGTCAAATTGCCGCAAACGCAGGACTTGAAGGCTCGGTAATAATTGATAAGATAATCAGTTCTGGTAAATCGGGCTACGGATTTAACGCTTATGATGAAGAATACGTTGATATGATTTCAGCAGGTATTGTTGACCCTACAAAGGTTACACGTTCGGCTTTGCAGAACGCTTCATCAGTAGCATCAATGGTTCTTACAACTGAGAGCCTTGTTACAGACATCAAGGAGGAAACTCCTGCCGCACCAATGCCTGACGGCGGAATGGGCGGAATGTACTAAGCAACGGTGACGTTGCACCGGCGAGCCGGCAGGGGGTGACCCCCTGCACGCAGTGCTGCCTTTGGAAAGCTTGCAAAATGTTTAACCATGTGCAACGGCAGGTCAAACTTTGTACAAGGTAATATTACGTAAACAAAATTGTTTAAAATTAAAAGGCTGACAGTAAAATGTCAGTCTTTTTTGTTGCAAAAATATTTTTAGACTATTGACAAAACTGTATTAACTGTATATAATACATATATACAGTTGAAAAAGAGGTGATGGTGTGAACATATTTATCGACAATAAAAGCGGCGCTCCGATTTATGACCAGATATATTCTCAGATTAAAAGTCAGATAATAAGCGGAGATTTAAAGGAAAACGAAATGCTTCCGTCAATTCGGGGTCTGGCAAAGGATTTGAGAATCAGCTTTATTACTACAAAACGGGCATACGATGAGCTTGAAAAGGAAGGCTTTATTTATACCATTCAAGCAAAGGGCTGTTTCGTTGCGCCTAAGAATGTTGAACTGCTCAGAGAGGAAAATCTTAAAAAGATTGAGGAGCATATTGAGCAAATAATAAAGCTATCTGCTTCGTGCAATTTGAGCAAAGAGGATATTATTGAAATGATTAAATTTAATCTGGAGGATTTATAATGAACGCACTTGAAATAAAAAAACTAACCAAATCTTTTTCCGGCTTTAAGCTGGATAATTTGAATCTTACACTGCCGAGTGGGTGTATTATGGGCTTGATTGGAGAAAACGGCGCAGGAAAAAGTACCACAATCAAACTGATTTTAGATATGCTTCACAAAGACAGCGGAACTATAAAAATTCTCGGCAAAGATAATGAGGATAATATTTATCTCACAAAAGAGGATATAGGAGTAGTTATGGACGAGGTTGGGATACCTGAATGTTTGAATGCAAAGCAAGTCGGGAAAATTATGCGGTATACTTTTCGTAATTGGAACGAAGAAGAATATGCAAACTATCTAAAAAAATTGTCTATTCCTGCTGATAAGCCGTTTAAGGAATTCTCTCGGGGTATGAAAATGAAACTAGGCATAGCGATAGCAATGTCTCACGACAGCAAGCTGTTACTGCTTGACGAGGCAACAAGCGGTCTTGACCCTGTTGTGAGAGACGAAGTGGTTGAGATGTTAAGCGATTTTACAAGAGACGAAAATCATTCTATTCTCATTTCCTCTCATATTGTCAGCGACCTTGAAAAGCTATGCGATTATGTGGCGTTTCTTCACAAGGGTAAATTGCTTCTGTGTGAGGAAAAGGACTGTCTGCTCGGTGAATACGGAATAATCCACTGTACCGCAGAACAGTTGAGTGAGCTTGCTCCAAAAGCAGTCAAGCATAAAAAAGAAACTCCTTACGGAGTTGAGGCAATAGTATTGCGTGATAATATTCCGAATGATATGAAAATCAGTCCGATAAGTATTGAAGAACTGTTTATATTTATGGTAAAGGAGGCAGAATAAGATGAAGGGATTGCTCTTAAAAGATTTATATATGATAAAAAAGTATTGCAAATTGCAGTTATTGTTCGTTGCATTTATTCTTGCAGGTTCACTTGCAACAACTAATATATTTTTTATTTTCTATCCCTGTTTGATTTCGGGTATAATTCCTGTAACTTTACTTTCCTATGATGAACTGAGCCAATGGAACGAATATAGTGACGCTTTGCCCTATAAAAAGTCGCAGATTGTCTCTGTAAAATACATTATAGGTATGCTTGCTCAGATTTTAGTGTTTATTATATCCGGTGTTATTCAGGCAGTCAAAATGAACATTGACGGAATATTTGTGCTAAATAATTTTTTAATTCTTATGACAACTCTGTTGGTAATATCCTTTTTGATGCCTTCAATAACGCTTCCGTTTATGTTTAAGTTGGGTGCGATAAAGGGACGAATTGCGTATATTGTTGTGATTTTTGTTTATTTTGCAGGCGTTGGTGTTTTTTCTGCATATCTGGTTGACGGCTATATTAAAATCATATCGTTTAGCGGTATTATCACAATTGTATGTTTAGCCGTAATTGCATTGTACGCTCTTTCTTGGAAACTGTCGATTGCGTTTTATAAAAAGCGGGAAGTTTAATATGTAATAACTAAAGGCGTCGCAAAGCGACGCCTTTTTATATAAGTATTACTCATCTGTAATTGTTTTAATATGAAGCTCATTTAACTGCTTTTCATCGACCTCAGCAGGGCAGGCGCTCATAAGCTCGCTTGCGTTTTGTACCTTTGGAAAGGCAACTACGTCACGCAGAGACTCTGCTCCGCACATAATCATAGCCAGCCTGTCAAGACCAATTCCCATTCCCCCGTGAGGAGGTGAAGCGTATCTGTATGCGTCAACCAAAAATCCGAATTTAGCTTCTATTTCTTCATCTGTCATACCGAGAGCCTCAAACATCTTCTGCTGTAATTCAAAATCAGTAATTCTCATAGAGCCAGAAGAAAGCTCTGTGCCGTTCAAAACCAAATCAAATGCTTTTGCACGCACATTTTCAGGCTCGGTATCAAGCAGAGGAATACATTCCTCCATAGGCATTGTAAAGGGGTGGTGCATTGCTATCCACTCGCCTGTTTCCTCGTCCTGCTCAAAGAACGGCATTTCCGTGATCCATAGGAAGTTGTATCCGTTTGGTATAATATCAAGCTTCTTTGCAACAAGCAAACGAAGTGCGCCTAAAGTCGGCAGAACGACCTTATTTTTATCTGCAACAATAAGTATTACATCTCCTTTTTCAGCGCCAAGCTTTGATAAGATTTTTTCAAGCTCGCCATCTTTTAAGAACTTCTTAAAGGAGCAGGAGGGCTCGTCGTCTATCCAGCGGATATATGCAAGACCCTTTGCGCCTATGCCTTTTGCGTGCTCGGTCAGTTTGTCTATTTCTTTTCTTGTGTAAGTCTCAGCCGCATTTTTTGCAACTATTGCTCTTACGCTCCCATTGTTTTCAAGAGCGTTTTTAAATACGATAAAATCAATATCCTTTACAGTTTCTGATATATCTTGAATTTCCATTCCGAATCTTGTATCAGGCTTGTCCGAGCCGTATCTCGACATAGCGTCTGCAAAGGTAAGTCTGGGGAGTGGAAGCGGTATATCTACATTTAAAACGTCTTTAAAGAGCTTTTTTACAAAACCCTCGCCTATTGACAGCAAATCGTCAACGTCGACAAAGGACATCTCAAGGTCGATTTGAGTAAATTCAGGCTGTCTGTCTGCACGCAGATCCTCGTCACGGAAGCATCTTGTAAGCTGAATATATCTGTCAAAGCCTGAAACCATAAGAAGCTGTTTGTAAATCTGAGGGGATTGGGGGAGAGCGTAAAACTTGCCCTGATGAACACGCGAGGGAATAATGTAATCTCTTGCGCCCTCTGGGGTCGATTTTATCATCATCGGGGTTTCAATCTCGATAAAGCCGTTTTCATAGAAATACTCTCTTGCGCACTTTGCGATATTGTGACGCATTATAATATTTTTCTGGAGCTTTTCGTTTCTCAAATCTAAATATCTGTATTTAAGCTTTAACTCGTCGTTTACCTTATCCGTTTTTGAAATCTCAAATGGAGGCGTTTCAGATTTTGAAAGAACTCTTAAATCAGTTACAATAATTTCGATCTCGCCTGTTTTTATATCTTTGTTCACGCTTTCACGCTTTTTGACATTCCCTTTTGCCATAAGAACATACTCAGCGTGACAGTTGGACGCTTTTTCAAATATATTTCTATCGGTTTCGTCGTTAAAGGAAAGCTGAACTATTCCCGTTCTGTCTCTTAAATCAATAAAAATAAGATTTCCCAAGTCTCTTATCTTTTGAACAAAACCGCATACAACAACTTCACATTCTGTGTTTGGAACTTCACCGCAGTAGTGTGTTCTTTTAAGTCCGTTCATAGTGTCTGTTTTCATTTTTATTTGTTCTCCTTTTATTTTTACTTAGTGTTTTTGTTTCAGGCGTCTGTATTTTCCTCCTGACGCTCGTAAGGCGTATCATACCTTTCAAAATACTCTTTGATTTGCTGAGGTGTGTTGTTATCCCAAAAGAAGATATAAACCGCTAAGCAGGTGATTGCTGTTAGTATAATCCCCGCAGTCAGATTTTGAGTGAAGCCTATAACAGTAATAAAAAGCCAGAAGATAATTATGCACAATGATACAATAAGATTTGATGTTTTTCTTTTAAATTTCCCCTCGACCTTTGTGCTGTTTTTGTTCTCACCTTTGCCGATAGACCCAACAAACATTGGGTTGTCGAGGTCACGTTTTCCGAATCTGTGAAAATGAATTTCAATTGTGTTATCGTTTCTTTTTCCGTAGTAAAGATCGGTTAGGTGAAAATCCTTTCTAAGCTGACGGTATGTGTAGTTTTTTATGTCATGGTCAAACTTCTTTTTAAACTCTTCATTTGAACACATACACTCAAATTCATATTTTTTTGAGGTTATAATAAACATAAATTTGTCTGCCTTTCTTTCAAAAATCTGTTTGAATTAAAGCTCGGTATCTTCTAAAATGTCTTTAAACATATAATTCGTAAGCTCTTGTGAAAAATTATCGCAGAATTTTTCATCAAGTGAAATGTCAAACTCCTCGCCAGTATCCATTTGCTTTAGCTTTGCCTGCTTAGTTTCAAGCTCGTTGTCGCCCAAAACAAGCGTAAACTTAGCGTTGATTTTGTTTGCATACTTCATCTGCGCTTTTAAACCTCTGCCCATAAGGTCGTATTCAGTGAAAATTCCCTCGTCACGCAGAGCCATCGCAAGAGAAGCGGCGTGGTTTTGAGCTTTCTCACCCATTGATGCTATATATAGATCGCAGGTGTTCTTTTCAATAAACTCACAGTTTGAGCTTTCCATTGTGAGCAGCAGTCTTTCAATACCCGAACCGAACCCGAGAGCAGGCGTCGGCTGACCGCCCAAAGTTTCAACAAGACCGTCGTATCTTCCGCCGCCTAGAATAGTGCCCTGTGCGCCGATCGAGCTTGTGATAAATTCAAATACCGTTTTTGTGTAGTAATCGAGACCTCTTACGATTTTTGTATCTATGACAAATTCAATACCCATAGCAGTAAGGATTTCCTGTAATTTTTTAAAGTGATTATTACAGTCATCACAAAGATAATCTAAAATAACAGGCGCATTCTTTGCAATATCTGAGCAGATCGGAGATTTGCAGTCTAGGATACGCATAGGGTTTTTATCCAGACGTTCCTGACAGGTATGACAAAGCTCCTCTTTTTTTGCAGAGAAGTACTCTTTCAGCGTCTGATGATATTTTGCTCTGCATTCGGGACAGCCGATAGAGTTTAGGTGTAGTGTTACGTCTTTGATGCCAAGCCTGTCGATAACGCTTTTTGCAAGAGCGATGATGTCAGCGTCGGCTGACGGTGATGACGGACCTACCATTTCACAGCCGAACTGGTGAAACTCTCTCAGCCTGCCTGCCTGCGGTTTTTCGTGACGAAAGCACGGGGTTATATAAAACAGCTTTTGCGGAACTCCGTCGTTAAGTATTCCGTTTTCCAGCATCGCTCTAATTACGCCGGCAGTGCCCTCAGGTTTGAGGGTGAATTCAGAATCCCCCTTTGCTGAAACTGTATACATCTCTTTTTGAACAACATCGGTCGTGTCTCCGACTGAACGCACAAAAAGTCCTGTATCCTCGAATGTAGGCGTTCTTATTTCTTTAAAGCCGAATTGCTCGGCAGTATCTCTGCACACCATTTCTACAGTTTGCCATTTATAAGATTCGCTCGGCGTAACGTCCTGAGTTCCTCTTGGTCGCTGTACAGTTGACTTTGCCATAATTTCTCCTCCTAAAAAATAAAGGCCGTCCCAAAGGGACGACCGTAATAATCGTGATACCACCCTAATTGCTCAGAAAAATTCTGAACCACTCTAACCTTTAACGCAGGCAACGTCCGTTCTTTTGGTCAAACGGAAGCTCATAGGTGTCTTTCATAAGAGTTTTCAAAGGTGTTTTCAGCCAACTCACCCTCTCTGAGTTGAAATATCTTACTACTTTTCTAATCATAGCTTTTACTTTTTAATTGATTTTAACATATATACAAAAAGCGTTGTGTTAATTTTTTGTTAAATTCTTTTTGGATTAACAATGTTTCGCCAATCCAAGTCGCCATGCTCAAGCGAATGTATCAGTGCTTCTGCCGTTGCAATATTTGTAGCAACAGGAATGTTGTGAACATCGCAAAGTCTGAGAAGATTAGCTTCATTTGGCTGTGGGGTAATTGGATCTCTGAAATATAACAGCAAGTCAATTTCATTGCATGATATCCTTGCAGAGATCTGCTCGTCGCCTCCTTGAGAACCGCTAAGATATTTTTGTATGTTAAGCCCTGTTGCTTCCGATACCAGTTTTCCTGTTGTACCGGTAGCGCAGAGGTTGTGTCTGCTTAGAATTCCGCAGTATGCAATGCAGAACTGTACCATAAGTTCCTTCTTTTTGTCGTGAGCGATTATTGCAATGTTCAATATAATTCCCCCTTAATCTTTTTATTTGTAGACCTGCTTTATTCATTTTAACATAATTTTAGATAATTGCAACGGAAAATTTGCAAAAAAATTAAAATTGGTAAATATGAAATATAATAAATTAAAAAATTGGTAATATTGCACAATATTAGCATATATTTTAGCAGCCAATAAGTAAATTATTACCTATTATTTGCGTTCTAATATATATTATAAACTTGTTTAGGAGAAATTATAATAAGCCTGACGAACTTGTATGTTCCGTCAGGCTTATTTAGTGTGTAATCTTCTTATTTTTCAGATAAAAGCTTTTCAGCAGATGCAATTTTAACAGCAATGCAAAAAATTTCAATTGCCTGTCTCAGCTCGTCAACAGTTGGAAACGTCGGAGCGATTCTAATGTTAGAATCATTCGGGTCTTTGCCGTAAGGGAAAGTTGCTCCTGCACTTGTTAGAACTACTCCGGCTTCTTTACAAAGTGAAACGATTTTTTTTGCACAATTATCCATTGAGTTAAAACTGATAAAATATCCGCCGTGAGGCTTGTGCCATTCGCCTATTCCCAAAGGGGCGATCTCTTTGTCAAGAGCTTCTAAACAAACGTCGAATTTAGGTTTAATTATCTCAGCGTGTTTTTTCATATGCTCTTTTAGACCCTCGTAGCTTCCGAAAAATTTAACGTGGCGAAGCTGGTTGATTTTATCAAAGCCTATAGTCTGTATTGTCATAAGAGAAAGCAGATAGTCTACATTTTTTTTGCTTGCACCCAGAACCGCGATTCCTCCGCCTGCAAATGAAATTTTAGACGTCGATGCAAAAATGTAAACCATATCTTCAGTTCCTGCCTTTTTGCACTCGTCGAGAATGTTAAGCAGTTTGTCGGGAGTATCGGTTAGATGGTGAATACAATATGCGTTGTCCCAAAATATTCTGAAATCATTTGCTTTTGGTTTTAAATTGGCAAATCTTCTAACAACCTCATCAGAATATGTAATTCCTGTTGGGTTTGAGTACATAGGTACACACCATATACCTTTTATTGTATCGTCGTTTGCAACAAGACTTTCTATCATATCCATATCAGGACCGTCTTTGCCAAGCGGAACATTGATCATTTCAATTCCAAAGCTCTCGCAGATAGCAAAGTGTCTGTCGTAACCGGGTACCAAACATATCCACTTTATTTTTTCATAGTCTTTCCAAGGCTTGTCAACGCCGTTTACGCCGAAAATAATGCCTTTTGCAATCGTGTCATACATAAGATTAAGACTTGAATTGCCGCCGATAATTATTTCGTCGGTCGAAACTCCGAGCATTGGCGCAAAAAGCTCTTTAGCGTCGCATATACCCTCAAGACCGCCGTAGTTTCTGCAATCCGTTCCGTCAGACGCAGAATAGTCAGCGTCAAAGCTGTTTACGGATGCAAGCATCTTCACTGCTAAATCAAGCTGCTGCGTGCTTGGTTTTCCTCTAGCCATATTTAATGATAAATTTTTTTCTTTGAAATTTTCAAGCTTTGCTTTATTTTCCGAAAGAAAAGCTTCAAGCTCCTCTTTTGACATCTCTTTAAGCTGCATTATAAGACCTCCTGAAATATCTTAAATATATATCTCTTTTATTTTATTACAAAAGGTCAAAAAATGCAAGTCAATAAAATAAATCCTGCAAAAAATATGCTAAATGCACTAATTTAAGCCTTGAATTCTTTTATAAATGGGCAGTTAAAACAAAAATCCACCATCTTTATAATAGTGGATTTTTGACATATGATTTAAAATTGCACAGTTTACCCCTTTATGCAAGAGGAGATTTTGTAAACGAATTTGAAGAATTTCTGTTTTGCGCTTTCAGCTTTAATGCTATTTTATCGGTTATCAGCGCGATAAATTCACTGTTTGTAGGCTTGCCCTTTTCAACATTGACCGTATATCTGAAAAACGAGTTTAGAGTTTCGATATCCCCTCTGTCCCAAGCAATTTCGATAGCGTGACGTATAGCACGTTCTACTCTTGATGCGGTTGTGTTAAAGTCTTTTGCAACGGTAGGGTATAAAACCTTTGTTACACATTTGAGCATTTCTCTGTTCTTAACCGACAGCATTATTGCATCTCTCAAATAATGATAACCCTTAATGTGAGCAGGAACGCCAACCTGATGAATGATTTCAGTTACCGCAATCTCAAGTGAAACGTCGTCATAAGATTTTGTAACCTTAATGTCTTCTGCAACAGGTTCGTCTTTAACACCCATAATTTCATTGATGCGCTTTGCTAGATAATTAACATCAATAGGCTTTCTCAAGTAACATTCTACGCCCTGTTCAAATGCCGCTTTTTCTAAATAAGAATCAGCATAAGAGGTACAAACAACGAAATGAGGTTTTTTGTATGGCGTATGGTTAAGCTTTTCAACAAGGTCTGCACCGTTTAGATTAGGCATAATGATATCCATTATAACAACATCTGGAGTTTCGTTTTTAATGGCATCAAATAATATTAACCCATCTTTTGGACGTGCGATAACGTAAAAACCCTTGTTCCTAAGAAGACTTGCAAAGTTTACTCCAAAATCTTTACTGTCATCGCCTAACAATACTTTAATTTTGCTCCTCATAAAATTCAGGCTCCTTTTGTTTTATTTATTTTGATGTGATAATTGATGTGATAATTGTTTGATCCAATAATTATTTGGGATACTGAGGAAACTATTTAAAATATTTTAAATAACCTAAAAAAATTTATTTTTTAAGCATAACTCCTTGTTCCATATATTAGCACAAAGCAAGATTAATATCAATAGGAAAACAAAAAAAAATACATGTTTTTATCGCCAAATTCACAGTTTTAAGGACATAAATGCTTCTTTTTTATTACAATTTGTATAAATATTCAAGAATATTACAAAACGTTTTATTTTTCGAGAATATTATTTTGAATATAAAATAATCTCAGAAGGCTTGAGCTATGCGGCTAATTTAAGACAATTATTGCTGTCTGAATTTGTCTTAGATTGTGAAATCATCGTCTGGGCTAAAATTCCATATCCCATTGATGAGTTGTTCACAAAAACGTGAGTAACTGCTCCTACCAGTTTTCCGTTTTGAATTATAGGACTTCCGCTCATTCCTTGAAGTATTCCGCCGGTTTCTTCAAGCAGGTCTTTATCTGTGACTCTTATAACAAGATTTTTCAAGTCGGGATCGTCGTTGTTTACCTGTTCAATATTAATAGAGTATTTAGCAGGCTCTGAGCCGCTGATTGTTGTCAGTATTTCAGCTTTTCCTGTTTTAATTTCATCGTAGTCTGCTATCTCGACTTCTTCGCTGTCGCTTGGCGATTCGTTAAGCGAACCGAAAACACCGCTTTTTGTATTCTGCTCGACTACGCCTACTTCATCTCCGCTTAGAAATCTTCCTTTAAGCTCTCCCGGTACTCCGTTCATACCCTTTTTATATCCGGTAATGGATACGCTACATATTTCGCCGCTGGATAACGGCATAAGATTACCTGTATCTGTATCGCAAATAGGGTGTCCCAGTCCTCCGAAAGCACCAGTTGAGGGATCATAGAATGTTATTGTTCCTATACCCGCAGACGAATCTCTTACCCACATTCCGGTTTTGTAACTCTTTTCGCTTTCACAATATTCCGGTGTAAGCTTTAGTGATATTTCTTCGCCCAGTGAACTGTTGTCATCTGATTCATTTCGTTTTAAAACAACTTCAACGGTTTCCCCGTTGCTTGAAGAAATTGCCTTTGATAAATCTTCATTTGAAGTTATTTTTTCACCGCCGACGGAAATAATAATATCACCGACGTGAATTCCTGCATTTCTTGCAGGGCAGGAGTTTTTTTCACCGTTAATATCAGAAAGCCTTACAACAATAATTCCTTCGGTGAGCATTTTGATTCCGAACGGCTGTCCGCAAGGTACGACCTTTTTAACAACTCCGTTTGCTGCAACGGCTTTGTTTGTCTGAGTTTGAAGATTGCCGAACTGATTGAAATCGTTTATTGCTGATATAAATGCCGGTATTTTAGCGCCGTTAAGTGAGAAAAAGGTAATTGATGTCATTAATAGAAATGAAGTCAGCAAAATAAAGGCTAAAGATTTTACTGTCTTTTTCATAAACAATTATCCTTTCTGTATTTTTTAATTTAAGCGTGGAATCATAAAAGAAATAATCTTTTAAAAATATCAACGCTAAAATTATAATTTGATGCGCACCTATATTATATTTTGCAGATTGCCCTGTATAATTCTATGGTTATAAAAGAAGTATTTGCTTTGGCTTATACATTGGTTTATATTGAATCAGGGGTTGAGTTTTTAAGGTAAATTGTGTTATACTTAATGTATAAATAAAGGGAAAATATTTTCAAAGGGGAAAACACAGCTATGTCGAAATCTGCGAGGCTAAAAAAAATAAAAGAGGAAAGAATGAAAAACGACGAAATTTTCAGAAAAAAAGAAGAGGCTCGAAAAAACGCTCCGTCTAAGGCTATGAAAAAATTTATACGTAAGGAATCGTTTTGGGTCAAGCTTGTAAAATTTATAATGGTTTTGCCGTTTTTATATTCGGGTTTTTTCTATGGCGGTATAACTGTGATAAGCATTTTCAAAAAAACTATTGATATTAGTACATATGTCGGAATAATTATTCTTATTTGCCTTATTGCAATGCTTGTTGCCTTAATTCTTTCATTCAAACGTTTTTATATTTCAAGCTTTGTTTTATCTTTCATATCTGTATTGGTATACTTTCTTATAACAAAAAAGTACTTTGTAGATTACGCAACAGGAAAGGTTACTGAAAGCGGAAATATAAATCCTCAATATAAGTATATGATTTGGTTTTATCCGATACTTCTGTTTTTATTATGCTCATTTATCTTGTTGGTCATAGCTGTAATTAGACTGATAAAGAAAAAGCGCAGAGAAATCGAAAAAAGAGATAACGCACCTACGAAAAGCATTGTTGATGATTAATAATTTTACGCAAAAAAAATAAGCTGCTGTATAATTTTACGGCAGCTTTTTAAATATTATGATAGTTATAAAAACAAAAACCGCCTTTGGCAAACTTGCCAAAGGCGGGCAGCGTGACGCTGAACCTGTTTAAAACTTAAAAACGTGAAGTTTCTGAATATTGTGTTTTGAATAAAAAATTGATCCGCCGTTGCAGGAACTATAATATCAATCAGAAATAAAAAAGGCGGCAGAGCCCTGCGGAGGCTCAGCAAGAGCCATCTATACGCAGTTTTGAATAATCCGCCGTTATACAAAAAACCGCCTTTGGCAAACTTGCCAAAGGCGGGCAGTGTGATGCTGAACCTGTTTAAAATTTAAAATGTGAATTTTCTGAATATTGTATTTTGAATAAAAAATTAATCCGCCGTTGCAGAAACTATAACATCAATCAGAAATAAAAAAGGCGGCAGAGCCTGCGGAGGCTCTCCGCTGGAGCTTGTGACGGGATTCGAACCTGCGACCTGCTCATTACGAATGAGCTGCACTACCAACTGTGCTACACAAGCATATTCAGTTTAGAAACTATAAAGACATTAGTAATTATATCATACGGAAAATTAAAGTCAATAGCTGAAATTTTAATTTTATTTTAATTTGAAACAGAACTTTTATACTGATTTTCAAAAATACGTTGAAAAATAAAACAAGTTATGTTATACTTATTTCGCAGAGCTTTTTGTAAAGCGAAAAATAGAAAGGATGTTGCTTTTATGAGCAATGAAGAGATAAGAACTTCTCCATGCAAGGTTTTGGGAATTATATTTTTAATTATATTGATTCTTGCAGCGGCATTTGTAGCGTTTGTGCATATTGCATTCAAGAACGAAAACGTTACTCCGAGCATTGGCGGATACAGCCTTTATCTGATACATGATGATTATATGTCGCCGAATATTGAGAAAAACTCTTTGATTTTTGCGACTAACGGTAAGCCTTCGCAGGAGGATATCGGTAAGGTCGTTATTGCAGATGATGTTTCAGGAAAGAACGGAACAACATATGGTACGACCGCTATGCGTTTTGTTAACTTGGTAAATGAGAATAACAAGCTTTACTATGAATTAAAGTTTGACAATTCTGTTGATACTGTTATGGTCAAGGGAAATAAAATTGTAGGAATTGCAAATTATCAATTTGAATTGATGGGAAAAATAATCGTTCTGGCAAATTCTGCTCCCGGATATGCAATTTTTATTGGTATACCAGCAATATTGATGATTATTTTTCTGTCATTGGGAAGACACAGTAAGAAAAAACAGCTTGCGGTAATAGAAAAAAAGAGAGAGGTATATCACGATACAGTTGAAAATACCGAAGATGACTCCCAAGCTTCTTTTGACGATTTTGTAAAAGAAAAAGAACGACTGCATAATATTCATCAAGACAGCATGGACATGGCTGAGAAGATTACTGATGTAAAGGGTTCAGAGATTTTGGATGAACCGCTTATTGAAGAAGGTGTAAATAAAGACGACCTTGTTGAAATGAAAGAGGATCTTACAAAGCCTACAAACAGTGCTATTGAAGAGCTTATGAAAATCCTTGAAGAGGAAAACGCAAAATTGAAGGAATTGGAGCTTCCAAAGGCTGAAAAGGCAGCGCAGGACTTTCAGAAAAAAACATTGAATGATAACGATATAGATATTGACAATAGTTCTGATACAAACGAAGAAAACAGTGAAAAATAATTGTATATTTAATTAATTGCAAGACTGCCCTTATGGGCGGTCTTTTATTTTAAAATTAACATTTCAAAATATTAAAAAAACTGTCGCAAAATACTTGACAACTTGTCTGAAAGTATGTATAATATATAAGTCGTACGTTAGAATGCGATTGTTTGGGAGCATAGCTCAGCTGGGAGAGCATCTGCCTTACAAGCAGAGGGTCACAGGTTCGAGCCCTGTTGTTCCCACCAGCGAAATGACGTTGCAAGCACTCTGTTGTGGTATAAACTACTGAACAGGGTGTGGTGCGGCGGTCTATTCAACAAAGTGAATTTTATTCACTATTACCTTTAGTCCTTGCAAGAGTGAGGGCTTGTGGCCTGGTAGTTCAGTTGGTTAGAACGCTAGCCTGTCACGCTAGAGGTCGTGGGTTCGACTCCCATCCAGGTCGCCATTATGCGGGCATAGCTCATCTGGTAGAGCGCCACCTTGCCAAGGTGGAGGTAGCGAGTTCGAGCCTCGTTGCCCGCTCCAGTAATATTTTTTATTTAATTCACGCTGTGTTTAATCATAGCGTGTTTTTTATTGTATTTTTACCATATTAATAATGATTTTTTATTGTAAATATTATGTAATATAATCTATTTTAATAAAGATATGTAAAATTGAACCATTTTATAAATTAAAATTGCACAAAAAAAAGATATATCTTTTGATTAAATATACAAAAATTAAGTCGAAAATAGAAAATCTATTGATATTTTAAAGAATAAATGTTAAAATGTAGGTGTATCGATAAACGGTATATTATAGGTTTATTTAAGGAGGAATTAAAAATGAAGTTAAAAAGACTTCTATGTGGTGTAACAGCAGCACTCATGGCAATATCATCTGTTGCTATTGCATCATTCACATCAGCATCAGCCGCTGATGAAAACGGGCTTATTTCGCCGCCAAAGGGCGGATGGCTAACCAAAGAGCAACAGGATAATACTACTCAGTTAAAGCTTTGTCAGGTGTATGATCCAGATAGTATGCCAACTGTTGAGGATTTAGTTCATGCAAAGGAGCTCTATATTGCATTTACTATTGTTAATGTTAATGTTGATCATCCTTTAAAGGCTTTTATGACTTACAGTAATGGTTACGGTTGGGAGAGCGATTTTAAAAAGCCAGGTACTAATAATCCAGCAACATTAATTGATAAGGAAAGAGGAACATATGTAGTAAAATGGACCGGTACGGGTACTGAAATCAATTCAAATAAGATAATGTTTTTAGGAGTTCAGTTTGTAGATGCTGAAACAGGTGATGCTCAGTATAATAATCAACTGTGCAACACTAAAGAGAATGTTGAACTTATAGGTCTTTATAATAAGGAGCCTGACCCGGCTAAGTTGCCTCAGCCGCCTGAAGCTGAACCAACAGAGCCTATTCCGGAGGGCGGTATGAGAATTTGGTTGGCAGACAACCTTTTCCTAACGCTTGCAAAGGATGCCTATGTTGATGTAACGAAAGACGGTCAGTATACAATTTCTGCTGAAGGACTCAATAGAAGCGGTGACGGCACTGCAGTTATTCTATATTCTAAAAATGCAGCTGATATTATTTCCCAAGAAGATGCAAGAATAGTAATTGATGAGATCATAGTAAATGAAGAGATATATAAAGTGCCTAAGCATTGGACTACTCCGGCACATCCGTTTGAAGAGAATCAAAAAGGTAACATTATTCCTGAAAAGCCAGACTTAAATGTTCAGATATGGAATCATTGGTGGAAGAATTATGACTATGTTATTGACTTTTATGATACTGATGTTATCCAATCATTATCAATTAAATTCACTTTGTCAAATACAAAATTAGGGTCTAGTCAGTCAAATCCATCGCAATCGGATCCATCAGGTTCAAACAACCCATCCGGTTCGAACAATCCATCCGGTTCAAACAATCCATCAGGTTCGAACAATCCATCGGGTTCAAATAATCCGCAAGGTCCAGGCGCAAACAATAATACGCCTACAACAGCAGCACCTAAGGTAACAACACCTGTTGTTACGACTGTAGCTAAGCCTGCAAAGGTTAAAAATGTAAAGCTTACAGCAAAGAAAAAGAAATTAAATGTATCTTGGAAAAAGGTAAGCGGGGCAACAGGTTATGAGGTTGTATCTGCTACAAATAATAAATTTACCAAGAACAAGAAGACTGCTACGGTTAAGAAGAACAAGGTTACAATCAAGAGTCTCAAATCAAAGAAAAAGTATTTTGTAAAGGTAAGAGCTTATAAGATTGTAAATAGCAGGAAGTATGTTGGTAAGTGGTCTAGTGTTGCAAAGAAAAAGGTAAAATAAGATTTACGTTTTTGAATGATAAAACCGCTCGGGCAGAGATGCTTGAGCGGTTTTTTTATAGTATAGCATAGTTCTGAGCGTTTGTTTATTATATTAAAAAAACAGAGTCTGGTAAGCAGACTCTGTTTTATTAGTTTTTTCTTGTAAAATCTATTTGGTTTCAACGCCTTCCCAGTCCTTTAAGAATCTTTCAATTCCGCTGTCTGTAAGAGGATGATGTATCATCTGCTTGATAACACTCATTGGGATTGTTGCAATGTCGCAGCCAAGTCTTGCTGCAGCAGTAACGTGAATTGGGTTTCTTATAGAGGCTGCAATGATTTCTGTTTCTATAGCCTGCGCGTCGAATATGTCTACGATTTCTTCGATGAGGTTCAAACCTTCCATACCGATATCGTCAAGCCTGCCTAAGAATGGCGAAACATAGGTAGCTCCGGCTTTTGCTGCTAACAGTGCCTGTGCAGCTGAAAAGATAAGCGTTACGTTTGTCTTTATTCCAAGAGCTGTAAGCTGTTTGGTAGCCTTTAGACCTTCTGCACACATTGGGATTTTGATTACAATGTTTTTGTGCATAGCGGCAAGAGGTTTAGCCTCTTCGACCATTTTGTCAGCTTCAAGTGAGATAACCTCAGCCGAGATAGGTCCGTCTACGATTTCAGTTATTTCTTTTACAACGTCCTGAAAAACTCTGCCCTCTTTAGCAATTAAAGACGGATTTGTTGTAACTCCGCAGATAACGCCGAGATCGTTTGCCTCTCTTATGTCGTCAACATTGGCTGTGTCAATAAATAGTTTCATAATAAAATTCCTTTCAATTATATATTTCCTGAAAAATCAGGTTTTATTCAATTAGTTAAAGAGCGCCAAGCTTTTTATAGCTTGCCTTTAGTGCAGGATAAATCTCACAGTAAAGCTGATAGTATTTTTCATACTCAGGTACGTTCTCAGCTATAGGCTCCTGCGTTTTATCAGTCTTGATTACTGCATTGCAGGCTTCGGGAACGCTGCTGTAAATTCCTGCGCCAACGGTTGCGAGAAGCGCAACGCCCAGAGCAGGACCTTCTTTGGACGCAACAGTCTTAACAGGACAGTTATACAAATCAGCGAGCATTGAACGCCACAGCGGAGATGTTCCTCCGCCTCCGCAAGCCATCATATCAGATACGTTTATGTCCATCTCTCTGAATACTTCCACGCAGTCACGAAGTGAATATGATACACCCTCCAAAACAGCACGGAGCATATCCTTTTTAGTGTGCATGGCTGAAAGACCGAAGAACACGCCTCTTGCGTCGGGGTCTAGGTGAGGAGTTCTCTCGCCCATAAGATAAGGCAGGTAGAGAAGCCTGTTAGCTCCGACGGGAACAGTTTCAGCCTCTTTGTCCATCAGGTAGTATTCGTCAACGCCCATAAGTGACGCGGTTTCTTTCTCAGCATTGCAGAAGTTGTCTCTAAACCATTTTAGAGAAAGTCCTGCGCCCTGAGTAACGCCCATAACGTGCCACGAGTTCGGAACAGCCGCACAGCAGGTATGAACACGTCCCTTTGGGTCTATAGAAATGCTTGATGTATGTGCAAAGACAACACCCGAAGTGCCTATTGTTGTGAACGCTTTTCCGTCCTCGACAACTCCTGTTCCGACAGCGGCAGCGGCATTATCGCCTGCCCCGCCGACAACTATCGTTCCTTCTTTAAGTCCTGTCAGTTCAGCCATTTTAGCCGTAACTTCGCCTGTTACTTCACAGCTTTCATAAACCTTTCCTAGAAGGCTCTTATCAATTTCTAAAGCCGATAAAACCTCGTCAGACCAGCATCTGTTCGGAACATTCAAAAGCTGCATTCCCGAAGCGTCTGAAACCTCAGTTGCGAACTCACCCGTTAGAACATATCTCAGGTAGTCTTTAGGCAGGAGAATATGAGCGCATTTTTCATAAATCTCGGGCTCGTTGTTTTTTACCCAGAGAATTTTAGCAGCCGTCCAGCCGGTAAGGGCGGGGTTGGCGGTAATCTCGATAAGCTTTTTCTCCCCTAGCTTTTTATTCATTTCTGCGACTTCTTTAGCGGTTCTCTGATCGCACCAAATAATCGACTTTCTCAAAACATTGCCGTCTTTATCCAGCATAACAAGACCGTGCATTTGTCCTGAAATTCCAACGCCCTTGACGTCTTCTTTAGAAACTCCGCTTTGCGACATAACAGCCTTGATCGTGTTGATCATAGCGTTTGCCCAGTCGGCAGGGTCTTGTTCAGCATAGCCGTTCTTTGGCTGATACATAGGGTACTCTATCGTCTTTGAGGCAATAACCTTTCCGCTCTCGTCAAACAGAACGGTTTTAGTACCGCTTGTACCGCAGTCGACACCAATTACATATGCCATTTATTTTTCCTCCGATTTGAAATTTTGTATTTTCTGCCCTTTTATTGTACACTATAAAGCAGGGCTTTGTCAAACATTTTATGGGGAAATAAGAAAACTCCCGACGGCGTTTTAGCCGAAATCGGGAGTTTGATTTTTATACTATCCTTTTATACTTTATATAATGTCTTTTTACCAACCAAAATCTTAGCATTCTTCAGATTTTTCTTGATCTTTTTCTTACTCAACTGTTTTTTAAGTTGTTTAGCAACCTTCTTGTTTTTTACAACGAACTTTATGCCTTTTTTGGTATTTTTAAAACCGCCGGTTGATATTTTTGGAGCTTTCTTTTTGTTTTTGATCGTTATCTTAGAAAGCTTTTTGCAGTTATCAAAAGCACTTGAATCTATTTTATTTACTCCGTTGATAGTAATGCTTCTAAGCTGTTTACAATTTTGGAAAGCATAATATCTTATATATTGAACGTTATTTGAAAGAATATTTACTTCTCTTAGCGATTTGCAATTTCTAAATGCATTTTTTTCAATTTTACTAACACTCTTAATAGTTATACGTTTACTAAGCTTTTTACAGTTGCTAAATGCACCTTGTCCGATAGTGGTTAGATTCTTACCAAATTTCACAGACATTATGCTTGAACCTGCAAATGCTTTGTCACCTATTTCTGTAACACTATTAGGAATAGATATCATAGAGAGTTTTGATTTATAGAAAGTAAATCCTCCGATTTTTTTAAGACTGTTAGGTAAAATTATTTTAGTAATGCTTTTATTACCGTAAAAACATCCTGACAAACTTATTAAGTTGTTAGGTAGCCTAATGTTTTTTAAGGACTTCCAAGTTCCACTCAAATTCTTTAATGTATTTGGAAGCTGTACATATTGAACATGACCAAAACCAATACCGCCATAGTCTAAAATTTCTTCTACCCCATCAGGAATTATAAGATCTGTGCTTTGATTAAATGACATATATACGGTTTTACCGTCTTTAGACAAAAGCAAATCATTTTTATAGCTATAGTAAGGATTATTTGGGTCAACAGATAGCTTTAAATTTGGACAATTCTCAAAATAATAAAAATGAACCGAATCATTAAAACCTTTATTTGAATAAACTAAATTACCATTTTGAATATCATGTTCTCTATCTAGCAAAGCGTTTTTTGGCAAGTTCATTTTCTTTAATGATGTAAACCCATAAAAATGAGATATATTATATATAGTTTCTGGTAATACAATTTCTTGCACGTTATTATATACAGGAGATGCAGGTTCTTCTGACAAACTTAAATCAGTTACAGTAAACTCTACTCCGGCATAGGCAACCTTTTCAGGTACTTCAACCTTTTGAATATTTGGAATATCAACAACAGTAGCCACATTAGAAATGTATACGGAACCATATTGTGCATAATCCTTTACAATATAAGTAAAATTACCAACCTTTGCTTTTCGTGCATTTACATACACATCATATATTCCATCATAGTAGTATGAAAATGCATTACTTGCAAATACACTGACGACCATAACAAACGTAGTTAATAAACAAAATAGTTTTTTGAGTTTCATAAAAGTTGCCCTCCTTAATTCTACAATATTTCTACAAATAAATAATATCATTAATATTATCCCAAGTAAAGTAAAATATTTTAAAATCGATTAATTTTGTATAATTATACAAATGCAAGGTTCTTTCTTTGTACACTATAACATACCACATATAGATTATCTACTTGCAGTAGTTTTCAATATAGTTGTCGATACAGCTCTGAATAACATCTTTTGCAGTTTGTTTTCCCTCTATTTCCTCAATTGCGGTGTCCTTGCCCTCTAAGGTCTTGTATACCGAAAAGAAGTGAGACATCTCATCAAAAATATGCTTAGGAAGTTCACTAATATCGCCGTAGCAGTTATACACAGGGTCGTTGAACGGTATTGCGATTATCTTCTCGTCTGAAGAGCCGCTGTCGTTCATTTTTATAACTCCTATCGGAAAGCAGTTTACAAGAGAAAGAGGCTGAAGCGTTTCCGAGCATAAAACCAAAACGTCTAAAGGGTCGCCGTCTGATGCGTAGGTTCTTGGGATAAAGCCGTAGTTTGCAGGATAGTGAGTAGATGTGTACAGTATTCTGTCCATCATCAAAAGCCCCGTTTCCTTGTCAAGTTCATATTTTATTTTTGAACCCTTGGGAATTTCAATAACTGCCGTAAAGTTGTCCTGTGAAACTTTTTTAGGCGAAATGTCGTGCCAGATGTTTGTCATAATAAACGTCCTTTCTTTGTATTTTTACCGTTACTCCTCTTTAATTGTTTCATAAAGCGTAAGACCTACCTCTGTTAAGTTTTCTATAACATCAAATACCGTTTCGCCGTTTAGCTCAACTAAAACCCTGTCGGCAGGATTGCTGTTTGAAAGCAGGCTGTCTATCGTTATAAATTCTTCCGGCTTTACCTTTGGAATGTTACTCTCTTTTAAAAGCTTTTCAAAGCCGCTGGTATCATTTTTGTTATAAAGCATAATGTTTTGAAACGGCATAACGTAAATTTCCGTTTCGGTTTCAAGAGAACAAAAACCGAAGTTTGTTAAGCCGTCGTTAATAAGCAAATCGCCGTATCGCTTTAAAATCGCGTCTGCTACATCGTGAGTTACCTCAAGATTATAAATTTGCATATGAGTTCCGCTATCGCCATGCTTTGACAACTCTGTCTCCTGAGCGTCAGTACAGGGAACTTCAATAAAAAAGTAAGGCTTTTTAATCAGCTTTACAGCCTTTTTTACAATGGATTTTATCCTCTCAGCACTTAATACGCAGTTTATTTCGCTGGCGTTTATTATAGAGTAAGACGTCTTTACTCCGCTTATATCTGCGATATTTAAGCCTTCAATAATCTTAAAATTTTCTTGCATATTTCGACCCTTTCTGTTATACTAATGTTGGTAAAACATCTATATTTGTGCCTCTTTATGAAAAATATTGTTTTCAGTCCAAACAAACGGACTGAAAGCCTGTTAAAATGAAGTTGCAGTAAAGGTTTGTGTCTTATTGGTTTTGATTTAAACCTTACTGAAAGAATGAAAAAGGAGAGGTTTATAATGATCGATGTTTTAGCATTTATATTACTGGCAGTTTTGGGGTTTGCAGCTATGGGGTGCGTTTATTATTTGTGTGAGGTTGATAAGTCCTTTGAGGACGACAACCGAAGAAGGATTTTGGTTACTACAAATAAGACTGTAAACAATAACGGCAATGATGCTGCCTGAAATCGTACATTTTAATGGCAAATACATTATATACGCAACTATATTTAAAGTCAAGGAGAGATAAGATATGCTTCAACTGATTCTATCTGCCGCATCTGCTTTAATATCTATAATTTTGTTGATATCGATAGTAGTCATATTACCGAAAAATTCACAGTCAGACGCCAGTGAAGAAAGTGTGCGTCAGATAAAAAGCGATATAGAAAAAGAGCTTTCTGCATTCAGGCAGGAAATCAACCGCACAACAGGCGATTCAATCAAAAGCTTGGGCGAGATGGTTTCGCAGAACCAGAAGGATTTGAATAACACGGTTACAGATAAGCTTTCCGTACTTGATAAAAATTTGTCTGATAAGCAGGAAAATCTTCAAAAGTCGGTTACATATTCGCTCACTCATCAGGAGGAGAGATTTAAGACTTTTTCTGTTGAAAATGAGCAAAAGCTTGACAATATCCGTACTACTGTTGAAAAAAGACTAGGCTCTCTCCAAGAGGAGAATTCAAAAAAGCTTGACGAGATGCGTCAGGTCGTAGATGAAAAGCTTCAAAAGACATTGGACGAGCGTATAACACAGTCGTTTAAGTCGGTCAATGACAATCTACAGCAGGTATACAAAAGCGTGGGAGAAATGCAGACGCTGGCAACAGGCGTGGGTGATTTAAAAAAGGTCCTTACTAACGTAAAGAGCAGAGGAATTTTGGGCGAAATTCAGTTAGGCTCTATTTTGTCTGAGATACTTGCCCCCGAGCAGTATGAGGAGAATGTAGAAATAAAAAAGGGAAGCGGAAAGCGTGTTGAGTTTGCTGTTAAACTTCCTGCCGACGACGATAAGACCGTTTATCTTCCTATTGATTCCAAGTTTCCGGGCGATAGCTATACGCGGCTTGTTGACGCTTATGATAACGGTTCAAAGGATGAAATTAATGCTGCTGTCAAAGTATTGCTTGCAACTGTTAAGAATGAGGCAAAGGACATAAATCAAAAGTATATCAGCCCTCCGTACTCAACTGATTTTGGTATATTGTTTGTGCCGTTTGAGGGGCTTTATGCCGAGCTTGTAAACAGAGGAATGGTAGAGGAGCTTCAGCGCAGCTACAAGGTCAATCTCGCAGGACCGAGCACTATGGCGGCATTGCTTAACAGCTTGCAGATGGGCTTTAAAACTCTGGCTATCCAAAAGAGAAGCAGTGAGGTTTGGGAGGTTCTCGGAGCGGTTAAGACGGAATTCGGCAAGTTTGAGGACGTTATTACCAAAGCTCAGGACAGTCTTAATAAGGCGTCTCGCCAGCTTGACGATTTAGTAGGAGTTCGCACAAGGGCTATAAACAGAAAGCTTAAAAGCGTTACAACTCTTGAAACGGGCGATATAAAAGCTGATAAGCTGTTAGAGATAGATTCTGAATAAGCATAAAGACTCTTAGACAAATCCGGTTTAAGAGTCTTTGCGTTGATAAAGTTCTCATAATTTGGTATAATAACGCTGAAAGACATTTTTAGATTTAAAGCAAAAGGAGATATAACATATATGAACAAGCCAATGAAAGATACTATGAAAGCAAGCTTGAGAAAAAAATTAAGCTTTTTGTTTTCACGTAAAATAACGGTTATCATTCTTTTGCTTATTCAGGCGGGCTTTGTAGTTTTTGCTTTTTTGAGTTTGTATGAACATTTTATTTATATATATCTTGCCTTGACGGCACTAGCTATTGCTCTTGTGGGTTATATAGCAAGCTCAAATGAAAATGCGGGATATAAGATTGCTTGGCTGGTACCGTTTGTATTGTTTCCGGGTTTTATGGCTTTGGTGTATATTTTTGTCAAAACTCAGAATTCAAAGCGTTCGTTTAAGAAAATAGTTCAGAAAAAAGTTCTTCAGACAGATAAATATTTAACTCAGAACAAGGAAATATTTAACGGCATTTTGGAAAATGAGGATAAATCATTTGCAAGATTGTCAAATTATATAGCGAACTTCGGTAAATTTCCGACATACAGAAACACTACGGCTCAGTATTTCAAAAACGGTCAAGAGCAGTTTAAGGTGCTTCTTGAAGAACTTAATAAGGCAAAGCACTTTATATTTATAGAGTATTTTATAGTTGAGAAGGGCACAATGTGGAGTCAGATCCTTAAAATCCTTTTGAAAAAGGTCAAGGAGGGAGTAGACGTAAGATTTATGTACGATGGTGTAGGCGCACAGACGATACTTCCCGGCAAATATGACGAAACATTAAGGTATTATGGTATAAAGTGCAAGGTGTTCAATCCGTTTGTACCGTTTATGACGACTGTTCAAAACAACCGTGACCACAGAAAAATCGTGGTGATTGACGGGCATACGGCATTTACAGGAGGCACTAATTTAGCTGACGAGTATATTAATAAAAAGGTCAAATACGGTTACTGGAAGGATTCCGCAGTTATGATAAAAGGCGAGGCGGTATGGAGCTTTACAATGATGTTTTTTCAGATGTGGGAGCTTGACGAAAAGGAGTCTGCAAATTATATAGATTTTTCTCCGCACAAATATCATTATGACAGCTTTGAAACCGACGGATATGTTATACCTTACGGTGATTCGCCTTTAGACAATGAACCTTTGGGAAAAATGATTTATCTTGACATTATAAACAAGGCGAAGGACTATGTTTACTTTACAGCGCCCTATTTGATTTTAGACGGCGAGCTTACGACCGCTTTAGGCTACGCGGCAAAAAGCGGCGTGGACGTAAAAATAGTTGTTCCGGGAATTCCGGACAAATGGTATATTCAGAAGATTTCAAACTGTTATTACAAGGAGCTTTTAGATAAGGGAGTGAAATTTTATCGTTTTAAGCCTGGTTTTGTTCACACAAAAGACTGTGTTTCGGACGATAAAATCGCAACTGTGGGAACGGTCAATTTGGATTACAGGAGTTTGTATCTCCATTTTGAGGACGGTGCTGTATTTTATAAAAACGGAATAGTCGCAGATGTTAAGAAAGATATTACGGAGATGATTGAAAAACATTGCACTGAAATTACAATCAGAGATTTGAATGACAGAAATATTTTTGACAAGATTTTCAGCGGTATTTTGAAAATATTCGGTCCGTTAATGTAAAATATCAATAAAAAAGGAGCAGAATAACTGCTCCTTTTTATTTTAATAAGAGTTTTTAACTCAATTCCAGCTTTTTCTTGTTGATTTATTTATCAAACCCATCAAGAGGTTCTATGCCCCAGATATTTTCGGCATAGTCTTTAATTGTTCGGTCTGAGCTGAACTTTCCTGCATTGCACATATTAAGCCAGCATTTCTTATAAAAAACTTTTTGGTTTTTAAAGTCACGGTTTGCCGTGAGTTTTGTTTCAACATAGCTTTCAAGATCTCCGATAAGATAATAGTTATCAGCGCTGTGCCAGCTTGCGCCGTCCATAAGCGAGAAATAAAGCTCTCTGAATATTCCTGTTTCTCCGTCTGAAAGCGTTCCGTCAATAAGAGTGTTTACAACACGCTTGATTCTTGCGTGATTTTCGCTTATTTTTCGAGGGTCATATTGAGGCGTTATTTTTGCAAGGTCTTCAACTCTTGCGCCGAAGATATAATTGTTCTCCTCTCCCGCTTCTCTGACTATCTCAATGTTTGCGCCGTCGTACGTTCCGAGAGTTACTGTACCGTTAAGCATAAACTTCATATTTCCCGTTCCCGAAGCCTCTGTGCCGGCTGTTGAGATCTGCTCGGAAATATCGCTACCTGCGACCAGTTTTTCTGCATAGGAAACATTATAGTTTGAGACAAATACGACCGATAACATATCCTTTGTCTGGTCGTCGTTGTTTACAAGCCGTCCGACTTCGTTTATAAATTTGATTATGCCCTTTGCTCTTGCATAACCGGGCGCCGACTTTGCACCGAAAATAAATGTAGTCGGTGTAAAATCTGTAATACTACTGTCTTTTACGCCAAAGTAAATATACAGAATAGAAAACGCATTTAACAGCTGACGTTTATATTCGTGAAGTCTTTTGATCTGCGTGTCAAATATAGTATTGACGTTGATTTCAATTCCGTCGTGTGCTTTTATATAATCGGCAAGCTGCTTTTTCTTGATTTTCTTTATGGCTATAAATCTGTCTATAACATTATTGTCATCCGCATATTTTGAAAGCTCACGCAGTTTGTCTAAGTTTGTTATCCAACTGTCGTCTCCGAGAAGTTCAGTAATAAGACTGCTTAGCTCTTTGTTGCACAAAGCAAGCCACCTTCGCTGGGTGATTCCGTTCGTTTTGTTTTGAAAACGCTTCGGATAAAGTTCATACCAATCCTTTAAAACAACGTCCTTTAATATCTGAGTGTGAATTTCTGCTACTCCGTTTGTGTGGCTTGAACAGAAAACCGCTAGATTAGCCATATGAACAGTGCCGTCAATAATAGGCTTCATTACGTCGATTTTTTCTTTGGCAAGACCCTTGATATAAGCCTCTTTGATAAACTGCTCGTTGAGTAAAAGTATAATGCTGTAAACGTCGGGAATTACATCTTGAATAAGCTCTGCGCTCCACTTTTCCAAAGCCTCTGCCATAATGGTATGGTTTGTGTAGTTGAACACCTTTTGAGCGATTTTGTATCCTCTATCAAAGCTGTATCCCTCGTTCAGCAGCTGCCTTATAAGCTCGGGAATTGAAATTACGGGGTGGGTGTCGTTTAGCTGGATTGTAACCTTTTCAGCTAAGTTTTCAAGTGTGCCATAGGTCTTTTTGTGACGCTTTATTATATCTGCAATAGATGCGCTTGAAAAGAAATACTGCTGTTTCAGCCTTAATACCTTGCCCTCGTATGTATTGTCGTTTGGGTACAATACTCTCGAGATGTCTTCGGCGTATATCTTTTGAAGGCTTGCCTGCTCGTAGTTTCCACTGTCAAAAAGCGAAAAATCAAATTCCTCTGTCGGCTCTGACTGCCAAAGCCTTAGTGTGCCGATATGATTTGTACCGTAAGCTATAACAGGCATATCATATGGCACAGCCTTTACGGTCTGGTTTTTGAATTTTACAAGCTGTGTATCAATCTCACACCGCTTTGACCAAGGATCTCCGTACCTTGTCCAGTTGTCTGCGGTTTCGGTTTGAAATCCATCTTTAATTTCTTGCTTAAACAAGCCGTATTTATATCTTATTCCATAGCCGTCTAATGGGAGATTTAACGCAGCGGCAGAATCCATAAAGCAAGCCGCAAGTCTGCCCAAACCACCGTTGCCGAGTGCGGCGTCCTCAATTTCTTCAAGTGATGACAGAGAACAGCCTTCTTCTTTCAATATATCTTCAACCTCGTCGGTAATGCCGAGATTCATCAAGTTATTATAAATTGCCCGCCCTACTAAAAATTCAGCAGAGAAATAACACGCTTTTCTTGTATTATCATGTGCCTCAATACTTCTATCCCAATCGCTTGAAATCATATTCATAATTACGCTGGACAGACTCTCGTGAATCTGCTGGGGAGTTGCTTCTTTCGGCAATGATTTATACTTAGACATTAAATCTCTTTTGAATTCTTTTAAAAACAGTTCTTTATCCACAAGCTTTTGTTCCTTTCAAAATGTTTATTGACGTCCGCACAGGGTTGTTAGATCTGCTATTTTTTTCTCAAGTGAAGGGGTAAAATCGCTCTTTAATGCCCTCCACCGCCAGTTGTTCCCCACCGTTGACGGTATGTTCATTCTCGCCTCGCTTCCAAGCTCTAAGAAATCTTGAAGCGGTGCAATAGCAGTATTGGCTGTTGACGTCCAAGCCAGACGTATAACAGCATACGGCAGAGCTTTTTTTCTCTTAACTCCGAGATAATCCATAGCAAACCGAATGTTCTTTTTATCTTCTGAACTTACCCAGCCCTTTAAGGTATCGTTGTCGTGAGTTCCTGTATAAACAAAGCAGTTTGAATTTTTATAATTCTGAGGAAGATACATACTGCTTGCGTTTGGCTCAAATGCAAACTGCAATACCTTCATTCCAGGATAACCTGTCTGTCGGAGAAGCTTTTTAACAGACGGCGTTATAAAGCCTAAATCTTCGGCTATTATTTTTACCTTGCCCAGCCTTTCTTTTACGGCTTTGAACAGCTCGATTTTCGGTCCTTCCTCCCAGTGACCGCCTATTGCGTTTTTGTCTCCGAACGGAATGGAATAGTAGCTGTCAAACCCTCTGAAGTGGTCGATTCTGATAACATCATATGTTTTTTGCGCAGTTTCTATACGGTTTATCCACCATTTAAAGCCGTTCTTTTTCATTGTCTTCCAGTTGTAAAGGGGGTTCCCCCAAAGCTGACCTAAAGGCGTAAATATATCAGGCGGACAGCCCGCCACATTGATTGGCAGTAAATTCTCGTCAAGCTCGAACAGTTCGGGCGAACACCAAACATCAACGCTGTCATAAGCGACATAAATAGGAATATCCCCTATGATTTCTACGCCGTTTTTGTTTGCGTATTTTTTAAGCTCAAACCACTGCTCGAAAAATTTAAACTGTGTGAATTTCCAAAAGCCTATATCGTCTTTATATTTTTTCTCCGCCTCTTTTATGGCAGATTTTTTACGTTTAACAAGCGGCAAAGCCCATTCTATCCAAGACTTGCCATTGTAAGCGTCCTTTAGTGACATAAAAAGAGCGTAATCATTAAGCCAGTAATCATTTGATTTTACATAATGGTTATATGATTCGGGAATGTTGTCTTTAAAGGTTTCATACGCTTTGCGAAGAACCTTGAAATTCAATTTATACAGCTTATCATAGTCTACATAGCGCTCGTCGCTGCACCATTTTATGTTTTTATAATCAGTCTCCTTTAAAAGACCTTCATCAGCCAATATTTCAAAATCTATAAAGTACGGATTTCCTGCGTGAATGGAAAAGGATTGATAAGGAGAGTCCCCGTAGCTGGTCGGCGAAAGGGGGAGTATCTGCCAGTATTTCTGCTTGCAGTTTTTAAGAAAATCAACAAAGGAATAGGCTTCCTTCCCGAATTTCCCTATGCCGTATTCGGAAGGAAGGCTTGATATGTGCATTAAAATACCGCTTTTTCGCTTGCCGCTCATTATCATTCTCCGTTCAAGAAAATAGTCGTTATTTGTATAGTATACCATAATTATAATATTTGTCACGGCTAGATGCAAGAGTTTTAAAAGCAAGAGGCAAGAATTTTGAGGTTAGAACTTGATGGAAATAAAAAACACCGAACATTTATATTATGCCGACGGGTTTTTCTTTTATGTACATTACTTACTTCTAAATTTCAGCTTTTCTTTTAGCTTTGCAGAGTCAAACGCAAGACCTAAAACTATAAATATTACCGCACTTCCTACAGCCTGAAAGATGTTACCGGGAATGGTGCCAAGCTGGGCTTTAAAGCCTCCCCACAGAATAACAGCGACAAAATAATACCCGAAAATTGTTATTAACCCCGAAAGAACCGCCGCAATGACAGAACGCACATTTATAATTTTTTGACTGCGTTTTGCAATAATATATACAACAAGGGAGTTTAAAACTTTTATCACAAACGTAGGAATAACATATTCTGGAGAGCCCGACAATAAATCTGATAATCCCCCGCCTATTCCTCCTGCGATCATACCACACGGAAATGGTAACAGTATGCTCGAAAGGTAGATAAGTGAATCTCCAACATGAATATATCCGCCATTATTTGTAGGTATGTGAAGCATTGTCAATACGCATACGAGAGCGGCAAAAAGCCCTGTGAATACAATAATGCGAAGCTTAAAATTTGAATTTTTGTTCATATAAATCACCCTTTTTGTTTTGATACTTTAATTTTATTCTTTTTAATTACGCTGTGCAAATTTTAAATTTTATTGCTAATAAGAAAGCAAATTGTGCAAGTTTAACAGGTTAGGAGAATGCAATTTGAAGGTGTTGTGTAAAATTAACAAGGGATTTATTGATTGAAAATTTGAAAAAATCTGCTTATGTGCAAATCGTATTATTTTCAGTTAACGAAATTGTTTTCCTTTGTGTAAATAGTAGAATAAAAATATGAAATAATAAATATATAAGGCTGATGCTCGTCCGAAATTTATACAAAATTGTCGAGAATTACAGTAAGTATTCACTTGTTTAGTAATACTGCACAAAAAATATATTAAAAAATTGGTAGATTATCTAACAATGAAATTACTGTAATGTGGTTGCAATTCCTAATTTATTATTGTATAATAACCTTAAGTGGCAAATGGTGCATAAAAGTGGTGTCCAATCCCTAAAAGTTGAAAACTCTGTTGAAACCGTTGAAAACTACTGATTTTCAATAAGTTTTCAACAAAAATTCAACTATGGGTCAGTGTGACGCTACTTTCGTGAAGCATTGAAACACAAAATGACGCTTTAGATTTTTCGGGGAGGTGAACAGTTTGCCGACAAGTATGCTTAAAGGAACATATTTTCAGTCTATGGATACTAAGGGAAGAATGAGCTTTCCGACAAAGCTCAGAGAAGTGGTCGGCGAAAGGTTCATTATAACCAGAGGAATCGACGGTTGTTTGTTTGTTTACTCGATTGAGGACTTTGAAGCAATGGCTGAAAAGATAAGCGCTTTGCCTATGGGTAAAGGAAAAGGTATTCAAAGGCATTTTATGGCATGGGCAAGCGAGGTCGAGGCGGACAAGCAGGGCAGGATACTTATTCCGCAGAGCTTGAGAGAGCTTGCAAACCTTACAAAAGACGTTGTTGTAGCAGGAGTTTCTTCCAGAGCAGAAATTTGGGACAGAAAGGCTTGGGAAAAGGCTGATGAAAGCTATGATGACGAAAAGTTTGTATCTGAGCTTGAAGAGCTTGACTTTTAGTCTGTAATTATGAGAGATGGTGGCTGAGTGGAATTTTCACACATATCAGTATTGTTAAACGAGTGTATTGAAGGACTCAGCATAAAACCAAACGGCATATATGTTGACGGAACCGCAGGCGGTGCGGGACATTCTGTAGAGATCGCAAAAAGATTGGATAAAGGCAGGCTTATTGCTATTGACAGAGATCCGACAGCGGTGGAAGTTGCGTCAGAGAGACTGAAAGGATATAATGCTGCGGTTGTAAAAGCGAATTATTCAGAGATTGATGAGGTTTTAAAAAGCCTTTCAATAGATAAAGCCGACGGAGTTCTTTTGGATTTAGGGGTTTCGTCGCACCAATTAGATAAAGCTGAGCGAGGATTTTCGTACCACAACGACGCTCCGCTGGATATGAGAATGAGCTGTGAGGGCTTATCGGCAAGAGACGTGGTAAACACATACTCTTATGAGGAGCTTTCAAGGATCTTGTTTGAATACGGCGAGGAAAAGTTTTCGAGAAGCATCGCATCAGCTATTGTAAGAACAAGAGAAACAAAACCAATTGAAACAACTCTGGAACTGGCGGAGATAATAAAAGCGTCGGTTCCGCAGAGGGTAAGGCGGGAGAAAAACCCTTGCAAAAAAACCTTTCAGGCGATAAGAATTGAGGTAAACTCCGAGCTTGAGCATTTAAGCGTTGCGCTCGACAAGGCATTTGACGTTCTGAACAGCGGAGGAAGGCTTTGCGTTATTTCATTTCATTCGCTTGAGGACAGGCTTGTTAAGCAAAGATTTGCAGGTTTTTGCAAAGGCTGTGTGTGTCCGCCTGACTTTCCGCAGTGCGTGTGCGGAAGAAAACCAAAAGGCAAACTTGTGAACAGAAAGCCTATTTTGGCTTCGCAGGGGGAGCTTGAGGTTAATAACAGAAGCCGAAGTGCCAAGCTTCGTATCATAGAAAAGATATAGACTGATACGTTTAGCGGAGACTTTGGATAAGCAACAGAGTAAAAAGACGGTGAGAAAAAGACAAGGTATGACAAAACGGAAATAGCGACAAATAAAAAAGCTATTTTAGACAAAAGAAAGAGGACACAAAAAATAGGGCTTTGATAAAAACAAAATAAGCTCTAAGGCGACAAAGTAAAAAAACTAAGGACAAAGAAAGAGAGAACAAACACGCCAAAGAATGAGGTGCAGAACAAATGGCAAAGGTCAACAATCTTGCTTATGATTATGCGGCTTATGACTCAGACGAAGTGAATTTGCCAAAACCTAAAATAAAACACAAGCGAAATCTGAAGTTTCAGCCCAAAGCAGCTTTTGCCATAAAACTCACCATCTCAGGGTTTATAGGTTTAGCGTTGCTATGCTCATTTGTTTTCGGACAAGTGGAGCTTAGCGAAGTTTATTCGGAACAATCCAGTCTGACTGAGGAGCTTACAAGACTACGGGACGAGAATCTGAGTTTAGAATCTGAGCTTGAATCACGAACAGGTCTTACTCAGGTCGAGGAGTATGCAGAGAAAAATTTAGGGCTTCAAAAGCTGGATAAATCTCAGATAGAGTATGTCGAGGTGGAAAACGACAGCGTGGCTGAGGTTGTTGAAACCGAAGATGATAATATTTTTGTGTCTATTAAGAAATGGTTTAAAAGTGTTTTGGAATACTTTGGGGCATAATGAATAGGATATTATTAGAAAAAAGTTAAGCTTATACTTCTTGGCGGAAGTTTTAAACTTAGCTTTTTTATACTTATACGGAATAATAAAAATTTTGGTAAAACAGGAAGAATAACAACGATTTATGTTGTCTGATAAAAAGGCTAACAGACAAATAAACTTTTTGTACATATGAGTAACTGCTGGTAAGGGAGGTTAAATATGGACGAAAGACCTACTGGACTTATGAAGCGAAGGCTTAATATCTGGATCGCACTCGGAATACTTGTATTTATGATATGGATACTTATAAATATGTTTCAGATATCAGTTAAAGAATCTGATAAATATCAAGAGCTTGCGTCATCACAGCAGCTTCAGAGCACTGTTATTACGGCGAATCGAGGCTCGATATACGACCGAAATATGCAGGCACTCGCAAGAAGTGCGTCTGTTTACACTGTTTATGTTGACCCTAGAATGCTGAGAAACTACTTAGACGAGGATGACCCTAAGGCTGATTTGAATGAAATAACGGCTAAGCTTTCTGAAATTTTAGAGATCGGTCAGAAAAAGATATTAAATCTCTGCCAACAGAACAATATGTATCAGATCATAAAGAAAAATGTTGAGAAATCTGTTGCGGATAAGATAACGGCTTACAAAACTGAAATAGGTCTTGACGCTATAGGACTTACCCCTACGACAAAGAGGTTTTATCCTCAAAACGAGCTTGCTTCAAACGTAATAGGACACCTTCACTACGACGGCTATGGAATATACGGTCTAGAGCAGTATTATGACGATTATCTTGCAGGAGTGGACGGCAGAGTTGTAACGGCAAAGGCTGCCGACGGAACAGAAATTCCATACAGATACAAGCAAAACTATGACGCTCAGGACGGCAATTCGCTTGTTCTTAATATGGATGTAAACATTCAGTATTATCTTGAAAAGGCGCTTAAAGAGGCGGTTGCCAAAAACTTGCCTACCGACAGAGCCTGCGGAATTATAATGAATCCAAAGACCGGCGCTGTTCTTGCAATGGCTACAAACCCCAGTTACGACCCTAATAACCCTTCTGATATTACCGATGAGGATACCTTAAAGACGCTGTCAAAGCTGCCTAAAAACGGCAAGAAATACGCAAAGGTACAGTCGGACGCATGGGCACTTCAGTGGAAGAACAAGGCTATTTCGGAACTTTATTTTCCGGGTTCGGTATTTAAGGTAGTTACAGGCTCCTCTGCTCTTGACGCAGACGCTATAAATCTTACTCAGACATTTTCCTGCAACACCAAAATCCAAGTCGAGGACAGATCGTTCCACTGTTGGTCGTTTACAAGTCATGGTTCGCAGGATTTTGCTACTGCAATGGTACATTCGTGCAACCCTGCGTTTATACAGATAGGTCAGGCGCTTGGAGCAACAAAATTCTATGATTATTTTAAAGCGTATGGTTTTACCGAGCTTACCGGCATTGACCTTCCGTCAGAGGCGGAAAGCATTCACATCACAAAAGATAATTTGGGAATAGTAGAGCTTGCGTCAAGCTCATTCGGGCAGACAAATAAAGTTACTCCTATTCAGATGATAACTGCATATTCGGCAGTTGTAAACGGCGGATACCTTATGACGCCGCAGGTCGTAGATAAAATTATAGACCCTTCAGGTAATCTTGTAAAAGACATTACCCCTGTTAAAAAGAGACAGGTTATTTCTGAAAAGACATCTGCTTCTATGAGAAAGGTTTTGGAAAACGTCGTAAATACAGAGCAGGGGTCAAACGCCTACATAAAGGGATACCGAATAGGCGGAAAATCGGGAACTTCTCAGAAAATCGACGAGGACGCATCAGGTAACACATATGTAGCATCTTACTGCGCATTTTATCCTGCTGATGATCCGGAGCTTATTATGCTTGTTATGGTAGACCACCCTACAGGGGGAAATTATTACGGAAGCTTAGTTGCGGCACCGGTTTGTGTTCAGGTGCTAAGTGACGTGCTGCCTTATCTGGGATACTTCCCCGAATACACAGATGAGGAAATGGAACAGGTCGCTGTTTCAGTTCCAAATGTTCTTGACACGAAATTGTCAGACGCTAAGAAAACTGTTAAGGGCTTAGGACTTAAGTGCAAGGTCGTCGGCAAGGGAAGCACCGTTATTGCACAGTCGCCTGCGAGCGGCTCTATGCAGCACGGCGGAACTGTTTATCTGTATACAGAAAACAACTATAAGGCTGAAACGGTTTCTGTTCCGAGTATTAAAGGACTTACTGTGAGTGAGGCTGAGAGCAGGCTTGAAAGCGTGGGACTTAACCTGAATGCTCAGGGAAATGCCATTGATGAATTTGGTGCGATCGCTGGAACAGACCAAAGCTATGCGTCGGGGACAAAGGTTCAAGTAGGAACGATTGTGTCTGTAACATTTGCGGTTGAACAGGCGGGTTCGCAGTAGGTTGCTTGATTTATGAGTCGGTTAGTTAAGTGTGTTAAGTTTGTATAGTGTAAATTTTGGTGTTAAGCGTGTTATGTAATCTTAAAAGGAGAATAAAAAATGAAACTTTATGACTTAATTAAAGGTCTGGCAGAAACATCTCTTGATAATTTTGAGATCACGGATATTACATCGGACAACAGAAAGGATTTCAAAAAAGGAGCAATGTTTGTCTGCATAAGAGGAAACACCTTTGACGGACACTCTGTTGCCGAACAGATGCTTGAAAAGGGTGCTTCCTGCGTGGTTGTTCAAAGAGATTTGGGACTGGAAAAGCAGATCATAGTTAAGGATACCAGAGAGATTTATCCTGCACTTTGTGCGAGGTGGTTTTCAAATCCTGAGAAAAAGCTTAAGCTTATAGGCGTTACTGGAACAAACGGCAAGACTACAATAACTATGGTAATTAAAAAGGTGCTGACTGAGCTTGGCGCTAAGGTAGGACTAATAGGTACTTGTCAAAACGAAATAGGAGATAAAATTCTCCACACTGACAGGACTACTCCCGAGCCGTATGATTTATATGAGTTATTGGCTCAAATGGTCGAAGAAAACTGCGAATATACTGTTATGGAGGTTTCATCTCAAGCTCTTGAGCAAAAGAGAGTTGGACCTCTGCACTTTGATATTGCTCTGTTCACCAACCTTACTCAGGACCATTTGGACGTACACGGAACTATGGAGAACTATTACAGGGCTAAAAAGATACTGTTTTCTATGTGCGACAAAGCGCTTATTAATATTGACGACAAAAGCGGAAAGAGGTATTTCAGCGAAACAGAGTGTGAAAAGTATTCGTTCTCCACAACTGAAAGTGCGGATTTTAACGCTAATAACATTAAGCTTTCGGCAAGCGGAGTTGAGTATGTTATCAAATGCGGCGAGGAATCTCTGCCGGTGAAGTTCAATATGCCGGGATATTTTAATGTCTCAAATTCTCTTGCAGTTATAGGGTGTTTAACGTTACTGGGATACAGCACTAAGGATATTATTAGATTTGTTGAAAAGACATCAGGTGTACGAGGAAGAGCAGAGGTGGTGCCAACGGGCAGAGACTTCACCGTTATTTGCGATTACGCTCATACTCCCGACGCTCTTGAGAATATTCTCGAGGCTATAAAAAGCTGTTCTTCGGGCAGAGTGGTTTGTCTGTTCGGATGCGGAGGAAACAGAGACAAAACAAAGCGTCCGCTTATGGCAAGAGCCGCTGCCGAACACGCAGATTTTCTGATTATAACTTCAGATAACCCAAGAGACGAGGATCCTGCTGAGATCATTCAGGATATACTTAAAGGACTTCCTGAAAATTATACGCAGTATGTAACTATAACTGACAGAACAGACGCTATTCATTGGGCGGTAAAAAACGCACTAAAAGACGACGTTATTGTTCTTGCCGGAAAGGGACACGAAGATTATCAGATACTTCCCGGAGGAGTTAAGATACATCTCGATGAAAGAGAAGTAGTAGACGAGGCTTTGGCAGAACTTGATTAGTAAACGCAGCAACGTTTTTATTTTGATATTTTATTGAATTAGGAAAAAGGTAAAGACATTATGGAAAAGCTATTGTTAAGCGAAATAGTGACAGCAGTTAGGGGAAGCTTTGGATATCCAAGCGATATTGAAGTAACGTCGATATCAACGGATACAAGAACCATAGAAAAGGGCGCTGTGTTCGTTGCGCTTAAAGGGCAGAATTTTGACGGACACGATTATGCAAAAAAGGCGATGGAGCTTGGAGCTGCCGCCGTTATAACAGAACGTGCTATAGACGGTGCAGAATGTATAATAGTAGACTCAACTCAAGCGGCGCTTTTGGATATTGCGAGCTATTATAGAGATAAATTCAATATAAGGCTTATAGGAATAACAGGCAGCGTCGGAAAGACGACGACTAAAGATTTTGTGTCACTGGTTATGTCAAAAAAATTCAAGACGCTGAAAACCTACAAGAATTTCAACAACGAAATAGGACTTCCTATGACGTTGTTCAATCTTACAAATGAGCACGAGGCAGCGGTAATAGAAATGGGAATGTCGAATCTCGGTGAGATATCAAGGCTTTCGCTTACCGCAAAGCCGAATATTTGTGTTATAACAAATATCGGATATTCACATATAGAAAATCTCGGCTCTCAGGAGAATATTCTTAAAGCCAAAATGGAGATATTAGACGGTGCAGATGAAAGCGCTCCTCTGATTTTGTCAAAGGACGACAAATATTTAAAGACCGTTCAGGTAAGGGCAAGCAGGAAGAAAATATTCTACTCTGTATCAGACAAATCAGCTGATGTTTATGCAAGCGATATCAAAACAAAAGACGATAAGATAGAGTTTACTATAAACAGCGACGGAACGGCTTATAAGGCGGTAATAAACTGTCTGGGCGAGCATAATGTAAAAAATGCGCTTGCGGCTTTCTGTGTAGGACGTGAGTGCGGCATAGATACAATGGATATTATAAAGGCTATTGGCGAGTTCGCTCCCGACGGGATACGTCAAGGTGTAAGTGTTATAAACGGCGTGAAAATAATTGCCGACTGCTATAATTCGTCACCTGATTCTGCAAAGTCAGCGCTTCATACCCTTTCACAGGTTGATACAAACGGCAAAAGGATCGCCGTTTTGGGTGATATGCTAGAGCTTGGAAAGCTTTCAAAGGAGCTTCATTTAAGTGTGGGAGAAGCTGTTAGCGTTGAGAAAATTGATATGCTTCTTTGCTATGGCGAATTGTCTAAGTATTATATCAAGGGCGCTGTCAAGAAAGGTTTTGACGAGACAAAGACTAAGCAATTTAATTCCAAAGAGGAGCTTTCAAGTTATCTCAAGTCGGTAATTAAAGAGAAAGACGCAGTATTATTTAAGGCAAGTCGGGGAATAAAATTTGAAAGTATAATTGAAGATTTAAAATAAAGTTTATGAAAGGAGACAGAGCGTTGCAGATTAATTCCGGGAGTCCGATAGGACGCAGGACTAGAACCAGAATATATGATACGGCTCAAATGCCTGCAAACGAAACCAGAAAAAGATGGAATATAAGATGGATAAAAGCGGATATGGACAGACCGTTTTTGATTATAGTATTTACCCTGCTGATTCTCGGAATCGTTATGATGTTTTCTGCAAGCTATGCGTGGGGTCTTTACGAATACGGAGACGGTTACTATTATGCTAAAAAGCAGATAGTAGCTGCTGTAATCGGAATTGTAATAATGTATTTTGTTACTCATTTGGATTATCATATGTATCAAAATACAAAGCTTGCTTATGCCTTTTTTATATTTACTTGGCTGCTTAATCTGGCAACGGCGTTTAAAGGCCGTGAGGTTGCCGGAGCAAGGCGCTGGATAACAATAGGTATTGAGTTTCAGCCGTCGGAGCTTTTAAAGGTAGCAATTATAATTATTTTCGCATACATAATCTCTATGAACTATTCTAAGTTTGCAAAGAAGTGGACGTACGGAATTGTTCCGTTTGCTATTGTTATGGCTCTTTGCGCAATGGTTTTGGTTCTGCAAAGACATATGTCGGGTGTTATGATAGTGGGAATGATAGGGCTGTCGCTTATGTTTGTCGGCGGAGTCCCCAGAAAGAATTTCTGGGCGTTTGTCGGCGTCTGCGCAGGAGCGGGCATTTTATTCCTGCTTTTAAAATCAATAACCGAAGGAAATTTAGGATATATTTCAGACCGTATACAGTCGTGGAGAGATCCGTCGTCAGACATCAGAGGCTCTACATACCAAACGTGGCAGTCTTTGCTGGCTATCGGCTCAGGCGGAGTTTTCGGTCTCGGCTTTGGCGAGTCAAAGCAGAAGTTTTTATATCTGTCTGAATCGCAGAACGACTTTGTGTTCTCGATAATATGCGAGGAGCTAGGCTTGATAGGTGCAATAATCGTTATGCTTTTGTTTGCGCTGTTTGTGTTCAGAGGATTTTATATTGCCGCTAATTCTCCCGATAAGTTCGGAATGATATTATCGGCAGGCGTGACTATTCAAATAGGATTACAGGCTCTTTTGAATATTGCCGTTGCTACAAACTCCTTCCCTAATACGGGAATTTCCCTTCCGTTTTTCAGCTACGGAGGAACGGCGCTGATGATACAGCTTATTGAGATGGGAATGGTGCTGTCCGTTTCGAGGCAGTCCAAAACTATGGAGTAAAAGCTTACTTTGGAGGAAAATTTATGCTTAAAATATTACTGGCTGGCGGAGGAACGGCAGGACATATTAATCCTGCTCTGGCTATCGCAGAGATAATAAAAGAAAAGCACCCTGATGCTCAGTTTTGCTTTGCAGGAACTCCTGACGGACTGGAAGCGTCTATTATTCCAAAAGAGGGTTATGACTTCAAGCCAATTAAGATAAAGGGCTTTCAGAGAAAGATAAGTTTTGAAAACATCAAAAGAAATATAAAGGCTGTCAGTTATTTGGCTATGTCGGGACATCGCTCAAAGCAGATAATAAAAGAGTTTGACCCCGATATTGTAATAGGCACAGGCGGATATGTGTCGGGACCTATTGTGAGAACTGCGGCTAAAATGGGTATAAGAACTGCTATTCACGAGGCTAATGCCTTTCCGGGCGTCACTACGAAAATACTGTCTAAATACGTTGATAAGGTTATGCTTACTGTTAAAGAGACAGAAAAGTATTTAGACAGCAGTGTAAAATGCTCTGTGACGGGTCTGCCTGTGAGAAAGGGCTTTAAAGGTATTTCAAAACATCAGGCAAGAGAAAGGCTGGGTCTGCCGCAGGACGAGATCTGCATTTTATCTACAGGGGGAAGTCTCGGCGCAAGGGTGATAAACGAGGCGGTCGCCGAGCTTTTCAAGTGGTATCAGAAAAACGATATAAAAATCAATCACATACATTCCTACGGAAAGTATAAGGGGTATAAGGATTACCCCGACAAGCTAAAGGCAGACGGCATTGACTTGAATGATAAAAGGATAAGGCTTTCTGAGTATGTAGATATGCCGGTTTGTATGGCGGCGGCAGACCTTGTTATCAGCCGCTGCGGAGCGAACTCGCTTACCGAGCTTGAGGCTATAGGCAGAGGCTCGATACTAATTCCGTCGCCGAATGTAGCAGAGAATCATCAGTATTACAACGGAATGGTTCTCGATAAGGCAGGAGCAGGTATATGCATTGAGCAGAAGGACTTTTCTGCAAGCTGGCTTAAAGCTAAGGTGAACGAACTTTACAACAACAAGGAAAAGCTTGAGGCTTTGTCTGAAAACGCTAAAAGGCTTTATATAAAAGATACTCCCGAGAGGGTGTACGGGGTTTTGTCACCACTTATCGCAGGAGCGATAATTAATTCGGACAATAAATAATAATAGTAATAGGTAGTTTTTTATTAAATAAATCAGCATATGGCAAAGGAGTAACTCTCTTTCAAACGTTTGCATAATATGAGTTAAGCGAATTAGTTAGAAAAGGAGAGAAGCTTTATGCAAAGGCTGGTTATTGAGGGCGAAAATAAACTTACAGGCGAGCTTGTTTGTCATGGAGCTAAAAATGCGGCACTGCCCTTGCTTGCAGGCTGTGTTTTAGCTAAAGGTGAAACAGCGTTACATAACTGCCCCAGACTGAGCGATGTCTTTGCGGCGTGCAGAATATTATCCTGCTTGGGATGTGATTGTAAACGTGAAGCGGACAGCGTGCTGGTAAATACAGACGGACTTCTTCATTTTGACGTCCCCGACGATTTGATGAGGGAGATGCGTTCATCTATTGTTTTTCTGGGTGCTATCTTAGGAAGACTCGGAAAGTGCAAGCTTTCCTTTCCGGGAGGATGCGAGCTTGGTCCCCGCCCGATAGATATGCACATCTCAGCGCTCAAAAAAATGGGCGTTCAGATAAACGAGGAGCACGGCGTTTTGGACTGCTCTGTACCAAGCGGTCTGGTAGGCACAAATATAACATTTTCATTTCCGTCGGTCGGAGCAACTGAGAACGTGATATTAGCGGCGGCAACCGCTAAGGGAACGACCGTTATACATAACGCCGCCCGTGAGCCTGAAATTACCGATTTGGCAAACTTTTTAAACTGCTGCGGCGCAAGAATCGCAAATGCAGGAGAAAGCACAATAGTAATAGAGGGAGTTAAGGAGCTTCACGGTTGTGAATATTCAGTTATGCCCGACAGAATCGTAACGGCTACTTATATGTCCGCTGCGGCGATAACAGGCGGAGAGCTGAACATCACAAAAGTCAGAACAAGCGATATAGAAGCTGTTATTCCCGTATTTGAGCAGATGGGCTGCTCGGTATACACATATAACGACAATGTTTATATCAATGCAAGGCACGGACTAAAAGCGGTCAAAACAATAAGAACAATGCCGTATCCGGGCTTTCCTACCGACGCTCAGGCGACGACTATGGCGGCTCTTTGCAAGGCGAACGGAACAAGCGTTATAGTTGAAAACATTTTCGAGAACAGATACCGTCAAGTCGACGAGCTTGTAAGAATGGGCGCTAAGATAAAGACTGAGGGCAAGGTCGCTATTATAGACGGCGTAAAGCGTCTTTACGGAGCGAATGTAAGGGCAACGGATCTAAGGGGCGGAGCGTCGCTGGTTATCTTGGCTCTTGCCGCTGAGGGGAAGACAGAAATAAGCGATATTCATCTGATTGACAGAGGCTATGAAATGATTGAGAAAAGTCTGTCGTCGGTTGGCGCAAAAATAAAAAGAGTTTAAAAGGATAATAAAAGCAGTAGTTTATTCAGAAATTAAAAACAAAGGAGATGAAAAAATGAAGGACATAGAAAAAACCAACTTATCAGATGAGCAATACAGAATTATCAATGGCGAAAAGGTTGTAGTGTCGAGAAGAAAACGGAGAAGAAATATGTCTCTTTATTATTTCATTGCCGTTGTTTTTATCATAATGGCACTTATCTTTTTGTCATTGACTGTTTTCTTTAATATAAAAAAGATCGATATTAAAGGTACTGACCTTTATACCGACGAGCAGATAATTCAGATAGCAGGACTGTCAGATAACGATAATCTGTTCAGAATTGATACCGACCAGATGAAGTCGGACATTCTGAGTTCATTCCCCTATCTTGAGGACATTACTATAAAAAGAAAACTTCCGTCCACCTTGCAGCTTACTGCTGTACAAGCTGTGCCGATGGCTAATATTCAAAGCAAGGACGGCACATTCTGCGTAATAAGTACAACAGGAAGAATTGTTGAGACAGGCGTGCTTGATAAAAAAGCCGGATTGGTAACAGTAGCGGGAATGGATCTAAAGGTCAAGGATTTGGGTAAGACCTATGAGGATAAGGACAGTATGAAAACGACGATTTTAGGTCAGATACTAAGCGAGATAAACACGCTCGGAATGACTAGTATGAACACGATTGACATTAGTGACAGGACAAACATTAAGATGACGTATGACGGCAGGCTGGATATAGAGGTAGGAAGCTCGGTCGACCTTGCTTTTAAGATAAGGTATGTTGACGCTGTTATCAAAAAGCTTTCCCCAACATATCAGGGAACGCTTATATATCACAATGCGACAAGCGGACTTTCGGCAATACCGAAAACGGCTGAAGCGACATCGCAGGCAAATTAACAAGGTAAATTTAAGAGAAAATAAAAGATTTATATTACAATATAGAAAAAATATACCAAAATTATACGTTTTTTCGTGTGATTTTTGCAAAAACATTAAAAAAACACTTGCCAAGCGGGATATAATGTGTTAAAATACTAATGTATATTAGTATGTGAATTTGAATTAATATGCTATAAAAATTAAGTAGGAGGACTTTATAATGAGTTTTTCAATTAGCTCAGAGGATGTTTTTGGTGCTAAGATAAAGGTAATCGGCGTCGGCGGCGGCGGCGGAAACGCTTTGAATTGTATAGCACAAGAGGGCTTATCAGGCAATGTTGATTACATAGCTGTAAATACAGACGTTCAGGCTTTGCAGAGATCTAAGGCTACTGAAAAAATTCAGATAGGCTCAAAGCTGACAAGAGGACTGGGCGCAGGCGGAAAGCCAGAAGTAGGCGAGGCTTCGGCGCAGGAAAGCAAGGAAGAAATAGCAGACGCTATAAGAGACGCTAATATGGTATTTATAACAGCAGGAATGGGCGGCGGAACAGGTACAGGCGCTGCACCTGTAGTTGCTGAGATAGCTCAAGAGCTTGGAATATTAACAGTTGCTGTTGTAACAAAGCCGTTTGCTTTTGAAGGCGCTAAGAAAATGCAGCAGGCTGAAAAGGGTATTGATGAGCTTTTAACTAATGTTGATTCACTTATCGTTATTCCTAACCAGAAGCTTTTAACAGGCGAACAGAGACTTACTATGCGTGAATCGTTCTCACTTGCTGACAATATTTTGAAAACCGGTGTAATGTCGATAGCTGACTTGATCATCAGAAACGGCTTTATGAACGTAGACTTTGCAGACGTTACAACAATTATGAAGGAATCCGGTCTTGCTCATATCGCAATTGGTTCTGGTAACGGCAAGGATAAGGCGCAAGAGGCTGCTAAGCAGGTTATTTCCAGTCCGCTTCTTGAAACTTCAATCAGCGGCGCAAGAAGACTTCTTGTAAACATTGTTATGTCTGAGGATATTGTTACCTCTGATATGGACGAGCTTACACAAATCATTACACAGGCTGTTGATCCTGACGCTACTATTATCTTTGGTGCGGATTACAGTCCTGACTTGACAGATACTATTGACGTTACTGTTATTGCTACGGACTTTGCCGACAGAAAAAAGGACGATGCTTTGTCATCACTTAACTCTGAGGCAATGGCAAAGGCAGGGGTTAAGGCTCCCGATAATCCAAATTACTATGATGACATTTTCAATATCATTAAAAACAAGTAATTTATAATTCTTATGCACCTTGCAGTTTTGTGAGGTGCTTTTGTTTTTGATGTTTGAGGAAACGGAGATATTTATGTCAGAGATAAAAAAAGTGCTGTCAAGCGAGCTTAAAGCTCGTTCAAGTGAATTTCACTGCGGAGATAAAATTCTTCTCACAGGAACAGTCTATACGGCTCGTGACGCCGCACATAAAAGGTTTGACAAGCTTCTTGATGAAGGTAAAGAGCTCCCCATACCTATAAAGGGAGCGGTCATATATTATGCGGGTCCTACGCCAGCACCCGAAGGCAGACCTATCGGCTCATGCGGACCTACAACATCGGGGAGAATGGACAGATTCGCACCACGCCTTTTAGATTTAGGTCTTGGGGGAATGATAGGAAAGGGCGAGCGGAACAAAGAGGTAAGAGACGCTGTTGTGAGAAACAAGGCAATCTATCTTTGCTCTATAGGCGGAGCAGGAGCACTTGCTTGTAACTGTATAAAGTCCTGTGAGGTTGTGGCTTTTGACGAACTTGGCTGTGAATCGGTAAAAAAACTGTATGTGCAGGACTTTCCCCTTGTGGTTGCAGATGATATGTACGGTGTTGACATATTTGCAATCGGACGTAAGAAGTTTTGTTCGGTATAATGAAATTACAAATTCAAGAAAAATATGTTAAAATATTTTAAATTTATTTTATCCAATTGTAAATTATTTTTTAAATATTACTTGACAATTAATAAAAATAATGTTATTATATACTTTAAGTAAGTACAATAGCAACGGTGGCGGTCGGCGTGGGAGACGCTAAAAAACGAGATTATACAAAGCTTGATGACGAAAGGCTTGCAAGTCTTTCAAAGACCGATAAAAAAGCAGTTTCTGAGCTGGTGCTTAGATATGTATTTATAATCGAACACAAAGCAAAGGCATACGGTCAAACGCCGGACGAGATTGCTGACCTTTCTCAGGAGGGACTTGTTGGGTTTATCAAGGCAATTCAGACCTTTGACAAGTCGAGAGGGATAAAGTTTTCAACCTATGCCAATACTTGTATTACCAACAGAATGCTTACAAGCATTTCTAAAATGAATAAGATAAGCTTCAATGAATCATTGAGCGACGATGTAGAAAAGCTTTCAGAAATGACAAGTGAAGCTAACGGATTTGAAAGTCCTGAAAGTATAATTCTTGAAAAAGAGAAATACAGAGAAATTATTAAACGCATATCCTGTTCACTCACTGAGTTGGAGCAGACTGTTTTTGATCTGTACCTTGAGGAAAAGACGTACCGTCAAATAGCAGACGAACTTTCGCTTTCGCAAAAAGCAGTAGACAACGCTATGCAAAGGGTTAGGAAAAAGTTGAAATCAGTTATTAATAATGAGAATTAATGAACATTGTTCATGCGTGGAGCGTTTGCCGCAAAAATCGTTGCGGCAATTTTGGCAGAGCCGGAACTGGCTCAAATTTCGTAATAATGAATGCCTTTGCTGTGCGAAGGCATAATGATAAATATGGCCGAATAGCTTAATATCAGAGCGTTGTTTATGCAGGCAAATCATATACAAAGGTGTCGGTGTAAGTCCGACAAGGCACACAAATTTTAGCGTAAGCGAGGGAAAAGTTATGTTTGAAGACAAAACATTAGTTTGCAAAGAATGCGGAGAAGAGTTCGTATTCACAGCAGGCGAGCAGGAATTCTATGCAGAAAAAGGCTTTGAGAATGAACCTCAGAGATGTAAGCCTTGCAGAGATGCGAGAAAGAAAGCTGCAAGAGAAGGAAGAGAAATGTTTACCGCAACATGCGCAGCATGCGGCGGAGAAGCTAAGATTCCTTTCCAGCCAAGTGAGGATCGTCCTGTATATTGCAGCGAATGCTTTGCAAAGTTGAAGGAAGCAGAGTAATTTAATATATTATCGAATTCTTTCTAAAAGGCGCTGCCGTTTTCGGCAGCGCCCTTTTTGTTTTTTAAGTGTTTATATATAAAATTAGATAGGAATTTTGATTATCTCTTTAGAAGTTCTTAAATGTCGGTATAGCCCGTATTTTCGGGCTTTCC
>CANQCL010000009.1 GCA_947589215.1 uncultured Clostridia bacterium
TGGCTTTACGCCCCCCCCCCCCTGTTAAAAATTGGGAGTTTATCGTACACATAAATATCACTCCTTTGTTAAAGTATTTATATTATAACAAATTTCGACAGGGGTGTCAAGGGGTTTTATAAAATTTGCTGAAATTATTTAAAATACATATAAAGCTGACATTTTATCATTCCATTGTAAAGTTTCCTTCGCTTGTCAGCTTTCTTCCCAAAGAACTTTTCAAACTCCTCGTGAGGTGTAATTATATAGCACGGACGCTCTCTCGACGGATTTAACCTCTCGCCCAGACTTTTGTAAAGCCTTTCTGCGTCTTTAATTTCTAACATTCGTTCTCCATAAGGAGGATTGCAAAAGGTTATTGAATTATCCGGCTGTTTAAATCTTGATATATCAGCCTGCTTGATAACCAGCTTTGACCCCACTCCTGCTTTTCGTGCGTTTGACTGCGTAAGGTCTACGGCTATGTCGTCAATATCAAACCCGAACGCTTTAAACTCCCCTTGCCTGTCAATTAAATCAAGAGCCTCAGTTCTTGCGTCGTTCCAAATCCTGTCACCTATTTGGTTCCAGTTCTGTGAAGCAAATTTTCTCCTCAATCCCGGAGCAATGTTTAGCGCCTTGTATGCCGCCTCTATCAAGAATGTTCCCGAACCGCACATAGGGTCAAGCACTGTACTGTTTGAACGCACTCTTGCTAAATCGACGATTCCCGCCGCTAAGGTTTCTTTGATTGGAGCATCATTTGAGTTTCTTCTATATCCTCTTTTGTGAAGCCCCGCACCGCTTGTGTCAAGAAAAATAGTAACTATATCCTTATGAATTGCAAACCTAATCTGATGTACAGGTCCGTCCTCATCAAACCAGCTTATGCCGTAAACACTCTTTAAATGCTCAACTATAGCTTTCTTTATAATAGACTGACAATCGGGTATGCTGTGCAAAGCCGAGTTGAGAGAATACCCCTTAACAGGAAAAGCGTCGTTCTTTCCAATAAATCTCTCAAATGGCAGATTCTTTACACCTTGAAAAAGCTCCTCAAAGCTTTTAGCCTCAAAAGAACCAAGCTCTATAAGAACCCTCTCAGCCGTTGAAAGCCACAGATTTGCCTTAGCCAATGTATAAAAATCACCGTCAAATGAAATCTTTCCGTCCGTTACTTTAAGATTTTCACCGCCGATTTTCTTTATTTCATACGATAATACGCTCTCCAAACCAAACAGGCACGGACAACAAAGTCTAATTTTATTCATTTTCACCATAATGGCTATCCGCTGCAAATGCAGTAGATAGCCATTCTCCTTAATTACTAATTATTTTAATTTAACATGAAGTGCAAACGGCTGGAATATTAGAAGCCTTATACCAACCCGTAGCGGTTGACCAGCAATTTGAGCCGGCAATCAAGCCTGATCTTCTGCAATATTTAAGCTGCTGAACATTGTCAGGAACATCAAAATCCGTTTTAGTAGAAGAATTAGCAATATCTCCGAAAACATTTCTCCAGATAGCGCCGATATTCTGATATTCGCTTGACGAGATTTGTTTAGCCTTCTTAGCATATCCTACCCAAACTCCGCTCACATACGAAGGCGAACAGCTTACAAAGGTTAGGTTATGCCACTTATCAGATGTACCCGTTTTGCCGACTAAATCTACATTACTCAGTCTTGCATATCTTCCTGTACCGTTTGAATTTGTTATAACCGTCTGCATCATACGGTTCATAACAAACGCTGTAGATTTATCTATTGCCTGCTCAGGCTCATACTTATTCTCGTAAATTACGTTTCCTTCTCTGTCTACCATCTTGGAAATAAACGTCGGCTCAAAATACTGACCGCCGTTTCCGAACATCTCATAGGCTGCAACGAGCTCCTCTAAAATTAATCCGTTCGTCAAGGCTCCAACTACCATAGGCGAATAGTTAGGGTCTTTATTAATATCAAGCGTTGAGATGTGAAGAGTATTTTGCAGGAAATTATAGCTGTAAGAAGGAGTAAGCTTTTCAACTATCTGCGCAGGAGCAGTATTGAGCGATCTGTATATCATTTCAAAGGTGAAATAGTTGTTATACGACCAGTTGCTTGTTCCTCCGTACTCAGAATAGTTTATCGGCCATTTTTCTGTTGTATTATCCTTCTTGGTAATAGTAATAGGCTTATCGTTGAAAATTGTAGACCACGTAATCAAATCCTTATCAAGCGCAGGAGCATAAGACGCAATAGGCTTAATAGACGAACCCGGCTGACGTGCTGACATTGTAGCAATATTCCAACCTCTCGAAACCTTTTTCTTTCCTCTTCCGCCTACAACAGCCCTTACCCTACCTTTATAGTCCATAGCGATAAATGCGCTCTGCAGCTTGTCTGAACTCAAGGTGTAATTTGTAAAGTTAGAAGCGTCGAGGTATTTTTTCTCAACCTTAGACTGCATATTCAGATTTACGTTAGTATTTATCGTATATCCTCCGGCATTAAGCTTTTCCTCAGCCTCCTCAGTTGAAATATCATCATACTCTGCGATTCTGTCAACAGCTTCATCTAAGGTTGCATCAACATAGTATGACGTCACACCTGTGTTCTGATACTTTCCAACGCTAACCGTGTTATCGCTTGTATAATCTTTGTCGCCTGTGATAACCAGCTTTTCAGCAAGAGCTTCTTCATACTCATTTGAAGAAATAGCGCCGTTATTTAGCATACATTTTAGGTTATAGTCATTAGTTCTTCCTACATTCTCATCATAGTTATCATAAGGATTGTAATCAACAGGGCTTGGAGTTATAGCCGCAAGACTTGCCGCCTCTTTAATAGATAGCTCCGAAACATCCTTGCCAAAATAGAAATTAGCGGCTGCCTGAACTCCTGCAACATTGTTTCCCAGAGGTACTATGTTTAAGTATGCCTCTAAAATCTCCTGCTTTGTATAAGCCTTTTCAACATTTATCGAACGGAAGATCTCACGGATTTTTCTCGCTATTCCCTCACTTCCGTCAGTTGCGCTGTCACCCGTAATATTTTTTATAGTCTGCTGGGTTATAGTCGAACCGCCCTGCCTTGTGTCATAGAAATGCAGCAACAGATTTGCAAACGAAGCAAAGGTTCTCTTAAAATCAACTCCGTCGTGCATATTAAAACGCTCGTCCTCCGAACATACAAACGCGTCGCAGACATGCTTTGGAATATCTGAATAATCTACCCATGTTCTCTTTTCTCCGTTAGACGATAGAGAGTAATATAAAGCATACTTTTCAGAATCCTTATCATTTTTGTCGTAGTCAGGATTATTAGCGAGCAGTCTTGTCGTATAAGACATCTGAACATTTTCTAGGCTGACTACATTTGAAGAATCAGCAAAGTTCAGAATATATATAGTAAGGGCAGTTGCAAGAATAGAGCCTGTAATCACAACAATCAAAAACAGTGAAAGAATAATAGTTCCAATTATTTTTAATATGCGAACAGCAGGCTTTTGCCGTCTTTTATTTTTACGCCCTTTGATGGTATTGCCTTTATAATTCTTAGGCATATTTTTAATGTTGTCTTTTCGCATAACTATGCCCATCTTCCTTTCTTGCTGAAAAAATTTATCAATCTACAATTCTTTTAAATTATAACATACTTAGCCTTAAAAGTAAAGAGGCGGCTTGTCAATTAAACCTTCTGAATAGAGCTAAAACTCAATATTCAAATTACCATTAAACACTTCATATATCTCCGGAAAATCTCTTTTTGTTCTTACAGGTCTAAAATCTTTATTTACAAAGCAATGCGATGTTTTACCGACTGCTGACAGCTTGTCTGCTGTTAGATTAGTGATCCTATACTCCACTGAAAACCTTACGCCGTTGAAATCCTTTAACATTGTATGAATTTCAAACTTGTCGTCAAATCTTATAGGGTGTTTATAATCGCACTCCACTGACAAGACAGGTATCATCAGACCCGACTGCTCAACTTTTGAATAAGGATAGCCTATATACTCAAGCCAGTAGATTCTGGCCTCCTCCATCCACCTTATATAATTTGAATGATGAACAATTCCCATTCCGTCGGTTTCATAGTAATATGCCTTTCTTGAAAAAGGTTTGTAATTGCTTTCGCTCATTTTATAATTCCTTTCAATACTCAAAGTATTGTATTTATCCTTTTAAATATTATTATATATTCTTTACTATTCTTTGTCAATTAAGAAAGAATAATGCAAACCATAAAAAATGCAGACAGCTAAACTGTCTGCATTTTTCATTAACTTTATTAAACTAAATCATACTGTCTTCCCAGCAAGAAGGCGCTTCAATTCCCAAAACCTTTGCAACAGTAGGAGCAACATTGGAAAGTCCATAGCTTCCGTCTTTGATAGTGTATTCAATATTCTTATCATAAATGATAAAAGGAACTCTGTTAAGCGAGTGAGCCGTTCTTACCTGAATCTCTCCCTTTTTGTTCTTTTCAAGCATTTCGTCGGCATTTCCGTGATCGGCTGTTATCATAATTGTACAGTCGATGTCCTCACAAGCCTTGATAAGCCTTGAAAGCCCTAAATCAACCGACTCAACACCGATAATAGTTGCCGCCATACTTCCTGTATGACCTACCATATCGCCGTTCGGATAATTACACCTCAGAAAATCATATTTACCCGACTTGACAGCCTCAATCAAATCGTCGGTGATCTCCGCCGACTTCATCCAAGGTCTCTCGTCAAACGAAACCTTGTCGGACGGTATCTCTTTCCATGTTTCCAGCTTCTCGCTGAACTTCTCAGACTTGTTTCCGTTCCAGAAGTATGTAACGTGTCCATACTTTTGGGTTTCAGAAACAGCATAGGAACTTAAACCGTTTTTAACCAACAGTTCAGAAAGCGTATTTGTTATTTCAGGAGGACTTACCAGATATTTGTTCGGTAAATTCAAATCTCCGTCATACTGTAACATTCCTGCAAATACAACATTCAGCTTTGGTCCTCTGTCAAAGAAAGTGAAATCCTCATCGTCAAACGCCATAGAAAGCTCTATCGCTCTGTCGCCTCTGAAATTAAACAGAACAACGCTGTCGTTTTCAACAATTTTTCCTACAGGCTCTCCGTTCTCTGCAATAACAAAAGGCGGTAAGTCCTGATCTATTACTCCCTCGTTTTCCTTTCGGTAAGTTTCAATTGCAATAGTTGCGTTGTCGAATTGTCTGCCCTCGCCTAAAACGTGGGTTTTCCAGCCAAGCTCTACCATTCCCCAGTCTGCCTGATATCTGTCCATTGTTATCTTCATTCGTCCGCCGCCAGAAGCTATCTTAGCGTCAAATGTGCTGTCGTTAAGCTCGCTCATACATCTTTCAAGGTCATCAATATACTGAAGCCCCGATGTAGCCGGAACATCTCTGCCGTCTAAAAGAACATGGCATCTCACCTTTGCAACACCCTGCTCCTTTGCCTTTTTTATCATAGTCTTGAGATGCGAAATGTTAGAGTGAACATTTCCATCAGAGAGAAGCCCGATAAAATGCAGAGTTGACGAATGTGATTTTACGTTATTAACAACCTCGCCCCATGTTTCACTTGCAAACATCTTACCGCTTTCAATAGACTCGTTTACCAGCTTTGCACCTTGCGAATAAATCTGCCCGCAGCCGAGAGCATTGTGCCCTACCTCGCTGTTTCCCATATCGTCATCGGTAGGAAGTCCAACTGCGTCGCCGTGAGCCTTTAATGACGTGTTTGGACACTCCTTTAAAAGTCTGTCAAGCGTAGGAGTATTTGCCTCTGTAACAGCGTCGCCAAGACCTGTAACACTGTTGCCGATACCGTCCATTACTACTAAAATAACAGGTTTTTTTGCCATTTGTATTTTCTCCTTAAAAATAATCTCTGTATTACTTTGATGCCTCTTCCAATAAAACTCCGAACTTTTCAGCTACAAGCGACGCTCCTCCTATAAGACCGCCGTCAACGTCTTCTTTTGAAAGAAGCTCAGCACAGTTTTTCTCGTTCATAGAACCGCCGTACTGAATCGTTACCGCATCGGCAGTCGCCTTGTCATAAAGCTTTGCCAGCGTGTCACGGATAAACTTGCAAACCTCCTGCGCCTGCTCGGCAGTAGCCGTCTTGCCCGTACCTATTGCCCATACAGGTTCGTAAGCAATTATGCACTTCTTTAAATCATCAGTGCTGATATCATAAAAATCAAGCTTTATCTGACGTGCTATAACTTCCTCTGTAATGTTGCACTCACGCTCCCACAAAAGCTCTCCTACACATACGATTGGTTTAAGTCCTGCTGCGAGAGCCGCCTTTGTTCTCTTGTTTACCGTTTCATCTGTTTCTGCAAAATACTGCCTTCTCTCCGAGTGACCGAGAATTACATACTCTACTCCCATTTCTGCAAGCATATCTGCTGAAATTTCACCTGTGTATGCTCCGCTCTTTTCAAAGTGACAGTTCTCTGCTCCAACCTTGATATTTGTTCCCTCTGTAAGTGAAAGTGCTGTCTCAAGGTTTGTAAAAGGTACGCATATTACAACTCCGCAGGTTTTATCCTTTGCAATAGGCTTTAACTCCTCAATCAGTGCCTTTGCCTCCGGTCTTGTTTTGTTCATTTTCCAGTTACCTGCTATAACCGCTTGTCTTAAGTCTTTTCTCATTTTAATAACTCCTTTAGGTCATATTTTCTTTATCAAAATTTAAGGACTGCCCTCATTCAGGGCAATCCTCATTATTTTAATTACTTATCAGCAATAACGTCGATGCCCGGCAGAACCTTACCCTCAAGATATTCAAGAGATGCTCCTCCGCCTGTTGAAATATGTGACATCTTGTCTGCAAAGCCAAGCTGAATTACTGCTGCTGCTGAATCTCCTCCGCCGATAATCGTTGTAGCGTCGGTATCTGCCAGAGACTGTGCAACCGCTATAGTTCCCTTAGCAAGAACAGGGTTCTCAAACACTCCCATAGGTCCGTTCCATACAACCGTCTTAGCCGACTTAACTGCTTCAGCATAAAGCTCCGCTGTCTTTGTACCGATGTCAAGTCCCATCTTGTCTGATGGAATACTGTCGCTCGATACGACCTCTATATCAATCTCAGCGTCGATTGGGTCAGGGAATGACGCTGCAATTGTTGTGTCAACAGGGAGCAAAAGCTTTTTGCCGAGCTTCTCTGCCTTTTCAATCATTTCCTTGCAGTAGTCGATCTTTGTATCGTCTACAAGAGATGTTCCTACCTCTTTGCCTTGAGCCTTTAAGAATGTATATGCCATTCCTCCGCCAATAATAAGCGTATCGCATTTCTCTAGAAGATTTGATATAACATTCAGCTTATCCGCTACCTTTGCTCCGCCCAGAATTGCAACAAAAGGTCTTTCAGGATCCTCTACTGCGTTTCCAAGATAGTTTATCTCCTTTTGCATAAGGTATCCTACTGCTGTATCCTTTATATGATTTGTAACACCTGCTGTTGAGCAGTGTGCTCTGTGAGCTGAACCAAAAGCGTCCATTACAAATACATCTGCAAGTGACGCAAGCTCCTCACTGAACGGCTCGAGGTTCTTTGTTTCCTCTTTTCTGAATCTTGTGTTCTGTAACAGTACAACATCTCCGTCGTTCATAGCCTCAACTGCTGCCTTTGCATTTTCGCCGACTACCTCGTCGTCGTTTGCGAAAACAACCTCTTTGCCCAAAAGCTCTGAAAGTCTTACAGCAACCGGCGCAAGCGAGAACTTCTCCTCAGGACCGTTCTTAGGCTTGCCCAAGTGTGAGCAAAGTATTACCTTTCCGCCGTCGGAAATCAGCTTTTTAATTGTTGGCAATGCCGCTGTTATTCTGTTATCGTTTGTGATAACACCGTCTTTTAATGGAACATTAAAGTCACAGCGAACTAAAACCTTCTTCCCTTTTACATTAATGTCATCAACCGTTACCTTGTTTAGACCTGCCATTTAATACGACATCCTCTCTTGTAAATATTATCACTGCTAAATTATTAACAGCATTTCTATTATTGTATAACAAAAGGCAATAAAATTCAATAGTTTTATCAGAATTTTACCATTAGTTAAAAAAAACGACATCTTACCTTTCGGCTCGCTAATCTGTTTTTTCCTTTTCCCTTTCCATAGCCTCATCAATAATCCGTTTAATAAAACTATTAACACTTTCATTATGCTTTATTGCATAATTTTTTATTATTTCTTTCTTTCCTTTAGGAAGTCTTATTTTTATTTCATCATAATTTGCTTTTATATACTTCTGTGTAGCTTTATTTTGTGCTTGGGTATATCTGCTTTTCTTTATTTCTGACATATTTTTACCTATCTTTCATATCTCAATTACGAGACAAAATTTTTAAAAAAACAAAATACTAGTTATAATGTATAAAATCAAACATATATTGTACACAATATTTATGAATATTACATATTTACTATTGTACACAATAGTGATATAATATAAATACCAAACAAAAGGAGTGACATCAATGAATAACCAAATCAAAGTTATAGAAATGGACAAAATTAATCAGCAGGCTGAAATATTGTCGGGGCTTTCCCATGTTTGTGCAATGTATCTGAGCTTTACAGATGAGAATGAATTTCTCCAAAAAGCACTTTTATGTCTTATGAATGAAGCATACAATCATCAATGCTACTGCAAATTACTTCTTGAGAAAATCGAAAAATAATTATTCATTTTCAATTATCCATTATCAATTATCAATTGTCAATTGTCAATTAATAAGCCCGCCGTTATGCAAACTATAACATTTTACTAATTACCCAAAGGCGGCACTGGATGCAACGTCATCTTTCACGCTTACCTTATAAACAAAGTAGAGCCCGCCGTTGTGCAAACTATAACATTTTGCAAATTACCCAAAGGCGGCACTGGATGCAACGTCACCGTTGCCTTTAAATATAACTCCCACTACCTTAGGTCCTGCATTTATTGTTATTGCTGCACCTATTTGGTAAGTATCCTCCGGCGGATAACCTAACTCTTTTGTCATAGCTTCAATCATTTCGTCTCTGACTGTTTCGTCATTACCGTAAACAATGCAGTAAGGCGTTTTCGGAATCATTTCCTTAACGGTAAGGCTCAATATTTTCGGTACTATCGCCTTATCGCCGCGAACCTTGCTCTCGGTGGTTATTTGGTTATCCATAATTCTCATTATCGGGCGAAGACCCATAACCTCTCCTGCAAAAGCGGCAGCGGACGGTATTCTTCCCGATTTTCTTGCATACTTAAGAGTATACGGCGCAAAGAAAATAATACAGTTGTCCACCCAGTCTTTAATATACGCTGCTATCTCGTCAGCAGGAGAACCTTTAAGAGCCTTTATTGCACCCTGAACTACCGGATAACCGTATCCTCCCGTATAGCCTCTGCCGTCGATATTGTAAATATGGAACTTATCCTTTGCCTTAGGGTTTTCTTCAAAAAACTCCGACGCTGCCATAACTGCATTATTATAGGTAGCCGAACCCTGTGAGTTTATAGTTACGTTTATAATATCGGTATAACCTTCATCATAATACTTTTTGAAAGCCTCAGCATATTCAAAGGCAGTTATCTGAGAGGTAACAGGAATACCGTCAAACTCATCAATCATTTTATAAAACTTTTCGTTGTCGAAATCAACTCTAGAGGTATAGCTTTTATCACCCATTGCAACCTTAAAAGGCATTACAAGTATATCCAATTCCCTCTCGTTTTCAACCGATATATCAGACGCCGAATCGGTTATAAATTTGATTCTGTCCATAGATACATTCTGCCCCGTTTAGGAGCTTCCTCCTTCTGAAAATATATAAAATCACAGTAAATTACCAAGTATACTGAGTAAGTTTACCCTCTCTTGTCAAATCGGGATAATCCCATTGTCTTAGTATTTCGTACGTTGCAATTGCAACGGCATTTGAAAGATTGAGACTTCTCAAATCAGAGCGCATAGGAATTCTCACGCAACGCTTTTCGTTTTCATACAACAATCTTTCGGGAAGTCCCTTATCCTCTCTGCCGAAAAGAATATAAACATTATCTTTATATTCAACGTCGCTGTAGACGTTCTTTCCCTTTGTAGTAAAGTAATAATACTCGCCGTTTGTCTTTTGAAAAAAATCATCTAAGCCGTCGTATTCGTAAATCTCCAGCTTATCCCAGTAATCCAGACCTGCTCGCTTTAACGCTCTGTCTGTTATCGTAAAACCATACGGCTTTACAAGGTGCAGCGTCGCTCCCGTTACCGCACAGGTTCTTGCGACATTACCTGTATTCTGAGGTATCTGCGGCTCTACCATTACTATATTTAACTTCATTTATGTCTATCCTTTTTCTTAAAGAGCTATTCTCGGAAGATACGAAATTATATCCTCTTTCATTCTTATGCACTCTCTCCTTGCGGCGCCTGCATAATCCTTTTCGTAGCATTCCTCTTTCTGATAAGCGCACATAACCGCTCTCGAAGAATTTACAACAGCACCCAGTCCGTTAGCGTCAAAGCCATGTGAAACTCCTTCTGCTCCGCCGCCCTGAGCGCCGTAACCGGGAACTAAGAAAAATGTATTAGGCAATGCCCTACGCATCTCGGCAAGCTGTTCGGGGTAAGTTGCTCCCACAACTGCGCCCACAGAAGAATATCCGTGTTTGCCCATAGCGTCTTTACCCCACTCTTCGCACATTTTTCCCATTTCTGCATATATGGTATTTCCGTCTTTAAGCTCCTTATCCTGAAGCTCTCCGCTTGATTCATTTGACGTTTTAACAAGAACGAAAATACCCTTATCTCTCTTTACACACTCGCTCAAAAGCGGAGAGATCCCGTCTGTACCTAAATATCCGTTTACGGTAAGAGCGTCTGCACCAAAAGGCTCGAAAGCCTCGCCGTCAATAAAAACTTCTCCCAAATGAGCAAGCGCATATGCCTGCATTGTTGCACCGATGTCGTTTCTCTTACCGTCGGTTATAACAAACATACCCTTATTCTTAGCATATTGTATGGTCTTATAAAGAGTTTTAACACCCTCCCAGCCGTACATTTCATAATAAGCCGCCTGAGGCTTTATTGCGGGTACTATATCGCATATTTCGTCAATAATCCCCTTGTTAAAGGCTAAAACAGCCTTTGCGGCACCTTTTAAATTCTTGCCGTACTTTTTAAAAGCCTTTTTCTTTAAATAGTCGGGAACATAATCAAGCTTCGGATCAAGTCCCACAACGGTTGGGTTTTGCGTCTTTACTATTTTTTCAATAAGCCTGTCAAATGACATAATACATTAATACTCCTATAAGGAGCATTTCCTCCCTCCGATGTTATTTATACTGAAAAACTACTTCGCCTTTTGAAATTGTATATAAAACCTTACCCTTTAGCTTTTCGCCCTTAAAAACGCTGTTCTTTGACTTTGAATGAAGCTTATCCTTACTAACAGTCCATTCCAAATCAGGGTCGAATACCGTAATATCAGCGACGCTCCCCTTAGCCAAAGAAACAGGCTCAAGCCCTAATATTTTTCTAGGGTTTTCGCTCATAAGCTCATTAATTTTATAAAGCGGTAAAAGTCCCGTATGGTAAAGCTGGGTAAGCGTTGCCGCAAGAGAAGTCTCTAAACCTATCACGCCGTTTGGCGCAGTATAGAAGTCAGCCTTCTCCTCCTTGCTGTGCGGAGCGTGGTCAGTAATAATGCAGTCGATAGTTCCGTCACAGACAGCTCTTTCAACAGCCTTTCTGTCCTCCTCAGTTCTAAGCGGAGGGCTCATACGGTAATCAGCGTCCTTTGAGTAAAGCTTTTCATCGGTAAAAGTGAAATAGTGCGGCGCTGTCTCGCAGGTAACCTTTACACCGTCAGCCTTTGCCGCACGAATAATATTGCAAGAGCCAACTGTTGACACATGGGCGATATGAACATGAGCGTCCATACTCATAGCAAGGGCGATCTCTCTCGCAGTGATATAGTCCTCGCTCGCTCTGTCCATTCCCCTAACACCGAGAGCTTTGGATACCTCTCCCTTATTAATTATACCGCCGTTTATGATATTTAAGTCCTCGCAATGGGATATAATAGTTACTCCTGCTTTCTTTGCCTGTTCTATCGCCTTACGCATAAGCTCTGCATTTTCAACAGGTCGTCCATCGTCAGAAAATGCAACAGCCCCAGCACGTTTTAACTCTTTGAAATCGGTTAGTTCTTTACCTTTCATACCCTTGCTTATACAAGCTATCGGGAAAACATCTATCTCCGTTAAAACCGACCTTTTCTTTACATAGCTTACAGCATCTACAGAATCAACAGGCGGAACAGTATTAGGCATACAAGCAACAGCTGTAAAGCCTCCAGCTTTAGCAGCGGCGGCACCTGTTATGATATCCTCTTTATAGGTAAGACCAGGATCACGAAAATGAACGTGCATATCAAACAGACCGGAAAAAGCAACAAGCCTTCCCTTTCCGTCTATAACTCTGTCAGCTTTAAAATCAAGAGCAGAGCCGACGTCTTTTATTATACCGTTTTCAACCGCAATATCTACCGTTTCTTCCGTACTATCCTTGTGTGCGGTAACAACTTGTTTAAGCAATAGTTTCAATGGTGTCCCTCACTTAAATTTTATTGATCTTTATTCTTGTTGATTTCCTTTAACACAAGCTCATAAGCTGTTTTTTTCTTAGATGTATTTCCCGACTTATCAAGCGCTGTCACCAAATCTACAACGTCAAGAGACGTATTAACACCCGAATTGGTTATATACTTTAAAATAGACTCCATATTGACATACTTTGAATCTGTATTCATTTGATCCCAGTCTTTCATTGTAATCTGCAAATATGAAGTATCCTCAGCCACATTACTGCTTGATGAAGTTTCTGACTGAGACTCTTCCGATATATCAGTCGGCGCACTCTCTCCTAATTGTACTGTACCTGTTTCTTCAGATACAGAAGATGCAGAGGTACTCATAGGAGTTTGAACAGAACTGCTGTCAACCTCGTCACAAGCGCACAAAATACCGGCACATAATGTAAGCGCCAAAACTCCGCAAATGAACTTTTTCATAATGTATCCACCTTTCAATTTATAAATACCCCCTAAAGAGCATTACTTATTTCCTTAATTTTAACAGTCTTTAAGCAAATATCATAAATCACACAGTACAAAATAAGAAATATATTTTTTTAAAGTCTGTTATTATATTTTGTGTATTCCTTGAAAAAGTATTATTTTTTTATCTCCAAAATTGCCCCTCTGTTTCCCGAAGTAACTAAAGACGCATATCTTGCAAGATAACCTGTTGTAATTTTCGGCTCTCTCGGTCTCCACTCAGACTTTCTGCTTTGCATTTCCTCATCGCTTATCTCAACATTTATCTTGTTAGCAGGAATATCAATAGAAATAATATCTCCTTCTTTAACAAGCGCAATAGGTCCTCCTACCGCAGCTTCGGGAGAAACGTGTCCGATTGCAGCACCCCTTGTAGCTCCTGAAAATCTGCCGTCGGTGATAAGCGCAACGCTCTCGCCTAGACCCATTCCCATAATAGCAGAAGTAGGATTGAGCATCTCTCTCATTCCCGGTCCGCCCTTTGGTCCTTCATAACGAATAACAACAACGTCGCCCGGATTTATCTTTCCGCCCAGAATTGCATTCATTGCGTCCTCCTCACAGTCAAACACCCTTGCAGGACCTGAATGTGAAAGCATCTCAGGCGCAACTGCCGAGCGCTTTACAACACAGCTGTCCGGAGCTAAATTTCCTCTCAAAACAGCAATTCCACCCGTTTTGGAATAAGGATCATCAATATCCCTAATAACATTGGTATTCTTATTTTTGCAGTCCTTTATATTCTCTCCCACTGTTTTTCCTGTGCAGGTAATGCAGTCGGTGTTAAGAAGATTTTTCTTTGAAAGCTCGTTCATAAGCGCATATACTCCGCCTGCTTCGTTAAGCTGCTCCATATAGGTGTTTCCGGCAGGTGCAAGGTGACAAAGGTTAGGCGTTCTGTCGCTGATTTCATTTGCTATATCTAAATTTAACTCTATTCCGCACTCGTGTGCAATAGCCGGAAGGTGAAGCATTGAGTTTGTTGAACAGCCCAAAGCCATATCGCAGGCAAGAGCATTCATAAATGCCTTTTCAGTCATTATATCTCTAGGCTTTATATCCTTTTTCAAAAGCTCCATGATCTGCATACCTGCGTGCTTTGCAAGCTCTATTCTCTCTGAATATACAGCAGGAATAGTTCCGTTGCCTTTAAGTCCCATTCCAAGAACCTCTGTAAGGCAGTTCATTGAATTTGCCGTATACATTCCCGAACAAGAACCGCAGGTAGGACAGCCGTGTTTTTCATATTCGTCAAGCTTTTCAGCGCCTATCTTGCCTGCGTTAAATTCGCCGACCGCTTCTGAAATACTTGAAAAGCTAGTCATCTTTCCATCAACGTGTCCTGCGAGCATCGGACCTCCCGAAACAAATATCGTAGGTATATTGACCCTTGCCGCCGCCATTAAAAGTCCCGGTACGTTCTTGTCGCAGTTTGGAACCATAACAAGCGCATCAAATGCGTGGGCTATCGCCATAGCCTCAGTTGAATCGGCAATAAGGTCACGGGTAACAAGACTGTACTTCATTCCCTGATGTCCCATAGCGATTCCGTCGCAAACGGCTATCGCAGGGAAAACAATAGGAGTTCCTCCTGCCATTGCGACCCCAAGCTTTACGGCATCTACTATTTTATCAATATTCATATGACCAGGTACTATCTCGTTATATGACGATACAATACCAACCAACGGTCTTGAAATCTCCTCTCTTGTCAGTCCCAGTGCATGATATAACGCGCGGTGCGGAGCGTTATTTGCTCCTTCTTTTATGTTGTTGCTTATCATACTTCTTTTTCTCCTTATCATTAAATTTATTTATTTCTTTTATAATGTTCTTTACAACTGTGTAAACAGGTACTCCGCCGCTTACGGTAATTACACTGTTTCTTATGTAAAGTCTTTTTCTTTTGTCAAAAAGCCTTTTTAAATCCTCTCTTTTTGAATTATAAGCCAGCGGTCTGTTTTTATCTCCCTTTATACGATTATAGCATACTGAAAACTTTGTATCAATAAAAACAGGTATTCCAAACTTCTTGGCGGCACGTCCGTTTTCCTCACGCAAAAGCGCTCCGCCGCCTGTGGCTATTACACCTTTTTCATTTCCTAACTTCTTTATCGTTTCTGTTTCCAGATTTCTGAAATACTCTTCGCCTTCGGCTTCAAATATTTCGCTTATGCTTCTGCCCTCTTGTTTTTCGATATAGTCGTCCATATCAATAAAACTGCACTTTAAAGCGCAAGCTAGTCTTTTTCCCACAGTTGATTTTCCGCAGCCCATAAAGCCGCAGAGAAATATTGGTTTCATAATCTTTAAATACACTCCATTAAGGAGTATTACCTCCTGACATTTTCATAGTAAAACTACTTAAAATCTCTCTTTACAATTTCATTCATCTCATCTATTATGCCGTTCACTTCATCAATAGTATACTCGTCTCTGTCCCATATCTTATGAGCCGATACCGCCTGCCATACCAGCATTGCCATTCCGCCGATTGCTTTTTTGCCCATCTCCTTTGCCTTTTTCAAAAGCAATGTCTCTTCAGGATTATACACAATATCGAAAACCGCATCGCACTTTTCAATTACTTCATCTGATACAGGACAAGCGTCAACCTTTGGATACATACCCACAGGGCAGGCGTTTACAAGCAAATCATACTGCTTGTTTGTATCGATTTTAGTGTTCAAAACTATATTTACCTTTGCGTCAGACTTAATAGCCTTTATCTCCTTTTCAACCTGAATTGCAAGCGGCATATCAGATTCCAATACGGCAATATTCAAACTAGCTCCTGCCAGTGCCGACTCAATAGCTATCATTCTTCCTGCTCCGCCGCAGCCGATAAGCAAGACCTCTCCCGATAGCTTTGCGCCCATTGAACGCACCGTCTCTAAAAAACCGTCGCAATCGGTGTTGTAGCCTGTTGTTATGCCGTTTTTATTGTCAACACAGTTTACCGAATTATATCTCTTTGCCGACTCGTCCAGCCTGTCAATTTGATCTATGATCGCTACTTTGTGAGGTATAGTAATATTGTAGCCAGCCATAGAATTAAGCTCGTCTGCGCTTGACTTCAAATCCTGCGGACTTATCTCTCTTACCTCATACTCAAACTCACGGTTTCTAAGCTCAAACAGCCTTTTGTGAATTGGCGGAGACATTGTATGCTTTAATGTCTCTCCTAAAATACAGTATTTGCGTTCCATTTCTATGTATTAGTCCTTTCGTATGTAATCACAGTTTAATCTCGACAGTTCTTGAAGTGGGAGAATACTCTTTATACCTTACTCCTGCCATATCAAACATTCGTTTAGAGGCTATCACTTCTTCAGTATTAGAGTATTTATCCTCCATATAAATGACCTCTTTTATTCCGCTTTGAATTATAGCCTTTGCACATTCATTGCACGGGAAAAGCGACACATATATTTTAGAGTTCTTAACCGAACCTGTAGAGCTGTTTAAAATCGCATTCAGCTCTGCGTGGCACACAAACGGATACTTAGTATCAAGAGTGCTCTCGCCCTCTCTAGCCCAAGGCATTTCATCATCATTACAGCCTGTGGGCATTCCGTTATAGCCTACCGAAAGTATCTTGTTTTCATTTGACACTATACACGCTCCCACCTGTGTGTTTGAATCCTTTGAGCGCTGTGCCGAAAACAAGGCTATACCCATAAAATACTCGTCCCACGAAATATAATCGGTTCTTTTCATATTCTTTCACTCCTATTGCGGCTTTAACTTTTCACCGTCTAACTCTTCATCATCAAAAGTTTCCTCAATCTCAAGCCCAAGCTCCTCAAAAAGCCTGTCGAATTCAGCTTCCGATTCTATTTTATCTTTCGTATTAAAAAGTCCCATAACAGCCTTGCTCCTTACACTTATTAGACTTATTAGAATTTCTATTTCTGATTTTCCTTAGCAAGCCCCAAGAAAGCCGCACCTATTAAACCTGCGTTATTGCCAAGCTTCGCTATAACTATCTCGGTATTCTTAGGTGAGTTTCTTGTGTAAACTTCCCTCTCCACAATCTCCTTCATAGGCACAAGCAACGGATCTCCCTCGTTACAGACGCCGCCGCCGATACACAGTATATCAGGCTGAAAAATGTTGATTGTATTTGTAATTCCTGCCGCAAGATACTTTATATATTTATCCACGACGTCTTTTGCCGTCTTATCGCCCTTTCTCATAGCCTCAAACGCAAGCCTTGCACTTACCTTGCCGTACTCCTCTGCCATTTTGTGCATTATGCTGTCGGTGTTTCTGTCCATAGCCTCTTTGGTCATTCTAACAAGACCCGTCGCCGATGAGAAAACCTCGAAACAGCCCTTTCTTCCGCAGGTACACTGAGGTCCGTCTACATCTATGACCATATGACCTATTTCTGCTCCTGCATAATTAAATCCCGAATATATCTTTCCGTCAATAATTATTCCTCCACCAACTCCTGTTCCAAGAGTTATGCATACAGCGTCTCTAGCTCCCTTTGCTGCACCTGCAACATACTCACCATATGCTGCGGCGTTAGCATCGTTTTCTATATATACAGGCAGATTTAACTTCTGCCTGAACATCTTCTCCATCTCAACATTTTCAAAACCCAAATTGCACGAATACTCTATTACTCCGCTGTCTGAATTTGCAATTCCCGGAGTTCCTATTCCGATGCTTTCAATATCATCTATGCTAAGCCCTGCTGACTCTATAGCTCCTTTGGTTACCGATATCATATCGTCACATATCTCCCTCGCAGGACGAGGAAGGTTGGTCTTTGTCTTAGCTTTAGATACGATTTCAAAATCCTCATTTATTACACCGGCGGCTATATTCGTTCCGCCGAGATCTATTCCAACATAATACTTCATCTATTTAATTCTCCCGAACATCTATAATCATACTTATACATAGTGTATAATATCATATTATACCATTAAAGTCAAATTAAATACGGTTTAATCGTCTTTCATCTTTTCGGTATGTAAACGGTCAGTCTTTTATTATTCTGTATGCAAAAATCTATGACATACTTTGTACCGCGCGATTGCCCGTCCCAAAAAGCAATTACTTTATCACTGTAATCTACAATCAGATTATTGCGGATAAGCGGTGCTTTTCTTCCGTATTTTTTATATTCAGGCAGAAATTCCGTCAGTATCAGCTTGTTGTGAAATGCGTATTCCCTTGCACAGGTGTCAACTCCTTTTGCCCCTCCAGATACAATTTCCGTTGTATTTTCCGGCAGATATTTTTTTAAATCTTTTACTCTTATACTTCTTGAACCTATTACTGCAACTTTCATTTTAAAGTCTCCTAACACTAAAAATCATATGTAAGCTATGCATAGACTATAATAGTATCACACATAGCCTATAATTGCAAATTTTTTTGTATATCATAATTAATAATAAATAATGAATGGAGTATTAATTATGGATACGATTACAGCGGTAAAAAACAGAATTTTTCAGCTTTGTGATAAGCATAATATTTCAATTAACAAACTGGCTAACATATGTGCTTTGCCTCCGTCATCTGTTAAGAATATTCTATATGGAAAAAGTCAAAATCCAAAGCTGCTTACGATTAAAATGATTTGCGATGGACTTGGTATAACCCTATCAGAATTTTTCAATACTGATGATTTTAATAATTTAGAGCAAGAAATTAAATAGATAATTTTATAATTTTAACGTGTTTCTTTTTTAATAAAATTCAAGAGTTATTACAACTCTGTTTTAACTCTAATTATACATATAACTCCATAAAAAGTCTATAATAAATTTAAAATAAAATTATTAAGGAGTTATTTATGAAAAAGGAAAGACATTTTGGATTAAGAATTGATGATGAATTACTAAGAAAATTTCATTATGTGTGTGACTACAACGGTCGCTCAGCTAACGGACAAATTTTATATCTAATTAGAAAATGTGTTAAAGAATTTGAAAATGCTGAGGGTGAAATAAAGGTTGAGCTTGAAAACAGATAATATAAGTACAACTTATACAAATTATCAAAAATATATATTTTACTTATACAAGAATATGTGATATACTATACTGTAAGAATTAATAAAGGAGATTGTTTTATGGGTATGACTATGACTCAAAAGGTGCTTGCCGCACACGCTGGTTTGGATAGCGTAAAGGCAGGAGACCTGATTATGGCAAATTTGGATATGGTACTCGGAAACGATATCACCTCTCCTGTTGCCATAAACGAATTTAACAAAGCCGGCTTTGACAGTGTTTTTGACGGAAGTAAAATCTCTATGGTTATGGATCATTTTGCTCCGAACAAGGATATTAAAGCTGCAACTCAGTGCAAGCAGTGCAGAGATTTCTGCGGAGAGCTTGGAGTTAAGAACTTCTTTGACGTTGGAGATATGGGCGTTGAGCACGCTATACTTCCCGAAAAAGGACTCGTAGCGCCCGGCGACTTGGTTATCGGCGCTGATTCTCACACTTGTACATACGGTGCGTTGGGTGCGTTCTCAACAGGAGTTGGCTCAACAGATATGGCTGCCGGAATGGCTACAGGCAAGGCTTGGTTTAAAGTACCTCCTGCTCTAAAGTTTAATATTACAGGAAAGCTAAACAAGTGGGTTTCGGGCAAGGACGTTATTTTGCACATTATCGGTATGATAGGCGTAGACGGCGCATTGTACAAGTCAATGGAGTTCTCGGGCGAGGGACTTAAAAACCTCACTATGGAGGACAGACTTTGTATGGCTAATATGGCTATCGAAGCAGGCGCAAAAAACGGAATCTTTGCAGTTGACGAGGTTACGCTTGATTTTGTCAAGGATAAGGTTTCAAAGGAATTCAAGGTGTATGAGGCTGATGCAGACGCCGAATATGAAAAGGTTTATGATATTGACCTTTCACAAATAAAGCCTACTGTATCTTTTCCGCATTTACCGGAAAACGCTAAAACCTTCGACGAGTTCGGCGATATAAAGATAGATCAAGTGGTTATCGGCTCATGTACAAACGGAAGAATCGAAGACCTACGTGCCGCTGCTGAAATTCTCAAAGGCAAAACGGTCGCAGACGGCGTAAGATGTATAGTAATCCCTGCAACTCAGAAGATTTATCTTCAAGCAATGGAAGAGGGACTTTTGAAAATATTTATCGACGCAAGATGCGCGGTTTCAACACCTACCTGCGGTCCGTGTCTGGGAGGACATATGGGCATTCTTGCAAAGGGTGAAAGAGCCGTTGCTACAACAAACAGAAACTTTGTCGGAAGAATGGGACATCCTGAAAGTGAAGTTTATCTAGCTTCACCTGCTGTTGCTGCGGCATCGGCAGTTACAGGAAAGATTTCTCAGCCAACAGAAGTAATGTAGAAAGGTGGTATGAATATGAAAGCACTAGGAAAAGTACACAAATACGGCGACAACGTAGATACAGACGTTATCATACCTGCAAGATACTTAAACACAGCAGATCACAAAGAACTGGCCTCACACTGTATGGAGGACATAGACATCGACTTTGTAAAGAAGGTCAAGAAAGGCGATATTATGGTAGCGGAAGCTAATTTCGGCTGCGGTTCATCTCGTGAGCACGCACCAATCGCTATTAAAGAGAGCGGGATATCCTGCGTTATTGCAAAGACGTTCGCCAGAATTTTCTACCGCAATGCAATCAATATCGGACTTCCTATTATTGAGTGTCCCGAAGCTGCTGAAAACATCAGCGACGGTGACGAGGTAGAAATTGATTTTGACAGCGGTATAATTACCAACAAAACTAAAGGTGAAAGCTATCAAGGACAGCCTTTCCCTGAGTTTATAAAAAACATTATAAATAAGAACGGTCTTTTAAATTCACTAAAAGGCTAGTGGAGGTATTATTATGATTATTTTAACAATCGACAGTATACCCGGAAAAGAAATTGAAGCGTTAGGTCTTGTTAAAGGAAGCACAGTTCAGTCAAAGAATATGTTCAAGGATATGGGACAGGGCTTTAAGAGCATGGTCGGCGGAGAGCTTAAAAGCTACACCAAGATGATGAACGAGTCAAGAGAGATAGCTACAAAAAGAATGATCGAAGAAGCTCAAAGCATGGGCGCTGACGCAATAATCGGAGTAAGATTTGCAACTTCATCAGTATTACAGGGTGCGTCTGAAATTATGGCATTCGGCACTGCTGTAAAAATCAAAGGTTAATCGAGGAGACTTAAATATGAATAAGAAAATCGCAGTAATCAAGGGAGACGGAATAGGTCCTGAAATTGTCAATGAAGCTGAAAAGGTATTAAACAAGGTTGGAGAAAAGTATGGTCACACATTTGAGTATACAGATGTTTTAATGGGCGGCTGTGCTATTGACGCAACAGGCGTTCCCCTGCCACAGGAAACAATAGATATATGTCTTGCATCAGACAGCGTTTTATTAGGCGCTGTGGGCGGTCCGAAATGGGACACACTTCCGGGAAATCTTCGTCCTGAAGCAGGACTGCTCGGCATTAGAGGTGCAATGAAGCTGTTTGCAAACATTCGTCCTGCTAAATTAATACCTGCTCTTGCAGGGGCTTGCCCGCTCAAAGACGAGATAACCAAAAACGGTCTTGATCTTGTTATAGTTCGTGAACTTATCGGCGGAGCATATTTCGGTGAGCGTGACACTCACGTTGACGAAAACGGCGTAAAGCACGCAAGCGATTCAATGGCTTATGCCGACTACGAAGTTGAGAGAATCTGTCGTGTGGCATTTGATATGGCAAGAAAAAGAGGCAAAAAGGTCCACTCGGTCGACAAAGCAAACGTACTTGATTCATCACGTTTATGGAGAGAGGTTGCACACAAGGTAGCAGAGGAATATCCGGACGTTGAGTTTCAAGACATTTTAGTCGACAACACAGCTATGCAGCTTGTACACAATCCCGCCCAGTTTGACGTAATGGTAACCGAGAACCTGTTCGGAGACATTCTTTCAGATGAGGCTTCAATGATCACAGGCTCGCTGGGTATGATACCATCAGCGTCACTTGGCGAAGGCTCACTGGGACTTTACGAGCCTATTCACGGTTCTGCGCCTGATATTGCAGGGCAAAACAAGGCTAATCCTCTTGCTACAATTCTCTCTGTAGCAATGATGCTCCGCTACTCATTTGATATGAGCAAAGAAGCTGACTCTATAGAGGATGCAGTTGACAAGGTTCTGGCAGACGGCTACCGCACAGGCGACATTATGTCTGAGGGTATGAAGTGCGTTTCGTGCAGTGAGATGGGAGATTTAGTGGCTGACAGAATATAAATACAACTCTAAAATCTACAAATATAGAAAACGGCAAGGACTAATCATTTGTCCCTGCCGTTTTTTTATTTCTTTCACGCTCTGCTTTTGAATATACACATCCGCAGTAATCCTGACGATACAGATTATATTTTCTTGAAAGCTCAATAGAACGCTTATATCCATTTTTCTTTTTAAAGTCGCTTGGAAGCCATTTAACTCCTCCGTACTCCCCTGCCAGACGCTCGCCTATTTCATTTAGCTTTTCTGCGTTTTTATAAGGGCTTATTGAAAGAGTCGTTGTGAAATATTCAAACCCGTTTTTCTTAGCATATTCTATAGCTTTTCGCAGCCTTATTTCATAGCATTTAAAACATCGCTCGCCGCCCTCAGGGATATCCTCCATTCCCCTAACCTCATCATAAAATTCTCTGTCGTTATACTTGGGAATTTCTATATTGATTTCTTTGTCAAGCGGCATCTCAGAAACCAGCCTTTTAAGCTCGCTTACTCGGTATTCAAACTCAGACTTTGGGCTGATATTCGGATTGTAATACAAAAGCGTAATATCAAAATACTGTGAAAGATACTCCAAAACATAACTAGAACAAGGCGCACAGCAACTGTGAATCAACAATCTTGGTTTATTACCCTTTTTACACGAACTTTCCTTTATTATGTTTTCAAGCTCTTTGCTGTAATTTCTTTTCATTACTTTTCTCCGTAAAACAAAATAAATTCAGATATTTGAACACATTAATTATACCCTTGTACGTTATGCTTGTCAAACATAACGATGCTTAAACTACCATAATTTATTTGCATTTTTTAGAATGATAATAAGCTCGCTCGCATATATATGTTATGAAAACGACATCGGGGAGTTGGGTATTATGAATTTTTCAGGAGATACAGACCGTTCAATAATACTGGGACAATACATAGTTGATAATAAGTGTACAGTTAGAGCTTGTGCAAAGGCATTCGGGATCAGCAAAAGTACAGTGCACAAGGACGTAAGTGAAAAGCTTCAAAAGACAAAACCTCAGCTATACAAAGAGGTAAAGAAAATTCTTGACTTTAACAAAAGCGAAAGGCACATAAGAGGCGGTATGGCTACAAAGCATAAATACGAAGAACAGAAGCTAAAAAACAATTCACAGTAAAATGAACAAATTTAATATATCCCCGAAGCATCGGGGATTTTTTAATACTAAAACCGCCAGAATTTGTGTCGGAATAATTGCTTTCTTGACTTTATTTTGTATCCCATTTATAATTGTAATAACAGATATAGAGGGGATGGATATGTTACAAAATATAGTTAGGGGTATTATACTGCTAATAGAAATCGTTTTTCTGGTTATTTTTATTCTGCCGTTTTATAAGCACATAAGCAATATCGGGAACGTAGTCGGGTTAGGCATAACGATTTGCTTGATTTTTATAACTTTGTTCTGGAGTTACGTTGTAAGGCTTATAAGCAAGCTATGGCATTGCTTGGGCGGACGTATTCTTCTAATCATTATTGCGGCTTTGATTTTAGTATCGGTTATTTGGTGCATTTATATTTCAATCAGAATGGTCTATGCTTATAAAAACTATCCCGATAAGGAAACGACCGTTGTCGTTCTTGGGTGCAAGGTAAACAAAGACCACCCCAGTAAAATGCTCCGTCACAGGCTGGAAGCAGCATATGATTATCTATCAAAAAATAAAGACATTAAGTGCATAGTTTCAGGAGGTCAGGGACCTGACGAGAAAATGACCGAAGCTGATTGTATGTACAACTATCTTGTTGATTTGGGAATATCGCCCGACAGAATTATTAAAGAAAGCAAAGCGACAAGCACATATGAAAATATAAAGTTCTCATACGAAATAATAGGGCAAATGAATCTACCGAAAGACATTACTATAGTCACAGACGGTTTTCACGAATATCGAGCGTCAATAATTGCAAAAAAACAAGGCATAAATTCGTATTCGGTTTATGCAAAAACGACAAAGATAGATTTACCCTATTACTGGCTCAGAGAATGGATGGGGCTTTTTCAGGAGATATATCTAAAGCAGCAGGGGTAACCCCTGCACACAGTGCTGACTTTTTTATGTTTACAAAATTTGTTTATTTTGAGCAACAGCAGGCTTATCAATTGATAATTGACAATGAATAATGGATAATTGTCAGAAGAAAGCTAAAAGCGTTCGGAAAAATTCCGAACGCTTTTGTTATCTACTTCGTCTTTTTATTAACAACCTTGCTCCACTTTCCAAAATACTTCCTGCCATTTGCAAGTTTATATGCTCTTACCTTTACAAAGTATTTCTTCTTTGGTTTCAGCTTCTTAAGTGTCACTTTATTTTTCTTTACTGTAACTGTCTTCTTATTCTTTGTGAATTTATTATTCGTAGCATACTGAACCTCATACCCTGTTGCTCCGCTTACCTTTTTCCACTTTACATTCAGCTTCTTTTTCTTTGTGGTCAGTTTAACAGATTTTACTTTGGCGGGTTTGGTTACGCTTACTTTTGTTGTGCTTGGGGTTGTCTTTGACTTGTTTACTGGACTGACGGTTTGATTTGGTTTGTTTGAGTTATTGTTTGGGGTTTGTGATGGGTTATTACCACCTATTTTTTTATAAGTTGCCTTTTCCCAATCAACCCCACTATCTTCAAAATATGTTTTATTCCCGTTTTCATCATATTCGCACTTTATCCAGGTATCATTATCACTATCTAATCCATATGCTGTTTTTACATTTCCGTTACTATAGTATGTGTATGTCCATGCAGTTGAATGTGAATAACCGTCACTGGTTTCAAAAAAAGTACAATTTCCCTTTGAATCATAGGTGTGTTTTTCCCAATAACCGTTACTGTATTCATGATATGTCTCATTCCCATTTGAATCATAGGTGTACTTTTCCCATTCGCCGTAACTGTTTTCAAAGTATGTTTCATTTCCATTTGAATCATAGTTATGCTTGTCACCGTTACTATTTTCAAAATATGTACGATTTCCGTTTGAATTATAGGTAGACTTTTCCCAATAGCCTTCACTGTCTTCGTAATATGTACGATTTCCATTTGAGTCATAGGTTTCCTTTTCACCATTACTGTTTCCTATATAAATATTTCCGTTATCGTCATACTTGGTCTCTTCCCAGAAGTTATCACTGTTTTCAAAGTATATCCCGTTCTCATCACATTCATATTTTACCCAAAAGTCATTATTACTATCTATTCCATATGCAGTTTTTATTTTTCCATTAACATTGTAAGTATATTCCCATGTTAGTGTATATGAATAACCGCTACTATCTTCATAATAAGTTATATCTTCGTTTGAATTATAAATGCTTTTTTCCCAATAACCATCTCCATCATTAAAATATGTCTGATTTCCATTTGAGTCATAGGTTTCCTTTTCACCATTACTGTTTTCATAAGATGTTTGATTACCTGTAGAATCATATGTAGACTTATACCAATAACCTTCACTGTTTTCATAATATGTACAAACATATCCTTCTACAGGTTCACCAACATTTACAGCCTCAGCTATTGTAGGTAAAGCTCCTGCCAAACTAACTGTCATTACCAATACTGTCAATAAATTTAAAATTCTTTTTGTCATTTGTTTTCCTCCATATTGAAAATATTATTTTGTACTTTAGTGTACATCAATATTATAATACACATTTCTAGTTTTGTCAACACATTTTGTGTATAAATAAAAATCCCCGTTTTGTGTATATTACAATTAATATGAGGTGATATATATGAAATTCGGAGAAATCCTAAGAGAGTTAATTGAAGAAAACGACCTAACTCAAAAGCAGGTTGCAAAGGATTTAAACATTGCTCCGTCTACACTGGGAAACTACATTCACAACAGCAGAGAACCTGATTTTCACACAATAAAAATGATAGCAAGCTACTTCAAAGTTTCAATAGATTACTTAATGGACTACCGCTCTACACTTGCAGAAAACAAAAGCGAGGACGAGCTTTTAAGAATTTACCGTTTACTTCCTATAACCTATCAAATTTTACTAATTGAGCAAGGAAAATTACTTTTACGGTTGTACAAATAAATATCCCCGAGCAATTCGGGGATTTTTTATTTAACTTTAATTTTTATCAACTTTTTATTCCACTTACCGTATATCTTTACAAGCTTGTTGTTGATATTTTTATACTCAGCATATGCCCTAACTCGTATATAGTAAGTTTTCTTGCTCTTGATTTTACTTCCCTTGATTGTAAGCCTTTTGTTTGGAGTGAATTTTTTAAATACTATATTTCTTTTCTTAAATTTCTTTGCTTTTGAAACTTGTACCTCGTAACCATTAGCATTATTAATCTTCTTCCAGCTTACATTTAACTTTCTTTTCACCTTGCTCTTTACGGTGAGTTTTTTGATTTTTGCATTTTTCATAGCTTTCTTAGCTGCTTTTTTGTCACTTTTAACAGCGTCAGCACTTCTAGTAGCAGATGTAGAAGACTTGGTTTTAGACGGTGCTGCCGTTGAAGGAGGATACTCTCCCACATGGTCCTTAATATCCGCCTTAGCTGTTTCAAATGTTTCACCAAAAACCTCAATACAGTCGATAATAAAGTAACCGCTTTTTACTGTAATTTTAATCGTGTGCTGTTCGTTTGAAAGATTACTAATATTATATAGGCTTTGACGGTACAAAACACTGGAAGTAAGATTTATATTGTTACCCATAGATTTTCCGTCAAGCTCAATATCCACTGTGCTTTCAGTTCTGATTCCGCCCACAACAAAGTTGATCCCTGTTCCGTTAAAGGTATACTCAAGAGAAGCGTTTCCCTCGCTTGTCGAAACGCTTGTTCTGTTATACAGAAAGAACGAATCTCCCACTTTACGCGTCCAGCTACCGCTGTATTTAACTGAGCTGTCAAGCGGGTCAATTCTTTCTGTATATGAAACTGCATCCGCTCCTGTAATACTCTCAGAAGCTTTTTCAATTTTCAGGTTATCATATTCAGATAAGTAAAAACTGCCGTACAATCCTGCTCTGCCCAAAAGATATGGATTGATTGTATCGGTATAGCCGAATATAGCAGTGTTATTAACATAGAACACTATCTCATTACCCACAGCGCTCACTTTTAAGTTATACCATTTATTTGCGTCAAATCCCCTAACTGTACCCTCACTTAAAACCGTATTTGCTTTCATGCATTTGTATTTTCCGCTTTGTGCCAGTGATATCCAATAGCCAGACTTATTGATTGCCGCAACGTTACTGCACGTTCCAACAGACCTCAGACCTACCCCGACATAATTATAATCGGATGCCTTCGGCTTGGTATCAAGCTTCACATCAGCAGAAACGCTGTAGTCTGCCCATTCGGTATCTCCTAAGGTAGTAGTGGGAGATGCTCCGCCTCCCCAGTTGAATGGGTCGTTGCTGCTATTTATCTTTTGTTTGAGTACCTTTGAACCGTCCGACTTTTTAACGACCTCAAATGCTCCGCCTGCGTCGCAGGTATAGAGCGGCGTTCCGCCTCTTTCTTCTATAAACTCATCTGAATAGTTAAAATCATCTGTATACGGAAGTGAAAGATTTGTATCGGTTTCGCTTTTCTGATATGAAGATTTTTCTTCGTCAGCATATCCCTTCTGACCTGTCATGGTAGTTAGCGTTACAATAGAATACGGCTCAACGGTATATGTAAAGCCTCCGTTATCAGGAGTTATCGTTTCAGAGTTTTTAAGCCAGTTTGCATCATAAGCTTGACCTGCGTCGGGACCCTTTGTGACCCAAGCTGTCAAAGGTGAATCAGCTTTACTAAGGTTGCTCACCGAAACATTATAAGTTCTTTCATTAGATGTATCGTTTACAAACACCATTGTGTAATCCCCTGTTTCAGGATCAGCTAAAGTTATATAATTGTTGGTTGTGCTTCCTATTCCGTGGCCGTCTCCGTCAGGCGTTCCGTCACCATAGCAAGCGCCGTCAACATATTTCATATTATCAGTTTGGAATCTTGTAAAATGCTCCATAATGTAAGTTCCAACCTGAACCTCATAGTGTCCGCTCCACGGCGTATCAGCCAATATAAGCTGCTTTGGAACATACTGCGCGCCTGTATAATATGCCGCAACCGCAGGCTGGAATTCATACATTGTCATTCCGCCGCCCGTCGAACCGCTCTGGGCATACATATTAAGAACACGAACCGCAATTTCAAGAGGTCCGTTTACACCTGTCAAGCCTTTTCCTTTTGCAACACTGTCAAGCTCTTTTCCAGAAGCATTTGTTGCGTTTACGGCATACTGCGGGTCTATTGTTACCGAAGAACCCTCTGAATACCAAATCTCTTTGCCGTACTCCTTTTTTAGCTTCAGAGCATTTTCACTGGACCATGTAGAATAGTGAAATCCCAAAACATCGACAGCGTCTCTTAACTCTGCGTCATTCATCATCTCGTCAGCAATTTTATAGTGTCCGACCTCATCGGACGCAACTAACTTGATTTGACTGTAATCATACTTCGCTCCGGATTCTTTTGCGGCAGAATCAAGATGATTTCTTAAATACTTGATCCATTTAACGTCAATATTGCTCGTTTCATTTCTGTCAGGACTTATATAATCAAATTTCAGACCGTACTCATCATAAGCGGCATCTAACGTATTTTTATACCACTTAAATCTCTTTGCCATATTTTCTTCATTTGTTACACCGTTTGACCCTGTCCATTTAGGTGAGCCCCATCGAAGCATATCTAAAGAAATATCAGGATTAATTGTTTTTGCGTCTACACACATATGAAACCCTGCTCCCCTGTTTACATTAGCCTCTTCGTTCTCAGCACGCATAGTAGCAGGTTCTGTTCCTGAGCTTGAATCGCAGTCAGAGCCAAGCTCGATCTTTATATGAGAAAGACCTATACCCGTTTCCTTGTTGAACAAATAGTTCATTATCTCCCAATAAGCGTCAGGGTTCTTTTCTTTATAATCCATAAGAAGTCTTGAAGAATTGTTAGCAGAAATCGCTCCAAGTCTAAGTGAATCCTTTGTGATTTTGCTGCCGTCAACGCTGATTGAAAAAGCGCTTTCAGCATTAGCCTTTATATTATCTTTAGCCATTGGCATAACCCCCATTATAGAAAAAGTTAACACAATCGATGTAATAACGGCAAATATTCTTGAAGCATTTATCATTATTATTCCTCCTCGTTATTATTATAAAAAAACCTTTTATCATTAACTTATTTTAAATTTATTATACAGTATTTACTTTTACTTGTAAATAACGTTTATATATTCAGTTGAATAAATTTCTTTACTGAGAAAATAATAGAATTATGAATATAAAAAACAAGCTTAAAAATTTTAAATACAGTAAGGCATACTACTATGTCGTAGGCGGAATAACAGGAATTGCAAACGGACTTTTCGGTTCCGGCGGAGGAATGTTAAGCGTTCCGCTTTTAGAAAACACAGGTCTTAAAGCAAAAAAAGCACACGCTTCTTCAATAGCTATTACGCTTCCGCTGTCGATAATAAGCACTGCTATATATTCAATCAAAGGACACATTAACTATTCGCTCGCACTCAAATTTGTACCTTTAGGTATTCTGGGAGCTATTGCAGGAAGCTGGCTTTTAAAAAGGATATCTAACAAGGTATTGAAAAAAATATTCGGAATTATTCTTATAATTTCGGGAATCAGGATGCTGATGCTATGAGTATTTTTGTAATTGCTGTTGTTTCTTTCCTCAGCGGATTTATAGCCTCTCTCGGTCTGGGAGGCGGAATGGTGCTTATAATTTACCTTACGATATTTTCAGGTATGGCACAGCTTGAAGCGCAGGGAATAAATCTCATTTTCTTTATACCTATTGCCTTGATTTCAATTATACTGCACACAAGGTCAAAGCTAATTATATGGAAAAAAATACTCCCGTCAATAATAACAGGAGCAATCTTAGCACTTCTATTTAGTTTTATTGCAAGTATGCTGGGTTCTGAAATTCTATCTAAAATATTCTCAGTTTTCATAATAATAATTGGCATAAAAGAGCTTATTAAAAAATCTGATAAACAAAATACAGCAGAGCATAAATAATCGCTCTGCTATTTATTTTCGCTTTATTTTTTCTTTCTTCTAAAATCAAGATAGCTTTCAAGAATAATAGTCGCCGCTACTTGATCAATTACCTCTTTTCTCTTTTTACCTCTTGTATTAGTCTCGTTAAGAAAATTATGTGCGGAAACTGTAGTCGAACGCTCGTCCCACATATTTACCGGAACATCTACAAACTCATTCAAGGCATCGGCAAACCTCCTGCATTTTTCTGCTCTTGGTCCATAGCTTCCGTTCATATTAAGCGGAAGCCCCACTATTATCTCTCCGACCTCATATTCTCTAGACATATGAGCGACCTTTGTGACAAGCACATTGAAATTGCGTTCCTCAATAGTTCCTATCGGTGAGGCTAAAAACTCTGTTCTGTCGCAAACAGCAAGACCTGTTCTTGCATCTCCGTAATCGACTGCCATTATTTTCATAAATTCTTCTCCTATTATTATTTAACTTTTATCCGGCTTAAAGTCTCACCGATTTTCTCATGTATGACCAGATCGGCACTGCTGTCCATATCCGTTTTATCACGGTTTATCAAAACAAGATATTTGCCTCTGAAATACCTTACCAAAGACGCCGCAGGATAAACCACCAAAGACGTACCTCCTATAATAAGCATATCAGACTTCTCAATATGTTCTATTGCGCCTATGACAGTGTTGTTGTCAAGACCTTCCTCATACAAAACTACATCAGGCTTAACTCGACCGCCGCATTGATTGCATACGGGAATATCCGTGCTGTTTTTCATATAAAGAGCGTCAAAAAACTTATGGCACTGCTCGCAGTAGTTTCTGTGAACCGAGCCGTGAAGCTCGTATACCTTTTGGCTGCCTGCCGCCTGATGAAGGCCATCTATGTTCTGAGTTATAACGCAGGACAGCTTACCCTTTTCCTCCAGTTCAGCTAATTTTTTATGCGCTTGGTTAGGCTTTATATCGAGAGCAAGCATTTTTTCCTTGTAAAACTTGAAAAACTCCTTCGGCTTATTTTCATAAAATGTGTGCGAAAGCATTTGCTCAGGAGGATAATCGTACTTCTGATTATACAATCCGTCAACGCTTCTGAAATCGGGTATTCCGCTTTCAGTCGACACGCCTGCTCCGCCAAAGAAAACTATTGATTTGCTTTCATCTATCATCTTTTGCAGAAGTTTTATCTTATCTGAAATAATTTCTTCCATTATCCTATCTCCTTTACCTAATTACTTTTTATGTATCATAATCATTATTTATAACAGTCTGATATCTCCTTTAATCTTTTCTTAGCCGCTTTAACAATTCTCTCAGGACCTAAAACCTTCGCATTAGTACCAAACGTAAATAGCCAGCCCCAAAAGGTAGGGCTTATCTCAACGTCAACGTTTATACTGAATTTGTCTTTATTTTTCTTGTTGATAAGAACATTGCTCCCAAACCTGTCGATAACAACATTGATAAGCGAATTATCAAACTCTATCTCTACGTTTTCTCTGTCTCCCCCATACATATCGTAGGTAGCCTTTAGACTTTTTACGATCTCGTTTTCGTCAACTGTCAGAGAACGTCTTTTGTCCTCGCATAACCTAACGTCTGATATCCTGTCAACTCTGTATCTGCAAAGCTTTTCATGCTTGTTACAGTAGCATATGAGATAGTACTTATCGTTTTCCCATATAAGCTGATAAGGCGAGACGCTGTAAAGCTCTCCGCCGTGTCTGAACTGCGCCTTTTTGTCTATGCTGTATTCATAGTATTTAAACTCTATCTGGTAATTTGAAAATATCGCTTCGTGAATTATATTTATATTGTAGTATATTCTCTCATTAAAGGTTTTTGTACGGTTGGCAACATACACGTTTCGCCTTAAACCCTTAGCCTTATACTTAGAAGTCAACGTCTGAAGCTTGCCGATAAGCTCATCAGACTTCTTTTTTGTAAGAAAAACCGACGAAGCCACTGCGTCTGCAAGCACATAAAGCTCCTCGTCCTGAAAGGTTCTTGAACCTACATAGTATGCGTTTGCGTGCCCTCTTTTATCTGCCAGTATATCAAGACCGCTTTCCTGAAGCGAAGTTATATCATCATAAATAGTCTTTCGTTCAGCCTTTATACCATAAGTCTCAAGCTTTGATATAAGCTCCTTTCCGGTCAAAGAATGTGTCTCGTCAGTCTCATTAAGCAGAATTTTCTGTAAAATCAAAAGCTTTAACTTCTGTCTCGAATATCCTCCGTTTGATATTAGATTATAATTCTTTTCCATAGATACTACTTCCCTTTTAGATTTCAATTTTATTTAGTTTTTTGTAATATCTCCATTCTTTTCTCTCTTTAAATCTGATACCTTGACCTTCGTTCCGTCTGGTCGCAAAAGCTCGGTATGCTCAAGCTGCTCAGTGAGATTTCTTACATACCCACGACGGTACTCGTCTCTAAGTCTCTTTTGCTCGCTCAATTCTTCCTGTGTCAGCTTTCTCTGCTTTGAAAGCCTATAAAGCTGTGAAATTCTGTCGAGTTTTTCCTTTTCCATTTAAACTAATTTACCTTTCTCATTTTATATATTCTTTTTTATTTTAGCACACCTTTTATTAAAACGCAACCGCATTATCATTAATTGTCCAAAAAATTTCCCTAAAAATAATTTTATAAAAAAACTTTTAGAAAATCTATTGACAAAAATTAGTTTAAGATATATCATAAAATTGTAAAAGAACATTTGTTCTATTTGATTTACAAAACAACCGGGTTGACATTTTAGAAAGGACATAAAAGTATGGAAAATTTATTCAGAGCTTATATTAAAACTGCCGACGCTTTAAAAAAGCAGAATGAACGTCTCAAAGAAAAAATCAAAAAAACAACTGATGTAGACGAAAAAAAGGCGCTTATAAAGCGTTCAGAAACCCTTTATTCAGAATATCTTGACGTTCTTTACAGTGCAAAAATGATTGAAAATTATTTCAAGCCAAAACCAAATGTAAGTATATCTCATAAAAAAGACATCGCTTAAGCTGCTCATATCAAGAAAGGAAATTTACAATATAAATGAAAAAGTATACGAATAAAAGGGTGCCTATTGAGTTTTTATATTGTGAGAAAAAAATAAGAACCGGAAAATACGCTTCAACATCAAACAAAGAGATAATTAAATTCCTGCGAGAGATAATAAACGATGATTTGACAAAAACTCAGAAACAATATATCATTATGTATTATATGAACAATATGAAAATTCACGAGATCGCTCAGGAATTCGGAGTTAATAAATCCACTGTATCGAGAACTATCAAACGTGCTAAAAACAGAATTTACGAGCGGTTAAAATACACAAACTTCAGGAGCTTTATAGATGATGAAGACGCCGATATATGACTTCTTAACTGAATATAAAAACAAAGGCGGGATTAGGTTTCATATGCCGGGTCATAAAGGCAGAGGTCCAAACGAAATGAAAGCTGTTTCGCCGTATGATATAACTGAAATATCAGGCGCTGACTTTCTTTTTGACACATCAAATTACGGTATAATAAGCGAAAGCGAAAAAAACGCTTCACAGCTTTTTAATTCGGCTCTTACATTATACTCAACAGAAGGCTCTACATTGGCAATCAAGACAATGCTTTTTCTCGCTGTTAAGGGTAAAAAGAGGAAAATCCTTGCTGTGAGAAATGTACATAAAGCTTTTATTAACGCCTGCGCTTTAATTGATATTGATGTCGACTGGCTTTATACTGATAAGGCTCTTAATTCTGTATGTACAATAAAGCTTACTTCAACTGACTTAGAGAAAGCTTTGTCAGCTTATAAAAAGGACGAGCTTCCAAGTGCTGTATACATCACCACCCCAGACTATCTGGGAAATATGCTTGATGTGAAAAGTCTATCTGATGTATGCAAAAAATATGATATTCCTCTGCTTGTTGATAACGCTCATGGGGCGTATCTAAACTTTTTGACTGATAATTTACACCCTTTATCTCAAGGGGCAGATATGTGCTGTGATTCAGCGCATAAGACGCTTCCCTGCCTTACAGGAGGAGCATATCTGCATATATCTAATAAAGCAAAAGATGAATTCAAAAACAAAGCGGCGGTCAAAGAGGCTATGCAAATTTTTGCAACTACTTCCCCGTCCTACTTGATTTTAGAATCTCTCGATTTGTGCAACAGACTTTTAAGCGATAACAAGTATATCGACCGAATTAATAAACTCTGCAAAAGAGTTAAAAAGCTAAAGGCAGAGATAAAATCAATAGGCTATTACGTAATTGATAAACCTAATACAGAACCGCTAAAGCTGGTTTTACTTACAAACGCACTAAACATTAACGGCAAAGAATTGCTTTGTCTTTTGGAAAAGCACAATATTTTCTGTGAATATGCAGATGAATCAGCCATAGTATTAATGATTTCGACCGAAAATAACGAAAATGATTTTAATGCTTTTTTGTATGCGCTGAAAGATATTAAAAAAGAGGTAAATAATCAATCTTGTTTTTTTAAAGATGATTATATAACTATTTGGCCGGCAGAAAAGAAGATGTCAATCAGAGACGCTTTATTCAGCAAATCGGAAACGATTTCTATTGAGAAAGCGCTGGGAAGAATATGCGCGTCTTCTGTATCAATTTGCCCGCCCTGTATTCCATTGGTAATAAGCGGAGAGGTCTTTGACCGAAACACTATAAATTTGCTCAAAAGGTATAGCATTTTTTCTGTTAATGTGGTACAATGAACTACAAGAAGCAAGATACCTTTTATCTTGTTTTTAAAAACCTAATTTATGAAAAGGTTATTCTTATGGAGAATTTTTCATTTTATGAAAATAATATATTAAAGAACACGATAAGCTCAATGGTGGTTAAAAACAGGGTTGCAAATTCCTTACTTGTTTACGGAGAAAAGGGACTAGGCAAAAAAACTGCCGCTGATTATATTTCGGCTGCACTTCTTTGTGAAAAAGGCAATGGTATGCCTTGCGGAAAATGTAAATCTTGCAAAATGGTCTTACACAAAACGCATCCAGACGTCATCTACGCCGTACCAAGCGGCAAAAGCGGAAACTATAAAATAGACACTCTGCGTGAGATAGTTGAAAATGCGCCAATAATGCCGAATGAGGGCAAATATAAAATATATATTATTTCAGATATGGACAACACACTTGTTCCGGCGCAAAACGCTCTGCTCAAGCTTATTGAAGAACCGCCCGACCATTGCGTAATTATACTGACAGCTCAGTCTCGCTCATCTCTTCTGCCGACCATTATTTCTAGAGTAGTGTCTCTTTCGGTACACGAAGTAAGCAGCGTCTCTTGCGAAAAAGCACTTGCACAATATGGTTACAAATCTGATGATATAAAAAAATCTGTAGAAATTCTTGGCGGGAACATTGGAAAGTGCAAAAGCTATTTAGACGGAGAAAACATATTTGACGCTGTAAAAATAACCAAAAGCATAACAGACGCTATAATTGCCGCTGAGGAGTATCTGATTCTTAAAGAGTTCAGCGAGCTTATCGGAGACAAGCCTATGACATTGCTTGTTTTGGAGCTTCTCTGTGAGGTTATACGAGACGCAATGTCAGTAAATGCCGGATGTAATGAAAATATGCTGATAAGCACATATAAAAACGGTGCTGTAAAACTGGCAGAACATATATCAAAAGCTAAAGCAAGAAAAATATATCTTGTTATAACCAAATATATTGAAAGGATAAATTCAAACGGAAATCTTAGTCTTGCGATAAACTCATTATGCTCGGAAATAAAGGAAGCTTTGTAAAGAAGTTTGAAATTCAAATAACGGAGGAATAATATGGCTGAAATAATAGGCGTTCGCTTTAAACGCGTGGGGAAAGTATACTACTTTTCCCCTAACGGAGCTAAAATAGAGGTTGGAGAAAAGGTAATTGTTGAAACCTCACGTGGTATTGAATGCGGTGAGGTTGTACTCGGCAACAAAGAAATAAAAGACAACGAGCTTAGTGTACCTCTTAAAGATATAATACGCGTTGCAACAGAAAAAGACCTCGATAAAATAGAACAGAATAAAAAGACTGAAGCGGAAGCATTTAAAATATGTGAAGAAAAAATATCAAATCACGGGCTGAATATGAAGCTCGTCGACGTTGAATGTACATTTGACAATAACAAACTGCTTTTCTACTTCACATCTGAAAACAGGGTCGACTTCAGAGAGCTTGTAAAGGATCTGGCATCGGTTTTCAGAACAAGGATCGAACTGAGGCAAATAGGTGTTCGTGATGAGGCTAAAATGCTCGGAGGGCTTGGTATCTGCGGCAGACCGTTTTGCTGCAAATCGTTCTTAGGAGATTTTCAGCCGGTATCAATAAAAATGGCAAAGGATCAAAGCCTGTCATTAAATCCATCTAAGATTTCAGGAACCTGCGGAAGACTTATGTGCTGTTTAAAATACGAACAGGACGGCTATGAGGAACTTATCAAAGGACTTCCTAAAATCGGTGCGTTTGTAGAAACTCCTGACGGAAAAGGAAATATTATCGATATAAATACTCTCACCGGGAAAATCAGAGTTAAAAATTCTGATACTGAGGCTGTAAACACTTACTCGAAAGATGATATCAAGGTTATAAAAGACGGAAGCAGTAAAGATGACAGCGAAGAATTAAATGAACTGAAAGAGCTAGAGGATAAATAGAACCCACTTTTCAACAAGCAAAAGCACCTACCCAAATTCGGATAGGTGCTTTAATATTATCTTAATTAATCATCATAAACAGACTCAGATTCCCAAGATAAAATATTTCCAGTTTCGCTGTCGATTTCAAAATCATACTCCATATCTTTGTAAACTATAGAGCCTTCATAAATCTGTCTGCCGTCGTCATACTCTGAGTGAATCCGAATATCTTTTTCGGTTGCTCCTTTTACTTTACTTAGCGCTGTTTTCTTTGCGTCGTTTAAAGACACTTTTGCATTATTTTGCGCCGCTGAACCGAAATCATTATCTATGTCTGTATCCTTGCTGCGAATACTTCCGTCCTGAGCGGAAATCTCATACTCATACTCTTTATTGCCTGCGTAGAAGTCAACCTCGTACAAGGATATTCCGTCATCAATTTTCTGATTTATTCTTATTCCTGTAATATCAGATTCGGATACATTCGCATCCTTTAAAGCTATTTTTTTAGCGTCATCTTCTGAAATTGAAGTATTTGCAGCATTTGTACTCTGCAAAGTTGTTGTGCTTTCAGATTGCTCTGTAACGCTTGTATCGGCAAGACTCTCCGACAGCTGAGTGGTATCACTTGATACATCAGATGAAGTTTTATCTTTTTCGCCGCACCCTGTCATAACTGCCATTATTGACATTAATACAGCCATAATTATAATTTTTGTTTTCATTGTTCTGACCTCCGTAATTTTAAATTGCTTTTATTCTATCAATCTATTTTTAACATTTTTACAATAAAATATGTATGATTTGTGATTTTGCTAAAAATTACTTAACAAATATAAACCGGCACCGAGTTAGACGATGCCGGTATATTTATATATAACCATCTATTTTTAATAAGTAAACATTATTTTGCGATATGATATATTTTTTAAGTTCTGCCGCCTAACCCGAAGGAAATCGACAACGCACTGTTCACAGCGGACATTGAATTCGTATCAAGCTCGCCCATTCTCTCTTTTAGACGGGTTTTATCTATTGTTCTTATCTGTTCTAAAAGCACCACTGAGTTTTTAGCAAGACCGCAGCTTGAAGCGTTTACTGCAATATGAGTTGGCAGCTTTGCCTTATCCATTTTGCTTGTTATCGCCGCCGCTATAACGGTAGGGCTGTGCTTGTTCCCGACGTCGTTCTGTACAATAAGCACAGGTCTCATCCCCCCCTGCTCTGAGCCGACTACCGGGCTTAGATCTGCGTAATATATTTCTCCCCTGTGGATTCCGTTGTCATAATAACCCGACACATATAACACTCCCATTTTCATTTGATATTAGTGTTGACCGCACAAATAAGTTTTAAACACCTTTATATTAAAAAACGGGGAGCAAAAGGTGTGATAGTTTATTATATGACATTGTTCTTTATATTGTGATAAAAAATTTATTGAGTTGTTGTAATGCAGAATTTTATTTTCAACAGTTTTAAATGAAATTTTATCTTACGTCATTTACGCTTAAAACCCTTGCGTTTACTAACAAAATAGTGTATAATAAAATCTAAGTATTGGAAACTTGAGAAAAAGTTTTCGCTCAAGCCTTTTTCAAAAGGCTTGCGGGTCAAGGGCAGAGCCCTGTCGCCGACCGCAGTCGGCGAAATCCCCCTTACGTAGTGCGCTCCGCACAGGGTGAATTTAAAAATAGTCCAGTGGACTGTTTTTAAAGAGGGGCATGCCCTGCAAGAGAGGGCTGCCCCTAAAAACAGAAAAATTTCAGAAAGGACAAATCGTTATGGATTTAGAAATGGTAAAATACTTAGCAGAGCTTGGTAAACTTGATTTTACCGAAGATGAGCTTAAAAAGGCGTCAAGCGATATGACAAGCATTATTGAGCTTATGGATAAGGTAAAGGAAATCGACGTCACCTATGACGCTCTTGCCGATAACAAGAATATATATTTAAACGACTTAAGAGAGGATTTCAATGAGCCCTCAATGCCTACCGAAAAGGTAATTGCCAATGCTAAAAACAGAGATAACTGCTTTGTTGTTCCAAAGGTAGTGGAATAACAAAACGCACATTAATAAATTCCGTATTAATTAAGGAGAATAATCAATGGAACTGAAAAACAGCAGTATTAATGATATAAGAAAAGCTCTAGACGGGAAGGAAATTTCCGTAAAAGAGCTTACCGACGAATACTACAGCCGTATTGAATCGGCAGATAAAAAGCTTGACTGCTTTATAACCCTTTCAAAAGAACAGGCTTATAAGGCTTGCGATAAAGCACAGGAGAAAATCAATAATGGGCAGGCTTCACCGCTAACTGGAATACCAATGGCGATTAAAGACAACATCTGTACAGAGGGTGTTAAAACCACCTGTGCGTCAAGAATGCTTGAAAACTTTATTCCGCCTTACAACGCAACGGTTATGGATAAGCTAGAAAACGAGGGAATAGTAATGCTCGGAAAGGTTTCTATGGACGAGTTTGCAATGGGCGGTTCGACTCAAACTGCGGCATTCAAGAAAACTAAAAACCCATACGATACTACGAGAGTACCGGGCGGTTCATCGGGCGGCTCGGCAAGCGCCGTTTCTGCCGACCTTTGCACAGCGGCTCTCGGCTCAGATACAGGAGGCTCAATACGTCAGCCTTCATCTTTCTGCGGAGTTACAGGTATGAAACCAACCTACAGCCGTGTTTCAAGATACGGTTTGGTTGCGTTTGCATCATCTCTCGACCAGATAGGACCTGTAGCTAAAAACGCTCAGGACTGCGGAACTATACTAAATGCTATCTGCGGCTTTGATATTCACGACGGAACATCTGCTAAAGTAGATGTTCCCGACTTTAACGCAAAAATAGGCAAGGATATAAAGGGGTTGAAAATTGCTCTGCCTAAAGAGTTTTTTGCCGATGGAATAGACGATGTTATAAAAACTGCGGTTTTAAAAGCCGCTGACGAATACAAGTCTATGGGCGCAGAGCTTGTAGAATGTTCTATGCCGTCGCTTAAATATGCAATTCCGGCATACTATCTTATTGCGTCTGCCGAAGCAGCTTCAAACCTTTCAAGATATGACGGTATAAAATACGGCCACAGAACTGAAAAAAAGTGCGAGTCATATGACGAGCTTATAAAAGCGTCAAGGCGTGAGGGATTCGGCGACGAGGTTAAAAGAAGAATACTGCTCGGCAACTACGCTCTTTCGAGCGGTTACTACGACGCTTATTACGGAAAGGCAATGGCTTTAAGACAGCTTATAAGAAAAGAATACAACGATATTTTTGAAAAGTGCGATGTAATTTTAACACCTACAACGCCAACTACGGCATATCGCTGTGATGAAAACATATCTGACCCTGTAAAGATGTATCAGGCTGATATTTGCACTGTTACCGTAAATATTGCAGGACTTCCTGCAATCTCGACCCCGTGCGGATATGACGATAAGGGACTTCCTATCGGAATGTCTATTATAGGAAAGCCTTTTGACGAGCAGACGGTAATTCAGACAGCGAACGCTTATGAAAAGAACTTTACAAGAGTTTTACCAAACATAGATTAATAAACGGAGGAACAGACAAATGGAAAATAAATATATAACAGTCATCGGTCTTGAAATTCACTCCGAGCTGCTTACAAAATCAAAGGTTTTCTGCACCTGCAACGCTGAGTTCGGAGGCGACCAAAACACAAGGTGCTGTCCTGTATGTACAGGTATGCCGGGAACTCTGCCTGTTATCAATCAGACTGCCGTTGAATACGCAGTAAAAGCAGGCTTTGCTTTGGGCTGTAACATCAGCAAGTTTTCTGTGTTCGACAGAAAAAACTACTTCTATCCCGACCTGCCAAAGGCATATCAGATATCTCAGCTTCAAAGACCCCTCTGTTTAGACGGTCTTGTTCCTATTGAGGTCGACGGCAAAAAGAAAAATATCAGAATTAACCGTATACATCTTGAAGAGGACGCAGGAAAGCTTATACACGACGATTTCAACGGCGTTTCGCTTGCCGACTACAACAGATGCGGAATACCTCTTATCGAGATAGTTACCGAGCCTGATATTTCATCTGCTGAGGAAGCACAGGCGTTTGTGTCGCAAATTGCACTTTTGCTAAAATACGCAGGTGTCAGCGACTGTAAAATGGAACAGGGTTCGTTGAGATGCGACGTAAATATTTCTCTTATGAAGCCCGACGATAAAGAGTTCGGCACACGTGCGGAAATCAAGAACCTAAACTCAATAAAGGCAATCGGCAGAGCAATTAAATACGAGGAAAGACGTCAGGCTCTCTTGCTTGACGCAGGAAAGCGTGTTATCCAAGAAACAAGAAGATACAACGAAAACCGTGACGTCACCACTTCAATGAGAAATAAGGAGAACGCTCACGATTACAGATACTTTCCTGAGCCGGATATTTTGCAGGTAAATTTCACTGATGAAATGCTCGACGAGATAAAAGCTAAGCTCCCTGAAATGCCCGACAAAAGAATCAAGAGATACGTTGAGAGCTTCGGGCTAAGTGAAACAGACGCTAAAATATTAATTCAGTCTAAGGTCGTTTCTGATTTCTTTGACGATGCTGTAAAAGCATATAACAATCCAAAGAGCATAGCATCATTTATTCTGCGTGAATTTATGAGAAGACTCAATCTCGGTGAAATTGATTTGGATAATCTCAATTTCACAGCTGAGGATCTTGCAGAACTGGTTAAGCTTTCTGACGAGGAAAAGGTGTCTTTAAACGACGCTAACAAGACGTTCAGAGAGATGGTCGAAACAGGAAAGCTATGCAGTGAAATTATAAAGGCAAACGGATACTTGATAGAGCTTGACAATTCAAAGGTAGAAGCAGGAATTGACGAGATTTTAGCAGCTAACCCCGAGCAGGTTGAACAGTACAGAAACGGCGAAACAAAGGTATTCGGCTTCTTTATGGGAAAATGCACAAAGGCGCTTAAAGGCGTCGGCACACCAAAGGTTATAAAAGAAATTTTAGAGAGCAAGCTTAAATCCGGTGAAACACAACAGCAAACACAGACATCGGAAGAAAGTGCAAAGTCTGAAAGCAACTCAAAGCCTGACACATCAAAGCTAACTAAATATGAAAACCCCGATAAATTCACACCAAAAACAAAAGCAGATAACGACAAGCTGTTAGTTATAAGCGGTAAAAACGTAATGCAGGAATTTGACGTTGAAACTGCTCAGAACAATATCGGCTCGGAGGTTGAGTTCTCCGGCTGTGTTCATAAGGTCAAATCAATGGGAAGCATCTCATTCGTTGTTATACGAACAGCGAGAGACGTTATTCAAACCGTATATAATAAGGATAACTGCAAGGACAGCATAGACGGTCTGCATGAGGGTTATTTTGTTCATATTAAGGGTACTGTAAACGAAAACAAGCGTGACCAAAACGGCATTGAGATAATTCTGAGTGAGATCAAACTGATCTCAAGACCTAAAGAGGAATACCCTCTCAAGATTTCTCAGGGCGAGCTTAAATGCACGTTAGATGTAAATCTCGACAACAGAAGCGTTTCTTTAAGAAACCCTTATCAGCGTGCTATTTTCAAGCTTCAGGAAGGGCTTGTTCAGGGTATGCACGAGTTTATGAAAATGAACAACTTCACTGAGATCCACACTCCGAAAATCGTTGCTCAGGGCGCAGAGGGCGGAGCAAATATATTCAAGATAGATTATTTCGGTCACCCTGCATTTTTGAACCAGTCTCCTCAGTTTTATAAGCAGGCTGCTATCGCTTTCTATGACAGAGTTTATGAAATAGCCCCTGTTTACAGAGCAGAAAAGCACGCAACATCACGTCATATAAACGAGTATATCGGTCTTGACTTTGAGATGGGATACATCGATAGTATGTATGATGTTATGAATATGGAAACGGCAATGCTCAAACATATTTTTGCGTACATTGAGAAAAACTACTCTAAGGAAATAAAACTTCTCAACGCTGATGTTCCGCATATTACTGATATACCATCAATAAGGTTTTCTGACGCTATTGAACTTTTGCGAGGCAAGAATGTTTCAACGAAGTTCGATTTAGACCCTGAGGACGAGGTAAATCTCTGCAAGTATGCAAAAGAAAAGTATGACAGCGAGTTTATATTCATAACCCACTTCCCCAGCTCTAAACCTCCGTTTTACGCTATGGACGACAGAGAAGACCCTAAAGCCGCATATAAGTTTGACCTTATATTCAGAGGGCTTGAGATAACCTCAGGCGGTCAAAGAATTCACGATTATGACGAGCAGGTAGCAAAAATGAAACGTCAGGGATTAGACCCTGCCGACTTTGAAAATTATCTGGAGTCTCATAAGTACGGTCTTCCTCCGCACGGCGGTTTGGGAATAGGTCTGGAACGTCTTTTGATGAAGCTTCTTAACTACTCAAATATTCGTGAAACATCAATGTTCCCAAGAGATTTAAACAGATTGCTGCCATAATTTTTTATCACATTGTTGTCACATTGAAGATTTATTATATGTGCAATGCCTTTTAGGTTATAAACATTGACACGCTCAATTAAAAGAATGGAGAAATAATATGGACGAGAACAAAAATCAAGAGGAAATTTTGAATGAAGAACTTCAATCCTATGAAAATCCATCTAATGAAACTCAATCTGATGAGGTAATTTCTGATGATATCCTAGACGATGAAAATTCTGAAAACGACGCCGATATTTCAGATAATGTATTTGATGCTGAAAGCACATATACTCCGATTTTGGGTGAGGACGCTGAAACTGATAATTTAACAGAAAGTGATTCTGTTAAAAAGAAAACAGATTTAACTACAAAAATTTTGATACCTGTTATTGTTGTTCTTGCGGCAGTAATTGTTACACTTGTACTTCTTGAAGTAAACAGATCTAAAATTAATGCTTCATCTAACAGCTATACCAATTCAGCTTTGGCAAGCTCTAATGCTCAGGTTCCCGAACCTTCTTTTAAAATAGACGGAAAAAAAGTTAACACCGATGATTTGGTATTTTTAAAAATTGGTGAATATGAGGTAGGCTTTGACGAGCTTAGAAACTGCTATTATCAATTTTTATACAACTACGGTCCATACTATGGCGTATCTGAGGACACCTTCAAAAGTGCAAGCGGCGATGAACTTAAAAGTATGTTCAGTTCATTCAAGGACAGTCTTGCCGAATATATAAAAGGCGGTTATGTTCACGCAAGCTATGCAAAGGAACACAACATAACCCTTGATAAAGAAGATGAAAAAACTGTTGCGGATAGAATTAAGTCGATAAAAGATGAACAGGGCGATAATTATAAATCTTTCTTAAAAGAAAACTATATGACTGAAAATTATCTTAATATAGCTATGAGAAACAATGTTATGGCTGATAAGGTTGAAGAAGCACTGTCTATTCCTGAGAAGGATTTTTATAAAACCGCTGAAAAAGAGCTTTATCAGGTAAAGCAAATATTTATTCCTTTTGGCTCTGAAGAAAAAATATCAGACGAAGTATTATCTTCAAACAGCATTAAGGATTATGATAAGCTTTCTAAGCCTGAAAGGGCTGAGGCAATCCTTTCAAATTATGAGGCTTTAAGCGACAGTAAACAAAAACAGGCTAAAAATGCTTCTAAAAAGGTTGCCGACAATATTTACAAGAAGCTTAAATCCGGTGCAGATTTTGATACTTTGATGAAGAATAACACTTATGATTCCTTGTATGAGAGTTATCCTAAGGGTGTATTAGTAGGCAAGGATTATGAATACGACGAAGCTTATCTCGAAACGGCATTGAAATTAAAAGAAAATGAAATGAGCGAGGTCATTGAATCAAGCTCAGGATATCATATTATTATGCGTGTTCCCTTTGATAAGAAGTATATCAATAAAAATATTGATTACTTTGCTCAAACCTATAATGACAGCGCTGTCAATAAAGTTCTGTATAAGGTATATGAAGATCTTGATATTGAACAAACCGATACTTACAAAAATTTTCAGTACGGAGATTTAACTTAGTATAAATATAATAAGAGTTTAAAGCAGAAGTATAAAAGCTTCTGCTTTTTTTATTTTTAACCAATCATATATAATCTCAGCCTTTTAAAAAATTATAAAAAAAATAAACATTTGTTCTTGACAACTGCAAACAAATGTTCTATAATAGTATAAAAGAACATAGGTTCGTTAATACTATATTAAAACGCTTAGCGTAACATTATGAATTTAGTAAAAGGAATGAATGGTTATGGAAACAAAAAAGGAAAGAGTAATACTTCACATTGATATGAACAATTGCTACGCATCTATTGAATGTAAGCTCAACCCGGAATTAAGCGGAAAATGCGTAGCTGTTGCAGGAAATCAGGAGGAACGTCACGGGATAATTCTTGCCAAAAATGAACTTGCTAAAAGCTATGGCGTTAAAACAGGAGAACCTATATGGCAGGCAAAGCAAAAATGTCCCGAGCTTGTTACAGTACCTCCTCACTATGAAGAATACTTAAAGCACTCAAAGGCGGCAAGAAAAATATACTCTGACTACACAGACAAGATCGAGCCGTTCGGAATAGACGAATGTTGGATAGATATAACTGGTTATTGGCGAAACGGTAAGCAGGCAGACGGAAAAGCTATAGCCGATGAGATAAGAGAACGGGTAAAATCAGAGCTTGGGATAACAGTTTCTATCGGCGTAAGCTTTAACAAAATATTTGCAAAGCTTGGCTCTGATATGAAAAAACCGGACGCAACCACAGTTATCACATATGAAGGAAAGGATTGCTTTAGAGATAAAGTATTTCCTCTTGATGTTGGAGAGCTTTTGTATGTGGGAAAAGCTACAAAGAAAAGGCTCAATCAAAGAGGTATTTTCACTATTGGTGAACTGGCACAAACCCCCATATCAAAGCTTCAAAGCTGGCTGGGAAAATGGGGGCAATATCTTTGGGTTTATGCAAACGGACTTGATATATCTCCCGTTGAGAATGACGGCAATAAGCCATTGGTCAAATCGGTCAGCAACGGAACGACATCATACCGTGACCTTGAAAACGACAACGACGTAAAAATAATCACTTTTGCGCTTGCAGAAAGCATAGCTTCAAGACTTCGTGCTATTCACTCTAAGTGCGGAGCAATCTCAATTTCGGTTAAGAACAATAAGCTATACACCTATTCAAAACAAAAAAAGCTTCACATACCTATTGATGACGCCTATGAAATAGCAAAAATCGCACTTTCCCTCTACAAAGATTCCTACAACTGGGCGGCAGGAAACCCTATCCGTGCCATTTCAATTTGCGTTTACGAGCTTTATGATATCTATTCCGACTATCAAACCTCTATTTTTGAAAATTCAGACACAAGCAAAAAGCACGAAAACCTCAACAAAACGGTAGACCGCCTAAGAGAGAAATACGGCTACACTTGTATAAGGCGGGCAATTGTTATAAGCGACAGAGGATTTGCAAATTTCTCAACTAAGATACAAAACGAAGTACATCCTGTTGGGGTATTTCACTCTTAGACCGGCGGTAAAGCAGGAGACAATATACAAGAAGTTAGAGGTCAGATGCAAGAGAAGAGCGTTCGGAAAATTTCCGAACGCTCTTGTTTTTAACAGCTATGTACGACCCTCCATTGTACAAGCCCTAATAATTTTCAAACTTTTTATAGGCGGCAATGCGTGCAGGGGCACCCCTGCCGGCTCGCCGGTCTTGCTTCTTGCCTTTTGCTGCTGAGCGCCGTTTCCTAAACATCATAGACAAAGACAAAATCGTCCATAACGAAGTCTTCTCCTATATCGGCTATCTGCGTCCGCTCTATGTACATTCCAAACTTCTTGTAAATCTCTATCGAGTGCTTATTTCCCCTGTTTACAGTAAGCCAGATTTTTGAAAGCCCTCGTTTTTTTGCTTCTTCTTTCAAGAACTCAAAAGCCTGTCTTGAAAACCCTTTGCCTCTTTCCGATTTAAGCAAATAGATTTTTGAAAGAAACAGCACTCCGCCTTCCTGCTCAACAAAACCGAAATAACCTACGCTTTTACCGTTCTCTACAAAGTTGTAATATTCGTAGTTCTGCTTTTTGATTTGCTCTGCTATAACCTCAGCTGACTGAAATTTCTGTACCATATATTCTATTTGTTCCTCGGAAATTATGCTGATATAATGCTCGTTCCAGATTTCGCTTGCAAGTCTGGCTGTTTCCTCAATTTGTTTTTTAGTTCTAACCTTTCTAAGCTCCATTATTCTTCAATTCCTTTCAGCATTTCAATAAACTGCCTTGCTATTCTCGGAGAGCGTCCTCCACGCTCAAGAGCAAATATCTCAGCTCTCTTCTTTAAATCATCGGCAGACATATCTAGCTCATATTGCTTTGCCAAATCTACAACAACGCTGAGATACAGATTTTTGTCCGGCTTTTCAAATACGACCCTGATCCCAAACCTGTCTGACAAAGACAAAAGCTCCTGCATAGTATCGTTAAAATGAATGTCGTCCCCCTCACGGGTCGAGAAAGATTCCTTGATAAGATGACGGCGGTTTGATGTAGCATAAATTACTAAGTTATCCGCAGCAGACGAAACACTTCCCTCTAAAATAGCTTTAAGAGCTGCAAAGTCGTCGTCATTCTCGGTAAATGATAAATCGTCTATAAACAGAATAAATTTCAGCGGATTCCTGCTGACGGTTTCAACGATAAGCGGAATCTCATGAAGCTGTTTCTTTTTCAGTTCAATAAGCCTCAAGCCTCTGTCCTTGAATTCGTTTGCTATAGCTTTAACAGTCGAAGATTTACCTGTACCGCAGTCGCCGTACAAAAGAACATTATTAGCAGGCTTGCCGTTAAGAAGCGCAAGGGTGTTGTCGATAACCGTCTGCCTTTGAGCCTCATAACCCGAAAACTGCGACAGCCTTGTATTGTCAGGAAAGCTGACAGGTTGAATTTTCCCTTTCTTAATAACGAATATGTGATTTTTTGCATAGATTCCGTAACCGTACTTGTTTATCTCACAAATTCTTTCTTCATATATCTTTGAAAAATCTATATCCTCAGTTTTCCATTTAGCAAGACCGCTGTAACCTATGGCTCTCTCCACATCACCGCAGCTTATCTTTGCAAGATTTTCAAGTATAATAAGCTCACTTGCCAATCGCTCCTCTAAAAGAGGGCTTATTGGCTCTCCTGCACCCTTTTTAAGCATATAGATGTTTTCATCTTCCAAAACGATATCCAAAATAAATCTTGTAAGATTATCGCTGTGATCATAAAGCTCGCTTACGAATTCAGAATATTCATTAATTAAACATTTCATATCGGCTGTTTTATCGCTTATATCGCTAAGAAGCTTTAAAAGTTTTTCTACCGTTTTATGTTTTACAACGTTTCTGAAAACTGCAAGAGACGCACTTTCTTTTATAATTTTATTGAAATCCGTCATTTTACTCACCGTAATATATAAACATATTTACTAAATTCTTCGCTGATAACATTTTATATTAGCGAAAAATAAGCCTTAATGTCTTATTCTGATAATAATATTATACCACCTATGTCAAGCACGGTGAACAAAAAACTGTCCTGTAAATTTATACAAGACAGTCTGTTATTTATAACCTCTGCATCACAAAAATATCATAAATAGCATTAATAGCCGTTTTGAAATCCGCTTCTTCTACCCCAATGATTATATTAAGCTCGCTTGAGCCTTGATCTATCATCTTTACATTGACATTGCTGTGTGCCAAAGACGCGAATATCCTGCCGGCAGTTCCTCTGTTTGATCTCATTCCCCTGCCGACAACTGCAACAAGAGCAAGGTCGGTTTCAATTTCTATAGAATCAGGCTGAACATTTCTGTGAAGTCCTGCTAATATCTCCTGCTCCTTTTCTGCAAACTCGTCAAGATGAACAATAACGCTCATAGTATCAATGCCCGATGGCATATGCTCAAAGGAAATTCCGTTCTTTTCAAAAACCTCTAAAACACGCCGTCCGAAACCAAGCTCGGAATTCATCATATCCTTTTCGATATTAACAACAGCAAAGCCTTTCTTTCCCGCAACGCCGGTAATTGTGTATTCCGGCTTCTGCGAGGTAGACTCAACAATCATCGTACCTGTGTCGTCGGGCTTATTTGTGTTCTTGATATTAATAGGAATACCTGCTTTTCTTACAGGGAAAATCGCTTCATCGTGCAGAACTGTTGCGCCCATATACGAAAGCTCACGAAGCTCCTTATATGTAATTGTAGTAATAGGCATAGGATTGTCAATAATTCTCGGGTCGGCAATCAAAAATCCCGAAACGTCGGTCCAGTTTTCGTAAACATCAGCGGTCACAACAGAAGCTACAATAGAACCCGTTATATCAGAACCGCCCCTTGAAAAAGTCTTTATAGTATCATTAGGCATAGAACCGTAAAAACCCGGAATAACAGCATACTCCACTCCTTCAAGACGCTCTCTCATAACAAATGCCGTTTTGCTGCTGTCATAAGCTCCCTTATCGTCGAAGAAAACAACATCGGCAGCGTCGATAAATTCAAAACCGAGATACTTTGCAAGCAGTATTCCGTTTAAATACTCTCCTCTTGATGCCGCATAATCCCTGCCTGCCTTTTGCGTAAAGCAAGCCTTTATAGTATTAAATTCTTCTTCTAAAGAAATGTCAAGAGACAGTTCCTCGATTATTCCGTTATATCTTGACTTTATATCCTCAAACTCTTTTTCAAAATCCTGACCTCTTGCCGCCTTTGCATAACAGGAATAAAGCATATCTGTGATTTTCGTATCACCGTCAAATCTTTTTCCAGGCGCTGACGGAATAACATATTTTCTTGAACTGTCTCTTTTTATAATATCGGCTACCTTCTTGAACTGTTTGGCGTCCGCAAGCGAGCTTCCGCCGAACTTTACTACCTTAATCATTATTTATCTACGCCTATAATGGCGTCCTCCTCTCAATACTCGCATTGTTACTATTATATTAGTATTATAAAAATCCGTCAACTGACATTTAATACAAATAATTTATAACATTTCTTAGTTTTTTGTTGAAATACAACTGTATTTGTACTGCAAACACTTTTATCTTGACAAGAAAATACTCAGTATATTATGACCTTTCTCTATAAAAACGCCTGTTTCTTTACAGGTTTGCTCTGTTAACTCATCTTTGCCCTCAATCTCGCCCTTTTTGTGATACATCAGAAATGGAATAGGGTCGTTTGTGTGGGTTCTAAGTTCAAGCGGAGTTGCGTGGTCAGGCATAATAAGAACCTTGTAGTCGTCATATTCTTCTAAGGCATTTAAAACAGGTCCGAGAATCTTCTCATCGATCAGTTCAAGTGACCTTTTCTTGTTCTCTATCTCATGCCTGTGACCGCACTCGTCCGGCGCTTCAACGTGAATATACACAAAGTCCTGACCGTTTTTAAATTCCCGAATAGCGGCACTGGCTTTTCCCTCAAAGTTGGTGTCAATATATCCTGTTGCGCCCTCAACATTTACAACATTCATACCGCTGAACTTTCCTATTCCCTTTAAAAGGTCAACAGCGGAAATTATCGAGCCTTTAAGTCCGTATTTCTCCTCAAACGGCATAAGAGCCTTTCTTGTGCCCTCTCCCCAGAACCACATAGAGTTCGCAGGTCTTAATCCTCTTGCCTCTCTTGCTTTGTTTACAGGGTGGTCTTTCAGTACATCATAGCTTTCAACCATCATATCGTAAAGCTTTTTAGCATTTGGATGCGACGGTATGTAATCCTTTATCGGCTTTCCTGTTATATCGTGCGGCGGAGTAAGCGTTCCGACATCCGTTGTGCCATTATTCCAAATCAAACAGTGACGGTAAGAAACTCCCGAATAAAGCTGAAACTCATCATTATTAAAATGTTCAGACAAGGTTTTTACTATTTCTCTTGCCTCAGCGGTTGAAATATCATCGGCACAATAATCGAGAATAGTTTTGTCGGCATAATCAGTCTCATCAGACAGTGTTACAAGATTACATCTGAAAGAAACGTCAGTAGGTTTCATATCAATACCTATTGAGCCTGCCTCAAGCGGAGAACGTCCCGAATAATAGATTTGAGGGTCGTAGCCCAATACCGCAAGATTTGCAACGTCGCTTCCCGGCTTCATATTATCCGCAACCGTTTTTACAAGACCCATATAGCTTTTCTTAGCCAGTTTATCCATATTAGGAGTAACTGACGCTCCCATAGGAGTCTTATCCCCCAGCTCCTTTACAGGATAGTCTGCCATTCCGTCGCATAAAAGTACAAGTGTTTTCATTTATATAATTCCTTTCATTAAATGATTTTAATGTATAGTATTTAAAATAGCTTTACTTTCAATATATGATTAAAAATTTTTTAGGTTTAAGCTTCTTCAATCACCCAAAGCTGACTGTCATCAAGCGGATTGAAATCCTTTTGAAAAACTCTGTATTTTATAAGTCTTTTTGAATTAGTAACCAGCTTTGAAAAGCGAGAATACTCAGTTGAAATTTTATAAAATCCGTCTGTTTCGGTCAGCCTGTATCCGTTGTTCTTTATCGCCTTTCCGCACTTAAACCCAAACATACCGTCACAGAGAAGATTGCCCTCTTTATTGACTATTCTTACGCTACCGTCAAGATTAAGTCTTATATTAAAGGTCTGATTTAGATTACTATTAAGCTTTGAAAGCCCTGCCCTGCCGTTTTCATATATTGTCAGATAGGAGCCGTCGCAAGCTGATTTTATCTTCATATTTTTTTTGACTTTCAGTGCTTTTTCCGTATTTTCCGAAAGTCTTTCATAATAAGCGTTCATAAATGCCGCAACGTGCTGTTCGGTCAAGGGCAGCATATTCATAAGCGCATTTTCAAATGTTGTATCCTGTACTGACTTTACATCTGCATAGTATTTTGCGGATTCCAAAGACAGGATATTTAACATTTCGCCAATACTTTTATATAAATAAGCATCATACAAGATATCGTTTCCTTTTAATGTATGAAATCTATCCATATTTGCAAGGGCATATTTCTCATAGCAATGATGCGGATTATTTTTAAACGGCAGAGATATAAGATTCGTCGTATGAACAGTACAGCCAATATCAGAAATAAAATGAATACATCTTCCCAAAGAATCAAGAGCCATATCAGTCATATTATTAGCAAACTGGATAAGACTCATTGTATAATTTTCCTCCAGCATTGTTCTTGCAGAAGGGGCATACTGCCCCAACCTATTAACGTAAAACCCGTTATACGTCGGCTGAATAGCACTTCCATTCTTGTCGCATGAAGAATAGTAGTGCATTCCGCTGCCTTTATTTCTGTCTCCCTTAAAATCAGGAACTATAACGCCGTATGATATACGGTCTTTATGCTCTTCAAAAAACTTATACGCATCTATTTTACCATCGTTTTTCAAAATCTCAAGAGCAGATTCAAATATAGACGTATGAGTATCCGAAAACCAAGCGTACGCTTTCTTTTTATTAAACATCACTGCTCCAGCTGTGCATATCCCCAAAGAAACAAGAAACTTCTTATTTGTTTTCATTGAATTCATAACCTTTCTCAAGCAAACGGCAACTCACTGCTGTGAAGTCATCTTATCTAAATCAGAATAAGTTTTAGTACACTTGCCTGTACCCGTAACTTTACCATTTTCATCATATTCAATATCTATAACCGTCTCGCCTACAGATTTATTATACATCTCAGCGGCTTCCTCAAAGCTAATGCCGCCGTCTTTGTTCTTAACTGCATTTTTAGCTCCAAGAACAGAAGCAATACCTACCGCCGTTGAAACTCCGGTAAAATTTCTGACAAACCTAACAAATATATTCTTATGCTTTCCGTCTTTTTTCCTGCCTTTAAAAATCAGGCTCATAACAAAAGAGACCAAAGCAATACTGCCTGCCTTTTCAGTATCATAATTGCAAAACGCACTAAACCTTCTCATAGGTGTTCTCCTTTTCAGACTAACACGATCGTGAAAAACTACGTTAATTATATACTAATATGTGATATTTTTCAAGTAAATATTATTTTCATACACTACAGGTTAAAAAATTATTTACACAAATAAAAAACCACAGACAAAAACAAATCTGCGGTTTAGCACAAATATTTAATTTATATTACAAATTCTCTTATAATAACAAAATATCCGCATTTACATATAATAAATTGTGATGTAACAACTCAGTAGAGTTATTACATAATTTATACCCAACATCAATCACAACGCATGGGTATATGCTCACAAATAATATTAAGGAGAATTTCACATGGAGATTTGTACAACTAAATCGTCTGACATATGTGCAGAGGGCTTTTGCGAAGGCTGTCCACAGCCTGAGGGAAAGTTTCCCGAGAGCACGCCTATAGCAATGGCATATGTTCCGTTTCAAAAGTGGGAGAAAACATACGATGTCAATATTGCCCTGTGTCGGGGTACGATATTCCCATCGCTTGACAAACCGTTTATAGGAGAGGAGGCTGTTTCTAATGGATGCAGAAAGAAGTAAGCTGTTGAAGTCGGTAAGAATGCACGGTTTTGCAGTTGTTGAAGCGCAGTTATACCTTGACAGCCACCCGACCTGTAAAGAGGCTCTTGAATACTTTAGAAAGCACCAAAAGGAATACGAAGAAGCAGTTGCTAAATACGAAGAAAAGTATGCTCCTATAACAGTAGGCGGAGTAAACAGCACTGACGAATGGACATGGGCAACAAAGCCTTGGCCTTGGGAAAGGAGTGAGAATTAATGTGGCAATACAAAAAGAATCTTGAATACCCTGTAAACATAAAAAATCCTAACCCTGCATTGGCAAAGGTTATTATTACGCAGTTTGGCGGTCTTAATTGATTTTGTAATAAAAACGTCACTGTTGCTGGCTCTCCAAGCCAAAAGCCGAACAAACCATATTATATTTCTGTTAGTGGGTTTTTTGGGTTATTACTGCTTAGATATATATTGATTATGTTCTATTAATAATAATGACTAAACACAAAAACCCTCTGCACTTCTAAAGTACAGAGGGCTAATCTTCATTATTTACTTACAAGACCACATAACAACACTGCCGAGCGGGTTTATTATGCGTTGATTTTTTTAAACGTCGTATTTGTAAGCCACATAAGTCCATTTGCCATTATTCCCTGATTTACCTACAAATACACTCAATGTGGTACTGGATATACTTGAAATATACCCCTTATACTGTGCAACAGCAGTAACTTTATATGAAGAGTCAACGGTTGCTGACATTCCAAGCGTTCCATCTGGTGCATAAAGTTCTATATATCCAACGCCTTCAAAATTACCGGATATTTTCATACTATAATTACCACTTGAATTTGTGTCACTATACTGCCCTGTTGCCACAACCAAAGGAGCATGCCAAGTTCCATCACCTTTCAGATACTTATCTCCTGTATAGGTCAATGCTGATGATGGTACAAGACCGGGTTGATATGTAGTAGCACCACCAACACCTGTATTGCTCTCATTTTTGCTTCCAAATACATTCTTGCTTTTGGAAGCTAAATCTTGAATGTCAATGTCATTTTTAGTTAAAAATTTTGCTAGGATTTTTTCAACAAAACGCTGAAATCCTGATGTTTTTAAACTTGCCATTATTATTCACCCCACACTTCATTACATATTCTTTCTACTTCTTCTGCGGTAATTTCTTCTTCCTCAAATTCAAAACTACCGCCTAAATCATCCCAGTCTGAGCCTGTCCACGCATAGTTTTTACCTGTATCTTCTACATTGTAAACATCTCCGCTGTTTAAGTCTTCACCAGGCAAACTATTATATGTATCAACACTGCCCTTATAACGATACACATTCACGATATCAGACTTTTTAGCATACACATCGGGAAGTTCATTTATTGCTTTCTTGTCGGCGGCACTCATCAGTCCTTTTGCGGAAGCTGTTGCCTCTGATGATGGTAAAGTATATTTAGTGATCTTCCCTCCTGTTACGTGTCCGTTTGTGTCTTTAGTCACCTCTGAATACGCCGTTACCTGACCGCCCCAGCTTAATATTGAGTCGTTACTTGTCGGAGAGCTTGTCTTTACACTCGGATGCTCTTTTAAATAATCGCTGTGCGTATGATCCTTATCTGCTTTTCCTGTTAGCTTATTACCGATAATCTGCAATAAAGCTTTTAATCCTATCGTACCTAGTTTTGCCATAGTAATCTACTCCCTTTCTGTTTCACCTTTTAATCCGTCAATCTCTGATACCATTTGTTCAATATCAGAGACTGAAATTTCTTCATCGTCAACAATTCCACCTGAACCGCTAACCACTCCTGCTTTGAAAACCACAAATGTAATAACATCACTGCCCGAACCAAACTCAAGGCTAGTTAGCTGAATGCCTCCGTTTTCAATTGTATAATCTTCGCCCTCGACAGCAAACAGACCGTTAATATAAACGTGAACAGTTTGACTATCGTTATATGTAAACGGTAACTCAGCGTGTCCGCTTTCATCTGTTTCAACTGTATAGGTTCTAGATGTAGCAGGATTTACATTGACTGTCAGTGATTCTGTCAGGTTATCAAACCAGTCTTGATATGCTGATTTCTTTTCAATCTGCCAAGTTTCAAATGCTTTTGTTCTATCATTTTTCCACTTTTCATATGATTGCATTTGCTGAACTTTCCATTTTTCAAACTCAGCAACTTGCTCCGCTTTCCATGAATTTATTTCATTCTGCTTTTCCTCGCAGGCTGCCTGAAATTGCAAGAACAATTCGCTTGTATCAACCTGATCAATCAAGCCTGTTACCCAACCGCAATAATTTTTGTCAGGTCGTCTGTCAGTTATATCAGCTTGAGATATAGAGCTTGTATTTGCCCTTACATAAATGTGCGCTAGCACTAGCTGATTAGCTGTTTTGGCAGGAACAGTCGGAGCAGTTGCAGGCGTTCCCTCAACAACTACAAGACTTATATTTCTATCGGCTGCATTAATCTGCAAGCATATAGCATCGTACCTGTTTAAACTTGTATGCGGAGTTATTTCAGTAATCTGAATGCTATCTATTTTGACCCATTTGTTATTTAAGATGGCTCTGCCAATGCCCACACTTAATGTCAATCCGCCTAAACTTTTTACAATGCACGCATCTCCAACTGTTGCGTATACACCGTTGCTTACCAAGCCCTCAAAATAATTGCTCATATCATCGGCGTTATATGTTCGGTCGTTGTCAACACTATTGAAAAAGCCGTATTTTATTGCCATGCTTTTTAGCCTCCCTTTTTCTAAATTACTTCAAAATCGCTGAACGTAGGAATAATAGTTCTTCCTGTTTCGTTATAAGTGTCAATTATTTCAACAATAACACCCTGTGCTTTAATGTCGTATTTATTGACAATGGTAACTTTATCACCAAGTAAGAAGTCTTTCCCTAACTGATATTGACCGTAAGACGATATGTCACATTCAAATGTTTCTTGAACCTTTGTCTCCAGCAATGCCTTTTCGCCCTCATGTTGCAAGACACTTCTGTATGCTTCCTCTAGATTTTGATTTGTTGTCTCACCATCTTTTAAACAATCGTCTGATGAAGCACTGCTTGATATGTAAGTCTCATATCTATTCCATCCTGAGTACTTTTCATCATTAACCGTTTGAACAATTTTCACACCTTCAACTTCATTGCCAGAAACAATGGCTACATTTTTTCTATTCTCTCCGCTTCGTGTATATGATGATGCTGATATGTCAATATATTCATCACTGAAAACTATATTTTTGTTATTTCTAATTCTTTTTACAATGTAATCGACTGTACCCGGACAAGATGATTTTTGAGTATTAACATAAGGAATTATCCCACATTCATATGTCTTACACTGTTCAATCATCCAGTCTCCGGCATTGTCGTGTATATCTCCTTCCACAATGATATGCTCGTGATGGTCATATTCATTAAAAACAAGTCTGACATTTTCTATTTTTCTGTAAGGATTAACAGGGTTAGAAAAATTAGCCTCAAAAACCTCTGGTAGTATGTTCATTAGCGTAATATGTTCATTCAATGTACTGCTGGAAATTTTATCATTTAAAATTACTCGCTGATTTAGAAGTGCTTTTAAATCTTTCCCTGTAACAGTAATGTAATCTCCGTTTTCTTCATTAGTATCGACTTTTATACTTTTGATTTCCATTACATTTTGATAATACATACCATCGTTAAAATTCATATCTTGATCTCTGACTAAATATGCTCCTGTTCTAAGTAATGAGAGAGTCTCCTTATCATAAGCCAAATACAATTCAAAGTCTCCGATTTCATAAAAGCTTGTCCTCCAAATGCAGCTTATGTAATTATCAATGGGAAAACCTATTTTATTAAAATCGCCGTCTAATACATATATGTCCATTCCTCACACTCCTATATACTCTGGTGTAATATTTATATCAACGCTCAACAATGATAAACTGCTGTTAACTGATAAAATATTTTCACCCGGATAAAGCTGCAACCACGACGAACTATCAGTTATTTGTGAAAAGAGATTTGTTTCATATCCGTCTCGATAGAGTTTTGCACTTTTTTGCTTGACGCTTGTTTTAATAATAATTACATCATCTACATTCATTCCAGTGTTTAACTCAAAAAATTGACCGTTTAAAAGATTTGTAATTTTCAAAGGAGCTGAAATACTGCCCTTTGCCCAAAGAACAATAATACATCCTACTTCGTGTTCTCCCTTATTAATAATTACTGTTTCACTATTGCTTTTTACCTCTCCGAACGGTACGCCCTCTTTTGGAACTGAACATGGAAATTTGAAATAATCCTTTATATTTGACAGTTCCTGAATGTCGGGGCAATCATCTAACAAGAAAGGCTCATTGCATATAACGCTTATATTTGCAGTTTCATTTGATACATTGGGATTACATTCAAAGCTTTCTACATAACCGCTTATATGTACCATTCTATGCTCGTTTTGATAAAAAAACGTAATCTTAAACAGAGGTGAAAAAAACTCATACAGAGCGAGCCTGCTTGCCTCTATATCACCTCGCAGAATTATCTGCAAGGTGATATTTCTATTTGCAAGCTTTGAACTGTTAAACACAGAGCCATGACCTACAGCGGATGCTGTAGTATTAATATTAGAAGTCAGTGCGTTAAAACCCTCAGCAACAGTAAAGTAGTTAGGATTATCAGTAAGATTTAGCGTTTTATTTGCCGCGTTTTTTACTACTAAACTAAACACATCTGCTCATCTCCTATACTCCTTTCAATCCTGCTTTAAAATTCAAAAGATTTCTCGTTAACCTGTAGACTTCAAGCCTGCTTAACGCTTTAGGACTGTTGTTAGTCTGATAGAAGTTATATGTAGAACTGTTGTTATTTGCAACTGCACCTCCGGAACTTAACAACATACCTCTTTTTGCACTGCCTATTGAGATATTAGCACTATCAGTCATTTTGTTTGAAAACTCTCTCATTGTATTAACCGCCGAGCGTGTTCTTGTGGCAATACCCTTGATGAAACCGTCTATAATATTTCCGGCGACCTCATACCTGAATACTCTTGACGGAGATTTGATTTTAAGCTGCTTCTTAACAGTTTTGACAATGTTTGCCGCCCAATTTTGTACAGTCTCGCTAACATCACTGTTCTTGCTTTTAAAGCCCTTAATAAATCCGTCTACAGCCTGCTTGCCGACATCTTTCAAATCTTTTTTCAGACCCTTGAGCTGTTTGTTAATTTGTTTGGTGAAATTATCTTTAAGAGACTGTATCTCCGAACTGTAATAGTCCTTTGCTATCTGAGACGAGATTTTCTGCTTTTCCAGATATGCATTATCAAAAGCTTTCAATTCGCTTGGAGACAATGAAAGCAACTTAGCCGCAAGGTCTGCACCGTCCTCAGCGCTCATTGAAGTTATAGCTGTCATAAGGTCGTTTGATACCTTTGACTTTAAGGCTTTAATATTAGTATCATATGCTTTCAAATAATTTATCTGCTCATTTAGATTTGAAAGCTTGATTTTGCCGTTGTCGTCTCTTTCAAACAGTTCTCCGTAATCGCTTAGAGTGTTTTGCAAATCCTGCTGTTTCTGAGTAATTTCATCATACTTATCTTGATATTTTTCAGAAATGCTTTCAAAAGCCTTTTCGACCTTTTTAACTGCTTTGCTTGCGCCTTTCTCAAATGACTTGGTAAAGCTATCAGTCAACTGCTCTGCAATCTTTGAAAACTCTTCCTTTGCTTTTTTAATGCTTGATGAACCTTTAGGAATAGAATTTGTTATCAGCTTTTTCATTGTCTTAACAATATTCTTTGCCTGTGAATTGATGCCGTTAGTGAAATGCTTTACCAGCTTTTCGCCTACCTTTGAAAATTTGCCGTCATCTATTCCGAGCAATATACCCTTGAGAGAAGCTCCGCCCAAGCTTTTGGCTTCTTCTTTGACATCTGCATTAAGCAATTTTATACCGTTTATAAAGCCTTGAGAAAAGAAAACACCTGATCGTTTTGTTGCACGAGAAGGGGATTTAATTTCTAGTGAATCATTCAAGACAGAAAGAGCAGTCTTACCCAATGTCTTTATTGTTCTAACAATCTGTTCTTTCTTAGCATTGATTGTATCAAGAAAACCATAGACGAAATTGTCCCCAGAACTGTTTGTACTAACGCTATCAAGACCTTTTTTTCCTGCTTTGGCTACATTTTTACTATTTTTTTGTGCTTTAGGAGCAGTTGAAGCTATACCTTTGCTATAGTCCTCGCCATTCTTTTTGCCTGTCTTTTTCATTTGCCCTGACGACTTATCAGCAGAAGTATTTATATTTTTATTGAGCGTTTCAATCGCTTGAATAGGTTTTATCTTACCGCTCAATATACCCTTCATCATTTTTTCAGGTATTTTTTTGCCGGAAAGGTCTGCCTTTTCAAGAGCCTCATTGAATTTAATTAAGCGGTTCATCTGTTTAACGGCTTTAGCTGGTGAAAGCTGTCCACTTTTTATGCCGTTTGTAATTGATTTTGGAATGTTAATTCCGGCATTTTTAGCTTTCTTCTTAAGTTCATCAAACTTAATTAATTTCTTCATGCCTTCAACTGATGACGGAACAGCATATTTTCCAGATTTTATACCGTCAGAAATTGCTTTAGGTATTTTAACTCCGGCTTTTTGGCATTCGGTGGTTAATTCATCTAATTTTTCTTTAACCTCGTTTTCATTAAACAAATTTTCTGCATATTTAGTAGTATTGTCATATTCGCTATTAAGTGCTTTTAACTTTTGATTATTTTTTTCAATTGCTTTTTTGGTATCATCTAAGGCTTTCTGTTTTTTCTCCTCAAATTCTTGAGCAGCTTTATATGCCTCTGCTTCTTTTGATTGATATCCAGCTGCCACCTTTTTTTTCTTTTCATAGGCTTTCTCAGCCTCTAGAGTTTTTTCTTTAGCTTTTTGTAGATCCACCTCATTTTTTAACCGTTGATCAGCTAACTTTTGATTCTGAATCTCAATTGTCGCAATGTCTTTTGCAATATCTGAAGCATTCTCCTGTGCTGCTTTTGCTAACATAAGATTTTTTTGAGCCTCTATGTTTTTTTCAATGGCTTTTGTAGATTTGTTTAATTTATCTTTTTCTTCGTCATATTTCAAATTAAGATTTGGCATAATCTCATTCAAAGATTCTACTAAAGACTTCATGGTTTCTTTTTGTGCATTCGTCTTTTTTTCGACACCATTTAATTCTTTAAGTTTATTATAAAGAATTTCTACAGTTGCGCTCTGTTCTTCTGTATCAATTACGGCATCTTTTCTTGCTTGCTCATTATTTTTAAGTTCATCATTTAAATCTTTTTGAGCATCCATTAACTCTTTAGTAGCTATGATATTTTCATCAGTTTTAACTTTAGATTTATTAGTTGCAGCAGCATATGCTGCCAAACCAACCACAACGCCACCGATTAATCCGGCTACCATTCCCCAAGGAGTTAACTTTTGTGCAAGAGCAAGTGCTTTAGTTGCAATTGTAGCACCATTTGTAGCAACAGTATTTGCCACCGTTGCTGTTGTTGATAATTTTGTTAACATATTTGTTGCACTGGTTATAATATTAGCTGCAGATTGTGCTGCTTTATATGTAATAATCCCTGCAGTAATTCCAGCTATTGCACTGCCAATAGGTTTAAGAGAATTTATAATTACATTGCTATTATCAACAAAATAGTCTGCAAATTTTTTTGCATAAGGCAGAGCCTTTTGAGCTAAAGGTGCAAGAAAATCCATTTGAAGCCTACGACCTATCGTTTTAAATTGGTCTTCAATGTTATCATATTTGATTTTCTTAAGTTCTTCCATTGAATCCTTAGTATCATCAACTCGACTGGTTACGTTAGTTAGGGCTTTTACACCCTCAATGCCTAAGTCTTCCCACATTGTACCGAACAAGTCAACGCCTGCTTGGTTCTGTTTGACTTTGTCGTCCATGTTCATCAGCTTTTTTAAAACTTCTTTAGTGGCTTTTTGTGCTGATTTACCGCCTTTAGCAAATTCATTTCGTATATCTTCTACAGTTTTACCTGATTGAGAAGAAGTAGCAGAAAGCTCAGATTTAAGCACTTCTAATTGGTTACTATATTCTTGGATTTTGTCAGCGTTCTTTTGACGAGTTAATTCAGACGTTTTAGAATTAAAATTATTCTGTTCCATTTGTGCGTATTTAAGGTTTTTTTCGGTTTGTGATATTTTACTATTTAATTTAGCTATTTCTTCTTCACCAATACTCGAACTATAACCTAAAAGTTGAAAACCCTCTGTCGTTGTAGTTGCTGTGTCCTTAGAGCGAATACCAAATTCTTTCATAGCATCGCCCAACTTGTCTACGCTGAAAGTTCCTTTTTCTGTACCATTAATAAGCGAACTAATAAACTGGTCTTCATTATAACCTAATTGCTTATAATGCACTGCATACTCGTTGATTGTATCAAGCAAATCGCCGTTTTTATCAAGACCTTGCTGTGCACCTTGAACAATAAGATTATAGGCTTTATCACTGGAAATTCCGAACTGATCCATAAGCATTTTTACAGCTCTTAAACTCTCAGTAACGTCATATTCATATGTATCACGCAATGCCAAAGCATTCTCTGTCATGCTTGATAACTTAGATGGATCTGTTTCATTAGTTTGCTGCTTTACTTTAGCCATAGCGTCGGCAACATCTTCTAAACTATCACCATAATTATTCTTATAGAGATCGTTTATTTCTTCCTTAAACTCAGCCATAGCCTCAGTTGATTCACCTGTCTGTGCCTGAAAATTGCTGTATGCTTTAGTGCTTTCAACAAACATATTTTTAATTTCTGTTGCAAGATTAGATGCGATGTTTCTTATGCCATCTGCAACTAAATTAGCAAGCGCACCTTTCATCACAGTAAAGCCGTCTCCGGCTTCCTTTGCTGAATCGTCAACCTTTTCTAAAGTATTGTCAAATTCATCAGCGGCTGAATCAGCTTTCTCTAAAGCCTTCTTATTCTCTTGAAGTTCAGTAGAGAGTTTGCCTATCTTTGCGGCGACCTCCTGTGCTGCCTCAGAACTCTTATCCTGAGTAAGGATAATGTTTGAATACTCTTTTTTCAGAGCTTCAAGCTCGTCCTCCTGCTTGGATATTTTCTGAGTAGCCTTTGAATAGTCGCTCTCTAAATCAGACAACTTGTCTTTATACTTTTGTAATTCTTTTTCTGCTCTAATAACAGAGGCTGTCTGATTGTCGATTTTCACTTGATGTGCTTTAGCAGCAGCCGAAGACTCTCCCTCTTTTTCAACTATCTGCTTATACTCGGCTTCAAGACTTTCCAGCTTTAATTTTTCAGCTTCAACAGATGTGTTAAGCTGTTTGATTTTAGCGTTCAAGCCCTCAGTAGACTTGCTCCAATTATCCATTCCTGCTGTTGTTTTTCTAAACTCTGCTCTAGCAGCGTTTGCGGCTTTCTCTGCTTTAACTACTGCCTCTTTGAGTTTTGATATATCAACTACTAAACTAGATGTAGATTTATCGCTCATTATTTCACCCCCCTAATACCAGCTGTCATCGGTTGCCGGACGTCGAATTACAGTCTTACCGTCTGAGGTTTTCTTTTTCATCTCTCGCTTATTTTCACGCTTGTTATAGCCGTTCATACGTTTGATGAAAACACATAACTCGTGAAATGTGGTTTTTCTTAATTTAAAAGGCGATAAAGACGGAAATCTATCACAGATTGAGACTTGCAATTCAAACATATTGTCATAGAAACTAAGCGGCTCTTCACCGCCGTCTAGTTTTTTTCGCCACCGATATCTGCCATCTCAGCCAGTCCATAGGTTGAAACATTTATAAGCAAATGGGCAACTTCCTTGAAACTTGTCCGTCTGATTTCATCATCGGTAATGCCGTCGAAAATCTCTTTAATAAGAGGCTTTACTAAATTGAAAGCGCCCTTTAACATTTTGACGACCTCTGCAATCAAAGCAATATCATTCTTGCTATTGGATAGCTTATCTATATCAATAAGCTCCATAATATCCTCAACTGTTCCTGATAGTAGGTCGTATGTTTCGGCTGTGTAGGTTTTCTCAACCTCTCTGCCTTTGTAAATATGTAACTTTAATTCTGACATTTTAAATTTCTCCTTTTAAATAAGTCAAAGGGGCAATAAAGCCCCTTATTGACTTCTAATCAACTTTAGTTTGAAGTGTATCGATAGTTGTGACCTGTTTAAAGAAATTGGTAAGGTCAGCTTTGCCGTCACGTTCATCAACAACAAGAGCCTTTGCAGTCTTTTTAGTTGCGTCAAACTTATGTACAGTATTAACACCTGTATAAGTAACCTCTTGATTGTTTGAATCTGTTCCGTCGTCCTCTGTAGCAGCCGTTTCATCAGGAATAGAGAATGTTCCTTTATGCCTCCACACATAACGCTCTGTACCGTCTGTGAGCTTTGTAATATAGCCCAAAGCAAAATACTTAGGTTTACGCTCGCCCTCTATCAGTACACCCTTTTCAGCATTATAATCCTGCCCTGTTATCTCTGCTAGAGTTTCTAAGTCTAATGCAGATACAACCAGCTTTATTTCATCAGAACCAGTGCTATTAATAACAATAGCCGGAGCGTTGTCATAGTATTTTGCCTCGCTCGATGTTTCTGTTGCTCTGCTTACCTCTTGCAATCCTGCTAAAGGTTTTACATCGCCTGTTTCAAATGCTTCTAAAGTGTCCTGTGTTACTTCTGCATAAACAGCGTTTCTTGCTCCTCTAAATTCTCTTATAACTTTTTCAGACATTTTTATTTTCCTCCTCTAAATATAAAATTGTTATTCCTTTGCCTGTATGTGTAGGTTCATCACTTGCGACATCGTGTCCTTTGCCGCTTATAACAAACCCTGCTCCTTTTAAAATTTTCACCGCTTCTCTTATGGTATTTGTAACGGTCAATGGATCTGTACTGTAACAATTCAGGTCGTATTCCCATTCATAGCTTGTGACATCGTTGTCATAATGGCTCTTGTCAACATTGTCAACGCACCAGAATGTAAAGAAAGTATCAGGATACTTCTCGTCTGCACCTAAAGAGCCTTGAAGCAGTACAGGTAAGCTGAACGCTTCTGTTAACGTACTGATTATTAAATCTTCCATCTCTACCCCTCCATTGCTTTTTTTATAGCATTCTCGAAAATTTCCCTTTGTATCTTTTCTCTTTCTTTAATTGAAGCTGAACCGTATATCGCCGCTTTTAAACCGGGAACAGGATCCATCTCCGGCTCTCTTCTAGGTGTACCGTACATTAGGAAAATAGAAGTTATTGAATTTTCTAAATTGAACCCAACTTTTACGCTGGCTCTCATACCTTCCCACTCTACTTTACTATCTGTTATTAAATTCTTTTCGGTTATACCTGTTGAATATTTACCCTTAGCAGGTAGATTGCTTTTTCTAATAGCCTTTTTCAGCCGTTTTGTAACTACTTCATGACTGGCTAAAAGAGCCTTCTCAGTAGCTTTTTTCAAATCACCGTTAAGACCGTCCAGCCTTGCCGCTAAATCCTCAAAGCCTTTAAATGTCATGCCTACTCTATGCTTTGCCATTTTAAGCACTTCCTTCAACGTATCTGACCTTGAACTTACAAAACTGATTACGCATACTGATATTTTCAACAGCACCGATAATTTCGTATATTCTGCCGTCCTCAAGCCTTACAGCGCATTGAGCAGTTATATCAGGTCTGTACCACGTTTCAACGCTTGCAGTGTCAACGACCGTATAAATTCCGTTTACATTGGTATCTGTACCGCCGTATGTCTTAAAGCTAACATAAATGATACCGACATCTTTCCATATCCTTTTTTCAACGCCCTTAACATTTTCTTTTTCTGCTTTTAGAAGCATTACAGGTGTTGAGAATGGCTCACTCGGTTGATACATTGTCAGCCTCCTTGTCCGGCAAGGCAAGCTGAGTAATCCTCATCATAAAATACTCACTGAACTTACCACCGTTAAAATTCCATAAGTCGCTTACGCCTCTTGCGATAACTCCGACAGAGCTATCGCTGTTTAAAATGCTTTTATCAACGCCTGCTTTAAGGATAAAATCCTTAACCTCTGCTATGTACAGACTTATAGTGTCATTCTGAAAATCGCCTGTTATATTAAGCATTGATTTTACCTTTTCTAAAAGCTCCTGCTCTGTCATTGATAATCGCCTCCTTGATTGCTAATTATGATTTTAGGTTTACACCTGTATCGCTGAGCTTAGAATCTTCTCCGACTTGCCATACTGCACCCTGACTATCGAGAACTAAATCCCCGACAACTGCTCCTTCAGGTGCATCACCCTCTGCACTTAGAACCTCATTCTTAACAAACCACTTTGTGCCGTCTTTTCCAGCAGGACCTTGAACTGCTTCATCTCCGACAGAAATAACCTCTGCTAATTTATCCAAACAATCACAAACAGTAGTGAGTTCTACATCGTTTATCTCATCGCCTGATATTTTAGCAATAATCTTTTTTAAACATTCAACCTTGCTCATACTCGTTACCTCTTACTTTGAAGCCTTTTTCTTGATCAGGTAGCAGCCGGATACATCTAGAATCTTACCGTCAACAATGGTCAAGCCCTTGTTAATCCACTCGTTTGTCTTATCATCAAAATATCTCTTGACGCCAAACTCCATATTGGTGTTGATAGCATAATCGTTCGGCACCCAATAAATACCGACAATGTCGCCATCTCCAGCCGTGTCAAAGTCTGGAATAACATCAGGCTCAACGAGATCCGTTGTTCTTCCAAAGAACGAGCCTACAGTATTTCCCATGTTCAAGTCGGTTGCTTCCTTAAATAAAGGACGATTATTATTATCCTTCATTGTCATAAGATAGCTCTCAACGGTTGAAGATGGGAATAAGAACTCACCTTGTCCACGCTTTGAAAGTGGGATTTTTGCAAACAGCTTCTTACGCCAAGCAGTCCAGTCGGCAAAATCAGCAGCAGTCATTTCGATAATGTGGTCTTCATTGCCTGTTACACGAGTATCCTTTGTAACGCCTAAGGGTTGACCTGAACCTGTTCCTGAAATGATGCCCTTATCCATAGCTTCTAAATAAGCTTCAATCATAATCTTTGTGATTTCAGATTCAAACACATCAAGCGAAACAACCTGAGCAAGCAAGCTTTCGGCAATTCTGACTTCACCGATATTGTATTCAAATACAACAAAATCCTTTATGTCTCCGGCTTTCTGCTCTTTTGAAACTTCGCTCTCATTAATCCAATTGAAATTAGCTTTCAACTTTGAAATCGGGAACTTAACTCCGCCCTTAACATTGAGCTTTCTTACCTTTGAAAAAATGTTGCCTCGTACCTTTGAAACGTCCTTAATGAACTCGTTCATTATCGTTGTAGGAATGATAGCTCCTATCTCAGAAGTTAAGGTTACTCCTTCATCTCCTCCGGCACGTTTCATAACATCAGCCGGAATAGGTGTTCCCCTCTGAACGTAAGACATAAAAGCCTGACGATATTCCATACTGCCAAAGCCTGTATCATCTGTTCTTTGCTGATTTGGCGGATTCTGTGAATATGCAGCTAAAATATTTCCGTTTCTTATCTGTGCATTTGGAGGGATTTGCTGTCTTTGTGCATCACCGTCACCGTTGCCGTTTCCATCGCCGTTGTCACCGTCTCCGTTGCCTTCGTCCTTTTCAACTTTTTCAAGCTGTTCTTTTGCATCTGCAAGCTCCTGCAAAACAGCGTCTAAAGTCTCTCCGAGAGACCTTACCTCGTCTGCTGTTTCCGCAGTCTTAATTTGCTTTTTTAGTTCTGCAACTCTCTTTTCTTTTGCTTCAATGAGTTTCATTAAATACTTTTTCATAACTGTTATTCCTCCTTAGTTTACTTATCCTCGTGAAAATGATTTACTGTAATGCTTACATTTTCAACATTGCCCTTGAATACAACTTCAATGTCTGGAATGCCACCAACACATTCGCATTCTAATTCCGTTGTTTCAATACCTTCTTTAATTTCTGCCATTTTTACCTGTCCTTTCTGCTTTAAATTTGATATAAGTATTCTGCTTTGAGTTTCTCCAACTCAAGCTCGTCAGTGTCCACCGACGTTTGCTGAGATTGTCGAGCAGTCTCCACCGCTGACCTGGCATTGTCCAACGCCAACTTATCTCTCGCATTTATTTCAGTGCTTTCATACGCCGGAAGCGTAACCGCACTTACTTCCACTACTGTACCGATTTTGTCGATATGCCTTGTCGGATGGTCGGATTCTAAATCCTCCCACCTCTCATCATCAATGCTGAACATAAACGACATACCTGTTATATCTCCTCGCTTAACAGCCGAGTATAGATTTCTAGCCTCTGTGTTGTTCTCGGTATCAAGCGTTACACGAATTGTCATACCCTTATCATCAACGCTGAGCTGCATAGTTGAATTTTTAGTATTCTTTCTGCTTCTCGCAAGTGGGATTTTTGACAGGTCGTGATTGACTAAAAATCTGACATCAGTTAAGTTAGCTTTTTCAAGCGCACCCTTATGTATGATTTCATCAAAATACCCTAAATCCGTTTTACTCTCATATACTATCGGTCTGCCTGTTATGATGCTCTCTGAATCGTTTTCCTCTGCTCTGATCTCAAAGGCGTATTGCCTTTGCTCAAGCGGTTTTTTATTCGTCTGTTTCATTTTTACCCTCCAGTTTGTTGTTGCCTTTCGGCGATGTTTGATATTCTTTTGCAAATTTTACATTGACATAATTAAGTGATTGCATTCTTACCCCCTCAAGTGCAGGGTCAGGCTTTAATCCCAAAGCAACACGCTTTTCATTCTCATATAAAGCCCCCGAATCACCGAGCAGCCTTATCATTTCAAGCGTCTGATTTACCGACATAAAAATCAAATCTTTAGGATAGAATTTTATTTCATTTCCAAAGGCTCTCTCACGGTCGGTAAATAATGTTTTCGTAAAGGCTTGAGAAAATGAGATTATAAAAGGCTCTAAGACCTTTTGATAAAAGGCTTCATATTGCTCCTTGTTATAATCGCCTACCACAATTGGCAAAGATATTCCCCAATTTCGCAGTATTTTTTCATCGATAAACTTCAGTGTATCAGCATCGACTAGCTTTATATCCTTTTTAATCGGTATGTATTCCTGCTTAAAATCAAGACCGATTATTCCGCTTTCGCTGTTTCGGATTTTCTTCTCAAATTCCTTTATCGCAGCCTTAACTTTTGCTTCATCTATTATTGTGTTATATTTAACAGCGGCATTAATTGCACAGCTTGCTTTCATAGCTTTTGAAACGCCCTGCAAAAGAATGTGATTGAGTTCAAGCGTTTTAATCAAAGCCTCATTATCCGGCTGTCCTCGTTCATTTCCGCCCATATATTCATTGACTGAAAACTTATGCTTTATATGTATAACTTCTGAATATGGTAAGGTTACTTCATAATTATTTGCAAACCGCATTTTGATGTATAAAGTGTCGGACGCATCTTGAATGAAATCTACCTGTACAGGCTGAACAGGATAAAGAGCCTTATATATTCTTTTCTCCGTTTTAGTATTTTCGTCATACCAAACATAATAGGTCGGTACAATAAAAGAGTTATAGTTAAAAAGCAAATTCCACATTATCTTTTCTATAAACTCGCTCTTAGTCATCAACTCGTTAGGATTTTCAAGAACAGACTGCAAGCTGCCGCTTCCTGTAACGGGTGTTTCGTCCATTCCATTGGTTCTTACGTGAATTGGATTTAGCTTTTTCATTTCAGATACAATGCAATTCAAAGCCTGCTGAACAACGTCGCTTGCATATATGTTTTGCCCGAATTGCGTAAATATCGGAGTATATCCGTTGAGCATATCCGCATATCTTGTGTTGCTCGGCTTTTTACCAAACAATATAGACATAGCCTCTTTAAATCTACTCATTTTTACCGCCTTTCTGTTGATTAACAATCATTTTAAATTCCGTCCTGTGCCGTCTGAACATTTCATACAAACCAATCGTTGCGACTGCACCGTCTATCTTCTTAGCATTTTCAGCTTTTACACATAAGGCTTTTCCAACATCGTCGACCTTCAGACAAGCGTTTTTAAAGCACCACTTATCAACAGGGTTTTCATTGAAATTTATCAACTGGCTTTTTAAATCAGCCTCAACAAGCCTTAAAGCGTTATTAAGCGTCTGAGCGTTTTGCAGTATCATTTCAAGCTCCTCAGTTTCTCTAGACCAGCCAAAGTCGCCCATTCGTGAAATCCACTGCTTGCTGAAACGCTGGTCGTAACCGCATTTATACAGCCTTATATCATACTCAAGATAGAGCGTTTTATAAAACCAGTCTGCGACTTCTGCTAAGTCGACCTCGTTATCGTCGCATACTGTTATTAAGCCTTGTTCAGTCCACTCTTTGTATTTCGCTCCTGCATCGTGGTCGTCATTATCGACCTCCAACTTTGAGCGTGGTATGAAATACCGAGTAAATATGTATTTAGTATTATCATTTGGCTTCATCATCAGAACCTTTGCAACGCATAAGTCTGTCGTTTCAGCTAAGTCGACAAAGCCTAAACATACTGCTCCCTTAAATTCTTCTATATCGTAAACCGCCTTGTAGCTGTAATCCTCAATATTAAGCCAGCTTTCAACTGCATTTTGCTTTATATTGAAGTCTTTGGATAATACAAATATCCTGTCAGCCTTTGACTTTTTAGCTAAATCTATCTGCTCGTCGAGGTACTCCCATTTTTTTATTTGCCCGAGCGTCGGATTTGACTTATACCAGCTGTTCCGATTCTGCCAAACCTCCTGCTCACTATCCTGAGTATAAAGCCATGACAAAAATCTCATAGCACTTATGCTGTCGTCCTCGCCGTAAATAATAGCTTTTGCCTTTTTCAGCTCATCATCTAAATAACCGTCAACTACAAATCCCTCAGTGGTTATGTTTATCATCTTAGGATTGTCCTTTAAAGATTGGCTTTGCTCGATCGATTTTGCAATTATGTTGTCTTTCATTTCGTGAGTTTCATCTATTACTGCAAAATCAATATTTCTACCTTCCTTATTTCTCGTCCTGTCAGACAACTTGAATATTTTTGTATTGCTTACCTTGTTTAAAATTCGCTGTCTGTTTCGCTCGGTATCTTCATCAAAAGGATCTATCAGCTTTCGCATTGTATCTATAGCGTCATATAAAATGCTTGCCTGTGCGTCGTCATTTGAACTGCAAACTATATCTGCACCCTCGTTGCCGACTATAAATTCGCTCAGAGAGATTGCCGAACACGTCTCAGATTTTGCGTTCTTTCTGGCAATTAAAAGCAGTGCCTTTTTGAAACGGTCAAAGCCTGTCTCGGACATCTTAAAGCTATATAAGGTTTCAATAAACGCCTTTTGCCAAAGCATTAGCTTCATTGGTTTATTATAATAAGGCGATTTAGTAAGTCTTACGCAATTTTCCATAAAGTCCATTCGCAGATAAGCATCATCAGTGTTATAGAAATACTCGTCATTATGAAAATCCTCAGCAAGATTTATAAGCTCTTGCTTTAGATCTTGACCGATTATATATGTTCCTAGCTCGCATTCAGCTTTATATTTAAGCAAAAAGCTGTTGTCAGGCGTCCAGATAGGTTTATTCTTTATTATCACGTTTATTAAAGAACCTCCTTAACGGACTTTCGCTGTCTGATTCGTTCTGACCTGAAGCAGCAAATAGCAGCTTTATCAGGTTATTGTATTGCTGGAGCAACTCCTTATACTGCTTTTGTGCCGGAGTGGCTCTCTGTTGAGCCGGATTATCAGGATTTACTTTGATAAATGGCAGTTTCTTTAAGGTTTTTAGCTGTTTTTCAAGGAAAATAACCTCGTCAATGACATTTTCAATAAGCACCATATCCGCTCCCTCAAGGGCTTTGATTAGATTCTCTTTTCTTGTCATTTTTTTAATTCCTTTCAAAAATATTTTTTGAAATTCTAAAATTTGCCCTTGCGTGTAATATTAGGGTCGCTTCAACAGTTCCTCTTACAGAGCAATTTTCGTTAAGTAGGGGGGTATAATGAGAAAAAATCCTTCATATTGATTAGCTTTTTCAAGCTAAAAAGTTCTCCCACCAAGTATCTATATACTTTTTCCATTCGTCCGTATCTCTTGTTAAATCTGCTTCAAGACGTTTTATACATTCTTCCTTGTTTGTATCAATGTAAATAACCCTTGCGCCTAATTCCTTTGCCAAAGCCTCTCGCTGACTTATAAGCGGATATGCGTTCTGCCATTTGCCTCGTCTATACTTAACACATTCAAGCAGGTTATCTCTAACACCAAAAGCAACAGCTTTAAGCCTATTAGGTTTGACATACCTATTACAACCGCTTATGCACTGCCATATATTATCCATATCAATAACAAGATCTCCCTCTTGCTTAACGCTGTCGACGTAGCTTGTCTTACCTGAAAGAGGACTTCCATACACAAGATACACTTCCCTATTCTTATAGCCTAGCTTGTTATGTATGATATTATGGCATTTATGATGTACCAGCATTATGTTATCAGGATTGAGCGATATATTGACATCATCTATATTCTCAGGCGTAAGAGATATCTTATGGTGACCTATAATGTCGTAGGCACTTACAATAGGCTTGTCGCAGTATTCGCATATTGTTATACCGTCTTTCAAGCGGTCGTTTATAACGCTTGCCCTAACTTTACGCCACATATCCGATCTGTAAAAATCACCATTCATCTTTAAACATTCCTTTGCTTTTAGCTAATAGCTCACTGGCTTTTATTCTGTCCTTTACAACTAGTCCATCATCGTTCATAATTTCGCTCCAAAAACGCCGAATATCATCACCGTCTGAAATTCGTTTAACCTCATCATTAGCTGTTAATTTGTTGATATACTCTTTTATTTCAACATTTTCCAACTTTTTATACAGACGATGCTGTGAATACGTTAAAGAATATCCGGCTTTCAATCCTGCTTGTGTTACATTTCCGTTACATTCTCCAACATAATACTCACAGAATTTTTTCTCGCGTTTATTCATTCAATCAACTCATTTTTCAAGACCTTATCCGCTTTAATAGCCTTATCGGTAAAGCTGTTGTTTTTCCACCAAGCGATAAGCGACGCTATAACTGTCCATACTGTTGATATAAGATTTGTTACAGTGTCATCGTCTATCGGTATTGGTGATTTTCCGAATACTGCAAGTATCTGATTAATAAGTGCAAGAACAAGTAATATTGTTCTTATAAGTGTTCCTTTTGTTATGTTAATTTTTTTCATCTCTTATTATCCTCTCTATATCTTTTATTCTATGATTGGCAACCTGTATATCCCTTTTCATTACCGGGATTTGCTCGGCAAAATTATTGTGCTTGTCTACTTTCTTTTCAAGCTGTTGTATTCGGTAAGTTGTCAGCCGAAGTCCTCCGAAGCTTCCTAAAGCAGTTCCGAGCAACGATACTATGGCAACTATTATTTCACTTGTCATTATCCTTTCCTCCTCAACTGCTGTTTTTTAGTTATGGTTTTTCTTATAGCCCAATAGTAGCGATTTTCATACAGAACCTTGACAAGCTCTCTGCCGCCTTTTACCTTTCCGCTTCCGGCAACTACCTTTATGCTTTTTGCATTAATGGTCTTGACCTTGTTTTTCTTTTTGATACTGCTTGACTTGTAAAGTCCGAGATTGCCTTTCTTTGTTACGATCTCAAAGGTTATAAGCTCCTCTTTCTTTACAACAACGTGACCTTGCAAATTAGATTGTTTCATCCAACTTTCAAGCGACATCTTTTTAAGTAAACCGTCATCAGCCGAGATTGCATTATCAGCATTCGAATTAGCCTCTGTATAATATACTGTATTTGCGATAACGTGTTCAACATATCTAACGTGACCGTATGTACCGCCGTTGAAACAAGCTATAGAATTTGGCTTAGGATACTTCGATACTTGAAAGTTGTCATTCTTACAGCTTTGATAAACGTCTTTGGCATTACCTCTTGCACCAATGTAAACGTCTTTCTTTTCATAAGCTCGTCCTTGCGTATACCAAACACACTGACCTCTTGAGGCGGTGTTTATCGGCGGTTTATAATACTTGCTGTTAAAATCAGCTAACCTCTTGCCTAGTGATTTTTCATAGTTTATTGACATTTTAAGTCCTCCATTTCTGTATTTAAAACGACATATTTATTTTCTAATAAAATTGTATCAATCCTGCTTTTTTAAAAAAGGGCGACAATTGCGACAACAATTAAGGCAGCAGGATTTAACCTACTGCCTTTTTCATTTTATTTTTATAAATTTTTAAACTGACGAGCATAAGGACATTTCTTATAATTAAAACTCTCACAAAAGCAATTCCGATGATTATTTTTAAGTTCTTTACTTTTAAATCTATGTACATCACATTTTGCATCTGAGCTTATACTTTCACAAGATATTTGGATAGCAGTTTCATAAATAAAATATGGGCAAACAATATTTACGAATGCTTTATTTTGATTTTCCTTTTTCCATTTATTCTTATATTGATTGCGTTGCTCTCTATGTTCCCGTTCCCATTTTTTATGATACTGCTTTCGTTGCTCTCTATGCTCCTGCTCCCATTTCTTATGATAATCACTGGAATTGCTCATTTTCTTTCTCCCTTCTCTTTGCTAATTCCGCATCTTATAATTAGTCTATCGTTTCAACATTATTGGGAAGCCACATCTTAGGATTGAAATTCAATGTGTACCTATATTTTGAAAC
>CANQCL010000010.1 GCA_947589215.1 uncultured Clostridia bacterium
ACCATAGTAGACGCAGAGCTTGATGAAACATCTGAAAATCCTGTACAAAACAAAATTGTTGCTGCGAAAGTCAAGGAACAAGACGAGACAATTAATTCATTGAAGGAAGATGTAGACAACCTATCCTTAAGCCTACAGCCGATGACTGATGAAGAAGTGAATCAGATGTTTGAAAGGGTTTTTTATGGTGATTAGTTATGTCAGTTGTAAGTAATGAAAACATAGAAGAATTATGGTCTCTTTTAAAGGCATATATAGACGAATACTTAGTATCAAAGAACAACTTACCAAGTCATGCGTCTCCAAGTGCTACTTATGGTGTAGGCAACAGTTCTAATTATGGACATTTAAAATTGTCTGACAGTACAACAAGCACAAGCGGAGTATCAAGTGGCGTTGCCGCTACACCGGCGGCAGTTAAAAGTGTAAAGGCAATTGCAGATGCGGCAAAAACGGCAGCGGATAATGCAGTGGCAGCGGGTAAATCAACCATTACTCAATACGCTTACGGTAAATTGCATTTTACTTCTGACGGAGGCTATGATACAGAAAATTCATATCGAGTTATTAATTTTGTTCCTAGTATAATAAAAGTTTATTATACAGGTACAAGTTCGGCTTCCGGCTCTGGTGCAACCCCTCAATTGTGTACAATTCTTACCCCTCCAGCTTCATACAATAGCTCTAGTTACACGAATGCAACTACTACTTGGAGAGGAAATAAGCTGGTGAGTGGTTCTATAGCTCAAATATCTAAAGGTAAAACTTATTACTGGCAACCAATGGGGAACATTGGTTATTACATATATGAAATTATGGGATATAAAGAGGCTAATTAATTAACCCGCTCGGCAGTGTTGTCGGGCGGGTTTTTGTATACACGAAATTTACACGTTTTTTGCGATTTTGCACTTTTTTTGACCATTAAGCAAAATTATTTAACATTAGCAAATGCCTAAAATACGGGGTTCAAGCTAACAATCGATAAGGGAAAATAGGAAAGGATAGTGAATAATAATTCTTGTTACTCCGACCACCGGCGAGCCGCCGGAGTCTGTTCGCGTTTCACATTTTGTGGAACGTGAATTTTTTATATCTCGCGTAGTGGTGCATTCTTTTTAATAAGTATTTATAACTATAAAACGGCTTAAACACAGTGTTTAAGCCGTTTTTTCCGTCTGGCACATCATCAAAATATCTTAATCCCGTATATCTTAATTATAAAAAATTAACAAAAAACCTTATATTATTAACTCGAATTTTATTGATTTTTTTGTTGATTAAAATTTTATAAAGTGATATAATTTACTTACTAATCTATTTATGGTGATATTATGATTTGTGCAAAATACTCAATCCCAATAAATGTAAGGGGGGGGGGGGCTGATAGCCCTACCTTTATTTGCTGTACACAAAACATTTTATCACTACTACATAATATTATATGGGGCAGTATATCTCGTAGTGAATATACTGCTTTTTCTATGTGTAAGAATTGTATAATTGTTAAAACAAAATAATTTATCCCTTAATTTCTCCGCACAGTTTGGGGAGTTTTAAGCGGCAATGTTTTGCTGTGTTTAAACTGTGCGTAAATGGAACAGTGAAAATGCTCCAAAAATTTCTTTCCAGGAGGAAACTACTATGAAACATAATAAGAAGACAATAAAACTAAACAGAATAACAAACAAATTTATATCAGTATTTCTCAGCCTGTGTATGACTGCGTCTATGGTCAGCGGCACAGTCTTTGCAGCCGTTTCCGGTCCGACGGAGAAAATCGTGGACGGCACCCGTGTGGCTGACCCCAGCACTATGGACGATTATCAGAATCAGCTGTTGTCTATGGAAAGCGGCTCACGCTATGCAGGCAGAGTTTGGACAGATAAGAGCGTATTCGCTTATGATAAAAATGGCGAAAATAAGATAACATTGGATATGGCAACTGACGGCTATGACGGCAGTGTCGGCTATAATGCGGATTTTGCACATACATTTTCTGCGCTTGCAAGCTCGCAGGTGGTAAATGAATATCCGCCCAGCCCTATTGACCTTGTAATTGTATTCGATATGTCAGGCTCTATGGGACAGGATACGCGTTATGACATCGACTCAGGCAACAACGGTTACGTGAAAGCAAAAGACGGTAAATTTCCTGAAAACGGCGTGCCAATGGACGATCGTATAGAAAATTCGCGAATCCAAAAGACGCTCGACGCCATAAATAATACCATCGACGGTCTGATGAAGCAGAACCCTCAGAACAGAGTGGCAGTGTGCGGATACGGTGCAAACGCTGTGGTTATTATGCCTCTTGCCCATTACAAGAGGGTAGACGATAAGCAGCCCTATCTTTCCGTCGGCGGTATGGAAACTCTTTATTACCCCGGAGATCTTAAACTGGGTGAGGACAACGTATGGTATTGGCAGAACAACCGCGATACCTGTTACACTGTTGTGGCAAATGCGGAAATGAACACCTACACGGGTCCGCTGGACGACAATTCAAGCGAGGCAAAAGAGTGGACAAAACATAATTTCACCGTCAGCAACAACATAAACAGCAACGACGTCAAGGCTTTCCCTGGCGTAGAGAAGCAGGATAAAGACGGTCTCGAGAAAAGCCAAGAATTTAAAACTAGCAGTGAAAGTATAGCCAATAACAAATGGAATCACGGTGATGCCAACCTTAAAAATGCTATGGAAAACACCAAGCACCTTACAGCCGATGACTACGTGGGTTATTTCACCAATACTCAGGGCGGCATCTATCTCGCCTATAAGCAGTTGGCAGATTCGACTGTCACCACCTACAGCGAGACACTCTCCACCGGCGTAATGTCCACCGTTGCGAGAATACCTGCTACGATAATCATGTCAGACGGCGGTGCTAACTTCGCCTTTAATGAAATGGGCAACGACCAAAAAGATTATACGGTAGACGACTGGAATAATCGCTATGCAGCAAAACGCGATAAATCGCCGATTGATGACCCTAATGGTAATCTTGACGAATGGTATATGACCGACGACACTTGGGATAGCAGTGATAATGATGGTCATAATAAGGACCATTCGCACCGTCTTGGTAATCCCAGCAGCAACGTCGGTGACGAGTGGTACAATGTCTATCTGCCCGGAGACGACACGTTAGAGAAAGGGAAAGGGAAAGAAGGAGGAACGACAGAGGACGGTAACTGGGACGGTCTGCACGGTATATACAACACCGGTGCGGACTTCTATCAGGAAGGTACTCTTTCCACCGCGCCGAGCTGTTATAGTGCGGGCGTACTATACAACAGCGACAACGACCGCGCAGGAACGGGTGGCACCGTAATGGAGGTACTGCTCACAGCCTCGTATATGAACAATGTGGTGAAGAAGCACTACGAGAACGGCTGGCATAAGAACAACGCCACAGCAGAAAGTATGAAAAACAACCTTTCTACTTATACCATGAATGTGGACACGAAGCACGTGCCGCAGTGGGGACGCTGGAGACTGTTTCCGACCCTTGACCCGAAGGAATATGCCCTTGACGATATCGGCAAGTCCGACGATACCGGCTGGGGAAGCGAGACTTGGAATGAAACAAAAGACAGTAAGCTCGGAGATTCGTATAATGGAGACTCATGGGGCAGTGAGGGTCAGGTGTACATTAAAGCTGGCGCATTCACGAAACTGAAAGAATCTTGGGATAAGTGGAAGAGTGGCGAAAAAACCGACTTTTCAATGGGAAATGGCATAAGGATAAATCTTAGTCGCCTTGAAAACGATAGCATCACCTATGATGCAGGCGGAGACGATGAAGTCACCGTAACAAACGACGACATCATAAATAATATCGCCTATAACGATAAATTCTACGACGTCGATTCTGAAAAGCTCGACGAAATCTTTGATGAGATTCTAACCATAATTTTAGGCAAAATCTTCGTCCCCGTCTCAGGCGACAACGACGCAGGAGTAGGCGACTCAATCACCTATCAAGACCCAATTGGTGAGTATATGGAGGTAAAGAACCAGTCTATCAAAGCCAAAACGCACAACGACGAGGAAAAGGGTCAAGACGCACAGAATTACGATATGTCCCTGCTTTTGTTCGGCAAGATGCACGGCATAGTACGCACAGGGATTTATGACTACCAGTGGAACGACAAGTGGATGAAAGCTCACAAAGGGACAGAGCAAGGCGAAAAGGCAATGCCAATGGGCTGGTATAAGGGTGAAGATGCAGCGTCAGCAGAGTTTGCGGCAAATCCTGACGGCAGTGCTGCAAGTTTGCCAAGCGGTTGCAGTACCGCCGAAGAAGCATGGGGAAATGGTTGGGTGTACCGATTGGATTTTAAGACCTTTACTTCCTATGTTCCTATCGTAGACACACCTGACACACCTGATGAGCTTTCTCAGCAGGCGAAGAACACAAAATATACCCTATACCGTTTTGCGGGTACAGCCGCAGAGCGAAATGAGTTATATATAAATCCCATTTACGGTGAAAAAGTGCCTGAAGCGGCGCAAAAAGCGTTTGATGAAAAATGTGAAAGAGACGCCGAAGGGAATATTATATCATACCCTGAGGGTAATGGTACATACGCTGAATATGACGGAGTATACCGTCTGTCTGATATTCGTGTATGGTTAGAGGATACAGGCGACTTCGTGGATCAAGATGGAGCAATCACCCCAAACAGCGGTTACGAACGGTCGCTGTACCTGAATATCCCTGCGGCGGCAGTACCTACCCAGCTGGCAGAGATAACTCTTGGCAAGGATGGAGTGCTGTCTTACGAGACAAATCTCGGCTCAGACCATAAGGACGCAAAGAAGGACGAGGACGGTAATGGCACATCATATGAGGAATATTGTGCGCAGTCAACTCCGTTTCGTTTGTTCTACGCTGTAGGTCTTGAGGAGGATCTGATACTGAGAGACAGCAGCGGCAATCAGGTAGGCGTAGATTTCAACGCCATCTCTGCAGAGTATATTTCCGCTCACACGGTTGCCGGTCAAGACTATGTATATTTTATTTCAAACTTCTATTCCAATACCACCTACAACGACTATGTGACGGATACGGCGACAGCCCGCACTCGAGGCGATCCTACCGTGACATTCTCCCCAAGCTCAGATAACCGATATTATGTGTTCCAGAAGCCTCTGCCCCTATATGCCCACGCTTACCGTGTGGAGGGCGAAAACCTTAAAGCAGTTGACAGGGCAGACGGGGAGTCATGGAGCAAAGAGGAAAACCAGACCGGCGGCAACGGAAAAACCACATGGGAAACTGTTGGCGGCGCAGTCCAACAGCCCGGCTCATGGAGCGGCGGACAGTTCATGGGCGTGTATAAAAGCCAAGATGATTTTCAAAAGAAGATAAAAGAGGCAACAGCCAGCGGAGGCAATACCATCACCGACGACCACAATACCAAATACGAGGTAGCAGAGAACGGCGTCGTGTTCCTGGAGCAGGACCTGATGGAACATGTGACCTCTGACGGCAGCGGCTACACTAAGGGCTCCGTCTCATTCTCGTCCGACGACTATTTCTTCATATTGGTGGAATACTATCTGCCTGATGAGAACAGCGTTGGGCAAGATGATAAGGGCAATGAAGTGTCGGGAACATATGGCGGTAAGATGGTGCAGAGGGTCGTGTCCCGAAGGGGAAGCGAGTTCGGCTCCGGCTTTGCCTCAGACCAGATCGACAACGGCGATATGCTGTGCTGGACGGATATGGGTACGGGAATTGGTATGACGCTTGAGTATTACTCACACAGTACCACAGGCGACGATACTCGAGGCGAGCCTACATATGAGAAGCTGTTTTCCAAAAATGAAACAGCTCTGAGAAATTATCTGAAGAATGAATGTGGTTTAAGGGATACGACTATTGATGAAGAAACAAAGAGTCCGCTTGATGAAGCAGTTGAATACTATAAAGGTATTCAAGAAAAATATCATGATATTCTAATGCTTGCTGACAGTGATAAAGACGGTAAAGTAAGTGAGGAAGAGTACAAAAGCTACTTCCGGTTCGCAGTGGCTGCTCGTCCGGGCGGCATACGCTCCGGCGATATGTCTAACAACCGTCACGCGAAGACAGATAACAAGACTTCTACAGCAAATAACTACTATGTACCCACAGTGTCCGACGACTCCGGCACTGACAACAATGTGATCCTGGACACCTACCTGGGCAACAATGGGCGCCTTGAGATCGCCAACCAGATGCTCCATGTGACCAAGATGCTGAAAGCCCCAGAGGGCTTCACGCTGACGGAGGATCAGTTGAATAAGGAGTTCAACTATCAGCTCTTTGTTCAGGGTGTAACTGGCACTCGCACCGCCGTCCGTACCCTGTACAACGAGTACAGTGATACATGGGAGCGCCGTTTGGCTTACATAGACGTGCTTACGGATAACAGCGAACTTCTGCTGGATAACAACGATAACCGAGCCTTGTTCGATTTGGGCGATGGCAATACCGCCAGGCTGGTGGTGCAGGGCGAGAGCGGACTGTGCTACGCAGACGATGACGGTGAGCCTACAGATAAAACTTGCACGAAGACCGAGAACGAACTCTATTACCTCTATCTGCCCTCCAACAACGATGCAGCAGCGGGATCTGGTACTTCGGTACGCCGACTATATCAGGATTCTGAGTATAGCGGTGAAGATAAGGTAGAAGATGAAGCTCTTGACAAAAATGGCAGAACCACCTTCTTTGCTGAGGGTCAACGGGAGGAGACAGGTTCAGAGCCGGGCGCGGAAAACCGCGACAGCTACCGCAAGGCGACAGCAGACGGTACACGTCCTGCCGGTACCAGGAGCTACTGGGCACTGGACGCAGAGCTTATCTCTGTCAGCGAGGTGAAGGAAGCCGAAGGAGAAAGCAACGGTGTGATGTTGGATGCTGTTAAGCTATGGAACCACGATGGTGCCATAGATAAAGAGAATAATCACCAGAAGTTGAGCTATTACACATTCATCATAAGGAAACCGAACGATAAAACGAGTTTGAGTGATTTCTCCTCTCCATTCAAGACCCGCACTCTGTACATGACAACGACGCTGACTTTCGGCGTCAATAACAACAAGAATGACGGCAGCGCAGAGAACGGGACGCTGAGTGCTGACGACCTCTACGACCAGATCATCCCCAACGGGGACCGCCCGGATCTATTCGGTAATCTGGATAATGAGACAATTGCGAAAAGCACAGCGGAGTTCACTCTGCAGCACGGCGAGGGTCTGCTGGTGACGGGTCTGGACAATAAGATCACTTACCGCTTTACGGAGAAGCTCAGCGAGGAGGACGTGGCAGCAGGGTACAAGCTGCAGGAGATCTCTCACATTCAGCAGCGCGGTTCTGACAGTATCTACCGTCTTGGAAAACAGGAGATCCCTGTTTATTCTCACGAGAATGCAACCTATGGTAATTACTATCCCAAAGGATTTGAAAACAATAAGACTGAGGGGGGTCTGACTTGGGCAGTGGACCAGAGCGGGCAATCAAACCTCGATGCTTATCGGCATCTCGAACCCTTCTACCATACCAATGCCGTTATGTGGGAGTACTATGCCGCTGCGGATTCCACCGGCAACCACCATCAGACGGTGGGTACTCCTCAAGAAGATAAAGAAAAATCAAGCTTCTACTTATGGTACGGAAATGAGAACAAGGTACAAGACGGCGTGACTGATATTGTAGAAGACAACCCAAACTGTGCAAAATGCGATGAGAAGCTGCCGGACGATTCTATCCGCCACTATATGTACCGGAATGGTGAGCTTGTCGATCCGCACTATGAGGGCGAGGCATCAAGTTTCCTACGGAGCATGTCCCGTTGTCTTGTCAGCCCTACGGTCCACTTTGCCATGAAAGGCGAGAACCAGGAATATGCGAATAAGGCTCTGCCAGTGACGCAACCCTTTACCGATTACACCGGAGTTTACTCTGTATTCGGCGACACAGGCTGGTTCGAGGAGCAGGTCCATTATACGAATACCTACAGTGTAGAACCGACAGAGTATGCACCGCAAGTTAATAAAACTGTAAGAGGAAATGCGCCAAGTGATGAGACCTTTACATTTAACATTAAGGCAAGCGCAGACAATCCTGACGGAGCAGTTCTGCCGACAGATACAACAGCAACTGTCAAGGGAGCAGGAACTGCAAGCTTTGGAAATATTACATTCAGCAAGGTAGGAACTTACAAATTTGAGATAAGAGAAACAGCAGGAGAAAGCTTAGGCTGCACTTATGATGATAGTGTATGGACATTGACTGTGGTAGTTGAAAATGTAGATTCGGCTTTGGCGGTAACAAGTCATACCTACACAAAGGCAGACGGAACAGCAAGCAGTGATAATGCTGAATTTGAGAACGTTTATGTCATTCCTACAGAGTATGCGCCAAAGGTAAAAAAGACAGTAAAAGGAGATACTCCAAGCGATAAGACGTTCACCTTTAACATTACCGCAAGCGAGGAAAATCCTGACGGAGCAATCCTACCAGAAGATAAGACAGCAACGGTAACAGGAGCAGGCACAGCAAGCTTTGGAAATATTACATTCAGCAAGGCGGGAACGTATAACTTTGAAATAAAAGAAACAAAGGGAAAAGACACAGGATATACCTATGATGAAAGCATATGGACGCTTACAGTTGTAGTTGTAGATAATGATTCACAGCTTGAGGTGCAAAGTTATAGCTATACAAAGGCAGACGGAACAAAAAGTAATGACGGTGCAGAGTTTACTAACACATACAGCGTAGAACCGACAGAGTTTACACCAAAGGTAAGCAAGACAGTAAAAGGAGATACTCCAAGCGATAAAACCTTTACCTTTAACATTACTGCAAGCGAGGAAAATCCTGAGAACGGAGCAATCCTACCAGAAGATAAGACGGCAACGGTAACAGGAGCAGGCACAGCAAGCTTTGGAAATATTACATTCAGCAAGACAGGGACATATAACTTTGAGATAAAAGAAACAAAGTTAGAAGAAGCAGGTTATACGTATGATGAAAGCGTATGGACGCTTACAGTAGTAGTTGTTGATAATGAATCACAGCTTGAGGTGCAAAGCTATAGCTATACAAAGGCAGACGGAACAACAAGCAATGACGGAGCAGAGTTTACTAACACCTATAATGTAAATTCAACAGAGTTTACACCAAAGGTAAACAAGACAGTAAAAGGCGATACTCCAAGCGATAAGACGTTTACCTTTAACATTACTGCAAGCGAAGATAATCCTAACGGAGCAAGTCTGCCGACAGATACTTCTGCGACAGTAACAGGTTCAGGAAGCACAAACTTTGGCAATATTAAATTTACTAAGACAGGAACGTATAACTTTGAAATCAAAGAGGAGCAGGGTAAATGCACCCGGTTACAGCTATGACGGAAGTGTGTGGACATTAACAATCACAGTAACAGATGATAATTCACAGCTAAAGGTAAGCAAAGCAACATACTCTAAAACGGGAGAGCAAAGCAGTGATGAAGCGTCATTTGAGAACAGCTACAGTACAACAGAGGTATCATATTCACCGCAGGTGACAAAGGAGATCACAGGAGATACAACTCCAAGTGATAAGACATTTACCTTTAATATTAAGGCAAGTAAAGATAATCCTGATGGAGCAAAGATGCCGGAGGACACAACAGCGACCGTCAAGGGAGCAGGAAGTACAAACTTCAATGCTATTACATTTACCAAAGCAGGAACATACACGTTTAAGATAAGTGAAACTAAAGGCAATGATGCAGGCTACACTTACGATGATAGTGTGTATACATTGAAGGTAATAGTAGAAGATGTAGATTCAGCATTGACGATAAAGAGCCTCACATATGAAAAAGAGGACGGAGAATCAAGTGAGGAAAGAGCATTATTTACGAATACCTACAGTGTAGAGCCAACAGAATATGCTCCGCAGGTAGAGAAAACTGTAACAGGAAACACTCCGAGTGATGAAGACTTTACGTTTAATATTAAAGCAAGCGCAGATAATCCAGACGGAGCAGAGATGCCGACAGATACCTCTACAACGGTAACAGGCTCAGGAAATGCAAGCTTTGACAAAATTACCTTTACCAAAGTAGGAACATACACATTTGAGATAAGTGAAGAAAAGGGAAATGCATTTGGTTACACTTACGATGATAGTGTATGGACCCTGACGGTAGTAGTTGTTGATAATGAATCAAAGCTGGAAGTACAAAGCCACACTTATACAAAGACAGACGGAACGACAAACGAAGATAAGGTTGAGTTTGAGAATATTTACAGTTCGGGAAGTCTGACGATAAGCAAGGTGGTTACAGGAAATGCAGGGGATAAGAACAAGGAGTTCACATTTACTGTAACGCTCACAGATACTAACGGTGATCCGATTGATGGAGAGTACAGTTACATAGGCTCTAAGGAAGGAACTATAAAGAGCGGAGGAGAGATAAAGCTCAAGGATGGAGAAAGTGTAACGATAAGCGGACTTCCTATAGGAACGAAGTACACGGTAACTGAGTTTGAGGCAAACAAAGATGGATACACGACAACATCAAAGGGTGAGAGCGGAGAGATATCGGAAAAGGAGCAAAAGGCTGAGTTTATGAACAGCAAGAACACAGATCCTACAAAGCCGACTGAACCTACAGAACCGACTAATCCGACAAACCCAACTGAACCTACAGATCCGACCGATCCGACTAAACCAACAGAGCCAAAGAAAACAACAACGCCAAAGAGAACAACAAGCAATCCGCCTTACAGCAAGACAAAGAACCCTACAAACAACAATACAAACGGCGGAAACAACGGAAACATACCGAATACAGGAAGCGAAAGCGAGAGAAATCTTCCGATTGCATTTTTGGTGACATTCTTGCTGGGGTTGAATACAGTTTACTTCTCTGTCAGGAGAAGAAAGCTTAAGGGCAGGAAGGCGAAATAAATAGGGGGAATTTATATCAAATCATTGCTATAAAGCAGAAAAAACGGCTTAAACATTTCGTTTAAGCCGTTTTTTCTGTGCCTGTTTTGTTATGTGTTAAGGGTGCTAATATTTTTTGCAGCTTTTCCATTAGTTTATTAACGTCAATTGGTTTTGCTATGTTTTGTATTCTGCTAAAAGTTAAGCTTTTTCCATAATTTATCTTGAATTTTAACTTTATATGTTGTATAATTATATAAATATTATATAATACTGTGGGGTTATACTGTGAATATACAAACTATACTGCAATACGGAGTCCGAATACTTATTATTTTTATGATTTTACCTGTTCATGAGTTCGCTCACGCTTGGGTTGCCTATAAGCTGGGCGATAATACCGCTCGTTATTCGGGCAGACTCACTATGAACCCATTTTCTCACATTGATATTTTAGGTTCAATTTGTCTGGTTTTAACAGGCTTCGGCTGGGCTAAGCCTGTACCGATAAATCCAATGAACTTTAAAAACCGTAAGGCTGGTACGGCGCTTACCGCTCTTGCCGGACCTTTGTCAAACCTTATTGTTGCTTATATTGCGATGATCATTCTGAAAATTATAATGTGGATCGCGTTCGGCGGAGAGTTTTATTACTCTAATACCTATGTTTATATTAACCTCATTTTTCAGTATTTTATAACCATAAATATTTTCTTGGCTGTCTTTAATCTTATTCCCGTTCCGCCGCTGGACGGCTCAAGGATTTTGTGCTACTTTCTGCCCGACAGCTTTGAGTATAAGTTAGCTCAGTATCAAAATATAATATATATTATTTTTATTGTATTTGTGTTGTTCTTTAATATTCTTGATGGTCCGCTTTCTTGGATTGGCAATAAGATTTTCAGCCTGTTTGATTTTATGACCGGCTGGGTAGACTTGATTATGAATATTATTTTGTAATTTTGTTTCAACTATATCCGAAAGGTATATGCTTAAATGGATAAACTTCAATTTAAACTTGATATTTTTGAAGGTCCGCTTGATTTGCTCCTTCATTTGATTTCAAAGCATAAACTGAATATTAACGATATCGAAATTTCTATTCTGCTTGAACAGTATCTCGAATATATCGACGGCTTAAAAGAACAGGATTTTGAAATAGCAGGCGAGTTTCTAGAGATGGCGTCAAGGCTTATTTATATAAAGACTGTTTCTCTGCTGCCTCAGCCGAATGAGGCTCAAGAGCTTAAAAAAGAGCTTGAGGGACGTCTTATTGAGTATTCGCTTTGCAAGCAAACCGCAGAACAGCTAAAAAAAAGCTATGCAGGCGGTGAGATTTTTGTTCGTCTGCCTGCACCGATTGAGATAGATAAAACCTACACAAGAGAACACGAGCCCTCTATACTTGTCGAGGCTTATATGGGTATATCGGTAAGGGCAAAAAAAGCCCCTCCGCTTGATGCTTCTGTATTTAAGCCTATTGTTTCTAAAAAGATAGTATCTGTTACGTCGAAGATAATTTTTGTTTTGAAAAAACTCTATACAACCGGTACTTGTAATATGGACAGGCTTTATAAAGGAGTTACCGACCGCTCAGAGCGTGTCGCTACATTTTTGGCAGTTTTAGAGCTCACAAAGTCGGGCAGGATTTTACTAAGCGATGATAATTCAGAGCTTTATTTTAAGGGCAGGGATAAAAAAAGGGCTTGAAATACCCTTAAATAACAGAAAGGATATCACAGTGTAAATGAATATAGATGAGAAAATTTCAGTTCTCGAAGCGATACTTTTTGCAAGCGGTGAGCCGGTCGATTCAGATAGGCTTCAGGAAGCTATTGAAGTCGACAGGGAAACCCTTGATAAGCTGATGAACCTATTGAACGACAGATATAAAAACTGCGGAAGTGCGTTATATGTGTATCTGCTTAATGATTCGTATCAGCTTGGAACAAGAGAGGAATATGCTCCATACATAAAAAAGGCGATGGAGACAAAAAATAACTCTAAGCTGTCTCAAGCGGCGCTAGAGGTTCTTACTATTATCGCATACAATCAGCCTGTTACAAAGGGCTTTGTAGAACACGTCAGAGGTGTTGACAGCTCAAGCGTTGTAAATTCGCTCGTTGAGAAGGGCTTGCTTGAAGAAGCAGGCAGAATTGACGTTCCCGGACGACCGATAGCATTTAAAACAACTGCGAACTTTTTGCGCTGCTTTAAGATGAAATCGCTTGATGAATTGCCTAAGCTGCCCAGTCAGAACGGAGAAATGCAGGTTAGTTTAGAAGAATTAGAAGATAATTAGCGACGGTGACCGCCGAGTCAACAGTGGCTCGCCGCCTTTTTATAGTTTGTAAAATGTTAAGGTTTTGTGTAACGGTGGGTCGGGAATAATTGACAATTGATAATGGACAATGGATAATTAAGTGCTGATTTTTTCAAGAAGTAAATTGCAGTAATCTTGATGTTTATTAGCTTCGTCATTTAGGCACTCAAGGGCGTTTAGAAGAAAATCGTTTTCTTTTGTAAAGCTTAAATACATTGCACAAACATGAGAAAGTCCTGACAATATGTCTGCTTGATGACTTAGTTCGTCCAATTTAATAACTTTAATTGATTTTTTAGATTTTTTCTTTTTCATTTCAATTACTCCTTTCGTTGTTAAGTATATAATACATTGTCGACAATACATTTTCAATGGGCAAAATAGCCAAATATTCACTAATTGTATTTATAAATATTGATTATAATGAACAATTATAATATTTTAAAGTTAAACTATTAAAGTAAAGGTGGTTTAGAATATGCCAATTAGTAAAGCAAGGCAGAGAGCAACAGCTAAGTACGTTAAAAATCATTATGATAGACTTGAATTGAAAGTTCCTAAAGGAAAAAAAGAAGATATAACAAATCACGCAAAGGATTATGACGGCTCTCTGAACAAGTTTCTTAATAGGGCGGTTGATGAAACTATGGAGAGAGATAAAAATAATGGATAATTGACAATGAAAAATTGATAATTAATTGTCAATTGTCAATTGTCAATTGTCAATTATTAATTTTAATCCGGCAGCAAAAGATGTTACGTCGTTGATCTAGCATCTTGAAGAAAGGGGTTGGTAATATTATAGCTTTGTATATAATTTTGGGAATTATCTTAGCGATATATATTATCCTGCGCCTTTCTGTGACGGTATCGTATTATGCAAACAGTGTTACAGATGAGATCAAGCTGTCGGCAAAATGGCTGTGGTTCGCCATTTACCCAAGACCTGATAAGCCGTCAAAGACTATCAAGATAAAAAGCACAAAGAATAAAAAGAAGTCAAAGAAGTCAAAGAAGTCAAAGAAGTCAAAGCAGACGTTTGAGGAAAACCTATCTGAAATTGAAGAAGAGTTTACAGAACTGACTGAGGACGAGCTGGACGAGAAAATAAGTTCTTTGGAAAAGGAACTTGAGAGGCAAGAGCAAAATGTAAAGCAGGCAAGTGAAATACCAAAAACGGATAAAAAAATAAATGCTGAGAAAGCTAAGAATGAAAAAAACAAGAAAAAGAAAATAGAAAAGTCTGAAAATGACAAGCCTCAAGAGAACGGTCTGAAGGCTAAAGTTAATAATATTCGACGTCGCTGGGGAAGATATAAAGACTTTATCCCAATGACGTGGAAGTCTTTCAGAAAGCTGTTAAAGCAGATAAGGTTTTATGACACAGATATCGAGATAACTGCAGGAAAGGACGACGCTTACGACGCCGCAATGAATTACGGCAGGCTGAATGCGGTTCTGTTTCACGGGCTTGGGTTAGTAGGTACAATTTTCACTCTATACAAGCCGAAAAGGGCAGAGGTTAAATGCGTTTTTGACAAAAAGGTATTTGAGTATGAGATTTCGGGCAAAATAAAGATTCGACCTAGCATAGTTTTGGGAATACTAATAGTGTTCTCAGTTAAGTTTTTATATCTGTTTTTGAAAAAGCGTCACAAGGCGAAGAAGCAATACAAATTAAAGCGTAAGCTTATGATAAATAATAAGGAGTTGTTAGCAAATGAATGATAACGGTTTGGAGAGACTTGTTGAAACTGCAATGCAGAAAATTCACGAGCTTGCGGACTGCGAGACTGTTGTCGGCAAGCCAATAGTTGCAGACGGCACGACTATAATTCCTATATCAAAGGTATCTGTAGGGTTTACGTCGGGAGGCTCTGATTTACCTACAAAAGGTTCAAAGGAGATGTTTGGAGGCGGAACGGCAGGAGGAGTATCGTTACAGCCGCTTGCTTTTATAACAATTACAAACGGGGAAGTAAAGCTGTTACAAATGTCGGTAAACGCAAGCAAAGAAAATGCGATTATAAATATGATTCCTGATGTTGTAGACAAGATAACCGATTTTATCAATAACAGAAAAAGCGACGAATAATATCAAACTTAATAATAATAAGACAAAATGTATTTTTTCTGGTTAAGTGTGCATAATTATCATAGAAATGAGGTGCACTATTAATGAAAAAAATACTTAGTCTTTTTACTATATTAGCAATTACATTCAGTTGTTTTGGGTTTTCTGTTACAGGTGAAGCTGCGTCTACATCTGCAAAGGCAGCAATTTTAATAGACGCTGAAAACGGCAAAGTTTTGTACGAACACAACTCAGAAACAAAGCTTCCAATGGCAAGCACTACAAAGATAATGACAACATTGCTGGCTATAGAAAACGGCAATTTGGACGAGCAGTTTAAGGTAGATGAGAACGCAATAAAGGTCGAGGGCTCGTCTATGGGGCTTAAAAGCGGAGATATTGTCACAATGAGGGCGTTGTGCTATGGAATGATGCTCCCAAGCGGTAACGATGCGGCAAATGCAACGGCTGTAAGAGTTGCGGGAAGTGTTGAGAAGTTTGTTTCTATGATGAATAAAAGAGCAGACAAGCTGGGTCTTAAATCTACTCATTTTGTAACGCCGTCGGGTCTTGACGACTATACCGACGACCACTATTCAACAGCTTCCGATATGGCAAAGCTAACAGTATATGCTCTTAAAAACAAAATCTTTGCAGAAATTTGCTCAACCAGAAGCGCTAAGCTGAAGTACGGAAATCCTCCTTATGAAAGGTGGCTTGCAAATACCAATAAGCTTATGGCGTCTTGCAAGGGGGTTTTTGGAGTTAAGACAGGCTTTACCGATAAAGCGAGAAGGTGTCTTGTGTCTGCTTGCAGACGAAACGGTACAACTCTCATTTGCGTTACGCTGAACGACCAGAACGACTGGGCTGACCATTCCAATCTTTACGATTTCGGCTTTTCACAGTATAAGAGCGTATCGCTTTCTCCGAAGGTAAATTCATTTAAAGCACCGATAGTAGGAGCGAACAAGGATACGGTTTCCGCAAGCTGTGAGAATGAGATAAAACTAAGCGTATATAAAGACGACGCTGAAAGAATTACACAGCGCGTTGCTTTGAATAAGTTAAATTATGCACCGATTGCAAAGGGCGAAAAGTTAGGGTATGTGAGATACTATATAGATAACATTTTAGTTGGTCAGACAGAAATAAAAGCCGATGAGAGCGTAAAAGCAAAAGCGTCGGAGAGAACGGCGTTTGGCAGGTTTATACAAAGGGTTTGGAGATTGATATAATAAGAACAGGCTAAACCTGTTCTATACATATGAAAGGTAAATAGATGGAAAAAACAAGGATACAAAAAATAATCGCAGACGCAGGCTACTGCTCACGCAGAAAGGCGGAGGAGCTTATATCACAGGGCAGGGTAAAAGTAAACGGCAGACCCTGCAAGCTCGGCGACAAGGCATTTGCCGGTAAGGATCTAATTTCAATCGACGGTGAAAAGCTATACACTCCGAGAAAAAGAAAGCTTTACTATATAATGCTTAATAAGCCCAAAGGGTATGTTACCACTATGAGCGATGAGTATGACAGGAAAAATGTTTCAGATTTGATAACAGGTGTTCCCGAGCGTGTTTACCCTGTGGGAAGACTGGATAAAAATTCAGAGGGTATGCTTCTGTTTACAAACGACGGTGCTTTCGCCAACGATATTATGCACCCCTCAAAGCACGTTACAAAGACTTATCGTGTTACGGTGCGCCCTAATATAACCGACGAGCAGCTGGTAAGGCTCTCTGAGGGAGTTGAAATTGACGGTCAGATGACTTTGCCTTGCACAATAAACGTACTTACAAAAGAGCCTGGCAGGGTAGTTTTGCAAATGGTTATTCGTGAAGGCAGAAACAGACAAATAAGAAAAATGTGCGAGGCTGTCGGTTTGGAGGTCGCAAGGCTTAAAAGAACGGCTATAGGACCTCTTAAATTAGGTATGTTAAAACCGGGCGATTACAGAGAGCTAGAGCCTGATGAGCTTAGAGCTATCATAACAGCTATTAGAGGCTAGAAGTTAGAGGCAAGAGGCAAGACCGGCGAACCGCCGGTGGCTCTGCTATTAGAGGTAAGAGGCAAGAAGCAAGAGGTTAGAAGTTAGAAATTAGAAATTAGAGGTTAAAGATTAGAAGGTAACATCTGATTGAGTATTTATTCTTCTGCCTCTTGCATAAGTTCATTACAATGTTCACTTAATTTTGTGGCTTCATAAGCTAAACATTCAAACGCTCCTCTGAAAACGTCGTCTTCAAATGAATTGATATAGCTTAATAAGCATACCTGAGCAAGTCCGGATAACATTTCAGCCTCTTTCATTACTTCTTCAAAATCCACTAAATGAATAGCTCTAAACTTTTTTTTCATTGATGTCACATCCTTGTTAATTGGTTATAATTATATTATACACAAAAATCTGTGCATATTCAATATGTAATATTGCACAAATTTTTTATAAATTATTATGTTTATTAAGTGCATATTATAAAATTTGAAAGGTAGTATTGTATATATGTCTATAAAATTTGATAAGTTATTTAGTTTAATGAAAAAAAGAGAATTAAGTACATATAGGATAAGGCAGGAAAATATTATACCTCAGGGTACATTAACATCATTAAAAAATAATAAAAGTGTAACTACTGATACAATAGATAAACTTTGCAAAGCTTTGAATTGCCAGCCCGGAGATATTATGGAATATGTTGACGAAGATGAAAACTAATATTTAATATAAGGAATTAGAGCTATGTTAGAGATTTTACAAACAAAAAACAAAGAAAATTACAAAGATAAAATAACAGAGTTGGGTCTTGATTTTGATACGACCTTTGTTGTAGATGCTACCGACAAGGGGAGTTCTATCGGGTTCGGCATATACCATTTCGGTATTGACGAGGAGTATGCACCTACAGTAGAAGTGGATTTTGTTCAGGATAATTCAGACATTATGCTGTTTGACGGTATAATACGCTCGATATTGTTTCTTGCGATGATGAAAGGAATAGATAAGGCAAGGTTTAATATTTCACAAACTGATACACTTTCAAAGCTGGGTTTTGTGCAAAATAATTATAATTGTCTTGACTCTATTACTAAATTTATGTCTAAATGTAAAAGTTGCGAAAACTGACAGTTATATTCTTGTCAAATAAGAGAAATTGTAGTACAATAGTAATTATGAAAACTTTGCCTTTCGGCTTAATACTTATAAACGAATGGAGGAAAATCAATGGCTAAGGATTCTATCTCACTTTCTGCTAGAGATAGGCTGACACATTTGTTTGACGGCGGTGAGTTTACTGAGCTTGACGCATATGCAAAGGTATCGGATAATCTTTCTGGAGTAATAACTGCATACGGTTATGTAGACTCTAACCCTGTTTATGCCTTTGCTCAGGACATATCTGTTAACGACGGCGCTTTAACAAGGGTTCACGCTGAAAAGATTTCTAAAATATACGATATGGCGGCAAAGACAGGGATCCCTGTTGTAGGAGTTTACGATTCCTTTGGGGCAGATTTGAACGACGGTATTTCCGCAATGACATCTTATGGTGAGCTGATACTTAAAGCATCTAATCTTTCCGGAGTTGTACCGCAGATTTCAGTTATCGCAGGAACCTGCGCAGGAGCAAGTGCAATTTTGGCGGTGTCGGCAGATTTTGTAGTGATGTCAAAGAAAGCCGAACTGTTTATAACTCCTAACACAGATGTTAAGGACTTAGCGCAGAATGCGGCTGAAAACGGAACGGCGTCTCTTATTGCAGAGAACGACGAGGATGCTATAGAAAAGGTAAAGGAGATTTTGCAAAAGCTGCCTCAGAATAATTTGTCTCCTGTTCCGATGTTTGAATTTAACGAACCTGACGGGGTATATTCTGATAACGCTGAGGATATAGCAAAGGCTGTCTGCGATTTAGAAAGCGTAATTGAGTTGTCAAGCGATTTCGGCAAGGCAAGTTATACTGCTTTGGCTTCTATGGGCGGAGCAACGGTAGGTATTTGTGCAACCAATAAGACAAACGACAAGCTAACTTCCTCTGATTGTTCAAAGATTGCAAGATTTGTCAGAACCTGCGATGCTTTTGCAATTCCGATAATCACGTTTGTAGACACAGAGGGCTTTGACAACAGTGAGTGCGCAAACAAATCGGGTGCTGTTTTGCAGATGGCAAAGCTTGCGTCCGCATATGCTGAGGCTACGACGATAAAGATTTCTGTAATAACAGGCAAGGCTTACGGACCGAGTTTTATAACGCTAGCAGGCAAAGGCTCAAACGCAGATTTAGTTTTTGCTGTAGATAATGCGGTTATCTCTGCATTAGAACCTTTAGCGACAGTTGAGTTTTTAAGTCACGATAAGCTAAAGGGAACAGACGATTTAGCTAAGTCGAGAGAGGCTCTGGTTGATGAATACATTAAAAAGGAAGCGTCTGCACAAGCTGCCGCTGAAAAGATGTGTATTGACGGGGTCATATCGGTAAGTGGTATAAGGAAGACTTTGGTTAATGCTATAGAAATTATGGCAGGCAAGAGAGTTTCAAGGCTTCCGAAGAAGCACAGCAACAGCCCGTTTTAAATAAATAATTGATAGGTGGTTTTTATATGAAAAGGTATAACATAACTGTAAACGGAAAGACATATGACGTAGCCGTTGAGGAGACAGGCAGTGATTCTGCTGCGGCTTCATCAGCGCCTGTTCAGACAGCGTCTCCTGCACCTGCTCCGACTGCTCCTATTGCAGACGGAACAAAGGTATCTGCGCCTATGCCTGGAACTATACTTGACATTAAGGTTTCGGTCGGAGACACAGTTTCAGAGGGTGCGCCTTTATTCGTTCTTGAGGCAATGAAGATGGAAAACGACGTCAATGCTCCTTGCTCCGGAAAGGTAGTCAGCGTTAATACAACTAAGGGTTCAACTGTTGAGACTGGAACGGTGCTCGCAGTAATAAATTAATAATTGACAGTTGACAGTTGATAATGGATAATTAATTGTCAATTTTTCATTGTCAATTATCCATTTAAAATTGTTCTTTATTAATTACATCTTAATTCTATTTTCAATTCTACTTTTGAAGGAGTATTATTATATGGCTAAGGTTAATATTACAGAAACAGTATTAAGAGACGCTCATCAGTCGCTTATTGCAACAAGAATGTCGATCGACGAAATGCTGCCTATTTTATCGACAATGGATAAGATAGGTTATCATTCGTGCGAGGTTTGGGGCGGAGCAACTTTTGATTCATGTCTTAGATTTCTTCATGAAGACCCTTGGGAAAGACTTAGAACAATAAGAAGGGAAATGCCAAATACAAAGCTTCAGATGCTTTTCAGAGGGCAGAATATGCTCGGCTACCGTCATTACGCCGACGACGTTCTTGAGTATTTTGTTCAGAAGACTGTTGCTAACGGAATTGATATTATCAGAATTTTCGATGCTCTTAACGATATAAGAAACCTAGAAACTGCGGTGAAAGCCGCTAAAAAAGAGGGCGCTCACGCACAGATCGCTATTTCTTATACGTTGGGAGACGTTTTCACAGACGAATACTATGTTGATTACGCAAAGCGAATTGAGGCAATCGGCGCTGATTCAATTTGCATAAAGGATATGGCGGCACTGCTTACACCTTATGCTACCGAAAAGCTTGTAAAGGCAATAAAGTCAGCAGTTAAGATTCCGCTTCAGTTACACACTCACTATACATCGGGACTGGCTTCTATGTGCCTGTTGAAAGGAGTTGAGGCAGGCGTTGACGCTATCGACACTGCAATGTCGCCGCTTGCGTTGGGAACTTCTCATGCGCCTACTGAGTCAATGGTTGCGGCTTTGCGTGGTACTGAGTACGACACAGGTTTAGACCTTGTTAAGCTCAATGAAGTAAGGGATTACTTTATGACGCTTCGTCAGAAGTATCTTGACAGCGGTCTTCTTGACCCTAAGATGCTTGCTACAGATGCTAATGCGCTCATTTATCAGGTACCGGGCGGAATGCTTTCCAATCTGCTTTCGCAGTTAAAGCAGGCAGGCAAGGAGGATCAGCTCAACGAGGTTTTAAAGGAAGTTCCAAGAGTTAGAAAGGATTCAGGTTACCCTCCGCTTGTTACGCCGACATCTCAAATTGTGGGAACGCAGGCTGTGTTTAACGTAATTATGGGCGAGAGATACAAGACTGTAACTAAGGAGTTCAAGGGACTTGTAAAGGGTGAGTACGGCAAGACTCCTGTTGCGATTTCTCCTGAGTTTCAGAAAAAGATTTTGGGTAATGAGAAGCCTATAAACTGCCGTCCTGCCGACTTAATAGAGCCTGAGCTTGATAAGCTTAGACAGGAATGTGCTGAGTGGATAGAACAGGACGAAGACGTTTTGAGTTATGCGCAGTTCCCGAAGGTTGCTCCAAAGTTCTTTGAGGAGAGACGTGATAAAAAACTGGGTATTGATATGGCTCATTCAAACAAAGAGACTAAGGTACACCCAATTTAAGAGGTTATAGATTAGAATTTATATTATAAACAGAGGTATAAGAAAAAAGCGTTCGGAATTTTAGATTTTTCCGAACGCTTTTGTTGTTTAATACTACAAGCTTTGTTCCAATGCCTGCGCTAGCTGTGCAGGGCAGGATGTTCCTCTGCCGCCGCAGTCAACGTCTTTTAAAAGTTCGATTACGTCCTTGACCTTCATTCCCTTTGCAAGCCTTGCAACACCTTGTGTGTTGCCCGAACAGCCGCCGACAAATTCTACATTCTTTACAATTCCGTCCTCAACCTCGACGTTTATCTGTCTGGCGCAAACTCCTTTGGTTTTGTAATTAATAGTCATATATTATTCCTCCTCAATTTTTTTAATTTTTGCAACTCCGCTGTCTATTGCCGCGTGTGCTACTGCCTTTGCGACAGCTTTAGGTATTTTTCTGTCAAAAGCATTAGGCAGAATAAAATCTGCACAAAGCTCATCATCGCTTACGCATCCGGCTATCGCCTTTGAAGCTGCCATTTTCATTTCCTCGTTAATGTCGCTCGCCCTAACGGCTAACGCACCTTTGAATATTCCCGGAAAAGCTACCACATTGTTTATCTGATTGGGAAAGTCGCTTCGACCTGTTCCTACAATGAATGCTCCTGCCGACTTTGCCTTGTCGGGCATTATTTCAGGAGTAGGGTTTGCCATAGCGAATATAATAGGCTTGTCATTCATTGATTTAACCATTTCTTCTGTAACAAGATTCGGCTTAGAAACTCCTATAAATGCATCTGCGCCTTTCATTGCGTCGGCAAGGCTTCCTGTTATACAGTCTTTGTTTGTCAGCTTGGCAAGCTCCTTGTGAGCATCGCTCAGCGTTTTGTCAGTTCTTGAAATTATTCCGTTAATGTCTACCATTATTATATTGCCCACTCCGAGTGATAATAACAGCTTTGCTATTGCAGTTCCTGCTGCGCCTGCCCCGTTTATGACAAGCGTCAAGTCCTCTAGCTTCTTTTTTGACACCCTGCACGCATTCATAAGCGCTGCGCCAACAACTATTGCCGTTCCGTGTTGGTCATCATGGAAAACTGGAATATCTATTCGTTCTTTTAGCTTTTTTTCAATCTCAAAGCATCGGGGAGCTGAAATATCCTCAAGATTTATACCGCCAAAGCTGTCTGAAATAAGCTCAATAGTTCTTACAATTTCATCAACGTCCTTTGACTTTACGCAAATAGGAAAAGCGTCAACATCGGCAAATTCTTTAAAGAGCGCACATTTGCCCTCCATAACAGGCATACCTGCAAGACCGCCTATGTCGCCAAGTCCCAAAACGGCAGTTCCGTCTGTTATTACGGCAACCAGATTAGAACGTCTTGTAAGTTCGTATGAAAGCTCGGGGTCTTTTCGAATTTCAATGCAGGGACGTGCAACTCCGGGAGTGTATGCGTGAGATAGATCGTCAGAGTTTTCTACCTTGACCCTTGACACGATTTCGATTTTGCCGTTCCATTCCTTATGCTTTTTTAAAGATGATTCCATTATGTCCATTGTTTATTTACCTTTCGCATTATGATTGTTTATTACAAATATTAAAGTTGTGCTTGACATATTTAAAATGTGTGTTATAATATACATATAAAAGGGTACTGCAATAAGCGGTTTCTCCCTCAAAATTACTTGTGTAGAAACACCGTAACTTGTGAGGTTGGCGGTGTTTCTTTTTTATGTATAATAGTTAAGTTACTTTTTACGATAAAAAATGTTGAAACATAGTGTGACAACACTGATAATAATACTCGTATATATAAATAATTCCGAATACGTTACCATAGCTATCACCTCCCGTCTCGGGAGAAACCGCCCACCACATTATTGCAGTACCCAAAATTATTTTACAGTATTTCTGTAATTTTGTCAACTGGGAAGTTAGTATGGTTTTGCTTCATTATCCTTTTAGTAGTAAGATGCAAGAGGCTAGAGGCAAGAGCCTATTTTTATAGAGTTATGCTATTAATATCTTGCTTCTTTCCTTTATCTATTATCCATTGTCAATTATCAATTATCAATTATTATTGTCTCTTTCAATAGCCTCGCTAACTGCTCGATTGAGAAACTTATTCAAAGTACCGTCATGTGCCTTAGCGTGAGCTACAATATTTTCTTTTTCGCCTTTTGGAACTTTCATTTCCAGTCTATCATAGTGATTTTTAGTATACTTTGTATTTGCTCTTATTTTTGCTTTACTCGCAGGCATATTTTTACCACCTTAAATAAATCTTTTTATATTTTTTGATTAAAATATATCATATTTGTACATTATAGTCAATAAACATAAGCAAATCAATTAATATTTAGTTGTTTTGACTATTGAATTTACAACGTCGACATTGTATAATATAGTTACATTAATATAATATAAAATGTTAACAAAAGGGAAGTGACTTCAATGGGTAAAACAATTACACAAAAAATAGTAACTGATATAGAGGACATAAAATATGAATCTGACACATTAGTTGGTTTATCAACAGTTCTTACATCATTTTGTGAATCCGCTTTATATGATGAAAATATATTAAATGTATTTGTAATTTTAATGGAAGAAACATTTAAAATGCAGGATAAATGCAATGCTCTTATGAAATTTGCACATGATGAAAAAAATTAAAAATGTTTATTTTTGTGAATTTACAGATATCAAATCATAAAGCTTCTCCAAATTTTCCTCATCGGTAGTTTTGCTGCCGATATGAGTGGGAACGGCATTATACAAGCCGTGAAAGTCTGAGCCGCCGGTAACTATCAGATCGTGTTCTTTAGCTATATTTAAAAGTGTTTTCTGAGCCTTTTCGTCTGCAGAATAGTGATAGACCTCAATGCCGTCCAGCTTGTTTTTTTCAGCTAATTGTTTGCAAAGCTCAATGTTGTCAAACATACAGGGGTGTGCAAGAACAGCAACGCCTCGTGCCGAGTGAATCAAATCAAGAACAAAATCCACACTGGGGTATCTTCTTGTAACAAGAATAGAGCCTTCGCCGTTTTTAGTAAACAATTTGTCTGACAATTCTCCGTAAAGATCAACAGCGTAGCCGTAGTTGACCAAAGCTCTCATAATGTGCTGTTTATAAATGCTCTTACTGCTTTTTGCATACTTAGTAACCGATTCGGTCGAAATGGGGTAAAGCTCTTTTACCTTTTCTATCATATCCTTTGAGCAGGATTTTCTTATCTCGCAGGATTTAAGACAAAGTCCTTCAAGCCTATCTGGCTTTTGAGGTGCATAGCAGAGAATATGTACTTTGCAGTTTCTTTCCTCGTCCCAAGCGGAAAGCTCGACGCCGGAAATTATTTTGACCCCATATCTGTTGCCCAGAACAGCCGCCCTGTTGTAGGAAGAAAGCGTGTCGTGATCTGTTATGGAAAGAACGTCTATGTCGGTTCTCTTAGCCTGGACTATAATTTCTTCAATGCCAAGCGAGCCGTCTGATAAGGTTGTATGACAGTGTAAGTCTCCTTTCATACATTGACCTCCATTCTAAAACTCTAAATTAACAACTATTATACCAAAAATTCGACAAAAAATCAAGTAAAACAACTTTAAAAGGCTAAAAAAATTTTCTTACAAACCAGGGTTCTTTTGCTTTAAAAGTTTTTTTGTTGAGGTACTCAAGAATACCTGCGTTAGTTTTAAAATCAAAAGCAAGACGGTAAGAGCAAAGAGTCTGAGTAGTTACCGAGTATTTTTTATTCATCTGATTTATACCGTATTTTCCGTCGCCGAGCAGTGGGTGACCTATATAAGCCATATGTGCTCTTATCTGATGGGTTCGTCCTGTTAATAAATCTATTTCAATAAGAGATAAATTATTCTTTTCCTTTAAAACTTTATATTTAGTAAGAATTTGTTTGTTGCAAGGTCTTTTTGTATTTTCAATATGAACGGTCTTGCTTTTTTCATCTTTAAAGAGGTAGTTTTTCAAGGTGTCTTGTTTTTTGTCTAGCGTTCCAATGCATACGCATAAATAATATTTGTGCAGTTCACGGTTCTTTATTTTCTCATTTAATACTCTCAAGCTTTCAGCGTTTTTTGCACATATAACTATGCCAGAAGTGTTTCTGTCTAGCCTGTTGCATAAAGCAGGCGCAAAGGAAAGCTCATTTTCTGGGTCGTATTCTTTTTTGTCGTAGAGATATCGCTTAATGCGGTTTATAAGCGTATCAATGCTGTTGTTGTCGTCTTCGTGAACAACAAGCCCCGACGGCTTGTCAACAAGAATAATATTTTCGTCCTCGTAGATAACGTCAATATTGGGGGAAACACATAAAAAGCTGTCGTCTTTCGGGGTTTCAAAAAACTCGTCGTTTATGTAAAGCTGTATTTCGTCTCCGACGTTCAGCCGAGTTGAGATATCACAGCGCTTACCGTTTATCTTAATGCGCTTCAAGCGAATGTATTTGTACATCAAATTTTTAGGGAGATTTTTCACCGACTTTGTAATAAACTTGTCAAGTCTTTGACCTGAATCGTTTTCGTTTATAATAAAAGTTTTCATAATAATCCTTTCGTTTTTATAGCAGTATTTTTTGTGAATTACGAATTGTTGTTACAAGCTTGCCAAAGAAGAGAAGGCATCGGATGCAACACCACCGTTGCTGGCTCACCGCTCTTGCCTCTAATAAGTATAGCATACTTTTTAATAAAATGCACTTTACTTTCACAAAATAATATAGTATAATAAAAAGAACATAAGTTCACACAACGAATAATGGTACGTCTTTTAACATCAGAAGGGAAGTTGACATAATTATGGACTCACCGCACGCAGGACACAGACTGAGAATGAAAGAGAGATTTCTCAAAATGGGTCTGGAAAGCTTTGAACCACACGAGGTACTTGAACTGTTGTTGACATACAGTATACCGAGAAGAAATACAAACTTACTTGCGCACAAGCTTATAGACATATTTGGCTCTTTATCTGCTGTATTTGATGCGCCGTTTGAGGCTTTGGTACGCATTGACGGCATTACAGAGAACTCTGCAACGCTTATAAAAATGGTACCTCAGATGCTGAGATACTATACAAACGGAACAGACGATAATAAGTGTTTAAATACTATCGAGAGAGTGAGAAAATATTTTTCAGTAGCGTTTATCGGGCTTATCAATGAGGAGTTTAAGGTTTGCTGTTTGGATAACGGCTTAAATGTCATATCGTGTACTACCGTTTCAAAAGGCACAAATAAATCAGCGCCAATCTCTGCAAGGCAGATCGCAGAGGTTGCGTTCAAGGCAAACAGTACAAACATTATTATTGCCCACAATCATCCTGACGCTTTATGCAATCCTTCTAACGCAGATAAACTGATAACAAGAAAGCTAAGGACGAGCCTTAAAGCCCTTGATATAGACATACTTGATCATATTATAGTTGGCAAGGACGGGGTGCTTTCATTTAAACAGATAGGGCTAATTCCGTTTTTGGATTAGCATAGTTAAAACAAAAGGGTTTTGAGTATTTATGGATAAGTTTCAACTGGTATCAGATTATAAGCCTACAGGCGATCAGCCGGAGGCTATTGAAAAGCTTGTTGAGGGCATTAAAAACGGCTATAAGGAGCAGACTCTGCTTGGTGTTACAGGTTCCGGAAAAACCTTTACGATGGCTAATGTTATAGAAAGGGTCAACAAGCCCACGCTGGTTCTGGCGCACAATAAAATTCTGGCGGCACAGCTTTGCAGCGAGTTTAAAGAGTTCTTTCCGAATAACGCTGTAGAGTATTTTGTTTCATACTACGACTACTACCAGCCGGAGGCTTATGTTCCCAGCACCGATGTTTATATAGAAAAGGACGCGTCGATAAATTCTGAGATAGATAAGCTGAGACACTCTGCTACAACGGCGATTGCCGAAAGGCGTGACGTTATAGTTGTAGCTTCGGTTTCGTGTATATATTCGCTCGGCGACCCTGAGGAGTATCGCTCTATGGTGGTGTCGATAAGAAAGGGTATGGAGAAATCCCGAGACAAGCTGTTAGCAGAGCTTGTTGGAATACAGTATGAGCGAAATGATATTGCATTTGAAAGAAATAAGTTCAGGGTTCGAGGAGACGTTGTAGAAATATTTCCGTCGAGCCATACGGATACCGCCTACAGAGTAGAATTTTTCGGCGATGAGGTAGACAGAATTTCTGAGATAAACGTAATAACGGGCGAGCTTATCTCAACGCTTAATCACGTTGCGATTTTCCCTGCATCTCACTATATAGTTGCTAAGGACAAGATGTCGGAGGCAATTGGGGAGCTTAGAGAGGAGCTTGACGAGAGAGTAAAATTTTTCACCGACAACAATAAGCTGATAGAGGCGCAGAGGATTGCTCAGAGGACTAATTACGATATAGAAATGCTTCAGGAAATCGGCTTTTGCAGCGGTATAGAAAACTACTCCAGAGTTTTAGCAAGACGCCCCGCAGGTTCTACTCCCTACACTTTGCTAGACCATTTTCCTGACGATTTTCTTCTTATGGTCGACGAATCGCATGTTAGTTTACCGCAGGTGAGGGGAATGTATGCAGGCGACAGGGCGAGAAAGACTACACTTATAGACTACGGTTTTAGACTACCGTCTGCGCTTGATAACCGACCTTTGCAGTTTGATGAGTTTTATGACCATATCAATCAAGCGGTGTTTGTTTCGGCAACGCCTGGTGATTTTGAAAAGGAACACTCAGCTCAAATTGTTGAGCAGGTCATTAGACCTACAGGACTTCTTGACCCTGAGATATCTGTACGCCCTGTTGAGGGGCAGATCGAGGATCTGCTTTCTGAGATAAACATTCGCATTGAAAAGAAACAAAGGGTTCTGGTAACAACACTGACAAAGAAAATGGCTGAGGACCTTACCGAGTTTTTGAAAGGCTACGGTATAGCTGTTCGGTATATGCACCACGACATTGACGCCATCGAGAGAATGGAAATTATACGCGACCTTCGTTTGGGCGAGTTTGACGTGCTTGTGGGAATTAATCTTCTTCGTGAGGGATTGGATATTCCAGAGGTATCGCTTGTTGCGATTTTAGACGCTGACAAGGAGGGCTTTTTGCGTTCGGAAAGCTCGCTTATACAGACAGTAGGACGTGCCGCAAGAAACGCTGAAGGTATGGTAATAATGTACGCCGATCAAGTCACACGTTCTATGGAGATGGCGATAACCGAAACCGAGAGACGACGTTCCATTCAAATGGAATACAATAAAAATCACGGCATTGTTCCTAAGACTATCGTTAAGGACGTCCGTGACGTTATAGAGATCTCCACTAAGGAGGAGGTCGAATACTCCGCACGGCAGAGAAATAAGATGTCCAAGCAGGAGATGAACAAGCTGATAGACGACTTGACAAGGCAGATGAAGGAGTCTGCTAAGATGCTTGAGTTTGAACACGCGGCATTTCTGAGGGATAAGATTGCTGAGCTTAAGGGGCAACGGTGACGTCTTGCTTCTAGCATCTGACATCTGGCATCTAAAATAGGGAAAAGGAAGTTATAAATCTATGCAAAAAAATCAAATTGTAATTAAGGGTGCAAGAGAGCATAATCTTAAAAATATCGACGTAACTCTGCCAAGAGACAAGCTGATAGTTATGACAGGACTTTCAGGTTCGGGCAAGTCTTCGCTTGCTTTTGATACCATTTTTGCCGATGGTCAAAGACGGTATATGGAGTCGCTTTCGTCTTATGCAAGACAGTTTTTGGGTCAGATGGAAAAGCCGGACGTGGATTCTATCACAGGGCTTTCGCCTGCTATATCTATTGACCAAAAAACTACTTCAAAAAATCCTCGTTCAACTGTCGGTACCGTAACCGAAGTTTACGACTATCTGCGTCTTTTATATGCGAGAATAGGAATTCCTCATTGTCCTGTCTGCGGAAAAGAAATAAGACAGCAGACTGTAGACCAAATAGTTGATAAAATTCTTGAGCTTGATGAGGGTACTAAGATTCAGCTTTTGGCGCCTATTGTAAGAGGCAGAAAGGGCGAACACGTTAAGGAGTTGGAAAGTGCAAAGAAGTCGGGCTATGTTAGGGTTAGAATAGACGGTATAACTTATGACCTTTCTGAAAAAATAAGTATTGAAAAGAATAAAAAGCATACTATTGAAATAGTTGTCGACAGGCTTGTTGTAAAGCCGTCTATAAAGTCAAGACTTACTGACAGTATAGAAACGGTTTCACAGCTTACGGGCGGTATAGTCACTGTCGATGTTATCGACGGAGAGGAAATGATGTTCTCGCAGAATTATTCCTGTCCTGAGCATAATATTTCTATTGAAGAACTCACACCTAGAATGTTTTCATTCAATAACCCGTTTGGTGCGTGTGAGCATTGTACGGGACTGGGTGTTTTTCAGAAAATAGACCCTGAGCTTATTATCCCGAATAAGGATCTGTCAATCTTGCAGGGCGCAATAAAGGCAAGCGGCTGGAACTCTCTTGACGAGTCGTCGTTTGCTATGACTACATACCGTGCTATCTCAAAGAAGTACGGTATTCCGCTTGATGTGCCTGTAAAGGAGCTTGACAAGGACGCAATAGATATATTTCTGTACGGCACTATGGGGCAAGTGCTTGAATATGAGAGAGTTTCCAAAACAGGCTGGAGCGGAAAGTACAGCGGCGAGTTTGAGGGGATTATAAACAACCTTGAGCGCAGATATAAGGAAAGTACAAGCGATTATTCAAAGCACGATATCGAGGCTTGTATGAGCGACGAGGAATGTCCTGTGTGTCACGGCGAAAGGCTTAAAAAGGAAAGTCTGAGCGTGACGATAGGCGGAATAAATATAAGCGAGCTTACGCATATGTCGGTTACAAAGGCTCTTGATTTCTTTAAAAAACTTAAGCTTACCGAGCGTGAGGAGCTTATAGGCGGAAGAATTATTAAAGAGATAAACGAACGTCTGGGGTTTTTGCAAAGCGTAGGTCTTGAGTATCTGACGTTATCACGCTCAAGCGGTACGCTTTCGGGCGGAGAGAGCCAGAGAATAAGGCTCGCAACACAGATAGGCTCGTCTTTGGTGGGTGTGCTTTATATTCTCGACGAGCCCTCAATAGGCTTGCATCAGAGGGATAATGACAAGCTTATCGCAACGCTGAAAAGGCTTCGTGATTTGGGCAATACCCTTATAGTCGTTGAGCACGACGAGGACACTATGTATAATGCCGATTACATTGTCGATATAGGTCCCGGAGCGGGAATACACGGCGGTGAGATAGTCTGCGCAGGAACAGTCGATAAGATAAAGAAGTGCAAAAAGTCGATAACCGGGCAGTATTTAAGCGGTGCTAAGAAAATTGCTGTTCCTGAAAAAAGGCGAAAAGGCAACGGTTTTACTCTTGATATTATCGGTGCAGAGCAGAATAACCTCAAAAAAATAGACGTCAGCATACCGCTGGGTACTTTCACCTGCGTAACGGGCGTTTCGGGCAGCGGAAAAAGCTCTCTTGTGAATGAAGTAATCTACAAGGAGCTTGCAGGAAAGCTGAACAGAGCAAGGATAAGGTCGGGAAAGTTTGGTGAAATGAGAGGACTTGAGAATCTCGACAAGGTTATTAATATTGACCAGTCGCCAATAGGCAGAACACCGCGTTCAAACCCTGCCACATACACAGGCGTTTTTACCGATATTCGTGAGTTGTTTGCAAACACCAACGATGCAAAAATGAAGGGTTATAACGCAGGCAGGTTTTCTTTCAACGTAAGGGGAGGAAGATGCGAAGCCTGCGAGGGAGACGGAATACTTAAAATTGAAATGCACTTTCTGCCTGATGTGTATGTACCATGTGAGGTATGCAAGGGCAGGAGATATAATCGTGAGACTTTGGAAATAAAATATAAGGGTAAGAGCATTTACGACGTTTTGGAGATGACTGTTGAGGAGGGAGTAGAGTTTTTCAAGAACATTCCCAAGATACAGAGAAAGCTCCAGACGCTCTTTGACGTAGGTTTGGGATATGTAAAGATAGGTCAGCCTGCAACCACTCTATCTGGAGGGGAAGCACAGCGGGTAAAGCTTGCTACCGAGCTTTCCAAGCGTTCAACAGGAAAGACCATATACATTCTTGACGAGCCTACAACAGGGCTTCACACAGCCGATGTTCACAAGCTGATTGAGGTTTTGCAGAAGCTGGTCGATTCGGGAAATACTGTTTTGATAATAGAGCATAATCTTGACGTTATAAAAACTGCGGATCATATTATTGATTTGGGTCCTGAAGGGGGAGAAGGCGGCGGAATGGTAGTTGCCTGCGGAACTCCCGAGCAAATTGCTGAGAATGAAAAATCTTATACGGGAATTTACCTAAGGAAATGCTTGAACTTATAGATGCAAGAAACAAGAATTTCTTTTGTAGAATGTAGTATATTTTTTACAAATCAAAGCCCGCCGTTGTATTAATTATTACATTTATTATATTATATCAATAGGCGGCAGTGCCACCGGCGGCTCGCCGGTAATTTTTGTGTAGTATACTTTTATACAAAGTAAATTCCGCCGTTGTACAAACTTTAACATTTTACAAACTATTCAAAGGCGGAAGAGGATGCAACGTCACCGTTGCCTTGCGGTGAATTGCAATATGTGTTATACTATAGTAAAAATAACGGAGATGAGGAAAGTGAAAAAGGTCAGCTATAAGGTTTCGCTTGGCGGAATAATCTCTGCACTTTCTCTTGCTCTTATGTTTTTGACGGGCTTTATGCCGTTTTTGGTCTATTTAATACCTGCGCTCACGGGAGCAATACTTCTTATCGTTTACGTTGAGATCAATGCAAAATGGGCTTTTTTCACATATGTTTCGGTTGCGGTTTTGTGTCTGTTTATAACGCCCGATAAGGAAGCGGGACTGTTATATATAATGTTTTTGGGGTATTATCCTCTGATTAAAATGCCCATAGAGAAGATAAGAAATAGAGTTCTCAAATGGATAATAAAACTGGTAATTTACAATACAATGATAATCGTATATTATCAAATCATTATCAGAGTAGTAGCCGGCTCTGATTTAGCAGAGGAAGCAGGCGAATGGGGTAAGTACGGTGCTTTTATATTATTAGGTTTGACAAATGTTATATTTATTTTATATGACGTTGCAGTTACAAGACTTAAAGATTTATATATAAAATGGTTCAGAAAGAAAATAATACAAAAGATTTAAAGGATATGACAATGAGTAAAATACTTAACAAAAAAATGATAATAAAGTTAGTGGCACTTATTGCGATAATAGCTCTAATGGTAGGAGTAACTATTGCTATAATGCCTTGGATAAACAGTTTGCAGACTCCGGAGGGAAGAGAGAAGCTTGAGCTTTACATTGAGTCGAAGAAAACAGTGGGCACATTAATTTATATTGGTTTGCAGGCATTTCAGGTAATACTCCCTGTGATTCCGCCAATTCAGATAATAGGAGGAGCTCTATTTGGAACCTTTTGGGGAAGCGTACTATCATTTATCGGATTATATGTAGGAATGGGTATAGTTTATGGGTTGGTAAGGCTTGTAGGGTATCCACTTGTTGAAGCATTAGTGAATAAAAAGAACCTTAAGAGATTCAAATTTTTACAGGAGCCTGACAGGGTTGCCTTGATATTTTTTGTTATATATTTGATACCTGCAATGCCGAAGGATGCACTTTCTTTTCTAGCGCCTTTGACATCTATGGACAAAAAAACATATTTTTTATACGTACTACCTGCCAGACTGCCGTTGGTAATATTATCCGTAGCTTTTGGTTCATCTATAAGCGACGGAAATTATAGTTTGGCTGTTATACTCAGCATTATAATGGTTGACATTGGAATAATCGGCATAATATTCAGAGAAAAGGTAATCAATTATTTTGAGAGAAAAACAAAGTCGAAAAGACACACAAGTCACAAAAACGATACAAAGCACAATCAAGGCTTAAAAAAGACAGGCATAATACTTACCCTCTCTTCATTTGCACTGATTATTTGTGATTTGATTTTTATGGCGACCGATTATTTCAGCAAATGCAAAGCTGAATTTCTTGAGTATCACGATTTAAAAGGACAAAATCAAATATTTTATTTCATATCAAACTACGGATTATACTGGTTTATTTCGGTTGCTGTTATAGGTTTAGCTGCTTATTTGGTATCTTATAAAAAGCAGAAAATTCAGCATAAGGTTCAAAATATATAAATACAATGACAACAATGAACTATTAAAAATCCTACAAAAAATATTAATTTTTATATTCAGAAATAGTAATTTTGCTATTTCTAATTTTTTTACAAAAAGGGGTTGACAACTGTTTCTTTAGATGTTATAATTTATTTCGTCAATTAAAGAGGTTAACATTCTATTATTTTGCGGGTGTAGTTCAATGGTAGAATCCCAGCCTTCCAAGCTGGTCGTGTGGGTTCGATTCCCATCACCCGCTCCAAAGCACCATCAGGTGCAATTTTTTTGTATGCGCCTTTAGCTCAGTTGGATAGAGCAACTGCCTTCTAAGCAGTAGGTCACTGGTTCGAATCCAGTAAGGCGTGCCAGCAACGATGACGGTTGCATATTTTGCAACCTTTGGAATGTTGATTTATGTTTTTGTACAAAGGCGGATCGGAGTATTTGATTTTTCGGTTGCTCATTACTAAATTAAATATGGTGGGTGTAGCGTAGTTGGTTAACGCGTCAGATTGTGGTCCTGAAGATCGTGGGTTCGAATCCCATCACCCACCCCACCGGCGAGCCGCCGGAGCCTGTTCGCGTTTCACATTTTGTGGAACGTGAATTTTTTATATATCGCGAAGTGGTGCATCTTTTCGCTAGTATTTACAGTAACGGTGACGTTGCATCCGGTACACGCATTCGTAAGTGCGTGGATTTTTTGTTTATATCTCGCGTTAGTAGTTGAACTTTTTTGTTAGCCCTTTTAAGTTAGTAAAAAAGATTTTTAGCGAGAAAGCCCCGATTTTTCGGGGCTTTCTTATGTTAAAAAATCAATAAAAATGAATAGTTTTTTATAGATGCATTTTGCTGAATTTACGGAACTGTATGGACTCGAACTATCACTAACCAAATAATTGAAAAAATCAGGCACATAGAAGTAAAATAATCTATGTGTCTTTTTGTATTGTTGGGTGATTTTTGCTAAAAAAGTATATACGCTTATTTTTATTCCGCTTGATTTAATATGCTAAAATAAGTATAATTAAAAATGGTATAGAAACAATCTTATTGGAAATGAGATGACATACGGCATGAATAATATTCATCTTGAAACATTTATACGCATTGTAGAGGCGGGAAGCTTTAATAAAGCAGCAGAGGAGCTGTATATTACCTCAACTGCTGTTATAAAGCAGATCAACCTTCTGGAAAATGACGTAGGTGTGCAGCTCTTTGAACGGACGCATCGGGGACTTAAATTAACAAAAGCAGGTGAATCACTCTATAAAGATGCGAAATATATCATTACATACTGTAATGAATCTGTGTATAGAGCAAGAAACGCTATGATGGAGAAAAATTCAGTTATTCGCATTGGTACGTCTCCTATTACTCCTGCTCAGATACTTACTGATTTGTGGCCAAAAATTCACGAGCATTGTTCAGATATCAGTTTTCAGCTTGTTCCTTTTGAAAATACTCCGGAAAACGCAAAAGAAATACTCAAAAATCTTGGTCGGAATATTGATGTAGTGACAGGCATTTTTGATGATACTATGCTTGAAGTAAGACAATGTGCAGGTCTTGAGATCACAAGAGAACCGCTGTGCTGTGCAGTATCAATATACCACCCGTTGGCTGGTAAAGATAAGCTGACTGTGCAAGATTTATACGGTGAGAATTTATTGCTGATGCATCGTGGATGGAGTCATTATGTAGACATGCTTCGAGATGAATTAACAAAAAATCATCAAGAGATAAATATTGTTGATTTTGATTTTTACGATATTAGTATTTTCAATCGCTGCGAACAGGAAAAAGACGTTTTGTTAGTTATAAAAAGCTGGGATTGCGTGCATCCGATGATGAAAGTTATACCTGTTGAGTGGGAGCATAACATACCGTTTGGTGTGCTGTATTCAAAAACGCCTTCGCCGACAGTAGAGCGATTTCTTATGGCAGTAAAAACTGTAATTGAACAGAAGCAGTTATAACCTATGGTTTAAACTGATGAACTAATAGAGACTTCTTATGAAGTCTCTATTAGTTTATAATATAAAGTATAAACAAAATATAATAAATTTAAGTCTTAGGAGGAAAATTAAAATGGAGTATACTTTATTAAACAATGGTGTTAAAATGCCGATGGAGGGTTTCGGAGTTTTTCAGGTGCCTGATCCAAAGCAGTGTGAGCAGGCGGTTTTGGACGCTTTGTCTGTGGGATACCGTCTTATTGATACTGCCGCTGCATATATGAATGAAGAAGCTGTGGGTTCGGCTATTAAAAAGAGCGGCGTTCTGCGTGAAGATCTGTTCATTACGACAAAGCTATGGGTTCAGGATACAAGTTATGACGGAGCGAAAAAAGCCTTTGAGGCTTCGCTTAGCAAGCTGGGTCTTGAATACTTAGACCTTTATTTGATTCATCAGCCTATGGGTGACTATATTGGTGCATACCGTGCTATGGAGGAGCTTTATAAGGAAGGACGCATTCGTGCTATCGGTGTATGTAACTGCTATCCTCATGTACTTGCAGATATTTGTGAGACGGTCGAGGTCACACCTGCTGTAAATCAGGTGGAACTACATCCATTTTTTCAACAGGCAGACGCACTGGCTCTGATGAAGGAATACGAGGTACAGCCTGAGGCGTGGGGACCTTTTGCTGAGGGAAAGCATGGTATTTTTACAAATCCTATACTTACCCAAATCGGTGAGAAATACTCAAAAAGTGCCGCACAGGTAGTTTTACGCTGGAATGTGCAGCGTGGTGTAGTAGTTATTCCGAAATCTGTTCACAGAAGCCGTATGGAGCAGAATTTTGATATATGGGATTTTAAGCTGACTGATGAGGAGATGAAGTCAATTTCTTCGCTTGATCTAGGTCACAGCGAAATTGTCAACCACTATGATCCTGCATTTATAAAAATGCTTCATAATATGAAGATTCACGAATGATATAATATTCAAGGAGGAATTTATTATGGCAAAAAATCTGATTATCTACTACTCACGCAAGGGTGAGAACTATTGGAACGGAAGTATCAAAAACATTGAAAAGGGCAATACCGAGATAGTTGCAGAGTTTATCCAAAAAGCAGTCGGAGGCGATCTGTTTAAGGTCGATACCGTTAAACCTTATTCGTGTGATTATATGACCTGCACTCTTTTGCCTGTGAAATCAAGCCGTTCAAGCTGTGAGAAAACTGCCATTGGGTAGGTTCCCCACCAGCAAGGACCTGCAACATTGTCGTAATCCGAAATATCATCAAGATACTGTTTTAATTCACACAGCTTTTTCAAATCACTCTCACAAGAACCAAGTCCGCTGCCTTCGTGAGTCATAACCGCCAAAACTTGCAGCTTTCGGTAAAGGTCTTGCTGTTCACGGTGCTGATGCTGCGAAGTCGGAAAGCACTGTTGCTGAGTGGGCTAAGAAAGCAGTATAAGGGGAAAATGAAAATGAGTAAAGATGTAGTTATATTAACCGGTGCAGGACAGAAAAGTTAAAGTAGGGGAGGATTGATTATAATGCAGTTTAGTTTAAGTGAAAAAAAGTTTTATCGTATATTATCAATAGCTCTGGCATTTGTTATGCTGTTTACACTTATAAATGTGAATAGTATACCTGCACAGGCAAAGGACAATAAAAAAATTGTAATATTGTATTTTAGTGCAACTGGAACGACAAAGGCAGTAGCTAAGAAGATAAAAAAGAATACAAATGGAAAGCTGATTGAGATCAAAGCTGCTGACGCATATACTTCTGCTGATATTGATTGGACAGACGACAACAGCCGTGTTACCAAAGAGCATAATAGTGCGTCATCTCCTGCAAAAAGCAGTGTAAGACCAAAGATAAAAAATCTTAGTGCAATTAAAAAGGCAGTCAAAAAAGCAGATGTTGTTTATATCGGATATCCGATATGGTGGGGAGAAGCACCTCATATTGTATATAGTCTTGTTGAGAATATCAGTTTAAAAAAGAAAACGGTTGTTCCGTTTTGTACATCGATGAGCAGCGGACTGGGAAACAGCGCAAAAAATCTTAAGAAAAATGCTATCGTTTCCAAGAAAACAAAATGGCTTAAGGGTCGGAATTTTTACGATATACCGTCTCAAAAGAAAATAAATAAATGGATCAAGGCTTTGAAAGTTAATAAAATCTAATTATGATGCAGTGGTTTTAACTTTCTTTTTATTTGGAGGTTTATTATGAACGATTTCACATATCAATATCCCGTTAAAGTTTATTTCAGTGAGAAAGCAGCCCAGAAAAATCTATTCTCAGAGCTTGCCAAAGTCGGACAAAATGTAATGCTTGCATACGGCGGCGGTTCAATAAAGAAAAATGGTATTTATGAAGAACTGATAGATATTCTGAACAATGCAGGAAAAACCGTTACAGAGTTCAGCGGAATTATGTCTAATCCAACCTATGCTAAGGTGCAGAAAGGTGCAAGGCTGGCAAGGGAAAACAGTATAGATTTTATTCTTGCAGTAGGGGGCGGAAGTGTTATAGACTGCTGCAAAATCGTTTCTGCACAGGCGAAACTGGATAAAGATATATGGGAGATGGAATACACCGAGCATAAAAATCCGATAGAATTTATCCCGATGGGAGCTGTTGTAACGGCGTTCGGAACAGGTGCTGAGATGAATAACGGAGCGGTTATTACTAACGAGGAAAAAATGCAGAAATCTGCACTTTGGGGTGCGTTCTATGACTTTGCAATTCTCGAACCGGCATACACTATGACTATGCCAATCAAACAGGTTGTTTCAGGCTCGTTCGATGCTCTTTCTCATTGTATGGAAACCTATATGGGCTCGCCGAGAGAGGTTAATCTATCAGACGAGATAAACGAGGCTTGTCAACGTAATATCATACGCAATTTGCGAGCTACTCTGAAAAATCCGCAGGATATTACCGCAAGAAGCGAGCTTATCTGGGCAGCGGCAATGGGCGAAAACGGTATTTTGAAAATCGGAAAGGTAACAGATTTTCAGGCACATATGCTTGAGCATCAATTGGGTGCTTATACTGATTGTAATCATGGGCAGGGTCTTGCGGTTATTCACCCGACCCTCTACCGTCATATGCTGCCTGAGGCGGCTCCGCAGTTTGCAAGACTTGCGGTAAATGTGTGGGGTATTTCTCCTTATGGTAAGTCAGACGAACAGCTTGCAAATGAATTTATTGACGCACTCTCAGCGTTTATAAAAGAGGTCGGACTTCCGACAACATTTACTGATATGGGTATACTTGATGATACTGACTTCAAAGCGATTGCCGACAGCACCGTTAAAACGGCTGGCTGCTGCAAGAAATTTACCAGTGGAGAGCTATTGGAAGTTCTCGGCGAATGTAAATAAACAGATTATTAAATTTTTAAAAAAGAAATATAGTAAGTTCAGTTATAACTTTTAGTATGAACTGATGAACTAATAGAGACTTCTAAAGAGGTCTTTATTTTTTTATAATATAAGTGTATAAATAAATTTTAGACTATAAAAATTGAAAGGAGTAATTTCTATGATGTTGCGTAAAAAGCTTACAATACTTCTTCTGATAGTGGCATTGATATGTCCTATGGTCTTCAGTGCTGGAAGCGTGCAGGCAGCAAGTAAAGTGAGACTGAATAAGACTAAGATCACCTTAGTTGTAGGGCAAAAAAAGAAACTAAAGGTAAAAGGCACTAAAAAGAAAGTAAAGTGGTCATCAAGCAAGAAGTCTGTAGTATCAGTATCTAAAAAGGGAGTAATTAAAGCTAAGAAAAAAGGAAAGGCAGTTATTACCGCTCGTGTTGGAAAAAAGAAATTAAAGTGCAAGGTTACAGTTAAGAAGATAAAATCAGCTTTGTCTACTACGCTGGCAACCACGAGATTTCCAACTTCTATAACAACAACTGCCGGCATAACTTCCGGTATGATAAATCCAGATGCAACGACTTCCGCTATTGAAAGCACAGAAACACCATCGGAAAGCAAGAGTCCAACTACCACCCAGCCAACTACACAGCCTACTACAGCTTCTACATCATCAGGAGATGTGGATAATACCACGGATTCTATAGTGTATATGACAACTGATATTTCATCTGACGGTTTAATGGCAGCATATAAGGCTTTAGGCGTTGAGTTGACAGGGAACAATATTGCTGTCAAGCTATCTACAGGAGAACCGCCTGCAAGCAATTATCTTGACCCGAATCTGATAAAAGATCTTGTTCAGCATGTTGATGGTACTATTGTCGAGTGCAACACGGCTTACGGAGGTTCACGTTCTGAAACGGCTATGCACTATCAGGTGGCTAAGGATCACGGATTTACCGATATTGCAGACGTTGTAATAATGGACGAAGACGGTTCAATGACAATTCCGGTAAACGGCGGAAATCGGCTTTCAGAAAACTATGTAGGCAAGCATTTCGCAGATTTTGACGGGTTCTTGGTTCTTTCACACTTCAAGGGTCATGCAATGGCAGGCTTTGGAGGAGCGATAAAGAATATTTCAATAGGTATAGGTTCTAAAGAAGGAAAATGTCTGATACACACAGCAGGACAAAGTCATACCAGTCCTTGGGGAGGTAATCAGGATGCATTTTTGGAATCAATGGCTGATGCAGGAAAATCTGTAGTGGATGCTTTAAACGGCAACATACTGTATGTCAATGTTATGAATAGGCTTTCTATTGACTGCGATTGCGACGGTAATCCGTCGGAGCCGGATATCCACGATATTGGAATACTTGCATCAACAGACCCTGTTGCACTCGATCAGGCGTGTGTAGACCTAATCTACAAGGCAGAAGGCAATGCTTCTTTTGTTCGCAGAATGGAAGGACAAAATGCACAACACGTTTTGGAGGCAGGCGAGAAAATAGGTCTTGGCAGCAGAAGTTATAAGCTTGTTTCAATAGATAATTAGAGTTAGAGGGAGCAATTTGTATGGAGATATTAGAAGTTTTACAGCGTGAATTTGTTTATCTGCGTTACTATTTTATCCTTCAGCTTAGTCAGATTGCTCCTTATTATGTGCTGGGTATTGTACTCGGCAGCGTAATTTCGGTATTTGTCAAGAATCGTATACACGGCTTGTTCCGTGCATTAGGAAACAAAAAACTAGGTGTACTTGGAGTAATTCCTGCAAGTATTCTAGGTATTGCCTCGCCTCTATGTATGTACGGCACAATACCTCTGGCGGCATCGTTCTCAAGAAGCGGTATACGTGATGATTGGCTGGCAGCGTTTATGATGAGTTCTATTTTGCTCAATCCTCAGCTTATTCTGTATAGCACTGCTTTAGGCAGTGTAGCTCTGACAGTCAGGCTGGTATCCTGCTTTGTATGCGGAGTTGTTGCAGGACTTTTGATTAGATTATTTTATAGAAATAAGAGCTTCTTTAACTTCACAGGCTTTGATGAGCCGCATAATCATGACACAGACCCGAACCTATTTCTAAGACTGCTTAAAAATATCGGCAGAAATATCAAGGCGACCGCTCTATGGTTTTTGATCGGAGTATTGCTTTCGGCGCTATTTCAGCGGTATGTACCGGCAGATTCGTTTGCCAAGCTTTTTGGAGAAGGAAACGAGGGATTTGGTGTGTTAATGGCGGCGACTATCGGTGTACCGCTATACGCTTGCGGCGGAGGAACTATTCCACTTTTAAGGGAGTGGCTCTACTCAGGTATGAGTATGGGCAGTGCCGCAGCATTTATGCTGACTGGTCCGTCTACTAAAATAACCAATTTAGGTGCGCTTAAAATCGTACTCGGTGTAAAGCGGTTTTTGCTTTATTTAGCTTTTGTTATCGTATTTTCACTATTAACTGGATTTATTGTTAATATTGTGATATAAATTAATAAGGAGGATTTTATTATGTCTAATACAACAATTATCAGAACAATAGAAAAACCCCGTCTGTCGGTTAAAGTACAGACAATAGCAACTATTTTAGCTATCGCTGGAGCGGTTGCTGTTCCGCAGTTGTTTCACTTGCTTGGTGCAGTTTCTGGGCTTGGAACGGCTCTTGGCGAAACATTCTTGCCAATGCATCTTCCGATTATTTTAGTCGGTCTTCTGGCAGGTCCATATGCCGGAGCAATTTCAGGACTGCTCGGACCTCTTATGAGCTTTACACTTTCCGGTATGCCAAGTGCCGCAATGCTGCCGTTTATGATGATTGAACTATGTGTATACGGTCTTTCGGCAGGACTGCTCCGCAATGTAAAGATACCAACAATAGGAAAGGTTTTAGCAATACAGGTTGCAGGTCGTGTGATACGTGCGGCAGCTATTTTGATAGCAGTTTATGCTTTTGGTAACGACAGTATAAAGGTAGCTGCTATTTGGAATAGTATTAGCGCAGGTATTTTTGGTCTGGTACTCCAATGGGCACTTTTACCATTAATAATTTACCGTGTGGAAAATATTAAAAATAAAAATACAGGTGATTAATATGAAAAAAGTAATTGCATTATTTACAAGTTTGCTTATAGCAGTTTCTTTTACTGCGTGCAGTCAGAATACTAATGATAGTTCGTCAGATACTTCATCTGAAACAAGTGCAAGTAAAGAATCACAAACAGAAAATACAACCAATGAAGCAGCCGCTGAAAATTCAGAAACGGCAGGCAGTAAAGCCTTAGTAGTATATTTTTCAGCAACGGGAAATACCAAGTCTGTTGCAGGTTATATCGCTGACGCAACTAACGCTGATACATTTGAATTGATACCTAAAGAACCATATAGCGATGATGATTTGGATTGGACTAATGAGAAAAGCCGTGTGTCACGTGAGCATGACAATACCGATTTGAGAAATGTAGAGCTTACTTCAACTGCTGTTGAGAATTGGGAAGACTACAAAACTGTGTTTATAGGTTATCCCATCTGGTGGGGGACTGCCGCATGGCCGGTAAATGGATTTATTACTGCAAACGATTTTACCGGAAAAACTGTGATACCGTTTTGTACTTCGTCCAGTTCTGGAATTGGTGAAAGCGGAGAGCTTTTAGCAAAGGAAGCTGGAACAGGTAACTGGCTGGAAGGTGAAAGATTCCAGTCGGGAGCATCAGAAGACGATGTTAAGGACTGGGTAGAAGGTCTAGATTTGTAAGAGAAATTATCTGCTATGAACTGATAAACTAATTGAGACTTCTCACAAAGCTAAGATCAGGATAAAATAATGACAACAACAATCTCAAGGAGGAAATTATTATGGAATTCACAACATTAAACAATGGAATAAAAATGCCAATGGCAGGTATAGGTGTATTTATGATGTCAGCATCTGAGGCTGAAGCGTCAGTTGAAAGCGCACTTAAGTGCGGATATTAAGCTTATGGCATGGTATCCTCTCGGACATGGTGATAAGAGTTTGATTGAGCAGCCGATATTCGGAGAACTTGCAAAGAAGTATGGAAAAACTAATGCTCAAATTATCCTGAGATGGCATATTCAAAGTGGAAATATAATTATTCCGGGTTCAAAAAATCCTGATCATATCAGAGACAACTTTGATATTTTCGACTTCTCTCTAACTGATGAGGATATGTCAGAAATCGCTAAGGTAGACAAGGGTGTAAGATATTACACGGCAACTTCTGAGATAATTGCATCATACGCAAAGATGGAACTTCAGCCAGACCTATAATAAGGATTTGTCTGACAAATTTCAGGAGGAAACATAATGGGTAAATTACTGATTGTTTATTACTCGTGGTCAAATGGAAACACTAGGAATATTGCTGAAAGACTGCAAAAGGAGACAGGCGCTGATATTGCTAAGATAGAAACAGTCAAACCGTATGAGGGTAGTTATCAGGACGTAGTAGATCAAGGAAAGCGAGAAGTTGACTGCGGATTTCAACCAGAAATCAAATCTATGCCGTGCAATATTACAGATTATGATATTATTGCAGTTGGAACTCCAACTTGGTGGTACACTATGGCTCCTGCCGTTTTGACCTATCTTAATAGTCAGGATTGGAACGGCAAGACTGTCATTCCGTTCATGACTAATGGCGGATGGCCCGGTCATGTGATCAAGGATATGGAAAAAGCCTGCAAGGGTGCAAAATTAGCCTGTGAAATGCAGGTACAGTTTGATTCATCTGGCGGAGATTACCTTGAAACACCTGAGAGAGATATTTTACAATGGATTAAAAACGTAAAAAATTTGTGCAAATAAGGCAAGGTTGAAACGGTGTAAATAGTCAATCTCAATATGATGACATATTTGACAAAACTGAATTATTTATTGCATACGGCTGTTTCATTGGTAAAAGTGACAATTAGTGGTGGAGCAGAATATATAAAAGATTGATTAGTGACAATCATGCAGAATTAATTATTTATAATTATGATAAAGAAAATGAAGATGAAATTAAAGATAAGTTTATTAAAAATTTTTGTTTAGAAAATGATGACTTTAAAATAATAAACAAGGCAAAAGAACGAATTTATATTTATTGTAAATTTTGACTCTAAAGTAGAATTTATTAGTCTACCTGATCTGGGTAAATAAAACTGATAAGCCTAACGCCATCTTAACCCATAAGTCCAAATGGCATTAATTTAAGTTTTCGGTTTTCAAAATATGATTATTATAACAGAAAATAAAAACTGTTTATATGAAATTGACTTTTTTCTAATAGTGATAGTTCAAGTGATAACTTAGGGTGATCGAAAATGCTACCTCTTTCCATGTGTTTTACGTAGATGTTTTGAACCCTTGTGTTCTAAATGTCTATTTTTTATGCTGAAAACATGCGTGTTTACGTTGTTTCCGGCATATATCTTTTTTAGACATTACAATTTTTAATTTAAAATATCTGAAAAATTAAAGTGAAATCATAAAATTTGTGTAATCTGAACCCCAATATTCCAATTGTTATTCAGTGAAAACACCGTGTTTTAAGGCATAATCCTTTTCTGCCTGACATGGTGTTTTATATTTTAATATGGAGTGGGGTCTTTTATTATTGTAAAACGATATATATTTATCTACTGTTTGTTTAAAATTTTTTTCTGATGTTAAATCAGTACGATATAATGATTCACGTTTTAATGAGCTAAAAAATGCTTCCATTACAGAATTATCATATGGGGTACCTGGATCTGAAAAACTTTGTATAACATCAAGTGAAGCAAGATATTTTCTAAACGTAATAGATATAAAATTTCCTCCTTGATCACTATGGAAAATCAATCCGTTTTGCGGCTTTCGTGATTCATATGCTGATTTAAATGTTGATTTAATAAGTTGTGTACTGTTTTTTACAGCAATTTTATAACTAATTATTTTTCTGGAAAATAATTCAAGAATTGCACAAATTGAATATTTTATTTTATTAAATGTAAAGAAAGTTACATCACTTACCCAAACCTGATTTGGGGCAGATGTATTAAAATGTTGTTGAAGTACGTTCTTTTTCTAGGTGGTTTATTTAACTTTTAATATATCTTTTTTGAGTCAGTGCGAATACTGACTAAATTCATCTCAAACATTAATTCCGAGACTAGACGTTCGCTGATTTTATATCCCTTGTTTTTTAAAACAGCTGCGATTTTTTTTGCTCCATATATTTGCTTGTTTGAATCAAAAATTTCTTTAATAATAGTTTTAAATTCTTCTCTACGTTTTGTCGAAAGTGTGTTTTCTTTTTTGTTTCTCCAAATATGGTTATAGAATGTATCTCTGGATACTTCTAAGGAATCGCACAATACATGAACACTGTACTTTCCGTACAGTTTTTCAAGTTCATATAGCTTGTCACGTAATGGTGAGTAAACTGTACAATTGACAGATTTAAGAATTGCTATCACATATCTGACTGACGTTCTACTGTTCGTCTGAGCTGTTGTAATTCCTTGTAAGTAAAGAGTTTTTCTTTTGATTCAAAATCAGGTCGGTACAATTTAATCCAACTATATAAGGTACTGGATGGAACACCTGAAATTTCCGTAATAGACCTAACTGTTTCTCCTGAAAAGTACTTAGTTACTAATTTTTGTTTTTCTTCTAGTGTAAATTTTCTCGTCATAATAAATAACTCCTTTAAATTTAGTAGAGTTTTATTTTGAATAATATTTATTAAAATTTGTAAAAAATTATTATATGTTGTTGTAAATATAGGAATTAAACTCCTTAATCCCTAAAAATGGTAATAATCTTATAATACTCTCGTCATTAGTATCCTCTTCATATATTATGTGCTTGATAATATACTCAATTGTAATACTCAGTGCATTATCTAAATACAACTTAGAGTATTGCAACAAATTATTCTTGTTAAAATCGTTAATTGAAATATCAGAAGGAGATCTTACATGGTATTGACAAAAACCAAATTTTTGATTTTATTAAAAGATTAAACCCGTCTGAATTTTCAAATGATGAATTTAATTATAGTAAAAAATCAATGGGAGATATTGAAGTAAATAATGACGTATTTGTTAATTCAATTTTTGCAGGAGTAAGAAAAATTAAATTAAAAGGTCCACCACAAATTGATGAACGTCATATCAAACCTCTTAAACAATATATTTGGTCTGTCGTAAGAAAACTTACCCATAATGAGATTCTTTATTTTGGATATACAATTCTTTAAAGTAATCCGACAGATTTATATGCTATGCGGGTAAAATTTCCTTTTATTTTTGTAGATGAATTTCAAGATAAAAACCCTGTTCAAACTCTATTGATAAAGTTAATTGGTCAAAAATCTACTGTTATTGGAGTTGTAGGAGATATTGCACAGTCAATATACAGCTTTCAAGGTGCACGGCCATATGATTTTAAAAATTTCTCAGCTCAGGGAGAACGTGAGCTAGAGGAGTACGTAATAAATGGAAATAGACGATTAACTAAGAATGTCGTGAATTTTTGTAATTTTTTGAGGAAATCTGATAGCAATGTCATACAGATTAGCAAACGCCCGTACGTTACAAATGATGAAGAAGTATTGTCGGAGTCAAAGAAAATTCATTTTTTTATTGGTAACTCAAAGAATATAAAGAATGAAATTCAAAATGTTCTTAAGAAAGGTGGCGTTGTTTTAACAAGAGCATGGGCTGCTGCTTTTGACTATATTCAAGGAATTGAAGAAAATCAATCAAAGTTATTAAAAAGAATTTATAATTACTACTATAATTCTTCTATTCAAATCAAAGATGAGATAGCGGAACATAATAACGTTACTTGGGTCAGAGCATTTCGTTTTATTTTCGGTTTATGGGAAAGTTACCTTAATGGATCGTTTATTGATGTACTTCAGGCATTAAAATTATATGCTACGATTGATGTTAAAAAACTTCCACCAAAAGTAATATTTCAAATAAGCAAGCTCTCTCATAGTGTGTTTGGTGAAGTAACAGAATAAAGCTATACTTGTAAGATAATTGAAAGGTTTAATATAGAAATCAGAAAAATGGAGTTTATGCACCCTGTTAATACTTTGAAACGTGTATAATATGAATAGAGTTCTCTGCGGAATATGAATTTAACGGAATTGTTAAAGTAAAAAAGGAGTACAGATATGCAGAAAAAATATGCCGGAATGGATTATGAGGAAGTCGTGCGGCTTTTTTCTGATTACATTACAAGAATGTGCGTTGTGTGGACGCAGAATTCAGAGGCAGCAAAGGATTGTTTTCAAAATACGTTTCTGAAACTATATCAAACTTCAAAGGAGTTTTATGACACAGAGCATATTAAGGCTTGGTTGCTTACTGTTGCCCGAAATGAGTGTCGTGATTACCATAGGACATTTTGGAACAAAAATGTGGATAAAGGATATTTCTTTCAAGAAGAATCAATAAATCTATTGACATACGATGAGGAAACATCAGATCTGGTGGAGAAGTTGCATAGCTTGCCTATAAAATACCGTGAAGTACTGATGCTATATTATTATCAAGGATATGACGTAAAGGAAACGGCTGAAATTCTCCATATCAATGTCAATACTGTGAAGTCAAGATTACGTCGGGGCAGGGAAAAGCTTGCAAAAATCTTTCAGCATACAGATGAAACAAATGGAGGTTAATGATGGATTATAAAAAATTAGATAAGATAAAGACACCTGAGAAATGGCTAGATTTATTGGATACAGCAGTGAAATTTGAAAAAGATGGTCAAAATAGCAGCGAAATTCCCGTCGTAAAGAAAAAAAGACAAGGTATGCGGACGGCAGCAATATTGATTTGTATACTGGTGTGCGTAACAGGAATCACAGCGGCAGCTACGAGTTCCGATATGTTCAAAGAAATTCTATCAGGTATTTTCGGTCAGAATAAAGTAACGGAGATTGACCGTAAGCAAAAGATGGATGCCAAGTCTTCAAATCTGCAAACGCCGGATATTGTGGCTGAATCTGATGATACCATTGATTTAAAAGAAAATATGTTGGTTGAGGGAAAACAGGAGAGCTTTGTCGGTGAGTATCATTATGATAAAGAGGATAATGAAGTTGTGGATTGTGTGTATGAGGTTGTGAAAGGCGGTCTTAGAAAACTGAAACCAGTACAATTTCAGGGAAATTATGATGGAGAACCATTTTCATTCGAGTATGTGACAGTAGGAAGTGAGATATATGGATTCAATTATTCAGATAACATAGCTGAGGTGTTCCACTATTTGAACGGCGATACGGTATATGCTGCTTTATATCAGATGAATTCTGATAATGAGATAAAAAAAGAATGTATCGCTGCCTTAAACCTGAAGACAGGGGAGGTTACAAAGCTTTCTGGAGACAAGATGATCTGCAATTTTGTTATGTCTCCGGGTGGGAAAGTGATCCTCTGCAACCATAGGTCAGACGGTTACTGGTCTGTATATGACCTTGCGAAAAAAACTGAGAAACGGGTGGATAAGATAGATAGCTATGCGCACACAGATGAGATAGAATTTGTCGATGATTATCACATTCTCACATTGGGAGAACCCTATTACGAATATAACACAGAATACTACACCACCCGGCTTATCAACCTGTCCACAGGAAAGGTTGATAAAGAATACGACGGATACGGCGAAATAAATATGCAATGGTCTTACACTCTAAAAGACAAGACGCTGAACCTTGTCTGTTTGACAAATAATAAGACCTTTTCTGTAGAAAATGTAGATGCTGCTGTCCAGCCAGTGTCTTCATCAGGCGACTATGTGTTGTTCGGAAACTGGGAAGAGGACGAAACGTCGCTCTATTTAATAAATCTTCAAAATCAGACCTATTTAAAATTAGATATTCCAAAGGCGATGAAGTCCAATTTGGAGATACATCTGGTCAAAAATAAAAAAATGATGTTATTGGCAAACGATGAGAAAGCTTATCTGGTGGATATCAGTTCCTTATAATACTTTTAAAGATATTTACAAAATAAGAAATAGAAAGGATAAAGTCAAAAAATCTATGTGCTTTTTGTATTTTAGATGACAATATATTTTAATTTAATATTATATATCATTTAGGTAAGTAAGTTACAATGAGTCAGACAAACTCTCATTGACAAATAGTAAATACAGTGGTATAATTTATATGTAGACTTATGTAAAAAGTATAAGGAGAGATAATTTGGAGACGTTAAAAAAATTGAGAAAAAACACATATTTAATTTATACGCTTATTTTTATAGTTGTAGCCTTTTTAGCTTTTTTCTGGTTTATATATGTCGGAAACACTTTTATACACAATGTAGACGGATATTTACAGCACTATAGTTTTTTGGTGAAGCTTAGAAGATTTTTATCTGATATAGTGCACGGCAACGGCATTTCTTTATGGTCTTGGGATGCAGGCTATGGTGCTGATACGTTGGGAAATTTCGCAATTGTATTTTGTGATCCGTTTGCTTATATAGCCGCTGCTTTTAAGCCACAGTTTATAGATATAGGTTATTCTATATCTGAAATTGTTCGACTTTATGTTGCTGGATTGGCTATGATTGCGTTTTTAAAATACAGAAAGAAAAGTTTTCTTCAATGTGTTATAGGAGGAATATCTTATGCCCTTTCTTCATGGGCTGTGGCAAGTATGGTACATGCCTTTTTCCTTAATCCTCTTGTGTTTTTTCCACTTTTAATATTAGGAGTGGATAAAATTGATAAAGAGAAAAAACCCTTTGTTTTTGTTGCGGCTGTATTTTTGTCGATTATAACAAGTTTTTATTTTTCATATATGTCGGCACTTTTGACCATTACTTATATAATTATAAAGTACTTTTTTGAAAATGAAAATAAAAAAAGCATTTTAGACTTTTTAAAAAGATTCATAATATTTGTTTTTTACGCAATTTTAGGTGTTGCTATAGCGTCTGTAATATTTATTCCCGTATTTTACACGCTTGTTCATGCTAATAAGTCATCAGGTGTAGATATTAATGTATTTTTAAATTTAAAAGAATTGATTTGTTATATACCAAGCTTTGTATCTAATATAGAGATAAACAGCAATTACTCTTATACAACCTTTTCAATGATTTGTCTTGCTATGGTTCCTGCGGCAATAATCGATTTTAAAAAAGGGATTAATAGGCTTCCATCTTTAATGGCTTTGATTTGCATTGTTATGGCTGCTTTCCCGATTTTCGGAAGCATATTTAACGCATTAAGTTATTCCGTTGGAAGATGGTGCTATATGCTTGCATTTTTCTTTGTGTGGGCAAGCGTGAGTGCTTTGGATTTGGACAAGTTTAAAAATGAGGAATATAAAAAATCATATAAAACGATTTTAGTAGTTATTGTTATCGTTATTGCAGTAGCACTCATTGTATCAAAATTGATTTTCAATGTTTTTTCTGATGAAAGTTTGTATATAGGAATTATGAATCTGTTATTCTTGCTTGTTTTTGGATATGTTGTTTGTAGCAACAAGGAGTACAGGAAAATATCTAAGTCTGCGGTTGTTATAACGCTGATGGTTATTAATTTAGGACTAATGTATTTCCTAAAATATTCACCAAATTTATCAAATTATTTATCTAATTTTATGCCTGCAGGTGATTCATACAAACAATATTCAATCGCCGCTCATAGAGCAGGATCAGAAATTGATGATAATGATTTTTATAGAATAGATCAGGTTGAAAATTCCACTTCAAGTGGATATGAAGTAACCGTTCGTTTACCAGCAAATGAAAATCTATTTTTCAATACCCGTTCTATATACAGTTACATTTCGACTATAGACAATAGGATTTTTGAATATCACAAAGCGCTATGTAATAGTGCGGGTTATAACAGAAGAGTTTGCTTTTATTCAAATGATAATAGAAGTCGTATAAATTATCTTCAGGGAGTTAAATATTTTATAGGTAATGATAAGAAAAAGAATTCTCATACATCGCAATATGCAGGTTATGGAAACATAAAATATAAAACTATTGACGGTGTCAAGGTATTAAAAAATAAGTATAACGCATCACTAGGTTATGTATTTGAAAATACTATAAGTGAAAATGATTTTATGAAATATGATTATCTTGACCGTGAACAAATAATGATGCAGGCTTGTGTGGTTTCTGACGATACTGAAACTAATGCTTCTGTTATTAAAGAAAGTAATTTAGACCTTAATTCCAAAAATATAGATTATAAAATTGAATCTGAAAGTGGATTAAGTTTAAGTGAGGGCAAAATAAAAGTAAAATCTATTAAATCGCGATTGACGATTAGTACAGGAATAATTAAAAACAGTGAGGTCTATATTGTTTTTAGAAATCTGAAGAAAAAACCTTTTTCTTATAATGAATATAAAAAATACTGCTTAAACAATAAAATAAATTCAAAAATTGCTTCGTATAAATTTGATGCTAATAATATTTCATATTCTCCTTATGGAAATTTCGATATTTTTGTACAAAAATCAAAAATAAATAGAAGGCTTTTTAATTCAGAAGGCACAAATCAAGGAATTAACGGTATAAAGGACTATATGGCAAACCTTGGTTATTATGAATCGACTGACGGGAATATTACTATTGACTTTAAGTCAATAGGCGATTATACCTTTGATTCAATAGAAGTTGTTGCGGTATCTCAAGAAAACTTCGACGCTCAGGCTAAAACACTGGAGAACAACAGATTAAAAGTTACAACACTGCATGACAATTATATCAAAGGTACAGTAAATGCGGAAAATGACGGACTTTTATATTTAAGTATACCGTACAATGACGGCTGGAAGGTTTATATAGACGGCAAAGAGCAGGAGACTTATATTGCGGATGTTGCTTTTACCGGAGTTGATATTGAGAAGGGCGAGCATACTGTTGAGCTTAAATACAGACCAGTAGGATTTAAAGCTGGATTGCTTTTGAGTTTTACGGGAATAGTTGTGTTTGTTGTAATATTAATATTTAAAAGAATTAAAAATAGAAAAAAGTTAATGTAGAAAAAAGGAGGAACGCTTCCTTAGCGGAGCAGATAAAATTATGAAAAAGGTTTCTGTTGTTATTCCTCTTTATAATTCTTCAAAAACTATTGGAGAGGTTATTGACGAGGTAACAAAGGAGTTTCAAAGGCTGAATAAATACGAGCTGGAAATGGTGCTTGTAAATGATTGCAGTCCTGACAACGTATTTGATTTGGTAAGCGAGATAGCAAAAAAACGAAGAGATATTAAAGTTTTGGACCTTGCAAAAAACTCAGGTCAGACTAATGCTATGTTTGCAGGATATAAGTATGCAACAGGCGATTATATTGTCAATATGGACGACGATTTGCAGATGCCGGGATACGAGATAGGCAATATGCTTGAGGCTCTTGAATCGCGTGAGCTTGACGTTGTATTTGCTAAATACAAAAAGCAGAAAGAGAGTTCTCTAAGGCTTTTTGGAAGTAAAATAAATACCTTTATGACAGAAATGATGATAGGCAAGCCTAAGAACATCAAGATCAATAATTTCTTTGTTATGAGAAAATTTGTAAAGGACGCAATATGTCAGTATTCAAATAACTATCCATATGTTTACGGAATTATATTTAAGGTTACAAGCAGGGTAGGAAATGTGCTTTGCGAGCATAGAGAACGTACAAACGGGAAGTCTAATTACACGCTGAAAAAGCTTTTAGCGCTTTGGCTTAACGGATTTTTAAACTTTTCTGTAAAACCGCTTAGAATAGCAACTTCTGTTGGAGTGATAATAACCGCTTTAAGCTTTATTATCGGACTTATTTTGATAATTCAAAGAATTATTAACCCCGACAGCGGAGTTTTAGGCTGGACGTCTACAATTGTAACGGTAATTTTCCTGTCAGGTGTTCAGCTGTTCTCAATAGGAATTCTCGGAGAGTATTTGGGCAGACTTTATATATCCTCAAGTAAGCTTCCGACGTATGTTGTGAGAGAGAAAATCAACTGCGGCGAATTAGATAATGAAGATAATATAGAAAGTGAAGATAATAATGAAAATTAACAAGCCTATTTTGGTTACACATCCGTATATGCCTCCAAAGGAAACAGTTATGAAGTATTTAGACAGTCTTTGGGAAACCCGATGGCTGACAAATAACGGACCTTTGGTACAGGAACTTGAAAAGAAACTGAAGGACAAGCTTTCTGTTGATGATATAGTGGTTTTTGCAAACGGTCATCTGGCTCTTGACAGTGCTTTTCGCATATATGGTTTTAAAGAGGGCAGTGAGGTTATCACCACTCCTTATACGTTTGTTTCAACGGTGAACGCCATTGAGATGAACGGACTAAAGCCTGTTTTCTGTGATATAAAAGAAAGCGATTGTACGATTGATGAGAATATGATTGAGGCTCTAATAACAGATAAAACGGTTGCAATTTGCCCGGTTCATGTTTACGGTTTTCCGTGCAATACGGAAAAAATCGAGGAAATTGCAAAGCGTCATAATTTAAAGGTGATCTATGACAGCGCTCACGCTTTCGGGGTTAGATTGAATGGACAAGGTATAGCGTCATTTGGTGATATGTCGATGTTTTCAATGCACGCTACAAAGGTATTTCACACTGTTGAGGGCGGCGCTGTGGCTTTTTCGCAGAAGGATCTGAGAGATAAACTTAAAACACAGAAGAACTTCGGTCTTAAAGATAAAGAGGACGCTCAAGTTGCCGCTTTCAATGCAAAAATGTCTGAAATGCACGCAGCTGTAGGTCTTGCAAACCTTGAGAGCTTTGATAAGCAGGTAAATAAGCGGAAAGAGCTAGTTAACCGTTACATTGAAAATATTGAAAAAATAAACGGAGGATGCAAAAATTCAAAAATAACTCTGTTTGATTTTAACAGAGAGAATGTGGAGTATAATTACGCATATTTTCCTGTGCTTATAAACGATGGGCTTGGAGTTTCGAGAGATGTTTTGGCTGAGCGTTTATGGAGTGAAAAGAAAATTAATGCAAGAAAGTATTTTAGTCCGCTTATCAGCGATATGACATTTTATAAGAAAAAGTACGGAGAGTCAAACACACCGATAGCTAAGGATATTTCTGAAAGAGTTTTGACGCTTCCGATGTTTTATGAATTGACGTTAGAAGAAGTAGATTATATAACTGAGTCTATTAAGGAAATATCTAGATAATAGGGATAAGCGTTTAGTTTATATCAAAAAGGAATTATTTTATAATGAAAGAGAATCTAAAAAAGTTCAAAGAACTGTTTTTCACTAAACAGTTTATATGCTTTGTAGCAGTCGGCTGTATTAATACTTTTAACGGAATGCTTTTTCCGTTTTTGTTTTCATATCTTATGAACGCAAATGTAGCCTATGCAATAAGCTATATTCCGTCTCTTGCAGTTTCTTATTTTCTAAACAGCATATTCACTTTCTCAGACAGGGAATTTTCATTTATAAAATATATAAAGTTCTGTATTTCTTATGTTCCTAATTTTATAATTCAGAATATTTCGTTTTTTCTTGTATATAATCTCGCAGGATTGCCGAAAATACTTGCGATTTTATTAGCGTCGGCTATTGGAATACCTTTGACGTTTTTAATTATGAAGTTTTTTACTTTTTCAAAGAGTAATAAGAAAAACGATAGTAATATCAAGCAATAAGCCCAAATTCATAATGTAATATGCAGATATAGGAGGTCTGCTCTTTATAGAGCATAGTAATAAATGAGTAAGAGTATTTTGGTTATCGGCGCAGGAGGGCATGCTAAATCTGTTATAGACGCACTTCTAAGCGGCGGTGAGTATGATAAAATAGCAGTTTTGGAGGACTTCGGTGTAAAGGAAGTTTTGGGCTTCTCGGTAATTGGCAAGGTAGATGAAGCCAAAAACTTCTTAGACGAATATAAAAACGCTGTGGTTGCAGTTGGAGACAATGCCTACAGGCTTAAAACTATAGACTATTTGAAAAGTATTGGGTTTGATCTTCCCTGTATTAAGCACAAAACAGCGTATGTGAGTGGTTTTTCTTCTATTGGAGAGGGAAGCGTTGTTCTCGGGTCATCAATTATCAACGCCAATGCAAAAATCGGCAGGGGAGTTATTATAAATTCTCAAGTTACGGTAGAGCATGACTGCTTTGTGGCTGATGGCGTTCATCTTTCGCCAAATTCGGTTTTGTGCGGAGGGGTTTACGTAGGCAACAGTACATGGATAGGTTCAGGAGCTACTGTAATAGACCATATAAATATAGGTGAAAATGTAATTATTGGTGCAGGTTCTGTTGTGATAAAAAATATACAAGATAATGTTACTGCATACGGAAATCCTGCCCGAATAAAGGAGGACGCAAAATGAAAGGTATAATTCTTGCAGGCGGAAGCGGAACAAGGCTTTATCCTATGACTAAAGTCGTTTCAAAACAGCTTCTTCCTGTATATGATAAACCGCTTATTTACTATCCTTTGTCTGTACTTTTGCTGGCAAAGATAAGAGAGATACTTATAATTTCAACGCCTGAGGCTATTTCTCAGTATGAGGAGCTTTTAGGGGACGGTTCAAGGATAGGTGTTTCAATAGAGTATAAAATACAGCCTGAGCCCAAAGGTTTGGCTCAAGCGTTTATAATAGGAGAGGAGTTTATCGGTGACGACAGCGTATGCTTGATTTTGGGGGACAATGTGTTCTTTGGTCAGGATTTTTCAAGGCTGCTTGCAAGGGCAATTGATAAAAACGACGGAGCAACGGTTTTCGGATATCCTGTTAAAAATCCAAAGGCATTCGGCGTTGTTGAGTTTGATGAGAACAACAAGGTAGTCTCAATCGAGGAAAAGCCGGAAAATCCAAAGTCAAATTTCGCTGTTCCGGGACTGTATTTCTACGACAATAAGGTTGTCGAGATTGCCAAAAATGTTAAGCCGTCGGCGAGAGGAGAGCTTGAGATAACTTCCGTGAATAATGCTTACCTAGAAGATGGCAGACTTTCGGTCGTAACTCTTGGCAGAGGAATGGCGTGGCTCGATACGGGAACTCCTCAGGGGCTGTTGAAAGCGGCTGAGTATGTTGAAGCTGTTCAGTCAAGGCAGGGCTTTTATATAAGCTGCATTGAGGAAATTGCGTGGAGAAAGGGATTTATCTCTAGCAAACAGCTAAAAGAGCTCGGCAAGGAGCTTGAAAAAACAGATTACGGTCAGTATCTGATATCGCTGTCTGAGGAAAATATAGTTTAAGAAAGCTTACAAAGGAGCTAAATATATTATGAAGAAAATCATTGTAACAGGCGGAGCGGGTTTTATCGGAGGAAACTTTGTACATTATATGCTTAAAAAATATCCGAATTATAAGATCATATGCCTTGACTGTTTGACCTATGCCGGAAATCTGGAGACGCTTGAAAGTGTTGCGGACAACCCTAATTTCAGATTTGTAAAGGCTGATATAACTGACAGAGAGGCAGTATTTAAGCTGTTTGAGGAGGAACACCCAGATATCGTTGTCAACTTTGCGGCGGAGAGCCACGTTGACAGAAGCATTGAAGACCCAAGTATTTTTCTAAACACTAATATTTTGGGAACACAAACGCTTATGGACGCTTGCAGAAAATTCGGAATTGAGCGTTATCATCAGGTTTCAACAGATGAGGTTTACGGCGATTTACCTCTTGACAGACCTGATTTGTTCTTTACTGAGGAAACACCTATACACACAAGCTCGCCTTATTCTGCATCAAAGGCTTCTGCGGATTTGCTTGTAGGCGCTTATTACAGAACCTACGGACTTCCTGTAACGATAAGCAGATGCTCTAACAACTACGGTCCTTATCATTTTCCTGAGAAGCTTATTCCTTTGATGATAATAAACACCCTGCACAACAAGCCTCTGCCTGTTTACGGAAAGGGTGAAAATGTCCGTGACTGGCTTTATGTGGAGGACCACTGCAAGGCTATTGATTTAATTATCCACAAGGGAACGGTAGGAGAGGTTTACAATATCGGCGGTCACAATGAGAAGACTAATATTGAGATTGTAAAAATTATTCTCAAGGAGTTGGGAAAGGGCGAGGAGCTTATCACATATGTTGCCGATAGAAAGGGACACGACCTAAGATATGCTATAGACCCTACAAAAATTCACAATGAGCTTGGCTGGCTTCCCGAAACTAAGTTTGAGGACGGTATCAAAAAGACCATTCAATGGTATCTAGATAACAAGAGCTGGTGGGAAAAAATCATCAGCGGAGAGTATAAGGATTACTATGAGAAAATGTACTCTAATAAGTAGACAAAATGCAAGCGGTTCAAATTTGCAGTTTATACCCTACATTTAATTTCTAGCAATAAAAAAGAACTCCCTTAACTTATCATAAAGATAAGCTAGGGGAGTTCTTCGTTTTATCATAACACCATAACACCCGAATTGTGAATGTGAAATTCGTGTACTGTCCAGTTGCCTAAACCTGCAGTATTGAGAGAAAACTCAACCTTTCCTCGAAAATAATCGTTATTGTCGTCAACTATAGCCATAACGGCAGGACCTGCTCCGCTAATGTAGACGCCGTATGCACCGTGATTATATGCTATATCAAACACCTCTCGGCAATGAGGGATAAGCTTCATTCTGTAGGGCTGGTGAAGCCTGTCGTGGACCGCTGTTCGGAGATTTTCAAACTTACCTGTCAGCAGTGAAGCGGAAAACAGTGCCGCACGGGATAGATTATAAACTGCGTCTTTGTGAGAAATCTCTTTCGGGATACAGGCTCTTGCTTTGTCAGTTTTAAGCTCAAAGTCGGGGATGATTGCAACAAATTTAAGCTTTGTATAAACCTCTTGCTTTACCCAGTGAACTTTCTTCCCGTCAAAAACTGCGGTGACAATTCCACCTAAAAGAGCAGGAGCAGTGTTGTCGGGATGCCCCTCTATTTGAGCGGCAATGTCTACTAAATCATCGGTGGAAAGTGGATTGTTTAGCAGCGTGTTTGCTCCAACCAGACCTGCGACAATGCAAGCCGATGACGAGCCCAAGCCTCTTGCCATTGGAATGTTGTTTGTCTGTTCGAGCTTTAAGCCTTTTAGGGTCTTTCCGCAGACCTTGAACAAATCGCTTGCCGACTTGTAAACCAGGTTTGTTTTATCTGTTGGAATACTGACCCCGTCAAGAGACGTAATATCTATAGAGTCTGATTCCTCCATATTGACTTGATTGTAAAAATCAAGAGCAAGACCCAGTGAATCATAACCTGCACCAAGATTAGCGCTTGTTGCAGGGATTTTTATTTTTATCATATTATTTTCCTTAATAAAATCAATATAATCTTATTTTGCTCAGTATTTTAGCTGAGTGAGAAAGAATTGTAAGCTCGGTATCTATGTCCTTCTCAACCATTGTCTTGGTGATAAATGCAAGCTCATTATCTGGTCGGTTCTCACGCTCTATAAATATTACCTTGCCGAAAACCGTTGAAAGTGAACGCTTAAAGTTATCAGCGTCGTCACACTCGATGCGAATATACATAGCAGTTTTAGATTCTTTATAAGAAGTCATAAAGCTGTTGTCGCCTTTTGATTCGTCCCAAGAAAGAGCCAGCACTCGCTGCTGATGCTTAAGCGCGTCAATAATATCTCCCACAACTGCCGAAGCAGTAGGCAGCTTTCCTGCCCCCTGACCGTAGAACACAACGTCTCCGACGCCGTTTCCCGTAACGCAGATAGCGTTGTATACTCCGTTGACATTTGAAAGAATATCGTTCTTAGGAACAAGCATAGGGCAAACTATTGCCACGAGCTTTCCTTCGTCATTCGGCTTTACCGAACCAATAAGCTTTATTGAATATCCTGCGTTTGAAGCGTATTCAACGTCTACTAAGGATATGTTCTTTATCCCTGAGCAGTGAACATTTTCAGGATAAATGTGCTTTCCGTATGCAAGCGAACCCAGTATACAGATTTTTCGGCAAGCGTCGTGACCTTCTATATCAGCGGTAGGATCAGCTTCTGCGTAGCCGTTATCCTGAGCAAGCTTGAGCGCATCGTCAAAGCTCATTTGCTCCTTTATCATCTTTGTAAGAATAAAGTTAGTCGTTCCGTTTAATATACCGGAAATCTGCTCTATTTCGTTTCCTGCAAGGCATTTGTGAAGCGGTCGTATGATAGGTATTCCTCCGCCGACCGACGCCTCGAAAAGATAGTTGGCATTGTTGTCGTTTGCAATTTTAAGAAGTTCTGCACCCTTTGCGGCAACAAGCTCTTTATTAGAGGTTACAACGCTTTTGCCCTTTTCTAAAAGCTGTTTGGTAAATTCATATGCAGGATGAAGTCCTCCGATAAGCTCGGCAACGACCTCGACTTCATTGTCGTTCAGAATATCGGTGAAGTCCTTTGTCATTTTATCTGCGAAAGGCGAGTCGGGGAAGTCCTTTAAATCTAGTATATATCCAAGTTCGATGTCTCTTCCGACTTTTTCGCATATTGACTTTTTGTTAGTTTCAAACAGCTCGACCGTTCCCGAACCAACAACACCATATCCAATTACTGCTATTTTACTCATTTTGATTTTCCTTTCAGATTTGATATTTAGTTATTACGGTGATTTATTACCTCACTTGCGTGAATGAATCAATTTTGTTACTCTCCGCTTATAATTTTAATATCAACAACACTGCTCAGTTTTGAGAGTTCGTTTTTTATATTTACTGCATTAAGCGTATCGCTTTCAAGTTTTACAGAAACCGTTACCGTCGCAACAGAATCAATGGGAATGTTCTGATTGACGGTAAGTATATTTGCGCCCATTTCGTAAAGATTTGTCAGAATTGATGACAAAGCGCCCTTTTCGTCTTTTAGAACGAGGTAAAGCGAAACAATCTTATTTGTCAGCTTTTCCTCATAGGCGAAAACAGAGTCCTTATATTTATAATATGCACTTCTTGAAATTCCGATTTTTCTGCAAGCGTCAGCGGAGGACTTAACCTCGCCTCTGGCTTTTATCCGCTTTGCTTCAAGAACCTTTAATATTATCTCAGGCAAGACCGATGAATTAACAACGACCAATTTCCCGTCATTATTATAATCCAACAAGTCCACCTCCTGAGCACATTTGTTTTTTGAGTAACTACAAATATAGCATATTTTATGAAAAAAGTCAAGGAGAAGTTTGTAAAAATAAGAGCGTACTGTTAGGGTACGCTCTTATTTATTTTTTGTCCTCAATTTTAACTTCAATCTTACCTTTAGAAGTTTTAAATTCCTTTACACACTGTTGTGCTAAATATATCATTTGTTAATGGAACTAGTATTATAATTTTATATTCACTAATTATCTTTAGGGATAAAGGTTCAATAGTGTTTATTTTATTTTTACATCATCGTTTGAGTTTTCCAAATTATCTATTGCAAAATTCAAGCATTGTATTACCAATTGATTGAGAGATAAATTATTTTCATATGCAAGATTCTCAAGTAAATTTACAATTTCTATAGGCAATCGGAACGATTTGCTTATTGATTCATATCCTTTTTGTATTTTCCACATAAAACCAACTCCTCCACCAATTTTTTTCCCTCTTACAAAAGTATACCACATTTATATAACATAAATATCCCAATATGGCATATTATACATTGATTTACTTGAAAAAACATATAAATAAAAAGGACCGAGTGAAAACTCGGTCCTAATTTTATGCAAATATTAATTTTAATAAGCAACGCCTTGCCACTTCATAGCATCTGCAACCTTTAAGAAGCCTGCAATGTTAGCACCGAAGATAAGGTTACCCTCGTGACCGTACTCTTTTGATGCATTGTATGAGTTGTGGAAGATGTTTACCATAATGTCTTTTAGTTTAGCGTCAACTTCCTCAAATGTCCAAGAAAGTCTCTCTGAGTTTTGGCTCATTTCCAAAGCTGATGTAGCAACACCGCCTGCGTTTGCAGCCTTAGCAGGTCCGAACAGAACGCCTGCCTCAACAAACTTTTCAGCAGCGTCAGGAGTACACGGCATATTAGCTCCCTCAGCAACAGCTATTACGCCGTTCTTGATAAGCGTGTCAGCAGCAGAACCGTTAAGCTCGTTCTGTGTAGCGCAGGGAAGTGCAATATCGCAAGGAATGTTCCAGATTCCCGAGCAGCCCTCGTGGTACTCTGCACCCTCAACTCTGTTGCAGTATTCTTTGATTCTTCCTCTTTCAACCTCTTTGATTTGCTTAACAACGTCAAGGTTGATTCCGTTAGCGTCATAGATGTATCCGTTTGAGTCAGACAGTGCAACTACCTTTCCGCCGAGCTGAGTAGCCTTTTCTGTAGCGTAGATAGCAACGTTTCCTGAACCTGAGATAACAACTGTCTTGCCCTTGAAGCTCTCGTTCTTCATACACTTTAACATTTCGTCTGTGAAGTAGCAGCAGCCGTATCCTGTAGCCTCTGTTCTTGCAAGAGAACCGCCATAGCTTAATCCCTTACCTGTCAGAACGCCTGTGAACTCGTTTCTTAGTCTCTTATACTGACCGAACATATAACCGATCTCTCTAGCGCCTGTTCCTATGTCTCCGGCAGGTACGTCGGTGTCAGCGCCGATGTGTTTTGAAAGCTCTGTCATAAAGCTCTGGCAGAATCTCATAACCTCACCGTCAGATTTGCCCTTAGGGTCGAAGTCAGAACCGCCCTTACCGCCTCCGATCGGAAGACCAGTCAGGCTGTTTTTGAATATCTGCTCAAAGCCCAAGAATTTAATAACTGATGCACATACTGTAGGGTGAAGTCTTAAACCGCCCTTGTATGGTCCGATAGCTGAATTAAACTGACATCTAAAACCTCTGTTTACCTGTACATTTCCGTTGTCGTCAACCCAAGATACTCTGAACTGAATTAATCTTTCAGGCTCAACGATACGGTCGATAATGCCGTTTGTCTCGTATGATTTGTCCTTCTCGACAACAGGCTCTAAGCTCTCAAGAACCTCTTTTACTGCTTGAAGAAATTCCTTTTCACCGGGATTTCTTGCCTCAACCTTTTCGTATACCTTTTTAAGGTACGCATTCTTAAACTCCATTGTTTAAGCCCTCCCATTTATTAATTTTATGCCGCTTGCTCAAAAGACTGTGATTACACCGGTCTTTTGACGCTTTAGCACGATATAGTTATTCTATCATAAAATTTTCCTTTTTGCAAGTGAAAAATAAAAAATTGCAAATATTTTGTTATAATTTATATATAAAACAGTATTTTGCATAATTCTCATTAAAAAATTTCAATAATTTTTTCTAAAAGGGGTTGACAAAGTAAAAATAATAGTGTATTATTGTATTAAATCAATAATACAGTTATAAGATGCCGACATAGAACTGTATATATAGTATTTAGCATAAGACAGACTTCATTAATGAGAGAGGGAGGTTTAATTATGGCTTGGGAAATTAAAAATGACAGACCGGTTTACATTCAGCTTGTGGAAGAGCTTGAGATGCGGATTCTCAACGGCACATACACAATGGGAACAAAGCTGTTGTCTGTAAGGGATTTAGCAGGCGAGGCGCAGGTCAATCCTAACACTATGCAAAAGGCTTTGAGCGAGCTTGAGAAAAAAGGACTTATATCTTCCAGGCGAACGTCGGGGAACTATATAACAGACGACGAAAAGCTGATTAAAGATTTAAGAACGGAGCTTGCGTCCAATGAGGTAGAGACGTTTTGCGGAAAGATTAAAAAGCTGGGAATAACCAAAAAAGAAACAATAGAACTTATAAATAAGGAGGACTTCTAAAATGAGTGAAATTTTAAAATGCACAGGGCTTACAAAGAAATACGGCAGTCTTGTTGCGCTTAACAATCTTGATTTATCTGTAAATAAGGGGCAGATAATAGGTCTGCTTGGACCTAACGGAAGCGGTAAGACAACTCTTATAAAGCTGATAGCAGGTCTGCTCAAGCAAAATTCGGGAGAGCTTACGGTAAACGGAGAGAAGATAGGAATAAACACAAAAAAGATAGTATCCTATCTGCCGGAGCGTACATATATTCCCGACTGGATGAGAGTTATCGACATAATAAAGATGTTTGAGAACTTCTATGAGGACTTCAATCTTGAAAAGGTAAAAACTATGCTTGACAATCTGGGGATCAAGTTTAATCAGAGAATAAAGGCAATGTCAAAGGGTACTAAGGAAAAGCTACAGCTTATTCTTGTTATGAGCAGAGAGGCTCAGCTTTATCTGCTTGACGAGCCTATAGCAGGCGTCGATCCTGCGGCAAGAGACTACATTCTCCGCACTATTATCACAAACTACAATCCTGAGGCAGCTGTAATAATATCCACTCACCTGATTCAGGATATTGAAACGGTTCTGGACGATGTTATTATGATTCAAAACGGTAATTTAAAAATTCACAAGACAGTAGACGAGATACGTGAGGAAAGCGGAAAATCTGTCGACGAACTGTTCAGGGAGGTATTCAGATGTTAGGAAAGTTATTTAAAACAGAATTCAAGGCGTCGGGAAGGCTTTATCTTCCTTTGTTTATAGGGGTAATATTCTTTGCGGTAGTTGAGCGTATTTTGATGGAGATAATGCAGTATAAAGACGATTCTCTTGTGCTCAATATAGTATTCGGCGTTATCACCGTGATTTTTGTGCTTATTATAATAAGTGTGTGCGTTTCGGGACAGTTTATTTCAATTTATCGGTTTTATAAGAGCGTGTTTACAGACGAAGGCTATCTTACAAACACACTGCCTGTTAAGTCAAGCTCGATAATAATTTCAAAACTGTTGGTAGGCGTATTGTATACGGTTTTCAGTTATATCGTTTTATTTGTTTCAGGGTTTATAATGGTAGCCGGTGATTTGCTTACAAACGCTTTGAACGGTTTAAGGATCTCATTTGGTATTGAGAACACTCAGATAAGTTTGATGGATTTTGCAATCAGCAGTATTGTTAATTTAAGGCTGACTCTTACAATTCTTGCAGTGTTAATCATAGCTGCTTTATTTTTCAATATTCTTATGTTTTACGTTGCATTTGCAATAGGTAATATGGCAAACAGAAAAAAGGTTCTGCTTTCTATCATAATTTACATAGGTATTGTCAATGTGTTGTCTTTTATAAGCGCAGGCGTTGCAGTATTTGTTGATTGGCTGACTTGGGATAATGTATTAATGGTGAACGTTATTAATATAACGCTGGCGATTATTTTAGCGGTAATAGTTGTTATCGGTTTGGTTTGTTTCTTTGTGACAAACAAGATAATCAAGTCAAAGCTTAATCTTGAATAAGGAGGCAGTATAATGAAAAGGATTTTTAAAAGACTAATAGCTGTATTGTGCATTTGTACAATGCTTTTTAGCATATCGGGCTGCGTTTCAACGCCAAATACAGATGATGCAAAACCTCTAAGTGCAAACAGCTCGTATAATATTGATGATTACGAAGAAGAAAGCGTTAAAATAGACCTTAATACAGGAATGTCGTTTTCTGAAAAGGGTTCGGTAAGGTTTGAGCAAGTAGAAGATATTGATTTAGTTGACTTTTGGGAGTATGGAAGTAACAAGAGCCAAACTATTTATTTTAAAGGCTTAGATAAGGATTCACTTGAATTTTATCCTGAACGTGCAGCTATAGAGTTTGCTTTTGAATATAAGAATATGATTTACTTTTTAAAGCGTACTTTTGATAAACAAAAACAAAATTACAGTTACACGCTTTACAGAACTAACTTAAAGGGTGAAGATACAACAAAAATCTCAACTATAACCCTTAAAGTTGTCAATGAGGAATTTGGATATTATGGCATTAATAATGTATATGTTAAAAATAATTCTTTAATATTTACAATGGACACCTATCAAAGCAAAACTGTAGTACAAAATATAGATTTAAAAACAGGCATAACAAAAAAGCTGCTGGAAGAATCAGAAATGGAGCTTGTAGATGTTAGAGTTGATAACGACTTTACATATTTATATTTCAACAGTAATTGGAAGAGAGATCCTAAGGTATATAAGGTAGATAATAGCACAAACGAGAGCAGTTCTGTTAAGTATAAATTTGGACTAAATTATGTACCTAAAATATGTGCAGTATATAATGATATTCTGATTTGTAAAGACAAATACTCGACAGTCAGTCTTGTAAGTACTGATAAAAAGCCGAAAACTATTTTAGACGGCGTATCTGACGGAGGCATAAGCAATATATTTATATCTGATAATAATGTTATAATTAATATCAATAATGGTCAAAGATATTCTTCTTATGATCTTGAAAAAGGGAAAAAGAATACTATTCAGAATTATAATGATGATATAAGCCATGCTGTTTTTAAGTTGGGTGACAAATATTTGTGCTATATAGATGTACTTTCTGAAGATGAAAATTTTGATATGCTCGATGCGGTATGGAGTAGATATGGCTATCAATGTTATTACTGGTCTAGTGTTGAGAATGTTAATGCAAACAAGCATAATTTTGAAAGGATTAAAAACCAGCATATTATTTCTGATACATATATATATCCATATGTGTATGATGAATATGAATTTGATTATGATGATGAATATCAGCAATAAGATATAATGAAACGCCGGAGCAGTTAAACTGCTCCGGCGCTTTAGTATAAAGACATATTTCAGCATAGTATCTTAATCAAGATATAAAAAAACTTATTGCAAAATTATGTGTATTATGGTAGAATAACAAAAGACAAAATACCGCATTTTTGTCAATCAGAAAAAGGATAGGTATTTTTTATGAAAGAAACAATATTGGTAACAGGCGGAGCAGGCTTTATAGGAAGCCATACGGTCGTAGAACTTTTGGATAGCGGTTACAGTGCTATTATAGTTGATAATTTCAGCAACTCAAAGCCTGAGGTTCTGGATAAGATAAGGCAGATAACAGGCAAGGATTTTAAATTCTATGAAGAGGACTTGCTCAACATAGACGGCGTTTCAAAGATATTTGATGAAAACAAAATAGACGCTGTAATTCATTTTGCAGGGCTGAAAGCGGTAGGCGAGTCGGTCGAGAAGCCTGTTGAGTATTATCACAACAATATAACGGGAAGCCTTATGCTTATCAAGGCTATGAAAAAGCACGGCTGCAAAAAGATAGTATTCTCGTCGTCGGCTACAGTATACGGAGTTAATAATCGTGTGCCGTTTGTTGAGGATATGCCAACGTCTGCTACAAACCCATACGGATACACAAAGGTTATGATAGAGCAGATCTTGCGTGATGTTTATGTATCAGACAATGAGTGGAGCGTTTCTCTGCTTAGGTATTTCAACCCAATAGGCGCTCACAAGAGCGGTCTTATCGGCGAAGACCCGAACGGCATACCTAACAATCTGCTTCCGTATATAGGAAAGGTAGCGGTAGGTCAGCTTCCTCAGCTTAATGTTTTCGGAGACGATTATGATACCCCTGACGGTACGGGCGTGCGTGATTATATTCATGTATGCGACTTAGCTATGGGTCATTTATGTGCATTAAAATATGTTCTTGAAAATACTGGCGTTGAGGCTGTGAACTTGGGCACTGGAAAAGGCTCTAGCGTACTTGATGTTCTTCACAGCTTTGAAAAGGCTTGCGGAAAAGAGCTGCCTTATGAGATAAAGCCGAGACGTGCAGGAGACATAGCGACTTGCTATGCGAACACGGACAAGGCGAAAAGGCTTTTCGGCTGGGAGGCTAAGTATTCTCTTGATGAAATGACAGCAGACGGCTGGAGGTTTATAAAAAATAATTTTTGATCTGGTGTAGGTTAGGAAATTAAAGTTAAAAGAAATAATTAAAGACCGTTTATCTTTACAAGTGTAAATTTAAAGCGGTCTTTTTTGATAATTATATTTATTTAGCTTCTTTCAAACTGGCTGTTGTAGAGTTTTGAATAAAATCCGTTTTTTGATAAAAGTTCATTATGGTTTCCTTGCTCGACTATATTTCCGTTATTCATAACTAAAATACAGTCGGCATTTTTTATTGTTGAAAGCCTGTGAGCAACAATAAAACTGGTCCTGCCCTTAAGCATTTTTTCAAAGGCTGATTGAATTTGCTTTTCTGTCCGTGTATCTATGTTCGAGGTCGCCTCGTCGAGTATAAGCATAGGCGGAAGCGTAAGCATTACTCTCGCTATACATAAAAGCTGTTTCTGACCGCTTGAAAGATTTTCGCTGTCGTCTGAAACTACGGTATCATAGCCTTTGGGAAGTCTTTGAATAAAGCTGTGAGCGTGAGCGTTCTTAGCGGCGGCGATAATTTCTTCGTCACTGGCATTCGGTTTTCCGAACGCTATGTTTTCTTTTATTGTCCCTTTAGACAGCCATGTCTCCTGAAGAACCATACCAAAGCTTTGCCGCAGGCTGTGACGTGTGATTTCTTTAATGTTTTTTCCGCTTATTTTAATACTGCCGCCTGTGACGTCATAAAACCTCATAAGAAGATTTATAAGCGTGGTTTTTCCGCAACCGGTAGGTCCTACAATGGCTATTCGCTCTCCCTTGCGAACGTCAAGATTTAAGTTTTTGATCAACGGTCTGTCGGGAGTGTAGCTGAAAGAAACATCTTTAAGGCTCAGTGTTCCGTCAACTTTTTCTAAAGTATAAAATCCGTCGTCGCTTTGCTCTTCATCTGCTTCTATAATCTCAAAAACCCTTTTTGCAGACGCAAAGGCAGATTGGAGTTCTGTTATAACGCTTGAGATTTCATTAAATGGTTTTGTATACTGGTTTGCATAGGTCAAAAACGCAGAAAGCTGTCCTACGCTTATATAACCGCCTATAGCGAAAATTGCACCAAAAATTCCAACGCCGGAATAAACAAGACCGTTTATAAAACGGGTCGCAGGGTTTGTTATTGCAGAGAAGAAAAGTGCTTTTACTCCGACAATTTCAAGTTCGCCGTTTATTTTTTCAAACCTTTTCTTTGATTCGTTTTCGTAGTTGTATGCCTTGACTATTTTTTGCCCTGTTATCATTTCGTTAATATGGCTTGTCATTTCGCCTCTTTTTATTGACTGTGCCTGAAACATATTGAATGTTCTTTTTGCAACAAACGACGCTACAAAAAAAGATAGGGGAGTGATGATAATAACGATTAGGGCTATTTTCAGATTAATTGAAATCATAAAGCCTATTGTCGCAAGAATAGTTATAACTCCTGAAAATAGCTGAGTAAACCCCATAAGCAGACCGTCAGAAACAAGGTCGATATCTGTTACTATTCTGCTTATCAAATCGCCCTGAGACGAGTTGTCAACATAACTTACAGGAACCTTTTCAAGTTTTGCAAAAGCGTCGAGCCTTATATCACGAACAGTATTGTAGGTCAGTTTGTTTGTGCATAGGTTCATAAGCCACTGAGCAATAGCCGTTATAGCTATAACTAAAATTATTAGTATAATAATCCTTTTTAGCTTTTGAAAGTTTACATTTCCTTTTGAGATTATAAGGTCAATGCCGTTTCCCATAAGTATCGGCGCTAAAAGGGTAAATGCCACAGTTATGACCGATAGAATAAGCGCCGTAATCAGATAACGTCTGTAAGGGCGAATATATTTAAACAACTTTTTTACTATTTCTTTAGTGTTTTGAGAATTTTCTATTTTGGCTTTCACTCTTTTCACCACCTGCTATAATAAAATTAATCTTCATTAAGCTCTGCTTTTGAAAGCTGAGAGCGGCAGATTTCCTTATATGTTTCACAATTTTTCAAAAGTTCGCTGTGCTTTCCGATTCCTGCAATTTCTCCGTTGTCAAGAACGATTATAAAATCAGCATCTTTTATTGCAGTTGCTCTTTGTGAAACGATAAAGGTAGTACGTTTGTAATTGTTTTGTCTCAAGGCACGTCTTAGATTTGCGTCGGTTGCAAAATCAAGGGCGCTTGAGCTGTCGTCTAAGATAAGTATCTTTGGCTTTGCAACTAATGCGCGGGCTATAGAAAGTCTTTGCTTTTGACCTCCTGAAAGATTTTGTCCGCTTTGTGTTATTTCAAAATCCAATCCTTTCTCCTTGACAAAATCATAAGCCTGAGCGTCATTGATAGCTTGCCATATTTCCTCATCAGACGCGTCTTTCTTTCCCCACTTTATATTGTCACGGATAGTGCCTTTGAACAACATAGACCTTTGTGCAACAACGCAAATGTTTTTTCTTAGAGCCTCGAAAGTATAGTCTTTTATATTATGTCCGTTTAGAAGTATCTCACCGTCGCTAACGTCAAAAAATCTCGGCATAAGGTTTATAAGAGTTGATTTTCCTGCTCCCGTACCTCCTATAATACCGACAGTCTCGCCGATTGATACTTTAAAGCTTATATTTTTTAATGCATATTTTTCTGCGGTTTCATAATACGAATAGCAGACGTTTTTGTATTCAATTATTGGAACGCCGTTATCATATTGTGTTATGTTATCAATAACAGCGTTATCATCTGTAAGGCTCGGCTGGATATTGAAAATATCATTTATTCTAACAGCCGAAGCCTGTGCCTTTGTGATTATTACAATAAGATTTGCAAGCGCAACAAGCGCAAGAAGTATTTGTGACATATAGCTTACAAGCGCAATTACTTCTCCTTGAGTTATTGCTCCTTTAAAGGTGAAAACACCTCCGAACCATATGATAAGTATAGTTGCTATGTTTACTAAAACATAAGTAGCAGGGTTTAAAAGCGCTGAAATTCTCCCTGCCAGAAGCTGTTCTCTCAGAAGGCTGTCGCTTGTATCAGCAAAGCGCTTTTGTTCAAACTTTTCTTTTGAAAACGCTCTTATGACTCTGATACCCGACAGATTTTCACGGGTTATTGTTGAAATTTCATCTTGTTTTGTCTGAACCGTTTTATATATTGGTATAGTTTTAGACATAATAATGTATATGACTAATGAAATAACAGGAGTGAAAAGTAAAAATATCAAAGTGAGCTTAACATTAATTGTAAAAGCCATAACGATTGCTCCGAGCACTATAAACGGTGAACGCAAAAACAGTCTGAGTATCATATTAACTCCTGTCTGCGTTTGGTTTATATCAGAAGTAAGCCTTGTTATTAAAGCGCCGATTCCTACTTCGTCCAGTTCCTTGTGAGAAAATGCGTTTATATGAGAAAAAAGGCTTGTCCTTAATTTAGTTCCGAAGCCCATTGACGCTCTTGCGGCAAAGTATTGCGCAGTTAGAGAGCTTATTAATCCTAAAAGTCCGAGAAGAATCAAAACAGCACCCATTCTGTAAATGTAAGCTCTGTCTAAGTTATAGATTCCAACGTCTATTATTTTCGCCATAACGATAGGTACAAGAAGCTCAAAAGACGCCTCAGTCATTTTGAAAATAGGACCTAGTATACTTTGTATTTTATATTCTTTTAAAAATCTTGCTAATTTAAACATAAAAGTCTCCAAAAAATTTATTGCATACTTATTTTTGTAAGATTATTATAACACTATTTATTTTTTCAATCAATACTTGTTAAATACTGAAGTTTATGCTATAATAATTATCAGTATATTTTTATTTATTGGTTTTGGGTAGTTTACAAATAAATTTTGAATGGGGAATATAAGATGGAGGCAATTCTTAATATTGATAATAGTGTGTTAAATTATCTGATTTCTATTAGGACTGAGTTTTTAAACGACTTTTTTGCTTTTTTCAGTCATATAGGCAGCGGAGGGATTCTTTGGATCGTTGTATCTCTGGTTTTGCTGCTTTTCAGGAGAACAAGAAAGGTTGGTTTTATTCTTCTGATTTCTTTAGGAATAACTGCACTTATTAATAATCTGGTTTTAAAAATAATTGTCGACAGAGCAAGACCTTTCATAACAGACAATGCTTTAAAAACAATTATATCTAAGCCTTCGGGAGCGTCTTTTCCGTCGGGACACGCTTCATCTTCATTTGCTGCTGCGGCAGTGTTGATAAAATACTTCAAAAAGAATGGCTTGTTTGGCTTGGCAGCGGCAATACTTATCGCTTTCTCACGGGTTTATTTCTGCGTACACTATCCGAGTGATGTTATTGCAGGAGCAGTTGAGGGAGTTCTGATTGCGCTGATTGTTTCATTTGCTTTTGAGCGAATTTACGATAAAATAAGAAAAAGCAGACTTTTAAAAGTGAATGAAAAGATAACTGTTTCACATGGGTTCACATATGAGCCTATACCTGATAAGATATGGAACAATATGCAGGGTAAATCTTTTCCTGACAGTGAAACCGTAAAGAGCAAGGGCTGTAAAATTTCAAGAAATGAGCTTTTCTATCTAAATGTGTTGTATTTTGGCTTTGATAACGAAACCAAAGTAGGGGAGATAATATGCAACAGAAAAATAGCCAAAGACCTTTGTAGGATATTCAAAAAGCTGTACGACCGCAGGTATATGATTGAAAAGATACGGCTTATTGACAACTACGGCGCTGACGACGAGAAATCAATGACAGATAATAACTCTTCCTGCTTTTGTTACAGAAACATTGCTCACACTGATATTCTGTCTAATCACTCATACGGTTTAGCAATTGACATAAATCCTTTATACAATCCGTATATTGCAAACGGCAGAATTATGCCAGCCGCAGGCGAGCCGTATGCTGACAGGAGCCGTAGCTTTAGTCATAAGATCGATAAGAAGGATTACTGCTATAAGGTATTCAAAAGCTTTGGCTTTCAATGGGGCGGAAACTGGGAAAAAGATAAGGATTATCAGCATTTTCAGTGTGATAATTGATAATTGACAATGGAAAATGGATAATGAATTTTTTATCAAAAACCCCTTGACACCCCTGTCGAAATTTGTTATAATGTAGATACTTTAACAAAGGAGTGATATTTATGTGTACGATAAACTCCCAATTTTTAACAGGGGGGGGGGGCATTACGCCTAACCTTTATTAGTTGTGCACAAAATATTTCACAAAATATTTCTTTAAAATCTAGTATTGGATTTACGACGTAGTTATGACATTAGGATAACTGCGTCTTTTTGTGTTTTGGAGGTGATTGGAAATTTTAATACAGCAAAGAAAGGCAGGCGACTTTGCTGTTTGTAACGTCCTCAGTCTGCGAAAATAAATATTTATAGGAACTTTTGGAGGAATTAAAAATGAAGTTAAAAAAATTCATATCATTGCTGGCATCATTGGCAATGATGGTAACAGCGGTTACAGGCGCAATGACGGTATCGGCTGAAACTGATTCGGGAGATTGCGGAGAAGGTGTAAAATGGAGTTTTGACAGTTCAACAGGCAAGCTTACAATATCTGGAGATGGAGCAATGGCATCGCCTGATAATTTAAATACAAACGCTGAACCAAGTGATTACTTTGATACCTACACATACAAAAAAGAAC